>NZ_NFJU01000029.1 GCF_002160025.1 Anaeromassilibacillus sp. An200
TTCTGCATTCTTTACCAGCATTTTTATCACCCCAAACTCATTATACCGCATTTTCTCCCTTTATACGAGAAAAAGGCCACCAATCGGTGACCTTTTTCGACAGGCTGGGGCGAGGAATCTTCCTCGCCCTTTGCGTTTTCAGGGATCGCACCTTTGAGAAGAATGAGAACTTTTGATAAAAGAAATATGAGCATTAGGCTACATTATAATAGGAAAGGAAATAATATTATGGCAAAGAAAAAGGGGCAGACTCCTGAATATGGAACTGTTGTGCGGAAAGGAATCCGGTATTACAGAACACGAATCACAGATGCTGATGGGAAAAGAGTGGATTTGTACGCTGAAACCTGTGAAGAACTGTATCAAAAGGAACAGGAAGCGCGTCGCCAAGTGGAAGAAGCTATTTTCCGCAAAGAAAATCCCACGGTTGCGGAATATTGCGAGAAGTGGCTGCTGATGCAGTCGGCAAAGATTTCACCAGCTACATTAAGAGGGTACACAATTAACATGAACAAATACATAGTCGAGCCGTTGGGTTCTATGTATCTGTCGGATGTAACAGCGGATGATATTCGGCTGGCGCTGATCCCGTTGGCCACAAAATCGGCAGGATTATATAGCACGGTGAATATGCTTTTGAAATGCGTCTTTTACTCGGCAGAGCGCAGCCAACTACTTGACTATAATCCCTGTGAAGGTATTTCAGCAAAAGGAGGAAAGCAAGCGAAGAAAAAGGAAGCCTTGACGGATGAACAAACAAAGGTGCTTCTGGATGCTGTCAAAGAGTTACCACCATATACGTTTATCATGATTGCCTTGTATTCCGGCCTGCGCCGGGAGGAAATTCTGGGGCTTCAATGGGATTGCGTGTTTCTGGATGCACCTGCACCGTATATTTCTGTCAGGAGGGCATGGCGAACCGAGCATAACAGGCCGGTGGTTTCTACAACATTAAAAACCAAAGCGGCCCGCAGGGACGTTCCTGTTCCCAAATGCTTAGTAGACCGCCTGCGGGAAGTCAAAGAGAAATCCATATCTGAATATGTGATAGCAGACAGCGAAGGCCAACCATTATCTGCTTCACAGTTTCAAAGGTTATGGAAGTATGTGACTGTCCGGACTGCCAAGCCCCGCAACTATTATAAGTATGTCAACGGCCAAAGCATTAAGTACACAGTTACCCCTACCCTCGGCGGTCATCAAAAGAATAATCCCAAACTGATATACGCCATCGACTTTGATGTGACTCCACACCAACTTCGGCATACCTATATTACCAATCTTTTGTATGCTGGCGTTGATCCAAAGACAGTCCAATATCTTGCCGGACATGAAAATAGTAAGACAACGATGGACATTTACGCTCAGGTGAAGTATAATAAACCCGAAGAACTTGTGAGTGTGGTGAACGACGCATTTCGACAGTAAAACCGAGCATCTGATGTCCCCATTTTATGATTAAATAGTGGGGCAACTTTTAAGGGGAAGGCCCGAAAAGCCCGAAATCTCAAGGAAAAACGGACGTAAGAGCATTTTAGTACGGCCTCAAGGCTGCCCGCCGCGCACCGCAGTTCTCCAAGCGCTGATTGGCCAAAACCGATCCAGAAGCTTTACAGAGCCCCCGGAAAACCAAAGTTTTCCGGGGGTTTTCCTTTCCAGTGTGCTGATGCGATGGGGCGAAAGGAAGAAACGGGCGCCGCTGATCCAGCGGGCTGCGGCAGATTAGGCCAATATTCTTGTCTGAAGATGTACGCATTGGCTTGAAAATGGGATAACCGTGTGATAGAATAAGCATGCAAATAATGTTATTTTATCTGTTCCTTGGGAGCGTCTGGAGACAGATGCTGTGCGTGCTGCGTTTTCGGATGCGGGTCATCCCCGGTCGCTTGAGTGGGTGATTCTATTTTAGATAAGCCTTGCATTAAATGGAACAGCAATGGTTTTCTGAAAGAGAGGGAAAAGAATGGAAACAAAGCAGTCAGGCGGCACGATCAAAAAAAGCATACGAAAACGGATTATGGAGGGGTATTTGACGGTTACTCTTCTATCCGCTTTGGTGGGCGTCATTACGATCATATCGTTGAGCGTCTTGTTTGTGTTCTATGCCAATATAACCAGCCTGGATCAAGAGCGCGCAGTACTTTCCAACACGATTTCTTCACACTATCAGTGGCGTTCGGATCTGATCCGATCGCTGGAAAACGGCTCCTCTTTTACGGGCAGCCTCGATCCGCAAACCTGCTCTTTCGGCAAGTGGCTCGATGAGTATATGACGAAGAGCGGAGCAAACAGCGAAATCAAGTCGAAGGCACAGCAGCTTATCGAGGGGCACAATGAGATTCACAGCCTGGCGGAGGAATTGCTCCAAACGAGCACCACGAATCGTGAAGGAGCCATCAATCTTTTCTTTTCAGAACTGGATCCGAAGGCCTCCGAAGTGATTAACGGGCTGTATGACATTGACAGCCTGTATTCCGCGGAGGTACAGAGCAACACGCGCAGCTTTGAATCCATGATGACGATTATGATCGTTGTCATTGTGTGCGCTGTCATTGCCATCAGTGTATTTTCCATCCTGTACGGGAAAAAACTGGCAAGCCAGATTGCAAAGCCTGTCATGATGGTGGCGGACTGGTCCAAGAACCTCTCCTTTGGCGCGGCCGATTTGGATGTTGCCAGTGAAGAGCTTGCCCGTCTGGAGACGGAAAACGCGGATAATGAAGTCGGCATGATGATCTCCGCTTTCCATACCATGGCGGACAACATCCGGGAGAATATGGCAGTGGTGCAGCGCATCGCGGAGGGCGATATGACAGCGTTTGTCAAGATCCGTTCCCGCCGTGACAGCCTGGGCAAGAGCCTGTACCGCCTGGTACAGTCCAATGATATCATGTTCAATGAGATTGTGGATTCGGCTCATTCCGTGGCAGCCGGAGCAGATGAAATTGCCGCCGCGAGCCATATGCTGGCGGACAGCAGCACCGTGCAGGCATCCGCGGCTCAGCACCTGTCCGATGAGATGAAGCACGTCAGCGATCTGATCCAGTACAATGATGAAAAAGCGCAGGCTGCCTATGAGATCACGAAGGAGATCAAAGAGGAGCTCAGAACCAGCAACGAACATATGAAGGTCCTGTGTGATTCCGTCATCCATATGCGCAATGCTTCCAAGGAAATTGCCACCGTCATGAAAACCATTGATGATATTACCTTTGAGACCAACATTCTGGCTCTCAATGCCGCCATCGAGGCGGCCCGTGCCGGTGCCGCCGGAAAGGGCTTTGCCGTTGTTGCCAATGAAGTGCGTGCTCTGGCTATGAAGAGTGCGGAAGCGGCACAGGAAAGCCATGTCCTCATTGAGAACAGCATTAAGCAGACGGAGCACGGCACGAACATCGCAACAGAGTCCGCTGCTATCTTTGAGAACATCAATGAGAAGATCAGTCAAATCATTGAGATTGTTGAGCAGGTTTCCGGCCTGTCCACCAATCAGATGGAAAGCATCCGGCAGGTTGCCGAGTCTGTGAACCAGATCACCGAAGCGGCCACCAAGAATGCCGCAATCAGTGAGGAATCGGACGCCTCCAGTCAGGAAATGCGCAATCAGGCTGCTTTCCTGCGTGATAAGATGAAGCACTTCAATCTGCGTAAGCGTGAAAAGGGCAAGGCATATATCCCGGACGAGAAGCAGCATGACGAAGACTTCATTGAGTATGCAAATAAGGCGTATCAGCTCAAGGAAAGCACGGGTCAGTACGGAAACGAGTACATCGATCCCAACGGACGCGACGCAGATGTAAATTAAGCGGACGCCGCATGATCAAGCGTCCGGATGTTGGGGTGTCCCACAGGTTGATTGCTTGTCATTCCCGATCGTTTCAGGAGGATGCTCCCAGCTTTTGGGACGCATCCTCCTTTTCTGTCACGGCTGGATTTGCGTTGTGAGGAAAGGAGAAGTCATGAAAAAATACCTGCAGCTCGCACTGGCAATCTGCCTGGTGCTGGCGCTTACCGCCGTGGGCATACCGCCCGCCGTTTTTGCGGACGAGGAGGAAACGGTTTCGATCCGCATCGTACACACGAATGATTCGCATGGCCGCTACGCCGCCGGGGAAACGTGTGTCGGATACGCCAAGCTTCAGACGATTGCAGAGGGAGACGGTCACCGCGCCGATCTGATTCTGGACGCCGGAGACGCCTTTCACGGGCTTTCCTTTGCCACGGTGGAGCAGGGTGCGGGTGTCGCGGAGCTTTTCAAAACGATCGGCTACACGGCCATGACGCCGGGGCTCGCGGATCTGAGTTACGGCACGGCGCATCTGAATGAGCTGGAGACGGACAGCGGCACGCCGATCCTGAGCTGCAACCTGCTCGACGGCACAAGTGCACAGCCGGTGTTCACGCCTTCCGTAGGGCTGACCGTGCAGGGAGTGCGCATCGGGCTGATTGGGGTGACAAGCCCGGATCTTCTGGGTGAGCTTGAAATGGAGGATGGGCAGAGCCTGATTCTGGCCGATCCCGCCGCCTGTGTCCAGCAGGAGATCGACCGCCTGCGCAAGGAAGGCTGCACCATGCTGATCGTTCTGGCGCATATGGGCGATTCCTCCCTCTGGCCATGGACCGGTGAACGCCTTATTTCCGAAACGGAAGGCATTGACGTGCTGATTGACGGGCGCAGCCATACCGAGGAAAACCGTATGGTGAGCTGGAAAAACGGGGAAGGACAGGCTTTGTGCGTGCAGACCGGCGCATATCTGGAAAATGTGGGCGTCCTGACGCTGGAGGTTGACCGTGGGACCGGCCGCCCGGTGAATCTTTCCACATCGTGCGAGGATCTGATCTCCGCCGGGGAGGCGATGGAGCTCGAGGAGGATGCGGGCATTGCGGCGCAGATTGCCCTGATTGAGAAGCGGCAGAGCGTGCTGTCCGCCTCCTCCGCCGCTGTTTCTTCGCGGCCTGCTTCCTCCGCGGTGCGATCGAAGCCTGTTTCCCCGGCGGTTTCCTCCAGCGCGGCGGTCTCCTCACAAGCGGTGCAGTCCTCCCCGCAGTCCGAGCCGCCTGCGCCGGCGGAGCAGGGGACCTGGGAAATGTTCCCTGTTTTTCTGGCGGCCGCCGTGGTGGTGCTGGTGGCAGTATTTGTCCTGCTCTCCCGGCGCGGACAAGGACGCTGAGAAAAGGCGGACATCGTTTGAAAAAATTTATGAGATTGTAACATTTTATAGCTTTTCAGCGTGTTACCATGAGGGAGATGTTTCGCCGCTTCCTGATTTGGCAGGAAGCGAGGCGAAAAAAATCCGATTTTTTTAAAAATTTTTTGATCCGACCCCAAAATTCAGAAAAGAGATTGCGAATGAAAATAATGCAACGATCTATTTTCCATGGACACGGGAAGGAACAACAAAACGGAGCTTCCGCAGAAGCAGGAGGCGTCCTCAGAAGATCGGAGGAAGAGCTGGAACGGCTTGTCCGGGAAAACGAGGCCTTCATTCTGAGGACGGCCTCCGCGGTCTCGCGGCGGTATGTAACGAAGGAAGATGACGAGTGGTCTGTCGCCTTGCAGGCATTTGCCGAGGCGGTGCAGGATCATGAACCGGAAAAGGGAAGCCTGCAGGGCTTTGCCGCCGTCGTCATCCGGCGCCGCCTGACGGATCATTTCCGTAAGAACCAGTCGAGGAGCGCCGAACTTTCCGTCGATCCATCTGTTTTTGAAGCCGATCCCTCCGAAGAGGAGGAAGGCCTTTCGCTCCGGCTTGCGGTGGCAAAGCAGACAACCCGCACGGAGGATTACAGTCTGAAAGAGGAGATCGAGGCGGCAAATCAGGAGTTTTCCGGGTTTGGCTTTTCGTTTTTTGATTTGGCCTCCTGCTCGCCGCGGGCGGGCAAAACGAGGGAAAGCTGTGCCAAAGCCGTGAATACCCTGCTGGATACGCCCCTTTTGCGGGAAACGCTTCTGCAATCGGGCCAGCTGCCGATGAAAGCGCTGGAGGAACGGTCAGGCGTGCCGCGCAAGGTTCTCGATCGACACCGAAAATATATCATTGCGGCGGCGATTATTTTGTCGGGCGAGTATCCGGGTCTCTCCGAATACATGCGCTTCATCCGAAAGGAGCCCCGTTCATGAAAGCAGTCATTGTCGAAATCCGCGGGGACACCGCGGCGGCCCTGGGACGCGACGGCAGCGTTTTTAAAGTGAAAAACCGTGCCTACGCGATTGGGCAGACAATACATGTGCACCGGGTTGCCCTTTCGCGTCAGCTTGCCGTACTGGCCGCCTGTGCGGCCGCCATTTTTCTGATTATTGGAGCGGGGATCCACACCTATGTATCCCCCTATTCGATTGTTACCCTGGATGTCAACCCCTCCCTGCAATACACACTCAACCGCCTGGGCGTCGTTCTCTCCGTGGAAGCGGTCAACGGCGACGGCACCGAGCTTTTGGAGGAGGTCGGCAGGCTGGATAACCGCAGCATTGAGGACGCGATCACCATCACCGTCCGCCAGATTGCGCAGGACGGATATTTCGACGGGGATGACCCGGGAGGCATGGTGATTGCCGCTTCCTGCCGCGATCATCAGGAGGCCGAGCGCCTGGTGGAAAATGTCCGTGAGACGGCGCTGCGGGCCACGCAGGAAAGTGAAAAAGAGGTCGTGGTGGCGGCGATGACCGTCGGTGAGGATCAGCTCGAGCAGGCGCGCGAGCTGGGCGTATCGCCCGGGAAGCTCACGCTGGTGGAGCAGCTTCGCGACACCGCTCCGGATCCCGATTCCATTGATGTACAGGAGTGGCTGGGAAAGCCCGTCAAGGATATCATGAAGGAGACGGCTTCCCAGATCCCACAAAGCCAGGATCCCGCTTTGTCCAGTGGAACAGGCAGCGGAACGCTTTCCAGTGAGACGCCGCCGTCCAGCCAGGATTCCGCGGAATCGAAGTGGCAGGATTCCGGCAAGGTCGATCAGTCGTGGGCATCCTCCGGGGAGGGATTTGCTTCCTCCGGCGGAACCCCGATGGAATACCGTCCAACCGCTCCCCGTCCGTCGCGCAAGGATCCCGTATCCACGGCGGAGGAAAGTGGGGCCGCTTCCGGTTCCGGAGAAGGGGATAACCAGACTTCTGCGGCTTCCAAGGAGGACGGAAAGGAAAATATCTCCTCGCCTTCCGAGACAGAGGAAACCAGTGGAACGGACGTTTCCGAAAGCCACGGGAGCGGGAAGGAAAGCACGGATTCCACAGATACAGCCATGAGCGGCACAGCAGGCAGCTCCACGGGCGAAACGTCCGGCAGTGCTTCCAGTTCGCCGTCTCATGAAGCGCCCGCTGAAAGCGGAGGATCCGCTTCCGCTGCGAAGCCGGAGCAGACGGTTTCCTCGGAGTCCAGCTCTTCGAAACGTTCCTCCTCCAAATCATACGGTTATCCGATGCCTCCGGCTCAGGATCCGAACGTTTCTCTCCCTTGGTGGGAGATGATGGATTGATCATAAGCTTTATTTCCATATATAACAAACTCTCTAAATGAAAGCGGAAGGCCCCACCGGCAAATGCCGGAAGGGGCTTTTTGCCGTCCTTTTGGGTTTGGTTTTCCCCTGTTTTCCTCTTTTTTGTGGAAAATTCGAGATAATCCTGTTTTTTCTTTCCGTTTCGTGCTATAATATCGGAGCATGGCCCACTGTTGTATGGGGTGAGACTCCCTCCCCGGAGGGATTTTTGGAGGAAGATTGGCATGACGGAAACAATCCATCGCCGCAAGCCGGTGTACCCTTTTGCGCCCGGATTGGGGTTTTACAAAATATTCTGGGTGTTTTTTCTTGGATGTGTGATCGGTGTGGTGGTGGAAACCTTCTGGTGCCTGATCACAAAGTTTTACATAGAAAACAGAAGCGGCGTGATTTACGGCCCGTTTAACCCGGTCTACGGATTCGGGGCCGTGGTGCTCACGCTTGGCCTGCACTGGCTTTCCCAAAAGCGCGATCTGTGGATTTTCCTCGGCAGTATGCTTCTGGGCGGCGCGGTGGAATATGTGTGCAGCTGGGTGCAGGAGATGGCGTTTGGCACAGTATCCTGGGAGTACAGTGAGACGCCGTTCAATTTGCAGGGACGCACCAACCTGATGTTTGCCTTTTTCTGGGGAATTCTTGGGCTTTTGTGGGTGAAGGATTTTTATCCGCGCATGTCCGCCTGGATCGAGCGCATTCCTCGCCGGGTGGGAATTCCGCTGACGTGGGTGCTGCTGGTTCTGATGATTTTCAACATGACGATCTCCGGCCTTGCGGTGGCACGGTGGACGGCCCGTGTGCATGGGGAGCCCGCGAAAAATCAGCTGGATGTTTTTCTGGATCAGGCGTATCCAAACGACTATCTCACCCGGGTGTATCCCAATATGATGGTGGTCACGGACGAAAACGGAAACCGGGTCATATAACCGGGAGAAAAATCGAAGAAAATCAGTATGCCGCGAACGAGGGTTTGCGGCATACTTTTTTGTCAAAAAATTTTTTATTGGGATAATTTTCCTTTTTTTAACCGGTTCACCTTTTCGGTGGAAAATTTTTTGAGCGTGGAAGCGGCGCGCGGGAGGTTTTCCACTGGTTTTCAACATCTTGTTGCCTTTCTTTTCAACCATTGACACAGACAACTAGATGTTGTACAATCAGATGCAGTTGTTCCAAGGGAACCGGGAAGAAATCCGCCAGGCGCACCGTGCAGGCCGCGGCGGAAAGGGAAGGAATCACAGAAAGATGCCGAATCAAATCAAAAAGCGCAACGGCGTGATTGTCAAGTTTGACGCGGACAAGATCCGCAGCGCCATCCATAAAGCAAATCAGGCTGTGGGGGAGGAAACCATGACCCCGCAGATGGAAGAAATCCTGACCAGGAAGGTGACGGAGCATGTGGGGGGCGGAAACGTGCCCACCGTGGAGCAGGTACAGGATTGTGTGGAGGAGCAGCTGATCGCTTACGGCTTTGCCCGCACGGCGAAGGCCTATATCCTGTATCGCGCCGAGCATGCCAAGATCCGCGAAGCGGAGAGCACGCTGATGGATATTTACAAGGAGCTGACCTTCCGGGACGCAAAGGACGCGGACATCAAACGGGAGAACGCGAACATCGACGCCGATACGGCGATGGGAACGATGCTCAAGTATGGCTCCGAGGGAAGCAAATATTTCATCAACAACCACGTCCTGCCGAAGGATATCGCGGCCGCGCACATCAACGGCGATATCCATATCCATGACGAGGATTTCTATATGCTCACGGAGACATGCTGCCAGATCGATCTGATTCGCCTGTTCTCCGACGGCTTCTGCACCGGGCATGGTTTCCTGCGCGAGCCGAAGGATATCCGCAGCTATGCGGCACTGGCCTGCATCGCCATCCAGGCCAACCAGAACGAGATGCACGGCGGCCAGAGCGTGCCGAATTTTGACTACGCGATGGCTCCGGGTGTGCGCAAAACGTTCCGCAAATCGTATTTCAAAGCACTCGGGCAGTATTTTGAGGTGTCCCACGGGATGCGCCGGGAGGATGCGAAAGCGCTGGCCGCCGCCGCGCGGGAGAGCATCGAAACAAAGCCGGATCTGGAAAACGGAGACGCTTTCGGCGAGGCGCTCGCAGCCTGGCTGCCGCCGCACCAGCGGGACAACGGCTTTGAGGCGATCAGCGAGACGGAAGCCCGCCGGGCGCATGAGTACGCCATGCGCACCGCCGAGGCGGACACAAATGACGCGACCTTCCAGGCCATGGAGGCGCTGGTGCACAACCTCAACACAATGAATTCCCGCGCGGGCGCGCAGGTGCCTTTCTCCTCCATCAACTACGGCACGGATACCTCGCCGGAAGCGCGCATGGTGATCCGCAACCTGCTGCTTGCCACGGAGGATGGCCTGGGAGACGGGGAAACGCCGATTTTCCCGGTGCAGATCTTCAAGATCAAGGAGGGTGTGAATTTCAATCCCGGGGATCCGAACTATGATCTGTTCCATTTGGCGATCCGCACCTCCGCAAAGCGGCTGTTCCCGAATTTCAGTTTTCTGGACGCGCCGTTTAACCTGCAATACTACAAGCCCGGCGATTACAATACGGAGGTGGCCTACATGGGCTGCCGTACCCGCGTGATGGGCAATGTCCATGACCCGGAGCGTGAGGTGACCTGCGGGCGCGGAAACCTGAGCTTTACAAGCATCAATCTGCCGCGCATCGCGATTGAGGCCAAGGGCGACATTCAGAAGTTCTACAAAACGCTGGATGCCCGGATTGATCTGGTGATCCGCCAGCTTCTGCACCGTTTCCGCATCCAGTGCGGGAAAAAGGTTTATAACTATCCGTTCCTGATGGGGCAGGGCGTGTGGATTGATTCCGACAAGCTCGGCCCGGATGACAGCGTGGGCGAGGTCCTGCGCCACGGCACGCTGAGCGTTGGCTTCATCGGTTTGGCGGAAACGCTGGTGTCTCTGACAGGCAAGCACCACGGCGAGAGCGAGAAGAGCCAGAAGCTGGGATTGGAGATCATCAGCCACATGCGGGAGCGTATGGACGAGGAGAGCCGTCAGACAGGGCTGAATTTCACGCTGCTGGCCACGCCTGCGGAAGGGCTTTCGGGCCGTTTCCTGCGCATGGATCAGAAAAAGTACGGGAAAATTCCCGGCATCACGGACCGCGACTATTACACCAATTCGTTCCATGTACCGGTGTATTATCCGATCAGCGCGTTCCGGAAAATCGAGCTGGAAGCGCCGTATCATGCGCTGACGAACGCGGGCCATATCAGCTATGTGGAGCTGGACGGCGACGTCTGCCGCAACCTGGAAGCGTTTGAGAGCGTTATCCGCTGGATGCAGAAATGCGGCGTTGGCTACGGCAGTGTCAATCATCCCGTGGACCGCGATCCTGTGTGCGGCTATACGGGTGTGATCGACGACGTGTGCCCGCGCTGCGGCCGCCGCGAGGGCGAAGGTGTGAGCGTGGAAAAGCTGCGCGAACTGAGAAAGAAATATCCGTCCATGCCGCGTTTTGTCGGCCTGGAATAAGAAAAGAGCCCCGTTTGGGGGACAGATACCGAGAGGAAAGAGAAGGGAGAACAGAAAAGCATGACACAGAAGGTTACCATTTCGAGCAAAGACAATATGGTGGGTGAGGGCGTCGGCTTTGACCGCATCCGCCGCATCACCGGTTATCTGGTGGGAACGCTCGACCGCTTCAACAATGCCAAGCGTGCCGAGGAAAGCGATCGCGTCAAGCACGGCATGTGAGGACAGCAAAATGAAGCTGAGAATTGCCGGGACTGTCGGGGACTCCATCGTCGACGGACCCGGCCTTCGTCTGACCATTTTTGTGCAGGGCTGCCCGCATCATTGCCCCGGCTGCCACAATCCGCACACGCACGATTTCGAGGGCGGGCGCGACACGACGGTGGAGGAGCTGTTCGCCGCGTACTGTGAAAACCCGCTTCTGCGGGGCGTGACGCTCTCGGGAGGAGAGCCGTTCTGTCAGCCCGCGCCGCTGGCCCAGCTGGCGCATCTGGTGCATGCGCACGGCGGTGACGTGTTCTGCTACACCGGCTACACCTATGAACAGCTTTGCGAAAAGCAGGATCCGGCGGTGGACGCGCTGCTCGGGGAGATTGATGTCCTCATTGACGGCCCGTTCCTGCTGGAGGAGAGAGATCTCACGCTCCGGTTCCGGGGCAGCGCAAACCAGCGGATGATTGACATTCCGCGCACGCGGGAGGCCGGGGAGATCGTTCTCTGGGAGTAAGGAATTCAGCCTGCCGCTCCGTGTTTACCGTATCTGATAAAGACGGAAAAACGCTCCTTTGTGGCTGTGATGCCATGGAGGGGCGTTTTGCATGTGCGCAGGACGGAAACCCACGGGATGCGGGAGCATGTGCAGACCGTCCCGCGACGCCGGGGTGAAATTTTGCGCTACACTCACGAGCGGGCCATTGCGTGCAGGCTCAGCCTGCCGGCGGTCTTGCCGACGGGTGCGCGAATTGTGTCCAGATTCAATCTGGATTTATTGAAAGAAAGTGTTGAAAAGTTATTTCTTTTTGTGTAGAATAGAATAAATAGGAAAAGAAATCAGGATTCTATAGGACAGAAAGGCAACCGGCGGGAAAAACCTGCGGGCGGTCAGCTTTGCGTTTGCCTTATCTCATTTCTTGATAAAGTGAGGGAGATTCATGTCAAACAGATTATTCCAGGGCGTTATCCACCAGATGCGCGACGCGATTGACCGCACGATCGGCGTGGTTGACGAGACGTCGGTGATTATCGCGTGCAGCGAGCTCGGACGCATCGGGGAGGTCAACGACAACATCACGGCTGAGGTTATGGCGGCTCCCAGTACCTTCGTGCTCAATGGCTATACCTACCGTTCGTTCGGCAACCATCCGCGTCCGGAGTACGCGGTGTTCGTTTCCGGCAACGATCCGGAGGCCGCGCGGTATGCTTCGCTGCTGGCTGTGTCGCTCAACAGCATCAAGCAGTATTACGATGAGAAGTACGACCGCGGGAATTTCATCAAGAACGTGATTCTTGACAACATCCTGCCGGGCGATATCTATCTCAAGGCGCGCGAGCTGCGCTTTAATTCCGACGTCAGCCGCGTGTGCATGCTCATTAAAATCACCAACAAGACGGATGTTTCCGCCTACGACGTGGTGCAGAACCTGTTCCCGGACAAGACGAAGGATTTCGTCATCAACATCAACGAGACGGACATCGCGCTGGTCAAGGAGATTCGCACCGGCATCGAGCCGCGCGATCTGGACAAGCTGGCGGGATCGATTGTCGATACGCTTTCGAGCGAGTTCTACACGCACTGTGTCGTCGGCATCGGCACGACGGTCAGCGGCATCAAGGATCTGGCCCGCTCCTTCAAGGAGGCGCAGGTCGCGCTGGAAGTCGGCAAGGTGTTTGACACCGAGAAGCCGATTGTCAGCTATGACAACCTGGGCATTGCCCGCTTGATCTACCAGCTGCCCACCACGCTCTGCGAAATGTTCCTCAGAGAGGTGTTCAAGCGCGGATCGATCGAGTCGCTGGATCATGAGACGCTGTTCACCATCCAGCGTTTCTTTGAGAACAACCTGAATGTTTCCGAGACGAGCCGCAAGCTGTTTGTGCACCGCAATACGCTGGTTTACCGTCTCGAGAAAATCAAGAAGATTACCGGCCTTGATCTGCGCGAGTTTGAGGACGCAATCGTCTTTAAGGTGGCGCTCATGGTCAAGAAGTATCTCTCTGCCAACCCGGTGAAATTCTGAGCGGAGCAGAGGGCGCACCGGTGAAAGATTACAAAATAATTACAATTTTATTCTTTTAAAGAATAAAAAGCGCAGCGTCCCTTGGTATTATGGTAACATGCCAGCAAAAGGACGCTGCGCATTTTTTGCGGTCATTCGGGCCGCCTGCGGGTAAGTTTAGGTTTTTTGTTATGCTGCGGAAATGAGGTTGCATTTTTGTGATAACGTTTCAGAATGTCAGCAAAATGTATCCAAACGGGACACATGCGCTGCACCATGTGAATTTGAATATTGACCAGGGCGAGTTTGTGTTTATTGTCGGCTCCTCGGGAGCGGGCAAGAGCACCTTTCTCAAACTGATTATGTGTGAAGAACGGCCGAGCGAGGGAACGATCATCATCGGGGACACGGTGGTGACAGACCTCAAACGCCGCCAGATTCCGTATCTGCGCCGGACAATGGGGATCGTGTTCCAGGATTTCCGGCTGATTGACAATATGACGGTGTATGAGAACGTCGCGTTCGCCATGCATGTGGTGGGCGCGCCGAACCGCGAGATCCGCCGGAAGGTGCCCATCATCCTGGGGCTGGTGGATTTGGAGGACAAGGCCCAGTGCAAGCCCGCCGAGCTTTCGGGCGGCGAGCAGCAGCGCGTCGGCCTGGCGCGCGCCCTGATCAACAATCCGAAGCTGATCATCGCGGACGAGCCCACCGGCAACGTGGATCCGGCCCTTTCCTTTGAGATCGTGGATCTCCTCAGTGAGATCAACCGCCACGGCACCACGGTACTGATGGTGACGCATGAACATAGCCTGGTCAAACACTTCCACCGCCGCATTGTGGAGATCCACAACGGGCGGATCGTCGCGGATTCCGGGAAGGAGGCGATGATCCGGTGAAGCTGAGCAGCCTGGGATATCTTCTCAAGGAGGGCGCCAGAAACATCTGGTCCAACCGGACGATGAGCTTCGCCTCGGTGGGTGTTCTCGTCTCATGCCTTCTGCTGACGGGCGCGGCCGTGCTGTTCTCCATGAACATCGACAGCGCGATGCAGAGCGTGGAGGGCAGCAACTCGATCACCGTGTACTGCACGCAGGGCCTGCCGACGCTCAAGGCTGTGCAGGTGGGTGAACAGATCAAGAACCTGGAAAACATCAGCGAGTGCGAGCTGGTGCCGAAGGATCAGGCGGTCGAGGAAATGCTCGACATGCTCGGAGACAACGGCACGGTGCTTCAGGGGCTGATGGGAGAGGACAACTTCCTGCCGGACGCATATCGCATTTCCCTCACGGATCTGTCGAAGTATGAGGAAACCGCCGCGCAGATTACCGCGATCGAGGGTGTGGAAAAGATCATCGACTATTCCGATATCGCGAACCAGCTGACACAGCTTGACGATATGGTGACGACGGTGTGCTTCTGGATCATCCTGCTTCTGGGTGTGGTTTCCCTGTTCATCATCGCAAATACCATCCGTGTGGCGCTGTTCTCGCGCCGGGTGGAGATCAGCATCATGAAATCCGTGGGCGCCACCAACTGGTTTGTGCGCGTGCCGTTCATCGTCGAGGGCCTTTTGATCGGTCTGGTGTCGGGCGGCCTGGCCAGCATCATCCTGAATCTGGCCTATGACAGCGTGATGTCCTCGCTTTCGGTGCTCAGCTTCTTCACACCTCTGCCGCTTGGGCCGTACCGGATGCGGATTGTGCTGATTTTCCTGCTGGCCGGATCGGCGTTCGGCGTGCTGGGTGGATTGATTTCGATTGGCCGCTATCTGAAAAAGGACGTCGGCGGCCTTGTGACGCTGTAAACCGTGGATTAGGTTCCGATGGGAGGGAATGCAAAGTTGAAGGGAAAATTCTGGAAACGTTTGGGTAAGCCTGTTTTGGCGCTGGCCCTGGCTCTCTGTGTCGCGCAGGGGACGGGAGGCTCCGCCATTGCCGCGACGCTCACGGAGCTTCAGCAGGAGCAGGCGCGCCTGGAGCAGGAGAAAAAGGAAAATGACGCGAAGCTGGCCGAGCTCAAAGCGGATCAGTCGAAGCAGCAGGAATATAAAGATGCGCTTGACGCGCAGATGCAGAATCTGCAAAGCCAGATCGACGGGCTGAATACCCAGATCAACGATCTGGATGCCTCCATCTCCGAGAAAAACGCTGCTATCGCGGAAAAGCAGGAGAACATTGACCGTGATGTGGAGACGCTCAAGGATCGCCTGTGCGCTATTTATATGATGGGCGACGCGAGTACGCTGGAGATTATTTTGCAGTCGGAAAGCGTCATTGACATGGCACAGAAGGTGGAGCTTCTGAACATGATCACGGAGCACGACACCAAGATGATCCAGCAGCTTTCCGCCGATATGGAAGCGATCGCCGACGAGAAAGCCGAGATTGAGAGCCAGAAGGAAGAGGTCGCGGCCGCGCGCACCGAGCTGGAGACAAAGGGCAGCGAGCTGGCTTCCGTGCAGGCCGAGGCGGAGCGTGTTCTGGAGGAACTGAACCAGAGCGTGGAGTCCGTGCAGGCCGAGAGCGACCGCATTGCGCAGGAGAAGGCGCAGGCGTCCGCGGAGATTGACCAGTGGTGGAAGGATTATTACGCCCAGCAGGCAGCCCAGAACAACAATTCTTCCGGCGGCTCGTCCGGTTCGTCCGGCAGCGGCGGATATGTCAGCACGGGCAACTTTACCTGGCCGGTGCCGGGCTTTACGAATATCAGCTGCGGCTACAGCAGCGGGCACAGGGCGATCGATATCTCCGGCGGCGGGCGCACCATCTACGGCACGCCGATCGTCGCGGCGGATTCCGGCAAGGTTGTGACCGCAACGTACCATTACAGCTACGGCAACTATGTGATGATTGACCATGGCGGCGGGTATTCCACCCTCTACGCGCATGCGAGCAGCCTGGCTGTGAGCGCGGGGCAGACGGTGACAAAGGGCCAGACTATCGCGTATGTCGGCAGCACCGGCAACTCGACCGGCCCGCATCTGCATTTTGAGGTGCGCGTGAACGGCAACCGTCAGAACCCGTTCAACTGGTTCAGCTGATTGTTTCACCGGATCGAATGATTTTTCGGCGGGGCCTCCCTTTCCAACAGGAGGCCCCGCCGTGACGCACGGAAAGGAAAGCGCAATGAAAAAGCATCGAAACCGGCTGGCCGCGGCGCTGCTCGCGCTGCTTCTTCTTGTTCTGCCCGGACAGGGAGCCTTTGCCGCGACGCTCCAGGAGCTCCAGCAGGAGCAGGCGCGCCTGGAACAGGAAAAGGAAGAAAACGATGCGAAGCTGGCCGGGCTCAAGGCGGATCAGTCGAAGCAGCAGGAATACAAGAATACCCTTGACGCGCAGGTACAGAACCTGCAAAGCCAAATCGACGGGCTCAACGCGCAGATCAGCGGGCTGGATGCCTCCATCTCCGAAAAGGATGCCGCGATCGCAGAGAAGCAGAAGAACATCGATCGGGATGTGGAAACGCTCAAGGAGCGCTTGTGCGCTATTTATATGATGGGCGACGCCAGCACGCTGGAAATCATTTTGCAGTCGGAGAGCGTCATCGATATGGCGCAGAAGGTTGAACTGCTCAACATGATTACGGAGCATGACACAAAGCTGATCCAGCAGCTTTCCGCCGATATGGAGGCAATCGCTGCCGAACGGCAGGAGATCGAGAGCCAGAAGGAGGAGGTCGCGGACGCGCGCAGCGAGCTGGAAAGCCGCCGCACCGAGCTGGCTTCCGTACAGGCGGAGGCTGATCGCGTGCTGCAGGAGCTGAACCAGAGCGTCGCGGCCGTGCAGGAGGAGAGCGAGCGCATCGCGAAGGAGAAGGCGGAGGCCGACCAGGCGGTTGACGACTGGCTCAAGGACTACTATGCCTCGCAGGCCCAGGGGGGATCCTCGGGAAGCGGCGGCTACACGAGCACGGGCAATTTTACCTGGCCGGTGCCGGGCTTTACGCGCCTGACCACCCAGTTTCAGGAATGGACGTACGGCGGATACCACCGTGGAATTGACATTGCCAGCACGGGCGGGCGCAGCATCTACGGCGCTGCCATTGTGGCAGCCGATTCCGGCAAGGTGATCAAGGCGGGCTGGAACAATTCCTACGGCAACTGCGTGTACATTGACCACGGCGGCGGATATGTCACCCGATACGCGCACGCGAGCAGCCTTGCCGTCAGCCAGGGGCAGACGGTGACGAAGGGCCAGACCATCGCGTATGTGGGAAACACGGGCGATTCATTTGGCGCGCACCTGCATTTCGAAGTGATTTTGAACGGGACGCTGCAAAACCCGATGAATTATTTCTCGTAAGCGGCCAGGCCGCCGGAGAGAAGGAGAGGAACGCATGAGCAGAAAAATATCCCTCGGCGCGGGCATTGCCCTGGCGGCGGTGGCGTCGGCGATTACAGTGTCGCTGACCTATGTATACGCGATGAACAGTTTCAATGAGAAGATGGCGGACGTCAACGAGCGGCAGGCCATGTATACAAAGCTCAGTGAAATCGATCAGAAGGTGCGCCAGGACTATGTGGGCAGCATCGACGAAAAGACGCTTGAGGATGCGATCTGCACCGGCTATGTGGCCGGACTGGGGGACGCGGGCGCGAAATACTATTCCGCGGAGCTGTTCCAGCAGTATCAGGCGGGGCTGACGGGCAAGAATGTGGGCGTCGGCGTCACCACGGTGCAGGACGAGGACGGCAATATGGAGATTGTTGACGTGCTGCCCGGATCGGCGGGCGAGAAGGCCGGGCTGAAAAAGGGCGACGTGGTGGTTGCCCTGGACGGCAAGGAGGTTGTGCGCCTGACATACGGCGAAGCCGTGAACAAGCTGGACGGTCAGGTTGGCACGACGGTGGAGCTCACGGTGCTGCGCCCGGCGCAGGAGGAGGGCGGTACGGCGGAAACGCTGTCCTTCCCCGTGACGCGCGCCGAGTATGTGCAGCGCACCATCACCTCCGCGACGATCAACGGCAACGTCGGCTATTTGGCTGTTTCCCAGTTCCGCGAGGGAGCGGACAACCAGTTTAACACCGAGCTTTCCGCATTGCTGAAAAGCGGGATCTCCGGGCTTGTGATCGATCTGCGCAACAATTCCGGCGGCGACATGGGGATCATGTCCGGAATGCTGGACGTGCTTCTCCCGGCCGGCACGATGGTGAGCAGCCGCGACAGCGCCGGTACGGTGGAGGTGGAGTATACCAGCTCCGCCAATGAGATCGGCATCCCGATCAGCGTACTGGTCAACGGCTCGACTTACGGAGTGGCGGAGCTCTTCGCCGCCGATATCCAGGATTACAAAAAAGGGCTTGTCGTCGGGGAGCAGACGGCGGGGCGCGGTGAAAAGCAGGATATCATCCAGCTTTCGGACGGCTCCGCGGTGATGCTGTCCGTGGCGGAATATCTGCGTGTCGGCGGGGATGCGTTCAGCGGCACGGGAATCACGCCGGATGTGGAAAAATCGCTGGACGAGGAGCAGGCCGCGCTGCTGGCCCGCCGCCAGCTTGCGCCGGAAAACGACGCGCAGGTGCAGGCTGCTGTGACGGCCCTTGTGCAGCAGGGAGCGGCTGTTTCGCAGCTGCCCGGCTCCTCTTCCCAGGACGCTTCCTCCGAGCCTGCGGAGAGTGGAGAGAGCGATGCTTCGTCCACAGCGGAGGGTGACAGCTCCTCCGAGCCTTCTTCCGAAGCAGAATAAACAAGCGCCCGTTTCTGTGTCAAACAGAGCGGGCGGCTTTTGTGCTTTTTGGTCTGCTTTTTTGGAATACCTTACAATCTTTTCTGTCTTTGTTGCTTTTGGTTGAATTAATTCAGGGAAATGTTATAATAAATCTATATTTGCTGGAAAAGTTTTGCCAAAGAGGGAAGAAATTGTGTGCTTTGAGCACAGAAAGCCACAGGAGACAGAACCTTCTGCGGTACAAAAAACAGAAGGGGTCTGAGACGGAAGCGGAGGTTAAAAACATGACACAGTTTCAGGTTGTGCCGTGCGGGCAAAGTCCGATTGTATCGTTTGCGGCGGAGGAATTGATCCGCCATTTTCAGATGGTGGGGTGCTCTGCGTTTCCCGGGAAATGGCTGCCGGGGCAGACACGGGAGCCGGGAGTCATTCTGCTCGGAACAGTGGAGGATGTGGATCCAGGAAAGCCATTTGAGGGCCTGGAGGATGCGGAGCTTGATGATGCGGTGCGGATCCGTGTGAGCCGCGAGGGAGGGATCCTCGCGGGGAGCAACGAGCGCAGCGCCCTGCTGGCTGTTTACCGCTTTCTGCGCGAACTGGGCTTTCGCTGGGTGAGGCCGGGAAAGGACGGCGTGTGTGCGCCGGAAAAGGGATGGAAAGAAAAAATTCCGGTTTTCCTCGAGGAAAGGGCTTCCTTCCGGCATCGCGGAATCTGTATCGAGGGAGCGGAATCGGTGGAAAACATCCTCGATCTTCTGGACTGGATGCCAAAGACAGGCTACAATGCGTATTTCGTCCAATTTGACGACGCATATATTTTCCTCAACCGCTGGTATGCGCATGAAAACAATCCTCTGCTTCCGCCGCAGCCGGTTTCCCGCGG
Organism: Anaeromassilibacillus sp. An200; assembly: GCF_002160025.1. GTDB lineage: Bacteria > Bacillota > Clostridia > Oscillospirales > Acutalibacteraceae > Caccousia > Caccousia stercoris. The sequence continues at coordinate 19,795 of NZ_NFJU01000029.1, forward strand.
CGAAGGGGCGAGAATGACCGAATGGATTATCGAGGAAGCGCACCGCCGCGGTTTGCTGTATCATGCGGTGGGACATGGCTGGACGACGCGGGTGATGGGGCTGCGCGACGATGGCTGGGAAAAGACACAGGAGCCGCTGCCGGAGACGAAGGGCCTGCTCGCGGAGATAGATGGACAGCGGACGCTGTTTCACGGCGTCCCCACCAACACAAACCTGTGCTATTCCTCCCCTGAGGTGGTGGATCGCTTTGCCGGGACTGTGGCGGAATATGCACGCCAGCACCCGGAGGCCGACTATCTGCATGTCTGGCTGGCGGATGCCTTCAACAATCAATGCGAATGCCCAGCGTGCCGGGAGCATCTGCCCACGGATCTGTATGTGCAGATTCTCAATGAGATCGACCGGCGCCTGACCGCGCTGGGCGTGCGCACACGCATTGTCATGCTGGCTTACCAGGAGCTTTTGTGGGCGCCGGAGAAGGAGCGCCTGCATAACCCGGATCGCTTTGTGCTGATGTTCGCGCCGATCAGCCGTTCCTTTGAGCACTCTTACGCGGAGCCGGAACCCCCGGCTCAGGTGCCCGCCTATCAGCGCAATCACATCACGATGCCGGTGGGGATCGCGGAAAATACCGCGTTTCTGCGCCGGTGGCAGGAGGCATTTTCCGGGGATTCGTTCGACTATGATTATCACCTTGGGCGCGCGCATTACGGGGATCCGGGCTACCAGCGGATTTCTGAGGTGCTGTGGGAGGATATCCGCAGCCTTCCTGAGCTGGGCCTGAACGGGATGATGCTCTGTCAGGAGCAGCGCGTCGGCTTCCCTACCTGGATGCCGAATTATACGGGCGGCATGACGCTTTGGAATCGCTCCACGGATTTCAAAGAGCTGACGCGCGACTATTTTTCCCACTGCTTTGGGGAGGGCTGGAAGGAGTGCCTGGCCTACTGTGAGCTTGCGTCCCGCTCGTTCTCCATGGATTTCTGGAACGGCAAAAGGGTGAATCAAGAGGAAGTGGCCGCCCGTCTCGAATCCTTCCTGAAGGAACAGAAGCGGTATGAGACAAGCCTTCCGCAGTGGGAAAACACCGGCGAGCCCGTAAGGAGCGCACGCCGGGTGCTGCGCGAGCATCTGCACTATGCCCGCCTGTTTGCACAGGCTCTTCTGTGCCGGGCAAGGGGAGAGGAAGAGGGGACACGCGAACACTGGCGGGAGTTCACCGCATGGATCCGCGAACATGAGATGTCGCTTCAGCCGTGGCTGGACGTATACCGCATTGTGGAGATTGGACAGAACTACACCGGTTTTTCGGAGTAAGCGGCGCAGCAAAGTCAAATTTTGTAAAAGCCCCGGACAGCAAGGAGGAAGGCGGATGAAAGGGAATCTTTTGATTATGCACGGAGGAGGTCCGACAGCGGTGCTCAACTGCTCGCTGTACGGAGCTGTGACCGAGGCGCTCGGCAGCGGTGAAGTGGATCGCGTTTACGGAGCGAAAGGGGGAAGCGGCGGCCTGCTGCGGAAGGAGCTGTTTGATTTTTCCTCTGTGTCCCGGGAAGAGCTGGAACGGCTCAAAACGACGCCTGCCACAGCCCTCGGCACGTCGCGCGACGCGCTGGAAACGGAGGATTACCGGCGCATGGCGGAGATTCTTCGTGAGCATAACATCCGCTTTGTTCTGATGAACGGGGGCAACGGTACGATGGATGCGTGCGGCAAGCTGGAAGCGGCGTGCCGCGGAACGGGGATCCGTGTGATGGGGATCCCGAAAACGATGGACAACGACATTGCCGTGACGGACCATTGCCCGGGCTTCGGGAGTGTCGCACGGTATATGGCCGGGACCATCCGGGAGCTGGGCGTGGATGTGCGCAGCCTGCCGATCCATGTCGTGGTGGTGGAGGCGCTTGGGCGCAACGCGGGCTGGACGACGGCCGCCGCCGCTCTCGCGCGGGAGCAGGGCGAGAACGCACCGCACCTCCTGTATCCCCCGGAGCGTCCGTTTGTGGAGGAGGAATTTCTGGAGGAAACGGCAGCCATGCAGCGCAGATACGGCGGCGTGGTGATCGTCGCGAGCGAGGGCCTGCACGGTGCGGACGGAAAGCCGATCGTTGAGCCGATTTTTCAGACGGGCCGTTCGACCTACTTCGGGGACGTTTCGTCCCACCTGGCCCAGCTGGTTGTGCGAAGGCTGGGGATCAAGGCCCGCAGCGAAAAGCCGGGGATTCTGGCGCGCGCGTCCATCGCGTGGCAGTCGCCCGTGGATGCCGCCGAAGCCGAGGAGGCCGGACGCGCTGCCTGCCGTGCCGCGCTGGCGGGAGAGAGCGGCAGTATGGTAGCCTTCCGCCGCTTGCCGGGAGAGGAATACCGCTGCGAGACATTCCTTGCACCGATCGAGCAGGTGATGCTTGGAGAACGCACCATGCCTGCGGAATATCTCAGCGGCAGTGATGTGACAAGGGAATTCGTCGACTGGTGCCGTCCGCTGATTGGACCGGAGCTGCCGCGCATGGCACGGCTGTTCTGATTGCCCCAATGGACACAGGAAACAAGGAGGTATTTGGATGCAGTATTATCATATTTCTCCACAGGAACTGGGAAAGGACGCCAAGCTGCCGATCGTGAAGCTTGGCGAATCCGGTGAAGTATTCTATGAGCTGGCCGCCGAGATGTGCGCCGTGATCCGGGAAAACAATGCCGCCGGAAAGCACACGGTGCTGATCTGCCCGGTGGGGCCGGTGGGACAGTATCCGATTTTTGTCCGTCTGGTCAACCGGGAACGCCTTTCGCTCCGAAACTGCTGGTTTTTGAATATGGACGAATACCTCACGGACGATGGCGAATGGATCGACGAGACAAATCCTCTTTCCTTCCGGGGGTTCATGAATCGGGAGGTATACGGAAAAATTGATCCGGAGCTTCTCATGCCCCCAGAGCAGCGTGTGTTCCCGGATCCGAAGGATCCCGGCCGCATGACGGCTCTGGTGGAGAAACTTGGCGGCGTCGATGTCGCCTTCGGCGGGATTGGCATCACAGGCCATCTGGCCTTCAACGAACCTCAGCCGGAGCTGACGCCGGAGCAATTCGCCGCACTCCCCACACGTGTGCTGGAAATTTCCCCTGAGACGCGCGCGACAAACTGCGTGGGGGATCTGGGCGGCGCGCTGGAAGATATGCCGCGCCTGTGTGTTACCATCGGGATGAAAGAGATTCTTTCCGCGCGCAAAATCCGTCTGGCGGTGTTCCGCGACTGGCATCGTGCTGTCTGCCGCCGCGCCGCCTACGGTGAGGTGACGGCAGCCTTCCCGGCCACGCTGGCCCAGCGCCATCCGGACGCTGTTCTGTATGTCAACGCCAATGCCGCACAGGCCGCTTATTAAGGAGATGAATATGGAACATTCCTTTTATCTGAAAAATGCTCTTCTGCTGGCGGACGGTGCGTTCCGTCCGCTGGACGCAGTGGTGGAAAACGGGAAAATCACGGGCCTTTCGGCTTCTTACGCAAATGACGGCGATCTGCCGGAGCTTGACGGCAAGGGGATGCGCGTGCTGCCGGGCTTTCTCGATCTGCATACGCACGGCGCGGACGGTGTGGACGTGAACGCCGCGAGTGCGGAGGATCTGCGGAAAATCGGACGCTTCTTTGCTTCGCAGGGCGTGACAGGGTGGCTGTGCTCCATCCTCACCGACACGCCGGAGGTGACTCTGTGGTGCATTGAGCAGGCAAGGGAGGTCATCGAGGGCGGCCCCTACGACGGCGCGCCGCTGCTCGGGATTCATCTCGAAGGGCCATGCCTGTGCACGCAGTATAAGGGAGCGATGCCGGAGCACCTGCTGATGAAGCAGGCCGACGCGGATTTCTTTGCGCGCTGCCAGCGGGCGGCGGGCGGTCATGTGCGCTATGTGACGCTCGCGCCCGAAAACGAGGGCGTGCCCGAGCTGATCCCGCGTTTGAATGCCATGGGAATCGTGTGTGCGATGGGGCACAGCGGGGCCGGGTACGATCGCGCTATGCAATGCGTCCACGCCGGTGTGCGTTCGTCCACGCACCTCGGCAACGCCATGCGTCTGTTCCACCAGCACGATCCGGCCATCTTCGGTGTGGCGCTGGAAACGGATGTGTATGTGGAAGCGATCTGCGATGGCCGCCACCTGCATCCCGGCGCTGTCCGGCTTTACCTCAAGGCAAAGGGGTGGAACCGCGTCCTGGCGGTGACGGATTCCATCATGGCCGCCGGACTGCCGGACGGTGCGTATAAGCTCGGTGTGAACGATGTGATCGTGGAGGATGGAGACGCGAAACTGCCCAGCGGCGTGCGTGCAGGCTCCACTTTGACGATGATCCGCGCTCTGCGCAATATCGCCTCCTTTACCGGCAAGGGGCTGGAACAGGCTTCCCGTCTCCTGACGGAAAATCCCGCCCGTCTGATGGGATGGACCACAAAGGGCGCGATTGCCCCCGGCCGCGACGCCGATCTGGTGTTCCTTGATGAGAACGATGAGGTGGTCCGCACAGTGGCGCAGGGCCGCACTGTGTATCTGCGAAAGTAAAGGAGCGTGTTTTCCATGCCACTTGTATCTCTTCGCCCCGTACTCGACGCCGCCATGGCGCATGGGTACGCACAGGGCGCTTTCAATGTAAACGCTGTCGCGCAGGCGGAATCGGTGATTGGCGTGCATGAAATGTTTCGTTCTCCCGCCATTTTGCAGGGGGCGGATCTCGCCAACGCCTTCATGGGAGGCCGCACAGACTTCCAGAACGGCACGCTGGAGGATAAGAAAAAGGGCGCGAAAAACATCGCGGACGCGGTGAAAAAATATGCCGAGCACAGCCCGATCCCGGTCGTGCTTCATCTCGACCATGGACGGGACTTTGATTCCTGCGTCGCGGCGATCGAGGGCGGCTACACCTCCGTGATGATTGATGGGTCATCGCTGCCGTTTGACCAGAATGTAGAGCTGACGCGCGAGGTTGTGAAATACGCGCACGCGCGCGGCGTCTCTGTCGAGGGTGAGTTGGGCGTGCTGGCCGGTGTGGAGGATCATGTGTTTGCCGCCAACTCCACGTATACCAACCCTCTCTCTGCCGTCGAATTTTTCCGCAAGACAGGCGTGGACGCGCTGGCGATCAGCTATGGCACGATGCACGGCGCGAGCAAGGGCAAAAACGTCAAGCTTCGCCGCGAGATCCCGATCGCGATCCGCGAGTGCATGAACCACGAGGGCTTGCACGGCGCGCTTGTCTCCCACGGCTCCTCCACCGTTCCGCAGTACATTGTCGATGAGATCAACGCCCTTGGCGGTGCAATTCAGAACGCCTATGGCATTTCCAAAGAGGAGCTCAAGGCCGCGATCCCGTGCGGCATCAGCAAGATCAACGTCGATACCGATATCCGTCTGGCTGTTACGCGCAATCTGCGTGAGCTGTTCCGCGACCGTCCGGAGCTGAAAACGGATGCGCGCATTGGCGGCGTCTGGGAGCTGCTCGACAAAAACCGCGCCGCGTTTGACCCGCGCGCGTTCCTTCCGCCGCTGATGGATACCGTTATGTATGGCACGGGGGATGACGGCACGGTTGCCCTCATCACGGATGCCATGCGCCGCGGTGTGCGCGAAGCTGTCGGCACGCTGATCGTGGAATTTGGCAGTGTCGGCCGCGCGCCGCTGGTGGAGCTGGCGGGGCTGGACGAGATGGCGGCCCGCTACGCAAAAGAGTGAGACGGAGGAAACCGCATCATGAAATATCTGTTTTTAAATTTGAAGCGCTTTGACGTGCCGGTGGAGCTGGGCGGCGTGAACCGTCTGGCTCCCGTGGCCGAGTGGGGCTCCGCCGTCGTGCGCGGCACGCAGGAGGGGCTTCTGCGCTATGACGCGAAAGAGGCGCAGTTTGTCGACTTTCTGCCGGAAGCGCACCTGATCCCGGCGAAAGCCGCGCTGTGCGAGGGGAGTCCGGTGCGGCTCGGCTGCCAGGGCGTCTACCGCGACGACACCGCCGTGGGCGGCAATTTCGGCGCGTTCACGACCAACCGCCCAGCGCACGCGGCGGCCGCGCTCGGCTGCGAGTGGGCGCTCATCGGCCACTGTGAGGAGCGCGCCGACAAGGCGGGCGTGCTGGCCGAGGCCGGCGTGACCGCGCCGGATGCGGTGAACCGTCTGCTGAACCGCGAGTGCAAAGCGGCACAGGCGGCGGGCCTTTCGGTGCTGTACTGCATCGGGGAGAAGAGCGAGGAGCAGGATGCGTGGCAGGAGGTGCTTGGCGCACAGCTTGACGCGGGACTGGATGGCCTGGACAAGAGCCGTGTGGTCATTGCCTACGAGCCGATCTGGAGCATCGGCCCCGGCAAGACGCCCGCGGACAAACCGTACATCGAGAAGATCGCCCGCTTTGTGAAGGAGCGCACGGGCGGCCTGCCGATCGTTTACGGCGGCGGGCTGAAAACGGATAACGCCGCCATGCTGGCTTCCATCGCGGAGATCGATGGCGGCCTGATCGCCCTGACGCGCTTTTCCGGGGAGATCGGCTTTTACCCGGAGGAATATCTGGATATCATCCGGCTCTATCTGGGACACTGAGAAGGAGGAACAGCATGCATCTTTCATTTGAATACGGCCACGGCATGATGAGCGCCGAGCTGCCCGATACCACCGACGTTTTCATTCCCGGCGAGACGGTTCCCGATCCGCCCTGTCTGGAGCAGACGTGGGACGCGCTCTATGACGCGACGCTGCAAAGCATCCGCAATCCGATTGGTATGCCGCCTCTCGCGGAGCTGGCGCACAAGGGCAGCACCGTGGTGTTCGTCATCCCGGATATTGTCAAGGGCGGCAACCAGCCCACCAGCCACCGCAAGGTGGCGATCCGCGCCTGCCTGGATGAATTGTACCGCGTCGGTGTGGAGAAAAAGGATATTCTGCTCCTCTTCTCAAACGGCCTGCACCCGCGCGCCACGGTGCCGGAGATGAAAACCATCCTCGGGCCGGAGCTGTTCGGGGAATTCTATCCCTCCGGCCAGATCACGAGCCACGATTCCGAGGACTACGATCACCTCGTCGACCTTGGCTACACCGAGCAGGGCGATCACGTCATCATGAATAAGTATGTGTATGACGCGGACGTGGCGATCCTCATCGGACACACGCAGGGCAACCCCTACGGCGGCTATTCCGGCGGGTACAAGCACTGCGCGACGGGCATCAGCCACTGGCGCAGCATTTCGGCACACCATGTGCCGCAGGTCATGCACCGTCAGGATTTCGTCCCCGTGTCCACAAGCAGCGAGATGCGCCACAAGTTCGATCAGCAGGGCATGCGGATGGAAGAAAAGATGGGCAAGAAATTCTTCTGCTGCGACGCGGTGCTCGATACCAAGTCGCGCCAGATTGAAATCAATTCCGGTTGGGCGAAGGAGATGCAGCCCATCAGCTGGAAGATGGCGGACAAGCGTACCTACGTCCACTGGGCGGAAAAGAAATACGATGTGGTGGTGTTCGGCATGCCGACCGATTTCCATTATGGCGCGGGCATGGGAACGAACCCGATTCAGATGATGCAGGCGCTCTCCGCGCAGGTGATCCGTCACAAGCGTGTGCTGGCCGATCACTGTGTGTTCATCGTCTCAAGCATCTGCGACGGCTGGTTCCACGACGAGCGCTGGCCGTATCTGCGCGAGCTGTACGAGATGTTCCAGCACGATTCGATGAATATTCTGCCGGACATGAACCGGTACGGCGAATACTTTGCGACGAATGAGGAGTACATCCGCAAATACCGTTTTGCGAATGCGTTCCACCCGTTCCACGGCTTTTCCATGATGAGCTGCGGCCATCTGGCGGAGGAGCACACGAGCGCGATCTATATCGTCGGCGCGCGGGAGCCGGGCATCGCCCGCGGCATGGGACTCAAGACCCGCGCCACGTTTGAGGAAGCGCTGGAGGACGCGATGAAGAAGTATGTCGGCCCGAACCCAAACATCCTCGCGCTGCCGAAAACCTTCACCACCGCTGCCGTTCACCTCTGCATGAAAGACCCATCCCAGAACAGCCACACCCGCGACTGTGCCCCCGCCCACCCCTGCGGCGGTTGACCAGACTGAGTCTGGACGCAGTGGCCCGCGCGTTGGCGTGGTGTGAAAAATAAGCCCGGCGGCGCGGGACGGTCTTACCCTGCTCCCGTGCTGCTCTACGGAAGCAGCGCGGGCTGACGGGTGTGAAGTATGCACACAGCCGGGACGGCGGAGCCGTCTTGCGCGAAAGGCCCCCTTGCGATCTGAACCGCCCCAGATTGTGCAGACAGCACAAAAAGAGCCCCTGGGCAGGAATATTCAGTTTTAGCAGGAGTGGCGCAGCGTCAGCGGCGCTACTTCTGTTTTGCTTTGGATGCGCTCGTGGTTGTAAAAATGGATATAGCGGTCAATCATTTCATTTGCTTCGGAGTAGGTTGCCGGTTTATGGCGGCAGATGCACTCTGTTTTGAGAATGGAGAAGAAATTTTCTGCCATTGCATTGTCATATGGGTTTCCACGTCTTGACATCGAAGGCGTAATGCCGTATTGTTGAGTCAGCTTGAAATATGCTTGGGATGTGTATTGAAAGCCTTGGTCGCTGTGGAGCTGCAACTCTGCGGCGACCTTCTTCTTTTCGTTGCGTACTGCTTGGCGGATGGTGTCCAGCACTAGGTTCACCGTTTGCTGTGTCGCAGTCTTGTAGGCCACAATGCTGTTGTCATACAGATCCCGGATCATGGACAGGTACAATACCCCCTGCTTCGTCTGAATATAAGAAATGTCAGTTACCCATTTGCAGTTGGGAGCCGCGGCTTGGAAATTTCGGTTGAGTAGATTTTGGTATTTATGTACGTGCTGGCCCATCTGCTGCCACTTTCTGCGGCGACGAATCTCTGCCAACAGGCCGTATTTCTTCATAACACTCAAAATGGTCTTGGGGTTGTGGTAAATCTCTTTGCTGCCTTTCAGCCACTGCCACATCCGTCGGTATCCGTAGGTATGAAAGCATTTTGCCTGTTGCTGCCGGATGGTTTCAGCAAGGACAGCATCTTTTTCGGGGCGCTTCATCCGCTTTACAAAGCTGTAATAGCCGCTTCTGGACACTGCAAAGAATCGACACATTACCAGTACAGGATACTGTTTCCGGTGACGGTAGATTACTGCATACTTTGCCTTTGCTCTCACTTCCTTCCTGCGGATCGCAGAAAATCCCGCAGCAACTCATTCTCCATTCTCAATCGCTTGATCTCGTATGCCTGCTCCGCGATAACATCTCCGGGCGCAGAATCTTTTCGTGGCCGTCCTTTCGGCCGTGGCGTGATTCCGGCTTCCATCTTTGCTTGTTTGTGGTTATACCGGTTGATCCAATTCTTGATCTGTGACTTGCTTAATCCAAACCGGTCTGCTATCTCTTGCCGCGTAGCACCTCCTTGTCGCATTCTCAGAATTTCCTGTTCCAATGCCTGTATATGTGTGTATTTCCTTCGTGACATACGAACACCCCCTGTATAGGTTTATTGTCCTACACAGGGGACGTTTTGTCTATTGTCCGTTTTTACTGGTTCGGTTCAGCATGGGGAGGGCCTTACTATTCTTATGCTGCAATCTCCGGGATTTCCCCGACAAAGTTATAAACGATCCTGACTTCCTGCACCTTCTGTCCGTCCACCTTCTTGACCTCGCCAATCAGAATCCGACTGATGAGCCGGTTCAATACCGCCTCATCCAGTTCCTCGATGGTGGCATAGCGCCGGATTTCCTTGATAAAGGTACGGACTTCGCTTTCCTGGGCGTCTGCACGACTTTGCATCATCGCCAGGTCATGCAGGCGCTTCTGGTTGGATTCCTGCTCCTGTTCCAGCGCCGCCGTCAGCTTCACAAACCGCTGCTCCGTCAGGATGCCTTTGGCCTTATCGGTGTACAGGCTCAGGAACATCCCGTCAATTTCCTGATTCCGGGCTTCCAGCCGCTGGCGTTCCTTCTCTGTCTGGGAAGCATCCACCAAATACCGGCGCTCCATTCGGCGGCTGAGACGCTGATAGAACGCATCGGCGTCCTTCATGGCCTGCGCCGCCAGTTCCTGAATGTCTTTCAGCACCAGATTGTACAAATCCCTGGCCTCGATCTTGTGACTGGAGCAGACCTTGCAGCCCATGCGGTTGTAGGTTTGACAGATATAATACGCCTTGTCAATCGGTTCCCGCATCTCACCGGTGAATCGGTTCTTCCCGGTTCGGCCCACCTTCTCATACCGCACCTGCATCGACTTCCCGCAGGTGGCACAGTAGACCAGACCGTGGAACAGGTTGTAGAAGGGGCAGGAATTACCCTGAATGGTCGGCCTGCGGTCAATCAGTTCCTGCACCTGTTCCCATTCCTCCGGCGTCACAATGGCCTCATGGCAGCCCTCGATCACTTCCCACTGGTCACGGGGGATAATGTCATAGGTGTTGGAGCGGATGCCCTTCTGATGCGTCCGAAAGACCAGATGTGCGCCCTTGTAGAAGGGATTTCTAAGGATATGGCTGATTCTGGCTCCGCCCCAGGAATAGTAGTTTGCGTCAAACTCCGTATTGGCTTTGACATGGGTGATGGGGATTTTTTCTTCCATCAGCCGTTTGGAAATCCTCATGCAGCCCAGCCCGTCAAGGGCGTAGTCATAGATTTTACGGATGATCGGCGCTGTCTTCGGGTCAATGATGAGATGCCCTTTGTCCTCCGGGTCACGCATCAGGCCGAAGGGCGGCGTCCCCCCGCAAAACTTCCCCTGCCGGGAGCGGGTCGTGATGCCCGCCAGCACCTTTTTGGAAATATCCCGGCTGTACATATCGTTCAGGATATTCTTAAAAGGCGTGATGTCCATCTCCTGACGGGTCAGGCTGTCCACGCCGTCGGCGATGGCGATATAGCGTACATTGTGTTTGGGGAAAAAGATTTCGATATAGCTGCCAGCTTCGATATAATTTCTACCAAGTCTGGACAGGTCTTTGGTGACCACGCAGCCGATCTTCCCCGCCTCAATGTCAGCGATCATGCGCTGGAAGGCAGGGCGGTTGAAGTTGCGGCCCGTATAGCCGTCATCCACATAATACTCATACTGGAACATCCCATGCTTTTCAGCAAAGTCCCGAAGCATGATTTTCTGGTTGCTGATGCTCATGCTCTCATTGTCGCCGCCGTCATCCAGAGAGATGCGGCAGTAGAGAGCGGTGATTTTCTCATAGACTTGTTTTTTCCTGCTCATAGCGTTCTCCTTCTATGAACAGGGACACGATATTATTATAATACCATGCCCCTGTCCCTGAATCAACCGTTTTTACGCAGCATTCTCCGCCATTTCCCGATGTTCCAGCCATTCCTCGAAGTGTTCGCAGGTCTGGCGCTCGATCAGCTGCTCAAAGGCTTCCCGCATGGACTTCTCCCCGGAGAACTCCCGCACTACCACAAAACGGACTTTATTTTTCTGCTGTTTGCTTTTTTCCATAGGCTACCTCCATAGAGTGACAGGCCAGCGGGCAGCATACTGGCAACGAAGTCCGGCAACGAACTCGGCAACCAAGTGACAACCATCCCGGCAACAGACTGCTGATTTTATGCGATCCACTCCTTCGGAAGTTCCAGCTGGCGGCATTCTTTCTCGCTCAGTTCCACAAATCCATCTTCGTTGCCGGGCAGTTCGTTGCCGGAAACGTCCCGTTCCCAGCCCTTCTGCCTGCCATACCCGGCGAACATCCGGGGATTGGAGAAGGGCTTCCAGCCTGTCACCACCGTGTTCATGATCTCGTTGATATTGTGCAGCTGCCACCGCTTCGGCTCATCGTAGGTGTGGCCCAGCGCCTCCTTGAACAGCTGTCTGGAGCAGACCATGCTGCCGGTATAGTGTTCCAGAAAGCCCTGTATCTGCCCGGCCTCGGTGTCCTCCGGCATGAAATCCTTCTGTACCTCCACCAACTGGCGCTGGATGGACTTGCTGAACTTCATGGAATACTTCCCGCTGCGGTAGATGGTCATGGCCTCCGCCCATACCTGCAAAAGATAGGCTCTGGAGGCATCCTCGTCCTCTAAAATGTGAACCTCCGCATTCTCCGGGTAAATCATGATTGGCAGGAAGCGCCGGTTCCCGGCCCGGTCAAGGGGCAGGAAGTCCAGCGTGTTGGACGAACCGCCGAACACACACTGCCGCAGCCGGTCTTTGGGCTGGGCCTCATAGGGCGTCCGGTAGGTTTCCTTCTGCCGGCTGATGAACGAGCGGATTTCCTCAATGCTTTTGGCGCTGCTGGTAGCCAGCATCTCCGACATTTCGATAATCCAGTGGCCTTGCAGCTTCAAATACACCCTGTCATCGTCCAGTTTTTTCAGGTCATCGGAGAACCACTCGTCCCGGATTGCCAGCAAGCGGAAGAAGCTGGACTTGCCGGCCCCCTGACCGCCCACCAGACAGAGCATTTCCTCATATTTGGAGCCAGGGCGGAATACCCGCCGGATCGCCCCCAGCAAAAAGTGCTTCAGCATTTCCTCCACATAGTCGCTCTCGTCCGCACCTAAGAAATGATGGAGGCAGGAGCGGATGCGGGGCATCCCGTCCCAGACAAGGCCGTTCAGCACGTCCTGTATGGGATGGTAGCAGTTCTCATTCGCCACGATGGAAAGGGTTGCCGTCATCTTTTTCTCGCTGGTCAAGCCGTAGTTCTGCTCAAAATAGAGAAGCAGATACTTCACGTCCGTATCCGTCAGGGCGCTGGTATTCCTGCGCCAGCCCAAATCCCGCACAATGTCCACCCGGTCAGTTAAGAGGTTCAGGCGGATCGCCCCACGCAGGAGAGGGTCATGGCAGAATACCGTCCGACAGTTGCCGATGGTGTTGGCGGGCTGCCCCTTTTCGGTGACGGACAGGCTTTCCCGTACCTCGTCAACGCTCTGCTCCGGCGCTAAGGCTTCGGCTGCGCTCATGGCGGCCTGCCGGGTGGCTGGCGGTAAACTCTGATATTCGCTGCTCAATCTTCCTCACCTCTTTTCCATACTCAGCGACCACGCAGGCACGTTCCTCCATGCTGCCGGACAAGAGAATATCCAGCAGATACTCCGTATACGGTTTCTTTTGCAGGGCCTCCACGAACAGCGGGTTCCACGCCTCATCCGGCGTCTGCGGGGCGTATTCCTGTTCCCATTGTTCCAGCAGATGCAGGTAATCGCACAATACCCGAAAACATTTCTGCTCCGCCTGCCGGTAGCGCAGTTCCTCGCTGATTTTCCGTTTGACCGGCTTCCTGCGGGGCGGGTCATGGCCTTTGGCGTCATAGCGGACAGAGAAATCCTCCGCCAGCTTTAACGCCGCCTCCTTGCTGCTCAGCCCGAACAGACGGGCGGTAAAATCAATCACATCCCCATCTGCCTGACAGCCAAAGCAGTGGAACCGGCGGTCAACCTTCATGCTGGGATGCTTGTCAGCATGGAAGGGGCAGCAGGCCATCCCATTCCTGCCAACCTGCACCCCGTAATATTCCGCAGCCTGCCTTGTGGTGACAGACTGCTTCACCGCTTCAAATACATTCGATTTTCTCACCTCCAGACAGAGAAAAAGGCACCCAGTTTCCACAGAAAATCAGGTGCCTCATAGCTCCATATCGTGTTTCTTTTTCGGAACGATCCGTCCCTCACGTTCCCAGCGTTCCCGGTTATCCCGGTCAGCGTCCACCTTGCCTTTCGCCAGCTTCTCCCGGATGGATTCTCTGGCCTTCTCCTTGATCTGCTCCTTACCAGCCTTCTTAACCTCAGGCTGCATAAGCGTTTTCTGGATTTTTGCCAGGGCGTTCTGCATAACACGTTTGATTTTGGTAATCACTCCATCCAGACGGGCGGCGGCGTAGTCACGCTCTTTTTTCGATGCCCTCCGCTCCGGCGAAAGCACCCATTTTTTCGTTTCCTCCACCAGACGAATATCTTCTTTGTGTGTCTCCTGCCGGACGGTATCGGTCACCACCTCCACCGCCTTGTCGTAGGCCGCATCGGAAACATCATCCAGCAGCGTCTCCACGTCCTCGATTTTAAGCGTCAGTTCTTCCAGTTTCTGCTCTTGCGCCGCCATCTGTTCCTTCTGCTTCATCAGGATATAGTCCTGCTTTTCCAGATACTCCCGCCCGCCGTAGGACGGCTCCTGATCCAGATGCAGCCCATGCTGCTTCGTGATGTCAAACAGGATCGTCCGGCAGACCGCATCGAAGGTCTGTTTCCGGTTGTTATGCCTGCCTTTTGGCTTGTCCGGGTTCGGGAGAGGGATGCCCAGTTCCTCCAGCGCCTTCTCCTGCTGGGGACACAGTTCCCCGTAGCGGTTTTCACAGTCGAACACATGGCGCTCATGGATGTGGGGCGTCCCCTCGTCCAGATGGAGCGCCCAATCTAAGATGTGGATATGGGAACCGAAACGGCGCTCGAATTCCTCATAGAACTCGTTGACGATGCGAAAGAGCGTTTCCGGCGGGATGGATTCTTCCAGCGTGCCGATCTAGTAGATGCTTTCCTCCGGGCAGGTCCTGTTGTTTTTCAGCAAGTCCTCCACGGTACGGTTGCGCTCGGTGTGCCGGGTTTTCTCATTCCTGGCGTTCTGCGCCTCCACATGGTCAGAATAATGCTCGTAATAGTACATCCGCTCGATTTCCTCAAAGCTGAAATCCGGTTGCTCCGGGTTCTCCCGGAACTCGTGTGTGGTGAAGCCCCGGTAGCAGTCCCAGTAGATATTTTGCCTGGCCCGCTCTGCTTCAATGTGTTCGCTGTTCTCCACATCGAACCGGCGGTCATTGTGGCGGGGATTGTAGGTGCCATGCTTGCCGGAGCGCCCGTTGTGTCGTGTCAGTTTCAAACAATTTTCCTCCTTCCTGCGAAGATGTTCCGGGGACGGGGAAGGGCGGCGATGCCGCAAATCCTGCGAAAGTCTGCGTCAGGTAATACCCAGTACAAGTTGACGCAGGCATCAACTTTTCCTGGGCAAGGCGCTTCGCCCTTGACCCGATGGGGCGGCTGCCCTCAACCCGCCAATGGGCGTTGCCCCTTGACCCCAGCAGTGCGCTGCCGCCCCTGCACCCAGGCACAAAGGGCTGGCCGCCCTCTGTACTCCCGCTCCGGCGAAGCTGGCTTCTACCGCCGAAGCGGTGTCCGCCAGTTTCACCGGCTCCGCATCCACACATTTACGCCTTTCGGCGGGAAGTGGATACGGAATACGCCTGCGGGGATTGCCGGTCAAAACGACGGGTGCAGACCCGCCATTTTTACCGTAATCGCCCCCATTTCAGGCGATTTTTTCTTCTGCCGTCACCACCTGAAAGCCATGCTCTTTTGCGTAGGCGCTGGCGGCGGCTTTCCGTTCCTCGCTGTACGGCGGGATGAACCGAATCGACAGCCGGGACTTGTCCAGCACATAGGTCACGCTGCCCTCCGGCGTGCTGCGCTCCAACCGGCACAGCAGCGGGTACTTCCGGCTGAAATCGGCCAGCCTGCGCTTCAAGCTGGCGTTGAAGGTGTAGATACTGGCAAGGTTCTCCGCCTCGTTCCAGTTGATGATGGTTTCTTTCTCATACTTAGACAGCTTCGTCATACAAATCCTCCTCATAATCGGTATAAGATTTCAGCACACGCAGGCTGCGCTTGAGACGGCGGTACTCGTCCATCTCCATCCGCAGATGGTGGTAAAAATCCTCGTACCAGCTTTCGTTCACTTCCGTCTCCACCTTCCGGGCCAGCCCCAGCATCCGGCGTTTGGCCTCCGGGTCAACCGTCAGGGCCGTCAGCCATTTCAGCCGTGTCACCGTATTGTGGTGGCTGGGACAGCCGTAAGCATAGAGAATATTCTTTTCCTTCATGCTCAGTTTCATAATGATTTCCTCCATTTCTTTGCTTCGGAGCCATACGCCCCGCATGATAAACTTGTTTCTGTCCGCCGGTCTGCCTGCAAGCCGCTCCTGCCCGGAATTTCTCCCGGCGTATCGGCCTCTTTGGTGCGCTCGATTTCTGTCCTGGCGCCACTTCCCCGGAGATCATACCCCTTGCAGCCGGTCATTCGATTTTCAACGCCTCATGAAATGCCATCACAGCTGAGAATGAAAATAAAGGCAGTGCATAGGACGGCGGCATCTGCTACACTAAAGTCAGCAGGCGTAGTCCGGTTGCAC
>NZ_NFJU01000003.1 GCF_002160025.1 Anaeromassilibacillus sp. An200
TCTGCATTCTTTACCAGCATTTTTATCACCCCAAACTCATTATACCGCATTTTCTCCCTTTATACGAGAAAAAGGCCACCAATCGGTGACCTTTTTCGACAGGCTGAGGACCGATACTTTCACAAGTATCGGTCCTTTTTATCTTATTTTATTGCTTGTTCCAAGCTTTTCGCTTAGTACATGCCGCCCATGTCCGGAGCAGCCGGAGCAGCCGGAGGAGTGGGCTCCTTCTTGTCAGCGACAAGGCTCTCGGTGGTCAGAACCATCTGAGCAACGGAAGCAGCGTTCTGCAGAGCGGAACGGGTTACCTTCGTCGGGTCCACAACACCGAAGGAAATCATATCGCCATACTCCTTGGTCAAAGCGTTGTAGCCATAGCCAAGCTTATCCGCATTCTTGATGTTCTCCACGATAACGGAGCCTTCGACGCCCGCGTTCGCGGCGATCTGGCGGATGGGCTCCTCCAGAGCCTTGAGCACGATCTGCACGCCGGTCTTTTCGTCGCCCTCGACGCTGCTCAGCAGCTTCTCCACCTCAGGCAGGGTGTTGATGAGCGCGACGCCGCCGCCGGGAACAATGCCCTCTTCGACAGCAGCCTTCGTGGCAGCCAGAGCGTCCTCAATGCGCAGCTTCTTTTCCTTCATCTCGACCTCGGTAGCAGCGCCAACCTTAATGACGGCAACACCGCCGGCCAGCTTTGCAAGACGCTCCTGGAGCTTCTCGCGGTCGAAATCGGAGGTAGTGGTCTCAATCTGGTTGCGGATCTGGCCGACGCGGGACTTGATCTCCTCGCTGTCGCCGTAACCGCCGACAATGATGGTGTTCTCCTTGTCCACCTTCACCTGACGGGCATGGCCCAGCTGGCTCATGTCGGTGTCCTTCAGCTCAAGGCCGAGGTCAGAGGAGATTACCTGGCCGCCAGTCAGAACAGCGATATCCTGAAGCATCTCCTTGCGGCGATCGCCGAAACCGGGAGCCTTGACGGCAACGCAGTTGAAGGTGCCGCGCAGCTTGTTCAGAATCAGGGTGGTCAGAGCCTCGCCCTCAACATCCTCAGCAATGATGACGAGCTTCTTGCCGGACTGGACAATCTTCTCCAGCAGCGGCAGGATCTCCTGGATATTGGAAATCTTCTTATCGGTGATCAGGATGTAAGCGTCGTCCATGACAGCTTCCATCTTGTCGGTGTCGGTCGCCATGTAGGGGCTGATATAGCCGCGGTCGAACATCATGCCTTCGACAACCTCGGAGTATGTCTCGGAGGTCTTGCTCTCCTCAACGGTGATGACGCCGTCAGCGGTAACCTTCTCCATCGCCTCAGCGATCAGCTTGCCGATCTCCTCGTTGGAAGCGGAAACAGTCGCAACGCGGGCGATATCCTCGGAGCAGGTAACCTTCTTGGAGTGGTCATGCAGAGCCTTGACGGAAGCGTCAACAGCCTTCTGGATGCCCTGACGGACGACCATCGGGTTCGCACCAGCGGTGACGTTCTTCATGCCCTCACGGACGATGGCCTGAGCCAGCAGGGTAGCGGTCGTGGTGCCGTCGCCTGCGACGTCGTTCGTCTTGACGGAAACCTCTTTGACGAGCTGCGCGCCCATGTTCTCAAAGGGATCGTCGAGCTCGATTTCCTTGGCAATGGTCACACCGTCGTTCGTGATGAGCGGAGCGCCGAACTTCTTGTCCAGCACAACGTTGCGGCCCTTGGGGCCCAGGGTGATTTTAACGGTATCAGCGAGCTGGTTCACGCCGCTCATAAGAGCCTTTCTGGCGTCCTCGCCATAGATAATCTGCTTAGCCATGATACATTCCTCCAATTACAGATGATAATCGTTGTTTACCAGTGTGGTTTATTCCACAACCGCGAGAATATCGCTCTGGCGAACGATGGTGTATTCCTCGCCGTCGATCTTGACCTCGGTGCCGGAATATTTGCTGGTGATCACACGATCGCCGACCTTCACGTTCATCACGACTTCCTTGCCGTCCACAACGCCGCCGGGGCCAACCGCGATAACGTCGGCAATCTGGGGCTTCTCTTTTGCGGAGCCGGCCAGCACGATGCCGCTCTTGGTGGTCTCCTCAGCTTCCTCCATCTTGATCAGAACTCTGTCGCTCAAAGGTTTAACCGTCATTTCAAGATTCCTCCTTAGAAATATAACAGTTGAGAATTTACTTTATCAGTTAGCACTCTTTCTTTCTGAGTGCTAAGACTATTTTAGCCACTGTCCGCGCAAAAATCAAGAGGTTTTTGAAGAATTCTTCTGATTTCACAAAATATTTACAAATCGCCAGGATACCGGCGAAACGAAAAAGCCTGCGGCGGAAACAGCGCCAGGAAAGGGAAGTCAAGGAGAAAACAAAAAGGATCCGCTCCCTCACAAGGGAACGGATCCTTACCTAACGAAAGATTTTCAGCCCTCACGCAGTTCAGAACCGGGCCGGAACAGGTGCACCGCCCGGCTTAGACGGGATTCCATATGCATGGCGTGATAGAGGTGGAAAAATTCCGCCACGGCACAGATTTTGTCTGCGGTGCTGACCACAAGCGATTCCCGGTAGCGGGGATAGCTGCGAAGCGTGAGCGGCCACATGTGCTTGGCGATAATATCCTTTTCCATGTCGCTGAGCTCACACAGCTGGGAAGCGTTGCGCAGAGCCGCCTGCGGGTGGGTGAAGCCGTGCAGGCCGCTGTGGCTTCCCTTTACACGCCAGTCATACAGGAACAGATCGTGAAGCAGGCCGCCGCGTGCCGCCGCCGTAAAATCCAGGTGGAAAAAGCGGCACATCCGAAAGCTCAGATATGCGACAAAGATGGAATGGAACAGGCAGCTGATATCTTCGACATGCTGCGGCACACTGTCCATGGATAACACCTCGGGTGTACCAATCAGGTCGGAGATGCAGGCGAAAAATTCATCGGATTGCTTTAATGGAAGCATGGATCGCAGCTTCTCTCCTTTTCATCAGAATTCCGGAAGATACTTTCCTCCGGACTATTTCTATCCTATCACCGAATTGTGAATAATTCGTGAATAACAGGAGAGAAAGGCGGCGGAAATTCCTGACAGAAAGCGCCTTATTCCGTCAGCCAGAAATAGGCGCTGTAGGGCGGCAGCTCGCTTCCGCCGCCAAAATCATGCGCTTTGCCGGAAATGAGGTCGACCGCGCGTCCGGCGTTTGCGTTAAAGTGCGCTGTATATGGCGCACTGTCCGCGTTCACCGCCACCAGAACGCGCTCGCCGTCGCAGGAGCGCTCAAAGATCAGCTGGCGGTTTGTCATAACGAGGATGGTGAAATCACCGTTGCACAAAGCTTTGCTGCCGGTCCGTGCTCCGGCAAGCTTGCCGATCCATTCTGTCAGTTCATTTTCCTGCGGAGCGTCAAAGCAGGGGCGCAGCGCGTCGTCGCCATCCTCCTTGCGGCCCTGAGCGCCCCACTCGCTGCCGTAGTAGACGCAGGGAATCCCGGGCATGCCGAACAGCAGCGCATAAAGGGGAGGAAGGTGCTCTTTCTGTGTCAGAATGGTGGCCGCGCGGGTCACGTCGTGGTTGTCAACAAAGCTCAGAAGATGCTTGCCGCGATAGAGGCACCATTGCTCCTTTCCAAACTGACGCTGAAGCGAATGGCCGATTTCAAACAGGTTCATCGAGTTCAGGCTGGAATACAGGCCCTTGCGGCATTCGTAGTTTGTAGCGCTGTGGCACATGCCGTCGTTCATAATCTGGTTGTAATCGCCGCCAATCATTTCTCCCACCAGGAAGAAATCCTTTTTCAGGCCGTCGCAGAAGGAGCGCAGGCGGGAAAGGAAACCGCGATCGAGGCAGTAGGCCACATCGAGACGCAGGCCGTCAATGTCAAATTCACGCACCCAGCCTTCAATGCAGGAGAAAATGTGGCGCACCACATCCTCATTGTTCAGGTTCAGCTTGACAAGCTCAAAATGTCCTTCCCAGCCCTCGTACCAAAGGCCGTCATTATAGCCGTTGTTCCCGCCGAAGTTGATATGGAACCAGTCCCGGTAGGGGGAGGATTCCCGGTTTTTCAGCACATCCTGGAAGGCCCAGAAGCCGCGCCCCACATGGTTGAACACGCCGTCGAGCACAACGCGGATGCCGTTCTTATGCAGCTTGGCGCACAGGGCGGCAAAGCTTTCGTTGGTGCCCAGGCGGCGGTCGATTACGCGGTAATCGCGCGTATCGTAGCCATGGCGATCGCTCTCGAAGATGGGGCAGAAATAAACCGCGTTCATACCCAGATTGAGCAGGTGCGGGATCCACTCCGCAAAACGTGAAAGACCAGGCTCTGCCGGTGCGGAGCTGCCATCGTTGTCTTTCGGCGCGCCGCAGAAGCCAAGCGGATAAATCTGATAAAAATTGCTTTCATATGCCCACATGGATAAGTTCCTCCTCCAAAATTTGGTATATAAAAATCCGGCGGCAAAAAACCTTGCGTTTGCACGGCCTGTGCCGGATGCTCAGCCGGACAGTTGAGAAGCAAGCCGGACGGCGAGAGCTATCAGCGCATCATGGTCGTTGGGGCAATCTCCGTCAATCACCGCGTCAAGCAGGCGGTGCAGCAGCTTCCCCAAAGCGGGGCCCTGCGCGTAGGCGGCAAGATCGCGTCCGTTGACGGCCAGCTGGTCGAGGGACCAGCACTGCCCTTCGCGTTCGATGCGTTCCAGATCCTCCTCCGCCTGATCCAGAATGGGGAGACGGCGGAAGGCGGGGGAGGCGTGCGCCAGCGTGTCCGCGCGGTTGACATCCAGCAGCTTTCGGTAAAGCGGTACGCCCAGCCGGTTGAGCCAGCGGCGGACATTGGCTTCCCCGCAGGCAACGGAAAAATCATGATAGCGCACCAGAGATGATACATGCTCCGTCGTCTGACGGCTCAGGCGCAGGCGCTCGCAGACGCGCTTCGCAATCGCGGCCCCCGCTTCCTGATGGCCCCGAAAATGGCAGCCGCCGTTGGCATCAACACTTTTGCACAAAGGTTTCCCGATATCGTGCAGCAGAACGGCCAGCCGCAGCTCAGGATCGTTCGCTGTATGTTCCAGAGCGTGAAGCGTATGCTCCCAGACGTCGTATTGATGGTATGGACTGTGCTGATCCAGCCCGGCCAATGGGGCGAGCTCCGGCAGAAAGACTTCAAACACCGGACGGTACCGGCGAAGAATGTCCGGAGCGTCTCTGCCGCAGAGCAGCCGGATAAATTCCTCTCCGATTCGTTCCGCTGCAATGTTTCCAAGCAGATCGCGGCACTCCAGAACAGCGGCGGCGGTTGCTTCCTCAAGAGAAAAAGAGAGGCAGGAGGCAAAGCGAAGCGCCCGCAGAATCCGCAGGCTGTCCTCCTCGAATCGATCCTTAGGCGGCCCCACACAGCGGATCCGGCGCAGAGACAGATCGCGCTCACCATCAAAAAGATCAATTAATTCCCGGTTCCATGCCATCGCGTTGATGGTAAAATCGCGTCTTGCCAAATCTTCCCGCAGGCTTCTGGAGAAGTGTACAGCTTCCGGCCGGCGGTGGTCGGCGTATGGGCCATCCACCCGGAAGGTGGTGATTTCCAGCGGAAGGCCGGGAAAGAGGACCAGAATGGTCCCGTGTTTTTCTCCCTGGCGGACGAGGGGGAGAGAAGAAAAGAGACGGGCGGTCTCCTCCGGCAGGGCGGAGGTGGTAATATCCCAGTCGTGCGGGGTAAGCCCCAGAAGGCTGTCGCGCACACACCCACCCACTAGATATGCTTCAAAGCCTGCGCGCTGCAGTGTTTGCAGCGCTTCTTCAGCTTGTGCCGGGATCTGTAGCTCCATCTGTCTCCACCTCCTTGATCTGGAATGACAGCCGGCTGCTTCCTTACCTCCTTTCACCGCGTGATTTTCCGACAGGATTGCTAAAATTATCAGAAAAAAGAGGAATATCAGCGGGGAGAAAGGAAAAAATAACCAACAAACCTTTCTCAGTATATCGGATTATACAGAAAAGTGCAAGGGCTTCTTTTGTTTCACAGCTCCCGTTTGATTTTTTCCAGCGCACCTTTTTCCAAACGCGACACCTGCGCCTGGCTGATGTGGATTTCCGAAGCAACCTCCATCTGCGTTTTTCCCTGGAAAAAGCGCATGGTCAGAATTTTCTTTTCCCGATCGTTGAGATCGTTAATCGCTTCCCGCAGAGCGATCTCCTCCAGCCAGTCGCTGTCACCTCCGCGGTTGTCTCCCACCTGATCCATCACATAAATGGTATCGCCGCCGTCGTTGAATACAGGTTCATAAAGGGAAACAGGCTCAACAATGGATTCCAGAGCGAGCACCACGTCCTCACGAGGCAGATCCAGCTCCTTGGCGATCTGTTCGATCGTAGGCTCCCGGTTGTCACGTGATTGCAGCTTCTCCTTGACCTGCATCGCTTTATAGGCCGTATCGCGCAGGGAACGGCTGACGCGGATGCTGTTGTTGTCCCGCAGGTAGCGCCGGATTTCCCCGATGATCATGGGAACGCCGTAGGTGGAAAATTTCACCTGCAAATCCGGATTGAAGTTATCGATGGCCTTCATCAGGCCGATACAGCCTACCTGGAACAGATCGTCGAGGTTTTCGCCCCGGTTGGTAAAGCGCTGGATCACACTCAGCACCAGCTTGAGGTTGCCGTTAATCATTTCCTCACGGGCCTGCTCACGTTCAGCCGGCGTTCCGTGACGGATTTTTTGCAGCAGGGTTCTTTTTTCCGCCTCCGTCAGCACTTTGAGACGGGAGGTGTTGACCCCGCAGATTTCCACTTTATTATACATGGCCGTTTCCCCCTTCTTCCTTTTCAGTATTGCCGCTTTTTTCCGGCCGCATACAAAAAGGGAAAAAATTAGAAGCAGGCAAAAAAGCGCGGGCGGATGAATATATTAAGGAAAAGAGTATGGAGGAAAAGGAGGAAGGCTGTATGACATGCAGAATCGCGGAGCTGCGCCGCAAGGAAGTGATCAGTGTGAAGGACGGGACAAGAATCGGATCGGTCTGCGATGCGGAAATGGACATCGAAAGCGCCCGTCTGACGTCAATCGTGGTGTACGGCAGGCCAAAGCTGTTCGGCCTGCTGGGACGGGAGGAGGACATCGTGATCCGCTGGCCGGATATCCAGGTGGTGGGTGAGGATACGATCCTGGTCAATTATCAGGAAAGAGTTCGTGTCCGGCGCAAAAGGGGTCTGTTGTCCATTTTGTTCGGAGACGAGTAGACAACAGAAGAGATTCGCGCCGTCTCTTGTGACGTCTGACGGAAAAAAAGGGGAAATTTGAGCAAAATAGGGTAGTTTGTTTCTTGCAATCCCAAAACCTTTATGCTATAATAGTTCGCGCAAAACACACGCCGACCCCGGCGAACCGGTGCCCGCAAGGGTTCTGCGCCAACAGGAGGAGCGGCGGAGGAACAACCAAGGAGGAATAAAAAATGGCAGTAGTATCTATGAAGCAGCTTCTGGAAGCCGGCGTCCATTTCGGCCACCAGACCAGAAGATGGAACCCGAAGATGGCGGAGTACATCTTCACCGAGCGCAACGGTATCTACATCATCGATCTGCAGAAGACCGTGCGCAAGCTCGAAGACGCTTACAATTTTGTGCGTCAGCTCTCCATGGAGGGCAAGAGCGTCCTGTTTGTCGGCACGAAGAAGCAGGCTCAGGATTCCGTTCGTGACGAGGCGCAGCGCGCCGGTGCCTACTATGTGAACGCCCGCTGGCTCGGCGGTATGCTCACCAACTTCCGCACCATCCGCCGCCGCATCGACCGTCTGAACCAGCTCAAGACCATGGAGTCCGACGGCACGTTTGATATGCTCCCGAAGAAGGAAGTCGTCAAGCTGAACCTTGAGATTGAGAAGCTCGAGAAGTTCCTGGGCGGCATCAAGGAGATGAAGCAGCTCCCCGGCGCTCTGTTCATCGTGGATCCCCGCAAGGAGCGCATCGCTGTGGCTGAGGCCAAGAAGCTGGGTATCCCGATCGTCGCTATCGTCGACACCAACTGCGATCCGGACGAGATCGATTATGTTATCCCGGGCAACGACGACGCTATCCGCGCTGTCAAGCTGATCTCCGGCACGATTGCCAACGCAATTGTCGAGGGCAAGGAAGGCCAGATGGGCGCCGCTGAGGCGGAGGCCAAGGAGAATGAGACCGACGAGGCTGCCGCCGAATAAGCGCAACCAAAACGAAGGTACGGCACGGCACGCCAGCATCCCTGGCGTGCTGTGCTTGGTTATAGACTGATAAATTGGAGGAATTAACATGGCATTTACAGCAAAGGACGTCGCGGCCCTGCGTGAGAAGACCGGCTGCGGCATGATGGATTGCAAAAAGGCACTGACCGCTTCCAACGGCGACATGGACGCCGCAGTGGACTATCTGCGCGAAAAGGGCCTTGCTGCCGCTACCAAGAAGGCTGGCCGCATCGCTGCCGAGGGTATGGCTTATGCTTATGTTGACGGAAACGTGGGCGTTGCCATTGAGGTGAACGCGGAGACCGACTTCGTGGCCAAGAACGCTGATTTCCAGGCTTTTGTCAAGACGGTTGCGGAGACGGTTGCCTCTGTGAACCCGGCTGATATGGACGCGCTTCTCGCGGCTCAGGCTGCCGGCCAGTCCGTCAGCGTGGAGGATCTGCGCAAGGAGAAGGTTCTGACCATCGGTGAGAACATCAAGATCCGCCGCTTCCAGCGCTATGAGGGCGCTGTCACCGCCTATATCCACATGGGCGGCAAGATTGCCGTTCTGGTGCGCTTCGACACCTCCGCGGAGATTGCCGCGAAGGCTGAATTCCAGGAGTATGCGAAGAACATCGCGATGCAGATCGCCGCTGTCAACCCGCTCTACCTCAACAGCAGCGTGGTTCCGGCCGACGTGATCGAGCACGAGCGCAAGATCGCGACCGAGCAGGCTTCCACCAGCGGCAAGCCCGCCAACGTCATCGAGAAGATGGTCGACGGCAAGATCAAGAAGTATTTCAAGGAAGTCTGCCTGGTGGAGCAGGAGTATGTCAAGGACAGCAAGCTCTCCATCCAGCAGTACACGGATTCCGTCGCCAAGGAGCTGGGCGGTTCCATCCAGATCGCCGAGTATGTCCGCTTTGAGAAGGGCGAGGGTCTTGAGAAGCGTGAGGACAACTTCGCTGACGAAGTTGCCAGCATGGTGAAATAAAAGAAAATTCTCAGGGGCGCGTTTGCGCCGGAGGATTTGCCTAAACAGAAGAACCGGCGGGAAAATTTTTCCCGCCGGTTCTTTTTTACTTTGCTATTTTGTTATCGCAAGAATCCTTGGATGATGCGTTCCTCTGCTTCCTGCTGTGTCAGACCAAGTGTGCGCAGTTTGAGGATCTGTTCGCCGGCGATTTTGCCGATAGCAGCCTCGTGGATGAGGGCAGCGTCAACGTGGGCGGCTTCCAGTGACGGGGAGGCAATGACACTTCCCGATTCCGCCAGAATAGCGTCGCATTCCGAGTGGCCGCTGCACCGGTTTTTGCCGCGCAGGCAGGAATTGAATTCCTGCCGGGAATTGCCGCGCGCCACGGAACGGGAGATCAGATCCACACCGGAATCCTCGCCCTCCAGCGTGACGTCGAAGTCGCTTCTGGCCCATTCGCTGCCAGTGGTCATCAGACGTTCACGCACAACAAGGCGTGCTCCGGCGGCCAGTACGGCGGTTGTTTTGCGCATGGTGCTGTCCACTCCGCCGAGCTGTACGGTGTCCATTTCCAGGTAGGAATTTTCCGCCATGGTAATGTCCGTCACCGGATCGATCCGGCGTGCGCCCGCGCCTTTGCCGGTACCGAGATGCTTTTCCCGGTAGACAACGCGCGCGCCTTTTTCCAGAAAGAAACGATGGATGCCGTTGTGGCGGGCCTCCGTGTTTTCCTCGTTGTGCACGCCGCAGCCCGCGATAACCAGGACATCCGCGCCTTCTCCGATATAGAAGTCGTTGTAAACCAGATCGTCAATGCCGCCGTGGGTGACGCAGGCCGGGATGTAGACCGTTTCCCCTTTTGTGCCGGGCAGCACATGGATCACAAGGCCGGGGCCTTCCTTTTTGGACTCGATTTTGATATGCTCACTTGACTGGCGGCCGGCACACTCACCGTCCTCGCGCACATTGTAGGCGCCCTGAAAGGAGCCGCCGAATTCGGAAACGGCGCGAAGCAGGGATTCTGTGATTTTGTTCATACGCGCGCACTCTCCTTTCCAAGCGGGCAGCGGGGTGATTTCTCGTCGGCCAGCAGGGTGGGAAGAATTTCTTCTCTGGGGCCGGCGGAACGCACATAGCCGTCCGCGATTACAATAATATCATCCGCAATGCTCAGGATCCGCTCCTGATGGGAAATGATCAGCAGGGTGCCTGCTTTCTGGCGGCGGACCTCCTCAAAGGTTTCGACCAGACGGGCAAAGCTCCACAGGTCGATTCCGGCTTCAGGCTCATCGAAAATGGAGAGTCTGGCGCGGCGTGCCAGCACGGAAGCGATCTCGATGCGCTTGATCTCTCCGCCGGATAAGCTTGCGTTGAGCTCGCGATCCACATACTCGTTGGCGCACAGGCCGACTTTTCCGAGAAGGTCGCACAGATGGGCGTCATCCAGCTCCCGGCCGGAGGCAAGTTCGAGCATGTCGCGGACGGTCAGCCCTTTGAAGCGGACCGGCTGCTGGAAAGCATAGGCAATTCCCAGCTTTGCCCGCTCCGTGATATCCATGTCGGTGATTTCCCGGCCGTCAAAGAACAGATGGCCGGAGGAAGGCTTTTCGATTCCGGCGATCAGCTTGGCCAGCGTGGTTTTTCCTCCGCCGTTCGGGCCGGTGACTACAATCAGCCTGCCGTCCTGCACGGAGAGATCGATGTCCTTTATGATTCCCGCCCCGTCGGGCAGATCCCAGGCGAGGTGTTCCAGCTTTAAAAGTTCCATGTCATTTATCCTTTCCAGAGGGCTGTCTGCCCTCCTTCTTTATGCTAGGGTACTTTTTCCTCCTTGTCAAGAATCCAGCTATAAATTTCCACATTTTTAGTGGAAAAAATGCAAGCAAAAGAAAGATAAAAACTGGAAAAAAGGTGAAAAGTATAGTATAGTAAGATTCCAGAGAAGAAGAAAAGGGGGATTCACCATGTTCGGCGCGATTTTGGGTGATATTGCCGGTTCCCGCTTTGAATTCAGCCGGCCGGAAAAGTTCAATTACAAAAAGGAACCCTTTTTTACAGACAACTGTTTTTTTACCGATGACACCGTGATGACGGTGGCCACCAAATACGCGGTGCTCAACGGCACCTCATATCGGGGGGCATATCTTCAGTTTGGACGGAAATATCCTCTTGTGGGATATGGGACCATGTTCAAGCGCTGGCTGGAGGAGGGCGGCTGCGCCGCTTACCGCAGCTATGGAAACGGCTCCGCAATGCGGGTGAGCTTTATCGGAGAGTATTTCCCGACACTGGAGCGTGTGCGGGAGAATGCGCAGAAAAGCGCTTTGTGTACACACAGCCACCCGGAAGGGATTAAAGGCGCGGAGGCAACGGCTGTCTGCGTTTATCTGGCGAGGACGGAAAACTCAAAACGGGAGATTAAACGATATATTGAAAAAAATTACGGCTATGATTTGGGAAAGCCGCTGCTTTTGCAGCGCCCGTTTTCCAAGGTGGATATGAGCTGCCAGGTGTCCGTCCCGCTGGCGATCCGCTGTTTTCTGGAAAGCCATTCCTGGGAAAGCTGTATGCGCAACGTGTACAGTGTGAAATGTGATACCGATACGGTCGGCTGCATTGCGGGCAGTATCGCGGAGGCCTACTATCACGGCACGGGACAGAATGATTTGGAGCTGATCCGCAAATATCTTGCCATTCCGGATTCCTCCGGCCGGTGTGATATGACGCTGTTTAACTGGGCTACGATGAATTAAAGGAGGAACTTTCGTGTTTCGTTTGTTTGAAAAAAGTGAAGAGGATGGGTGCTATAATCTCACCTCCTATCAGTCTACGCAGGTACTTGATATCCTGCTCGCCAATCAGGTGTACCGGGCTTACAAAAGCATTACCTTTGCCAAGGGGTATCAGGCGCTGATTGATATTCTCGGGCTGGACTGTGTCTGCCCGATTTTTGCCTGTGTGATGGGCAAGCCCTCCTGCGCGGACGGCCGTGTTTCGAGCAGTGTCCTGCTTACCCTGCGCGTCCCGAAAGAAAAGGTGCGGCTGACGGAATTCAGCGACTGGGCGGATCTGCTCTATGTCATGAAAAGCTTAAAGTCGGATTATACCGGAATCGGCGCGCTTCAGGCCCGATCGGATATTGATACCCGCCAGCTTCAGCGGTCCATTGAGTCGCTGAAGGTACAAAAGCCGCTGTCTCAATATAAGGTGCCGCAGGCGGTATTGGAGGAGATTCAGCCGGAATGGCTGGTCAAGTATAAAAAGCTTTCGGTCAAGTAAAGGGGGAGCTGTATGGAGCGAAGCTGCTGTGCTGTGATTGTGGCGGCGGGGGGATCGACACGCATGGGATGCCCCAAACAGACTCTTGTTCTCGAAGGAGTTCCCGTCATTGCCTGGACGCTGCGCGCCTTTGAGGAAGCCGGGTCGGTTTCTTCCATCGTGCTGGTCATCCGGGAGGAGGACAAAGCGGCCATGGAGGATATGGTCGCCCGCTATGGCATCTCCAAGCCTGTTTTCTTTGCGGCAGGAGGCAGGGAGCGCCAGCTTTCCGTGTATCATGGCCTGCTTGCTGTGCCGTCTGATGCGGAATATGTGGCGGTGCATGACGGCGCGCGGTTTTTGGTGACGCCGGAGGAGATTGATATGGTGATAAACGCGGCTGGCCCTGAAATGGGGACAGCTCTCGCGGTTTGTGTGAAAGACACCATCAAAGAGGTGGACGCGGAAGGGATTGTGGTTTCCACACCGGCACGCGAAACCTTGCGGGCGGTGCAGACGCCCCAGGTGTTCCCGTTTGCCCGTTTTTTGGGGGAAATGGAACAGGCCGTGGCGGAAGAACGATATTATACCGACGATTGCCAGCTTTGGGAGCACGCCGGACTGCCGGTGCGCCTGTGTGAAGGCAGTTATGAAAATCTCAAGCTGACAACGCCGGAGGATCGGCTGATGGCCGAGGCCATTTTGAGAAAAAGGGGGAAGCGGCTGTGAGAATTGGGCATGGATACGACGTTCACCGTCTGGTGGAGGGGCGCAAGCTGATTTTGGGCGGGGTGGAGATTCCATATGAAAAGGGCCTGCTTGGCCATTCAGATGCGGATGTGCTGACTCACGCCGTGATGGACTCCCTTTTGGGAGCCGCGGCGCTGGGAGATATCGGCAAATGGTTCCCAGACAGCGATTCGGCTTACCAGGGCGCAGACAGCATCGATCTTTTGTGCCGTGTGAGAGAGCTTCTCGCCCGCGAGGGCTGGCGTGTCGGCAATTTGGATACAACGGTTCTGGCGCAGGCGCCGAAGCTGGCTCCCCATCTTTCTCAGATGCGGGAGCGGCTTGCCGCAGCCTGCGGCGTGCCGGTTTCGCAGATCAGCGTGAAGGCTACCACGGAGGAAGGGCTTGGCTTCACCGGATCCGGGGAAGGGATAGCCGCCCACGCGGTCTGCCTGCTGGAACCGGCGGGATAACGGCCGCACTATCCCTACGCCCTTTTCATATTCTGTAAAAGCCTTCCTTTTGCCCGGAACAGAAGCTGTTCGGCAGGGCGGGGGAGGGCAAATCACGAAAAGGGTGATCGACATGGGAAAACCTTTGCTTACGGTAAGCTCGATCACACGTGCCATGCGGGCGCGCGATTTGCTGCGCAGGCATGGGATCGAGGCTTATGTAGAGCGGGTGCCGCATATTCCCGGCGTGGGATGCGGCTACGGCGTGTTTGTCCCCAGCCGTGCGGAGGAGGCGCTTTCCCTGCTGCGCGGGGCCGGCTTCGCTTTTCCCGGCGGGAAGGACGGCACACGATGATTTATTTGGATAATGCCGCGACGACGTATCCCAAGCCGCCGCAGGTTCAGAACGCGGTGGCTTCGGCCATCTACCGTTTTGGGGCGAACCCTGGGCGGGGCGGCCACGCCATGAGTATGGCTACCGCGGAAGAGATTTACCGGACGCGCGCAGCCGTGTCCGATTTTTTTCATGCGCCGGGTCCTGAGTGTGTGGCATTCACGATGAACTGCACACACGCGCTGAACGCGGTTCTGAAAGGGCTTCTCAAGCCGGGCGACCACGTGGTGGTCTCCTGCCTGGAGCATAACGCCGTGATGCGGCCCCTGCACAAGCTGGAGGGGCAGGGCGTGACGGTGACGTCTGTGCACGTGACGCCGGGGGATAATGACGCCACTGTCGATGCGTTCCGCCATGCTTTGCGGGAGGAAACACGGCTGATTGTCTGCACACATGTTTCCAACGTGTGGGGAATCCGTCTGCCGATCGGCCGCATTACGGCGATGGCCCACCAGTACGGCATTCCCGTGTGTGTGGACGCTGCGCAGTCGGCGGGAATCTTCCCGGTGTTTCTGGAGGAGGACGGGATCGACTATGTGTGCGCCGCCCCGCACAAGGGCTTGTATGGCCCGATGGGAACGGGGCTTTTGATTACCGCCTGCGGAAGCGGGCTGGACACCATTCTGGAGGGAGGGACGGGAACAAACTCCCTCTCGCTTTCCCAGCCGGAGGAGATGCCGGAGCGGATGGAGAGCGGTACGGTCAATGTGCCCGGTATTGCGGGCCTGCGCGCCGGGCTTGCTTTTGTACGGGAGAAGGGGACGGATCGGATCCTGCGCCATGAGCTGGAGGTGACACGTGCCATTTACCGCGCGCTTCGCCATTTGGACAGTGTGGAGCTTTTTACCGGTGAACCGGACGGGGCTGCATTTGCTCCTGTCTTTTCCTTCCGGGTGCGCGGCTTTCCCAGTGAGGATACCGCGGCGGCTCTGGCGCAGCAGGGAGTCGCGGTGCGGGCAGGGCTGCATTGCGCCCCGGCTGCCCACTCGTTTATGGGAACGCTGGAAACCGGTGCGGTGCGGGTCTGCCCGTCCGCGTTTACAAGCGGCCGGGATGTTCAGGGGTTTGTAACGGCACTGCAGCGTGTTTTGAGGAATTCACAGGCCGTTCATAAAGAAAAGCTTTGAATCCGTTCCGGGATATGGTAAAATAAGTCTGTGATATGGGCGTTCCCGTCCGGGAGACGTTCCGCCGGTGCGGAACGCCGTGTGGGGGACGCCCTGCGCAGATGCGGCAGAAAATGCTGCGGCTGTCCGCTCTTGGGCGCGGCAGCGGGATTGAGTAAGCAACGGGAAGGATGAGAGCACATGGAGCTGTTGGCGGAATTCTGGGCGCAGTGCACCGGGTTCCTCTCCAATTTGTGGAGTCAGTTTGTCAGCCTCGTCTCCTCTTTTACAATCTCTTCCATGCTGGACGTTTTGTTGATCTCCTTCATCATTTTCAGCTTTATCAAGCTGGTGCGGGAGACACGTGCCGAACAGCTTGTCAAGGGTATTTTTCTTTTGCTGGGCGTGTGGCTGGTGGCCAATGTGCTCCAGCTTCGCATGATGCAGAGCATTCTGAATTACTTTTTCAATTTCAGCGTGATCGCGCTGCTGATCGTCTTTCAGCCGGAGGTGCGCCGGGCCTTGGAGCAGATGGGGCGCAGCAATCTGGGACGGAATCTGGGACTGCTCAGCTCAAAGGAAGAGGAGGCTCTGGAGGCCCAGAAGCGCAAATGCATTGTCGCGGTGTCTGACGCCGCGGCCAGCCTTCAGAAATCGCGCACGGGAGCTTTGATGGTTTTTGAACGCCAAACCAAGCTGGGAGATATCATCGATACCGGCACAGTGGTGGATGCGATTCCATCGCCGCCGATTATCGGCAATATTTTCTTCAACAAAGCGCCGCTGCATGATGGAGCGATGGTTCTGCGCGACGGCATGGTATACGCCGCCGGGTGCATTCTGCCGCTGACAAAAAGCGATAATGTGAGTATCGATCTGGGGACACGCCATCGCGCCGCCATCGGTATGAGTGAAAATTCGGATGCCGTTGTGGTGGTGGTTTCCGAGGAAACAGGCCAGATTTCGATTGCCTGCAACGGTGTGCTGACGCGCAATTACACAAGGGATACCCTGAAAGCTGCGCTGGAAGGCTTCCTGCTCAAGGAAGAGCCGGAGCATCCCCAGCGCCGGATCCCTTCGCTCAGAAGGGGGAAAAAGCATGAGTGACAAGAAAAAGGCTCCGGAAAAGAAACGCTTTTCCATTGGTGCTCTCTTTTACAACAACAAGTTTGTCGCTGTGTTTTCGCTTCTGTCGGCGCTGGTTCTCTGGTTTTCCATGGCTTTTACAAACACGGAAGAGTTTCCCGTACCGATTTACGATGTTCCGGTGACGATTAAAATTCCGGAGGCGGCGCAGGCGGACGGCCTGAAATGCTTCAGTCCCCAGACGCTCAAGGTAACGGTCTATATCAAGGGAAACAGCCTCTCGGTCCATAATGTCACAGCCGATGATATCGGGCTGGAAACGCAGATCACAGAGACGGTGTCGGGAGCGAAAACATATCTGGCGACGATTGCTTCCTCCAAAAAGGGATATGTGACAGACTATGAGATTGATCGCATTGAGCCGTCCATTGTACAGCTGACTTTGGATTATTCCGAGGAAAAATCCTTTGTGATCGGGACGGGTGGAGTGAGTGCTTCTGCTGCGGAGGGACACTTTGTCGGAAGTGTGGCTGCCACTCCGGAGTCTGTGACGATCTCCGGGCCGAAATCGGTGGTGGACAGCATATCGGCGGTGACGGTCGGAGAAAAGGATCTGGGAGAGCTGGATCAGACGGCGCGCTTCACAGCGGATTTGATTTTACTTGATGCAAACGGCAATACACTGAGCAAAGATAAATACGACCAGCTTTCACTGAGCGCTCATTCCGCGGACATTACGGTTCCGGTGCTGGTGCGAAGGACCGTGCCGTTTACCGCAAACTTTACCAACGCGCCATCCGGTCTGAAATTGGATTCCTCGTTTGTAACGCTCTCTCCAAGTACGGTGGAGCTGGCAGGAACAGCGGAGGACTTTGAATCGTACAAGAGCATTCAGTTGGATCCGATTGATTTTTCACAAATCAGCCCCAGCACGAATGTGTTTGATATCCCGGTATCGCTGCCCTCATCCTTCCGAAATCTCCAGCAGATCAATCAGGTAACGGTTCGCCTGAATCTGTCCGGATACACCACAAAAACCATCACAGCCCGTAATTTCAAGGTGAATAACCTTGGGCACGAGTATGAAGCCAGTGTGACGACTTCCTCGCTGGATATTGTGGTGGTAGGGCCGGAGGAGGAGCTGGCAAACCTGACGGAGAGCAATCTGGTGGTTCAGGTTGACATGTCGCAGAACAACGGCTTTACCGGCCATACGGAAATGCCGGCGACTGTCAGTATTTCCGGCAGCTCAAAGCGCTGGGCGTATGGCAGCTATAAAGTGAATCTTTCCGTGAAAGAGCGGTAAAAACAATGGCTGGACGCGGCCGGGCAAGGAAAAGCCCGGCCGCGTCCGGCGTTATGGAGAAAAAAATCTTGAATAAGCTAGGGCGCAATGGTACAATAAATAATTATGAACTGTCAAAAATCGCCCAAAAGAGAAGGTTTCTGAGTGGGATGGGCGAAACAGGTGCAGGAAAGAGGAGCGGCAGGCATGAAGCAATGGAAAACAAAAGCGGAAAACAGCCAAGCAGAACAAAGGCTGCGGCAGGAGGCGGGAGTTTCCCCGGTGTTTGCGCGGCTGCTGGCGGCGCGCGGCTTTACCGGAGCTGAAGAAGCACAGGCTTTTTTGCAGGGGACCGGTGCGTTTTCCCCGTTTTCCTTTGCCGGGATGCGGGAGGCCGCAGAGCGGATTCTCAGCGCTGTGGATTCCTTTGAAATGATCGCGGTTTATGGCGACTATGACGCAGACGGTGTGACGGCCACAGCGATGCTGTACTCGTATCTCGAATCCTGCGGAGCAAATGTGACATACTATATTCCGGATCGGGAAGCGGAGGGCTACGGTCTGAACCGTGGGGCCATTGACACGCTGCATGAGAGAGAGGTCACGCTGATTATTACAGTGGACAACGGGATTTCCTCCATTGACGAAGTCACTTACGCTGCCTCCCTTGGAATTGATGTGGTGGTCACAGACCATCACCGGCCCCGTCCGGAGCTGCCCGCTGCCTGCGCGGTGGTGGATCCGCACCGTGAGGATTGCCCGGGCGGCAGCCGGGTGCTTTCCGGCGTGGGCGTGGCGTTTGAGCTGATTCTGGCGCTGGAGGGCGAGGGTTGCGACGTGCAGGGCCTTCTGGACAATTACGCCGATCTGGTCTGTATCGGGACCATCGGGGATGTGGTGCCGCTTGTGGAGGAAAACAGGACGTTTGTGCGGGAGGGCCTGCGCCTTCTCTCGCAGACGGATCGTCTGGGCCTTCGCGCTTTACTGGAGCATGCCGGGATGGAAGACCGGGAACTGACGGCGACCAACGTGGCGTTTACCCTGGTTCCCCGCATCAACGCCACAGGACGGATGGGATCGCCGGATCGGGCGGTGCGGCTTCTTCTTTCGGAATATCCGGACGAGGCTGAAGAGCTTGCGGAGGAAATCTGTACGGATAACGACAACCGCCGCCGGATGGAAAGCGAGATTTTTGAAGGGGTTCTCGCTTTATTCACGCGTGAACCGGAACGGCTGCTGGATCGGGTGCTGGTGGCGGAAGGCGAGGACTGGCATCATGGGGTCATCGGGATTGTGGCTTCCCGGATTACGGAACGTTTCGGCAAACCCTGCTTTATTATCTCCCGATGCGGTGAAGAGGCGAAGGGATCCGGGCGCAGTGTGGAGGGTTTTGATCTGTTTGCGGCTGTTTGCGCATGCGCCGATCTTCTCACAAAATACGGAGGCCATCCGATGGCAGCGGGCCTGAGTTTGCCGTCGGATCAGCTGGAAGCGTTCCGGAAAGCGATCAACCGCTATGCGGCGTCTCTCCCTCCGGTGTTTCCGGTGGTTTCCATCGACTGTGCGGTTGCTCCGCATGAGCTGACACTGGAGGTGCCGCGGGAAGTGGCATTGCTGGAGCCCTTTGGTACAGGAAACCCCGCGCCGCTCTTCGGTTTGTTTGGCGTGACGCTTACGGAGGTTTCCCCGATTGGCGGCGGAAAGCATCTGCGGCTGGCCGTTTCCGGTGCGGATGGGACTGTGGTGCGCTGTCTGCGCTTTGGCGTGACGCCCGATGAATTTCCGTATCGGGCGGGAGACAAGCTGGATCTCGCTGTCGCTGTAGAGGAACGGGAGTATATGGGAACGCCTTCGCTCTCAGTCTATGTGCGGGAGCTGCGGCCGGCGAGCCTGGATACGGGAGTTCTTCTGCAAAGCCGGCAGCGCTATGAGGCGGCCCGGCGCGGGGAACCGCTTTCCGCTCCGGCATGGACGGAGCTTGTTCCGACGAGAGAGGATTTTGCACTTCTCTACCGCTTTTTGCGGGAGGGAGGCGGCTTCTGCGGCGATGTGGGCGTCTTGTGGATGCGCTTGGGCGGCAAGCTTTCTTTGGGAAAGCTTTTGCTGTGTCTGGATGTATTGGCGGAACATCGTCTGATCCGGCTGGATTCGCTGGGGGATTTCCTGCGTGCCGCTCTTTTGCCGGCGTCGGGAAAGGTGGATCTGTTTTCCTCCAGGCTGCTTGAGAGCCTGAGAAAATCGGAGTGAGGGGAAGAAAATGACTGAGAGCGCTCATATGAAGGAATTGTTTGATCCGCGCCCGCCGAAGGAGACGCTGAAAACATATGACGATCTTCTTGGGCTGATCTGTGCTTCGGAGCGCGAATACGATTTGCCGCTGATTGAAAAGGCTTATCAGCTGGCGGAAGCGCAGCACCACGATCAGCGCCGTCTCTCCGGCGCACCCTATATTTCTCATCCGCTGGCGGTAGCCTGTATTCTGGTGGAACTGGGCATGGATACCGAATCGGTGGTGGCCGGCATCCTGCACGATGTGGTGGAGGATACGCCTGTCACACTGGAACAGGTGAAAAAGCTGTTCGGCACGGAAATTGCAGGCCTGATTGATGGTGTGACCAAGCTGGGCCGCATCCCGTATTCCTCGCGTGAGGAGCAGCAGGCGGAAAATATCCGCAAAATGCTGATCGCCATGAGCGAGGATATCCGCGTCATTATCATCAAGCTGGCGGACCGCCTGCACAATATGCGCACGGCGGCCTTCTGGAAGCCGCAGAAGCAGCGTGATAAGGCGCTGGAAAACATGGAGGTTTACGCGCCGATTGCGCACCGTCTCGGCATCCGGGCCGTGAAGGAGGAGTTGGAGGATCGCTCCCTGCGCTTTCTGGATCCCGTTGCCTATGAGGAGATCGAGCAGGGGCTGGCTCTGCGCAGCGAAGAGCGGAAGTCTTTCATTGAGCTGACAAAGGAACGCATCCGCGAGCGTGTCGCTCCGGTGATCCCAAACGTGTTCCTCAGCGGCCGTGTGAAAAGTATCAACAGCATTTACCGCAAAATGTTCATCCAGGGAAAAAACATGGATGAAATCTACGATATTTATGCAGTGCGCGTGATCGTCGATACGGTGGAGGATTGCTACAATGTGCTGGGCATTGTGCATGATATGTTCCGTCCGCTGCCGAACCGCTTCAAGGATTATATTTCCACCCCAAAACCCAATATGTATCAGTCGCTTCATACTACGGTCATCGGCAAGGAAGGTATCCCCTTTGAGGTGCAGATCCGCACCTGGGAGATGCATCACACGGCGGAATACGGCATTGCGGCACACTGGAAATACAAGCTGGGCCTTTCCTCCCCGAATGGGGGAGACTCCCTGGAGAAGCGGCTGGCCTGGATCCGGCAGATGCTGGAAAATCAGAAGGACAGCGGCGACGCCACGGATCTGATCCGTACTATCAAATCCGATCTGGCTCCGGAGGAGGTTTTTGTCTTTACGCCGAAAGGGGACGTTATCAGCCTGCCCTCCGGTTCAACTGTCATCGACTTTGCCTACGCGATCCACAGTGCCGTCGGCAACCGTATGGTGGGCGCGAAGGTCGACAAACGCATTGTTCCGATTGACTACAAGGTGAAAACAGGCGAGATCGTGGAGATCATGACGACCAAGGAGGTCGGCAAGGGCCCCAGCCGCGACTGGCTCAAGATTGTCAAAACGAGCGAGGCCAGGAACAAGATCCGCCAGTGGTTCAAAAAGGAAAAGCGCGAGGAAAATATCATTGAGGGACGCGCGGAGCTGGAACGGGAACTCAAGCGTGCCAATATTGAATTTACCGACGAGGAAATGCAGGAGTTCCTGGAGAACATCGGCAGAAAGCAGAATTGCCAGAATGTGGACGATGTCTATTCCGCCATCGGTTACGGCGGCATTCAGCTTTGGAAAATCATGCCGAAGATCAAGGAGGACTACCTCAAAAGCCGGAAGCAGGCGGATTTGCATGAGCTTCCGCCGCCCAAGCCGCCGGTACAGCAGAAAAAACCGGCAAGCGGTGTCATGGTGGACGGCATGGATAACTGCCTGATTAAGTTTTCCCGCTGCTGCAGCCCGCTGCCCGGCGATGAGATCATCGGCTTTATTACGCGCGGCTTCGGCGTTTCCATTCACAAGAGAAGCTGCAGCAACGTGCCGCAGGATATTGCCTCGGCTCCCGAGCCGGAGCGCTGGATTCAGGCGCATTGGGTGGGCGAGGTGAAGGAGGAGTTCAAGATTACGCTTGAAATCCTTGCCAATGACCGCAGCGGCCTTCTGGCAGACGTGACACAGCAGCTGTTCAATATGCACGTGCCTATTCATACACTCAATTCCAGAGAGACAAAGGACGGCCGCGCGGCCATCAATGTTTCCATCACCATCAATGGGCGGGATCACCTGCAAAGCGTGATTGACCGCATGTCCCGCATCGAGGGAATTTCCTCTGTGCGCCGCCCGTAACAGAAAAGGAGAAAACCTTATGACAGAGATAACAAGCCTGGTGCTTGGCCCGCTTGAGACAAACTGCTATTTCCTGCGGGACACGGAAACCGGTGATCTGGTAATTTTCGATCCCGCATGGTACGAGCCTGCCTTGGAACAGGCGGTACAAAAGGCGGGGAAGGGCGCTGTGAAGGGCATTGTGCTGACGCACTGCCATTTTGATCATATGATGGGCGCGGCCCAGCTGAAGAAGCTCACGGGCGCGCCGATCTGGCTGCCGGTGCAGGAAAGCGGCTTTCCCGCAGATCCCACTCTAACGCTTGCCTACATGGTGCCGGGTGGCTTGGAGCCCTTTGAGGCGGACGGCTTGATTTCAGAGGGGAAACCGCTTTCGTTTGGGAGCCTTTCCCTGCGGCCGATCCATACGCCGGGCCATACGATCGGCAGCCATTGCTTTTTGATTGATGATATTCTGGTTGCGGGCGATACGCTGTTCTGCGGCAGTGTCGGACGCACCGATCATCCCACAGGAAATACGGCGATGATCATGCAGTCGGTGCGCCGTCTGGCGGCTCTGCCGGGCGATTACCGCGTGTTCCCGGGACACGGTCCCGAGACCACGCTGGAACGTGAGCGCCGTTTCAATCCCTATCTGCAATGAACAGCTGACGGTAAAACAGATGCCATTGCCAGCGCGAGGGGCAAGGCAAAAGAAAAAGCTGAGCTCAGGACACGAATTGCGGTGAGGCTCCCCGGTATGGGGAAGCGCATTTGCATCAACCAGAGCGGCAGCGGAACCCCAGGCCCAGCCTGGAGAAAGGCGGAGTATTTTGAAGCTGTTCCTGTATGGTCATTCGTTTCATTATGAGATGGAAAACCTCTGCCGTCTTTTTTTTCACCGGCAGAAAATAGAAGTCTTTGAAGACTGCCGGGAATTTGACGGCCCGGATGCCGCTTTGACGCTTGTGGAGCGGGAAGGGGAGACCCTGCACCTGCTTGTGAAAACGGCTGTCGGGGCTTATCGCGGGGAAGGACGGGACACGGTTTCCGTTGAAACGCCCCCGCAGGAGGTGGAGCGCCGCCTGGCGGTTCTGCTCTTCCGGCAGCTCACAGAGGCTTGCGGGATCTGTCCGCGCTGGGGAATTCTCACAGGGGTGCGGCCTGTCAAGTTCTTCCGTTCTCTTGTGGAAAAGCACGGGGAGGACGAAGCCGTCCGCATTTTTCGGGAGGATTACCTGGTTACGGAGGAAAAGCTGGAGCTCAGCCGCGTGACCATGCGCAACGAGGGCGCGCTGCTGGCTCGCTCACAGCCCGATTCGTGCAGTCTCTATGTCTCAATCCCCTTCTGTCCGACGCGCTGTGCCTACTGCTCGTTTGTCTCTTCCACAGTGGAAAAGACCGTCAAGCTGATCCCGGACTATGTGGAGCTGCTCTGCCGTGAACTGGAAAAAACAGCGGAAGTGGTGCGTGACTGCGGCCTGCGCGTGGAATCCGTCTATTTCGGAGGCGGCACCCCCACCGCAATCTCCGCGGAGCAGCTTGCTTTGCTGCTGGACACGGTCAACACACAGTTCGATCTTTCACACAGCCGGGAGTTTACCGTGGAAGCCGGACGGCCCGACACCGTGACGCGCGAGAAGCTG
Organism: Anaeromassilibacillus sp. An200; assembly: GCF_002160025.1. GTDB lineage: Bacteria > Bacillota > Clostridia > Oscillospirales > Acutalibacteraceae > Caccousia > Caccousia stercoris. The sequence continues at coordinate 23,580 of NZ_NFJU01000003.1, forward strand.
GAGGTGCTGCAAAACAGCGGTGTGACGCGGATCAGCATCAATCCGCAGACGCTTTCCGATCAGGTGCTCCGGCGCATCGGCCGCCGCCATACGACGCAGCAGACGCTCGACGCGTTTCATCTGGCCCGCGCCTGCGGGATGAACAACATCAACATGGATTTGATCGCGGGTCTTCCGGGGGATACGGTGGAAGGCTTTCACGCAACGCTTGACGGTGTGCTCGCCCTTTCGCCGGAAAGCGTTACGGTGCATACGCTTTCCCTCAAGCGTTCGGATCAGTTGTTTCAGGATGGCGCGGGGGAGCCCGAGGGCGAGACGGCGGCACAGATGCTCGATTATGCCCAGCACCGTTTGACTGAAGAAGGCTATCTGCCTTATTATCTGTACCGGCAAAGCCGGATGGTGGGCAATCTCGAGAACATCGGATGGTGTCTCCCCGGCTGTGAAAGCCCCTATAATGTGTACATCATGGACGAAACTCACACCATTCTGGCCTGCGGTGCGGGTGCTGCCACCAAGGTAAAGCGCCCGGGAGTGGATGAATTGGAACGCATTTTCAACTTCAAATTCCCATATGAATATATCAACCGCTTCCAGGAGGTGCTGGAGAGAAAGAACAGGGTGAAGCAGTGCTATGAGCAATTCCAAGGAACAGTATGTCCATTTTCATAATTCCCTGACAGAGATTAACCGGTGTGCCAGAGAGGAACCGCAGGCGTTTGCGCAAACCTCGGAGCAGGCGTACCAGACGGAGCTGCGGCGCATCGCGGAGCAGGCGGCCAGGGAAACAAGGGACTGCCGCATTGTGCTTCTGGCAGGTCCCTCTGCCAGCGGGAAAACCACCACAGCCTCGCTGCTTTCCGCTTGTTTGCAGCAAGAGGGTGTTTCCTCATTTGTTTTTTCCCTGGACAATTTTTATCTGCCCGAGGAGCAGTCTCCCCGGCATCCCGACGGTGTGCCGGATTTTGAATCCGTCCATGCCCTCGATATCGAACAGATCCGATCGTGCCTGCTCTCCCTGATCCGGACACGATCCTGCCGTATGCCGGTCTTTGACTTTGAAACGCACCGCCCCCGCCCCGAAAAACAGGAGGTGGAGCTGCCCGCTCATTCGCTGGTGATCATGGAAGGCCTTCACGCGCTCAATCCTCTTTTGTCCGAGGGCCTTCCAAAGGAATATCTCCTGCATGCTTATCTGAGCGTCAAGCAAGGGGTGGAGCAGGGAGGGGAAATCCTGCTCTCCCCAAATGATATGCGTCTGGTGCGCCGTCTGGTGCGGGATGCGCGCTTCCGTGCCTGTACGGCGGAGCGCACGCTTGGTATGTGGCCTTCCGTGATGCAGGGAGAGTATCGCTATATCAAACCCTTCCGGGAGCAAGCGGATATCACGATCAATACGTTCCTGGGCTACGAAATTTGTGTTCTGCGCGATGAGGCCCTGAAGCTTTTGGAGAGCGTTCCTGCCGGCAGCCCATATTTTGCGGAAGCCTCCCGCGTGGCCGCCGCCCTGGAGCATGTGGTTCCTCTGCCGCATACGCTTGTTCCGCCGGATTCCATTCTTCATGAGTTTTTGGGATAATGCGGCAAAAAACAAGAGTTTACAAATCGTTTCTTGTATTTTCTTCCGATAGATGCTATAATTGAGAAAATCCGATAAGGAGTGAGAGAAATGGGCCTGTTAGAGGATGTTGTGGTGAATGCCAAATCGGCCGTGAACGTAGTGGGAAAGACGGCTGGAAAGATTGTAGATATTTCCAAGCTGCGCATCAGCGCGGGGGAATTGAACAGTGAGATTTCCAAACGGTATGAGTCCCTTGGCCGCATGGTGTACGATGCCCAAAAGACGGACAATGACGCCACAGACCTGATCAAGGAGTGTGTTGCCGCGATCGATGATCTGTATGAGCAGCTTGACGCAGTCAACGAGCAGATCTCCGCTATGCGCAACCGTACTATCTGCAAGGGGTGCGGCGCAGAAAATCCGCAAAGCGCCAATTATTGCAGCAAGTGCGGAAAAAAGCTTGAAGAGCCTGCCCCCGAAGAGCCGGAGGTCTATGACGCGGTGCCTGTTCAGGAGCAGGAGCCGCAGCCAGAGGCAGAGACAGAGGAACCGAAGGACGAATAATTTTCGTGCTTTCATGAGAAAAAAGAGCCGGGATTCCATGTGGAATCCCGGCTCTTCTCTATCTATGGAGATGAGTTTTGATGTTACATGCCGTAAATTTCTTCTGCGTCCAGCAGGCTGATGCCGCTTGCCTTCAGGCATTCCACCGCCTTGTCGCTTTCGAGGACGCGAAGGATGACATAGGCTTTGCCTTTGTCCCGGCTGATAAAGGCGTACATGTATTCCACGCCGATCTCACCGTCCGCCAGAACGCGCATTGCCTTGGCGAATTCACCGGGCTTGTCGTCAATGCCCACCGCGATCACGCTGGTGAGCGAAACCGTCAGATTGGCGGCACGCAGAGCCTCGACAGCCTCCTTCGGCTTGTCAACAATCAGGCGAAGGATACCGAAGTCACTGGTGTCCGCGACAGAGATGGCACGGATGTCCACTCCGGCCGTTCCCAGGATCTCCGTGATCTCTGCAAGGCGGCCGGATTTGTTTTCCACAAAAATGGAAAGCTGCTGAATCTGCATAATGGTTCCCCTTTCGTTGGAATGATATCAGAATGGATTTTGGAAACCGAAACGCGCTTTGAAGCGGGCAAACGCCGTCTGTTTATACTTTGCGCTTGTCAATCACACGCTTGGCCTTGCCCTCGGAACGTGGAATGGACTTCGGTTCCAGCAGGCGGATCCTGGCCACAATATTCAGGGTGGATTGCAGTGCGTTCGCAATCCGGTGTTCAATGCTTTCCAGATTGCGGACGGTGTCGCTGAACATGCCTTCGGTCATTTCGATCTGCACCTCAAGCGTATCCAGGTTGTTGATCCGGTCAACCACAAGCTGGTAGTTCGGATCCATGCCCAGCTCGAGCAGAACGCTCTCGATCTGAGACGGGAATACGTTGATACCGCGGATAATCAGCATGTCGTCCGTGCGTCCGCGCGGCTTGCTCATGCGCACCAGCGTGCGTCCGCATTCGCAGGGCGTATGGTCCAGAGAGCAGATGTCGCGTGTGCGGTAGCGCATCAGCGGGAGAGCTTCCTTGCCGATGCAGGTAAAGACCAGCTCACCGTAAACGCCGTCGGGCAGCGTTTCGCCCGTGTCGGGGTCGATGATTTCAGGATAGAACATATCCTCGTTGATGTGCAGGCCGTTTTGAAGCTGGCATTCACAGGCAACGCCGGGGCCGGCAATTTCCGAAAGGCCGTAAATGTCAAAAGCACGGATGGCGAGCAGCCGCTCGATCTCCTTGCGCATCTGCTCCGTCCAGGGCTCCGCACCGAAAATACCGGCGCGCACCGGAAGCGTCGTGGGGTCGATGCCCATATCGCGCACCGTCTCGCCGATATACATCGCGTACGACGGTGTGCAGCACAGAATGTCGGAGCCATAGTCCTGCAAAATCTGTACCTGGCGCTTGGTGTTGCCGGAGGAGACGGGGATCGCCGTTGCTCCCAGCTTTTCCGCGCCATAGTGCAGGCCAAGGCCGCCGGTGAACAGGCCGTAGCCGTAGGAAACGTGCACAAAATCCTCCTTTGTGCCACCTACCATCACAATGCTGCGCGCCGCGCCGGTTGCCCAGGCGTCAATATCCGCCTTGGTGTAGCCGACGACTGTTTGCTTGCCGGTGGTGCCGGACGAAGCATGAATGCGGGCCAGCTGTGCCTTCGGAACCGCGAACAGTCCAAAGGGATAGTTATCGCGCAGATCTGTTTTTGTTGTGAAGGGAAGCTTTCGGACATCCTCAATTTCCTTGATATCGCCCGGAAGAACCCCCATTTCATCCATGCGCTTTCTGTAAACCGGGACATTCTGATAGCAGCGTTCCACCAGTCTGCGCAGACGCTTGGACTGGATATAGTGCATCACTTCCCGGGAGGCGCATTCAATTTCCGGTTGAAAATAGTTCCCCTGCATGGCAATCCTCTCCGATCCTCTGTTTTTCGCTTATTCTCCCGCCTCGTAACCCAGCGTAAAGGCTTTCTTGTTCATCTCCACAAATTTGGGCGGGACGGTTTTTTCGATGGTTTTCAGCCAGATCTCCTTTTCCGTGCCGAGCGACTTGGCCATCGCGCCGATCAGCACGACGTTCACAGCCTTGACGGAACCGGCCTGCTCCGCGAGGGAGAGCGCGTCAAGAGCCAACAGGCGCGCGCCCTGGCCTTCGATCGCTTCCAGCAGCCCCTGCGGATACTGTGCCGCGCCGGTGACGACGGGCATGGGGTCGATCTTCTGTGTGTTGGTCACCACAACGCCGCCCTTTTTCAGGAAGGGCAGGAAGCGGGCGGCCTCCAGTTGTTCAAAGGCGAGCACGATATCGGCCTCGCCCGGATCAATGACGGGAGAGTACACCTTTTCTCCATAGCGCACATACGTCTCCACAGAGCCGCCGCGCTGGCTCATGCCGTGAACCTCGGAAACCTTGACGTCATATCCGAGATCCATCATGGCGCTTCCCAAAAGGCGGCTGGCCAGCAGAGTACCCTGCCCGCCGACGCCTACAATCAATACACTTTTTACACTGTTCATTGAGCCGCCTCCTGTGCTGTAATGGCATGCTTGGGGCACAGCCCCTCACAGACGCCGCAGCCGACGCACTGCGTGTAGTCGATCACGGCTTTTTTGTCATGAATGCTGATAGCCGGGCAGCCGATGGCGAGACAGCCCTTGCATCCGATGCAGCGCTCCGTCTCCACGTGCAGCGGTGCACTGTGCTTGACATATTTCAGCAGAGCGCACGGACGGCGGCAGATCACCACAGAGGGCTCCTCCGCCGCAAGCTCCTCACGGATCACAGCTTCCGTTTCCTTGAGGTTATAAGGATCGCAGACACGCACGCGGTTGATGCCCACGGAATGGCACAGCGCTTCCAGATTGACCGCCGACGTGGGATCGCCTTTGATGGTGTAGCCCGTGGTGGGGTTCTGCTGGTGGCCGGTCATGCCGGTGATCGAGTTGTCGAGCACAATCACAACGGAATTGCTCTTGTTGTATGCGATGTCAATCAGGCCGGTGATGCCCGAATGGATAAAGGTGGAGTCTCCGATCACGGCGACAGCCTTCTTTTCGGCATCCGCGCCGATAGCCTTATTGTATCCGTGCAGGGCGGAAACAGATGCGCCCATGCAGACACAGGTGTCCATGGCGCTCAGCGGGGCGGTCGCGCCCAGGGTATAGCAGCCGATATCGCCGCTGACATATACGCCCAGCTTCTTGAGCGTGTAGAAAACGCCGCGGTGCGGACATCCACAGCACATGACAGGCGGACGGGGGGGAATGGGGGCGTCTACCTTCATGACTTCCGGTTCTGTGCCGAGAACACATTTGCGCACCACGCTCTGCGAGTATTCGCCGCAGCGCGGGAAAACGTCTTTGCCGATAACCTCCACACCGATTTTGCGGCAAAAGTTTTCAATGATGGGATCCAGCTCTTCAATTACATAGAGCTTTTTCACCTTGCCGGCAAAGGTACGGATCAGCTTTTCCGGCAGGGGATTGACCATGCCGAGCTTTAAGTAGGAAACGCTGTCGCCCAGCGCTTCGCGGGCATATTGGTAAACGGAACCGGCGGCAATCACGCCGACCTCGCTGCCGTTATCCTCGATGCGGTTGATGGGACTGGTTTCCGCCCATGCGGTAAGCTCGTCGGTGCGCTCCTCCACCGCCACATGCTTTTTCGTGGCGAACACGGGAAGCATGACGTTTTTCGCGGGATTCTTTTCATAGGGCTTGAGAGGAAGGTTTTCGCGCTCCTTCAGCTCCACAATGCTGCGGGAATGGGAAATGCGCGTGCTCAGGCGCAGAAGCACCGGCGTGTCAAACTGCTCAGAAAGTTCATAGGCCAGCTTGGTGAAATCGCGGCATTCCGCGGAATCAGCAGGCTCTACCATAGGCAGCTTCGCGGCGATTGCGTAATTGCGGGAGTCCTGCTCGTTCTGCGAGGAATGCATTCCCGGATCGTCCGCCACGCCGAGGACCATTCCTCCGTTTACGCCGATGTAGCTCATCGTGAAGAGCGGATCGGCGGCAACGTTCAGGCCGACGTGCTTCATACCGCAGAAGGAACGTGCACCGCCGAAGGACGCGCCCGCGGCAACCTCCGCCGCGACCTTCTCGTTCGGCGCCCATTCACAGTAAATTTCGTCATAGGCAGCGGCTGCCTCGGTGATCTCTGTGCTCGGTGTGCCCGGATAACTCGAAACCACCCGCACGCCCGATTCATACAGGCCGCGTGCAACTGCTTCGTTGCCCAGTAATAATTCTTTCATCTTTGCCTCCCAAAATATGGATTTCCATGTTTGCTTTATTTTGTCTCGCTGCCTTCGTTGCGCAGATCCAAAATCCGCTTGGCTTTCCCCTGGAATCGCTCAAGCGATTTCGGCTCGACCAGCGTGACCTTTGTTTCCAGGCCAAGCACACTCTTGAGCCTGTCATGCAGGCCGCGCTGGAGGGCTTTCAGCTCTCCGTAGCTTTCCAGCAGCTCTGTGCTGACAAGCTCCACCTTCACTTCGAGATTATCCATGAAGTTCTGGCGGCGGACAACAAGCTGATAATGCGGCCCGATTCCCTGTGTGCTGACCAGTACACTCTCAATCTGAGAAGGGAACACGTTCACGCCCTTGATAATCATCATATCATCCGTGCGTCCCGTCACCTTGTCCATGCGCACATGGGTGCGCCCGCAGCGGCACGGCTCGTAGTTCAGGCGGGTGATGTCCTTGGTGCGGTAGCGCAGCACCGGCATCCCTTCGCGCAGCAGCGTTGTCACAACGAGCTCTCCCGATTCGCCCGGAGCCTTGCGCTCGCCGGTGGCACTGTCAATGATCTCCGGCAGGAAAGCATCCTCTGCGAAGTGCAGGCCGCAGCGGTATTCGCATTCGCCGGAAACGCCGGGACCGGTCAGTTCCGTCAAGCCATAGTTGTCGGTGACGAAAATGCCAAGGTTCTTTTCAATCTGATGCCGCATTTCCTCTGTGCAGCCCTCGGATCCCAAAAGGCCCAAACGAAGCTTGTAGGCTTCGCGGGGGTACCCGGATTCCCGCACCATTTCGCTCAGATAGAGCGCGTAAGAGGGAGTAGCCACCAGGCCGGTCACCCCGAAATCCCGGAACATCATCAGCTGTTTAGCTGTGTTGCCGGAGGAGGCTGGAATCACGGTTGCGCCGATTTTTTCCAGACCATAGTGCAGGCCCAGCGCACCGGTAAACAGACCGTAGCCAAAGGAAATCTGGAAAATATCATCCTCCGTTGCTCCCGCGGCGACCGCGACGCGCGCCACCTGATCCGACCAGTTGTCAAGATCCTGCTTGGTGTATGCTCCCACCGTCGGCTTTCCCGTTGTGCCGGAAGAAGCGTGGATGCGCACAATCTTTTTCATGGGCTGAGCCAGCATGCGAAAAGGATAATTGTCGCGGATATCATCCTTGGTGGTAAACGGGATGTACTGGATATCGGAAAGCGTCTTGATCTTATCTCCGGTTACGCCGGCCTTTTCCAGCTTTTCATGATAGAAGGGGATGTTCTCATAGCAGTAATCCACCATCCGCTTGAGGCGTTCCAGCTGGAGCGCTTCTATTTCAGGGCGGCTCATGGTTTCAATTTCTTTTTGGAAAAACATTCCAACACCTCCGTGCAGCTCCCCATGCTGCAATGGTTTTGCTTTCTCGTGATAGCTTGCTAAATCGCTGGTGTTTTAAATTCAGAAAACACTCTTGTATATCATACCGCAAATTCTGCCGGAATGCAATCCCGGTTTTCGGTAATTCTGCATTGCTTTTGTCTGAAAAGGAAGGGAAAAGCAATTTTTCGTCGGATAAAACAAAAAGTATAGGGCATCTTTGACAGATCGGCGTAAATCCGGCGTTCTCCGGCGGCAATGGCTTGATATTCTTTCCAATATCACATATAATAGAAAAGAAATTTGGTCAGGGCGGGCTTTGGCCCGCCCTGCTTGCGCGGCGGAGCGTTCTCCGCCGGGGAAGGCAGGGACAGCAATGAAGCAATATGCGAATGAAAAGGCAGAGGCCTTCTACCGTTCTCTGAGAGGGAAGCAGGTGGCGTTCTGTGGTATCGGAGGAAGCAATCTTCCGCTGATCCGCAGCTTTCCGGAGAAAGGAGCGATTGTGACGGCGCGCGACAAGCGCACGCGGGAGCAGCTCGATTCGCTGGCAGGCGAGCTGGAGGCTCTTGGGGTCCGTCTGGTACTGGGAGAAGGTTATCTTGAAAATCTGACAGAGGATATTGTGTTCCGTACACCCGGAATGCGTTTTACGCAGCCGGAACTGGCGGCGGCCCGTGCGCGCGGCAGCGCCGTTACCAGCGAGATGGAGCTTTTCTTTGATCTCTGCCCCTGCCCCATCTGGGCTGTTACGGGGAGCGACGGCAAAACAACGACGACCACTATCATTTCCGAGCTCCTGAAAGCGGCGGGAAAGCGAGTGCATCTCGGCGGCAATATCGGACGCCCGCTGCTGCCGGAGATTGATGCGATTTCCCCGGATGACGCGGCAGTGGTGGAGCTTTCCAGCTTCCAGCTGATTTCCATGCGCCGCAGCCCGGAGGTTGCCGTGGTGACGAACCTTTCTCCCAATCATCTCGATATTCATAAGGATATGCGGGAGTATATTGACGCAAAGAAAAATATTTTCCTGCACCAGAATGCGTTCGGGCGCGCTGTATTTAACGCGGACAATGAGATTACCGCTTCCTTTGTTCCGGAGGCGCGCGGGGATGTGCTCCTGTTCAGCCGCATGCAGTCATGCGAGCGCGGCGTATGGGTATCCCAGGAAGGATGGATTACCGTTTCGGAAAACGGGAAGATCACACCTGTTTTGCGCACGGATGAAATCCGGATCCCCGGCCTGCACAACGTGGAAAATTACCTGGCAGCCATTGCGGCTGTGTGGGGGACCGTGGATGCGGAAAAAATCCGGGAGGTGGCCCGCACCTTTGCAGGTGTGGCTCATCGAAATGAGCTGGTCCGGGAGCGGCACGGCGTGCGCTGGTACAACGATTCCATCGGCACCAGCCCGACGCGGACGATGCGCGGCACGCTCTCGCTTTATTCCGATAAAATCATTTTGATTGCGGGCGGCTATGACAAACACCTGTCTTATGAAGAGTTGGGCGCGCGCATTCCGGAGACGGTGAAAAGCCTTATCCTGATGGGAGCGACAGCCGATAAAATTGAGGCTGCTGTGCGGGCCGCCGCTTCTTATCGCGAGGGAAATCCTGCCATTTATCGTGTTGCTTCCATGGAGGAGGCGGTTTCCCTTTGCGACAAACTTGCGAAGGAAGGGGATATCGTCACGCTGTCCCCAGCCTCGGCCAGCTTTGATCTGTACCGCAATTTTGAGGAGCGAGGGGACCATTTCAAGCGTCTGGTGCAGGAGCTTCCCGAATAAACAAGGTGCCCAGCGGGGCGGAAAGGAATCCGGATGGAAAAGCTCAGGGAATTGGTGTTTCGTCTTTGCGGCGAACCGGGACTGCCCGGCGAAGAACACAGCGCCGCCGCGCTGCTCGCGCGTGAAATCGCGCCGTTTGCGGATCGTGTGGAGGCGGATGCAAACGGGAACGTTTTCGCGTGGCTTGGACAACAGGGGGCGAAGGAGCGTGTGCTGCTGGATGCGCACATGGATCAGGTTGGCCTGATTGTCACAAGACTGGAAAAGAACGGCCTGGTGGCGGTGGATCGCTGCGGCGGGGTAGATCGGCGTGTCCTGCCGGGTACGCCGGTGCTGGTGCATGGGGCAAAGGAACTTGCCGGCGTGGTTGCTTTGACGGAGCATCCGGAAAAGGAACAATCCGATCGCCTGTGGGTGGATTGCGGACAAAGCGGGGAGGAACTCGGAAGGTTGGTTTCTCCCGGTGACCGTATCACACTCTGGCAGCGCCCGGTCTCCCTTTTGGGAGATCGGATCAGCTGTGCGGCGCTGGACGATCGCAGCGGCTGTGCTGTCTTGATCCGCTGTGCCGAACTGCTGGAAGAGGAGCCGCTGTCCTGCGAGGTGGTAATCCAGTTCAGCACACTGGAGGAGATTGGCTGTCAGGGTGCGGGTGTGGGTGCTTACCGTGTACAGCCGACGCGCGCTGTGGCGGTCGATGTCAGCTTTGCTTCCCAGCCTGGTGTACCGCCTGAAAAGTGCGGGACACTTGGCGGCGGGCCGATGATTGGATTTTCCCCCGTTCTGGACGGGGAAATGAGCCGCCGGATGGTATCGCTGGCCCAGCATAATGGAATCCCGTATTCCTGCGAAATAATGGGCGGGGAAACGTCCACCAACGGAGATCGCATTGCGGTTTCCCGTTCGGGTGTGCCGACCGCGCTGCTGTCGGTTCCTTTGAGGAATATGCACACAGCGGCAGAGGTCGTTGATTTGCGGGATGTGGAGCGTACCGCGCAGCTGCTGGCATCCTATCTCAAGGAGGTGCGGGAATGATCAACTGGAATTTTTTACAGGAGCTCTGTTCCATTCCCGGCGTTTCAGGAGAAGAGAAGGGTGTGCGTGATCGGATTTTCTGTGAATTGCAGCCGTTTGAAGATGTCTCCCTTCACATAACTCCGCTTGGCTGTTTGGCTGCTAAAAAGAAGGGGAAACAGAGGGCGGCTGTCTCTGTGCTGCTTTGTGCGCCGATGGATGAACCAGGATTTTTGGTGTCGCGAATCTGCGATGATGGAACGGTGAAACTGACTCCTGTGGGAAGCATATCCGGGCAGGCTCTGTGCGGCCGTCCTGTGACGGTCTGTACAGCGGACGGGGAGCTGCCCGGTGTTCTGGGGGCAAAGCCGGTGCATCTGCTGACGGCGGAGGAACGGGGAAAGCCGGTTCCCGCCGGAGATTTGTATTTGGATATCGGCGCCCTTAACAAAGAAGAAGCGGGCAGGGCAGTGTGTCCCGGCGACAGAGTTGTGTTTGCTTCCCCCTGGAATTTATCCGCTGATATGGCGTTTGGCCGTTCTTTGGCCAGCCGGGCTGCTTGTGCGGCGTTGACAGCTCTTTTGAGCAGGGATCTGGATTTTGATCTGACAGCCGCTTTCACCGCGCAGGGAGAAACAGGGGGAGGCGGACTGATGACCGTTGTGCATGATATTCAGCCGGATGTGGTGATCTGTGTCGGAGGGGTGAAGGCATCTCTCCCGGACGAGGAGGACGGAGGCTGTATGCTGGGAAAAGGCCCTTCCGTTCATTTTATGGATAGTCGTATGATATATGACTCCCGCTTGTTTCGAGGGGTTCTGGAAACAGCCCGCCGTCTGGGAATTCCCTGCCAGGAGCGTACAGCGGTAAACGGTAACGGTTCCGCAGGACGTGCGGCGGCTCAGACAGGAGCGCGCACTTTGGCGTTGGGGATCCCGGTTCGCTATCCGGGGGTCCCCGTTTCCATGATGGCCAAGCAGGATCTGGAAAGCACTGTGCGGCTTTTGGAGGCCGTTTGCCGGGAGATTGCCGGCGGCAGCTTTTAATTTATGACAGCACGGTGTTGTCGATATGAGTAAGGGTAAGGACAAAAAAATGATAAGAAGAATTCAGGATGAAAGCAGGCTTCTGCCCTGGGCAGAGGATCCGATCGGGCTGCGCGCCTGCGCTGCCGCCGCTGCTTATGGCTTGGACGGGCATATTTGCCAGTTCTGGCTGCAAAACGAGGATACGCTCCTCTGCCGTATGGACGATACAATGATGCTTTGTGCGGGTGAGCATGTGGATTGGGAGGAAATCAAGGGGTTTCTGCCTCTGACAGGCGCGCGTGTGCTGCTGTGCCGGGAGGAAGAGGCGGAGCATCTGCAGCTTCCCGTATTGGTTTCGGGCTGGGTCATGCTTCGTGAGAATGTAAACCGTGATCCGGCTCCCTTCTGTCAGGCGGAGGAAAATCCAAGCCTGCGTGAGCTTCATGCGCTGCTGACACAGTGTGAAACGGAGTCGTTCCGTGCCCCGGAATTTGAACCGTTCTATCTGGATCTTTCGCATCGCACCCGCCATGGAGAAGCGGTGAGCATGGGGCTTCGACGCGGAGGGCGGCTGATAGCAGCAGCTTTCTGCACAGCCAAAACGGAGATGATGGCTATTCTTTCCGGTGTGGCTGTGCTGCCGGAACTGCGGGGGAACGGCTTTGGATCCGCAGTTGTGAGGGCTTTGCAGGAAAAGCTGTGCCAGCCGAAACAGTGCGTGTACCGTGCACAGAGTGAGAATCAGGCATTTTATGAGGCGCTTGGATTTCAGGACGCTTTTCCCTTCCGGGAACTCAGTCTGGAATAAAAGGAAAGTACATAGGGGCTGTCCGGGATTTTCGGCTCAGCCATGGAACAGGAGAGACTATTTCAATGATTATCTACCCTTCTTTTGCGATCGATCCCTCGATTCAGGAAGCTGGAAAGCGTGCGATGGATCGCATTGCACCGGTACTGGCGGGAATTGATGAGACAGCGGATTACAACCAGCAGAAAATGATAGCGGCCTTTTCCGCCGCGCATGTCAGCGAAAGTCATTTTGCTGCTTCCACGGGCTATGGTTACGGAGACCGGGGACGGGAAGCGCTCGATCAGGTGTATGCCTACGCTCTTGGCGCGGAGGATGCGCTGGTACGGCATAATTTTGTTTGCGGCACGCATGCCCTGACGGTGGCGCTTTTTGGTGTGCTGCGCCCGGGAGACACTATGCTGAGTGTAACCGGTGTCCCATACGACACACTGCAAGGTGTAATTGGTCTTACAGGTGATGGAAATGGTTCTCTGCGGGAGTTTGGCATTCGTTATGAACAGGTGGATCTCAAACCCGACGGCACTCCTGATTATGAGGAAATTGCCCGCCGTGTGAAGCCTGGGTTAAAGATGGCTTACCTTCAGCGCTCACGCGGATACAGCCTGCGTCCATCCCTGTTTGTGGAGGAGATCGGAAAGATTGCAAAGCTGGTCAAGGAAAAAGCGCCGGATTGCATTGTGATGGTTGACAACTGCTATGGCGAATTTGTGCAGCGGGAGGAGCCGCTGGCATATGGGGCGGATCTGATGGCCGGTTCCCTGATCAAGAATCCAGGCGGCGGCGTGGCCCCCACAGGAGGATATATCGCGGGGCGGCGCGATCTGGTGGAAAGCTGTGCGTACCGTTTGACCACACCTGGAACAGGGCGTGAGGTGGGAGCTACGCTGGGGACAAACCGAGAGCTGTTCATGGGAGCTTTCCATGCCCCGCATGTGACAGGGGAGGCGCTTAAAACGGCAGCGTTTACTGCTGCTCTGTTTAGTGAGTTTGGTTATGATGTGACTCCACGTCCTGATGAGCCGCGCGCTGATATCATCCAGACGATGATGCTGCGGCGTGAAGAGGCTCTGGTGGCTTTTTGCCGTGGGGTGCAAAAGGGTGCGCCGGTTGATTCCTTTGTCACGCCAGAACCGTGGGATATGCCCGGCTACGATTCCCAGGTGATTATGGCAGCCGGAGCCTTTACGCTGGGGGCTTCCATTGAGCTTTCCGCGGATGCTCCTCTGCGTGAGCCGTATGCGGCATGGATGCAGGGGGGGCTGAATTTCCACAGCGGCAGGCTGGGTGCTATGCTGGCCGCGCAGTCCATGCTGGAAGAAGGGCTTTTGGGAAAATAATCGTTGCATTTTTTTCAATGATTCTTTATAATATTTTTTGTTATTCCATTAGGGGCGGTCTTTTCGCCCCTGATATGCGGGTATGGCGGAATTGGCAGACGCGCTGGATTTAGGTTCCAGTGGGTAACCGTGTGGGTTCGAGTCCCACTACCCGTACCAAAAATAGCAAGCTGCATTTTGTCATACAAAGACGAAATGTAGCTTTTTGCTTTAGTGGACAGTTAGATATTGAAACAGATAGAATAGTGATGTCTCAATGCTTGGGAGAGTGGTTGACAGTTTGAAAGATGAATCGGTTCGTCTGGCATAGGTTATAGTTACAATCGCAAATACCGTGAGGACAATTGCAAGCAAAGACTCAGTGAGTGGACAATATTTGAGTTCAGGAAAGAGGTGTGATTTGTGATTATAAGCGCCAGCCGGCGGACAGACATTCCAACATACTATTCCAATTGGTTTTTTAATCGGATTATGAATGGCTATGTACTGGTTCGAAACCCCATAAATACACACCAAATAAGCAAGATACCGCTGAATCCTGATGTTGTGGATGGGATTGTTTTTTGGACCAAAAATCCAATTCCCATGCTCGATCGATTCAATGTTTTACGCGAGTATATGTATTACTTTCAGTTTACACTGAATTCGTATGCACAGGATGTTGAGACACATGTTCCTAATAAGCAGAAACATATCATCCCTGCATTTAAAAAACTATCGGATATGATTGGCCCTGATCGTGTTATCTGGAGATATGACCCCATTTTTCTAAATGACACATACACCCCGGAATACCATATCCAGTATTTCGAAAAAATCGCAAAAGAATTAAGCCCATATACCAAAAAGTGTACCATCAGCTTTATCGACTTCTATCGGAACACCTCAAAAAATGTTTCTGACTTATCTCTGCATGATTTTCCAGAAGAAGCCCAAAAGGATCTTGCGAAGGAGTTGGCTGCCATTGCCCATAGCTACGGCCTGCTGATTGATACTTGCGCAGAAGGTATTGAATTACAGGAATACGGTATAGGACATGCAAGATGTATAGACGATCGCTTGCTAAGCAAACTGTTAGATTGTCCTCTCGACATAAGGAAAGATAAAAGTCAACGCCTTGCGTGCGGTTGCGTGGAGAGCATTGACATCGGAGCATATGATACATGCCGTAATGGCTGTAAGTATTGTTACGCAAATTATAGTGAAAAAACAGTATGTTCAAATTTCGCCAGACACATTCCCGACTCCCCCCTACTTTTTGGGGAAGTGGGCCCCAATGATAAAATAACGGAACGAAAGGTTATGAGTTGTAAGGTAAATCAAATTAGATTTGATATGTGATTCTCTTATCGTGCAGCTGCTTATCCCGGCACTGGCGATGAAGAAACTGGCGGCAGATCAGGAGGCAGGAGGCAAGTTCCCTGTGAGCAATGACTGCGCAGAAACTTACCGCTGCGGTCTGCCGCGCTGTGGGGGAGTAGTATGGAGATAGAGTGCATCAGGCTTTTTGAAAGGGTGCATCGGTTGGAGTGAAGAACGTCCATGTTTACGGAAGTGGCCAGATTGAAGAAAGTACGAAAGAAATGGATTGCATTGGCGGGAGCCGCGGTATTCGCAGTTGTTTTGGCAGGATGGCTTGTTTGGAGCAATGTAACGGTTGAGATGACGCGCTACAGCGTTGCAAGCAGCAGACTTCCTGCATCGTTTGACCACAGCAGAATTGTTGTGGTATCGGATTTGCATAACGCTGAGTTTGGGGAAGATAATTGCCAGCTTATCCGCTTGATCGAGCAAGAAAGCCCGGATATGATTGCGATCACGGGGGATCTCGTGGATTCCAGTAAAACCAATATGGAGACGGCGGAGAGCTTGATCCATCATCTCACCAGCATCGCCCCTTGTTACTATGTGACGGGAAACCATGAGGCGTGGCTGGGAGAACAATATCAGGAATTGGAAAAAATGCTTCTAAAGGAAGCGGTTGTAATTCTGCATAATACATCTGTACCATGGAAAAAAGGACAGGATAGCATTCAGCTCGCAGGTCTGGATGATCCGGATTTTACGGATAGAGATTCTTCTGTTCAGCAGAGTATTTTGGAGACCAGACTTCATGAAATGGATCTGACAGATGATTATTGCATCCTGCTTTCTCACAGGCCGGAAGCCTTCGAGGCATATCTGTCCGAAGGAGTCGATCTGGTTTTGAGTGGTCATGCGCACGGAGGACAGTTTCGTTTGCCCCTGATTGGCGGAATTATTGCACCCAATCAGGGATGGTTTCCCAAATATGATGCCGGGAGCTATTCGCAGCAGAATACCACAATGATCGTCAGCAGAGGAATTGGAAACAGTATCATTCCCATGCGGATCAACAACAGACCTGAAATTGTCAGTGTGGAGTTGATTTGCGAAGTATACTGAACCTGTCAGATGCCATTTCTGGAAGAGCAGAAGGAAGAAATGGATAATGAGCTTCATCTTGTGGTTCTGGGCGCAGCCATAGGGGAGAATGATGCCGGCGATATAGATTAATCATCAGGATTAAACTGCAAATATATTGACATCGGTATGAATTTCTGTTACAATGCCAACAGTTAGATATAGCTAACCGCACGGTGGTTAGCTATTATTATGATTGGAAGTTAGTCTATGCTACTGGAAAGAGGTTTGAACCGATGATCAGTAAACGGCTGATACACATCATGGACAAGAGCAAAAAATATGTGTCAGCACAGGTGCTTTTTCAGTGGATTTCTTTGCTTTGCAATATTATATTGATGTCCGGAATCGCGCTTTTTTTGAGTCAGCTTTCTGCCGGGCTCAACCCAAAAGTGTGGGGGAAATTCATATGGATTCTTCTGTCTGCCTTAGTCATACGGTACGTGTGCACAACTTTGGCAAGTCGGATGAGCCATCGTGCCGCAAAGCAGGTGAAAGAACAGCTGCGCACCATGATTTATGAAAAGCTGCTGCATCTGGGACTGGCGTATCAGCAAAAAGCCCGAACCTCTGAAGTGGTTCAGCTGGCGGTAGAGGGGGTGGATCAGCTGGAGGTGTATTTTGGGTCATATCTCCCCCAGCTGTATTATTCGCTTCTCGCGCCCTTGACACTGTTTGTTGTTTTGAGCTTTGTCAGCCTGCCCTGTGCAGTCATCTTATTTCTCTGTGTCCCACTGATCCCCATTACTATCGTGGCAGTACAGCGTTTTGCAAAGAAGCTTCTGGGAAAATACTGGGGAGAGTATACCTCCTTGGGCGATTCATTTCTGGAAAACCTGCAGGGGCTTACGACCCTCAAAATTTATCAGGCAGACGCCCACCGGCACCAGGTGATGAACGAGCAGTCCGAACGCTTCCGCAAAATTACCATGAAAGTGCTTTCCATGCAGTTGAACTCCATCATTGTCATGGATTTTATCGCCTACGGCGGAGCCGCTTTTGGGATTGTCCTGGCGGCATGGCAATTCCATGCAGGTCACTTGTCCCTGTTCGGTGTGTTGTTGGTGATCCTGCTGGCGGCAGAATTTTTCCTGCCCATGCGGCTTTTGGGATCGTTTTTTCACATCGCCATGAATGGCATGGCGGCAGCGGATAAGCTCTTCGCTCTGCTGGATCTTCCTGATGCGCAAACTGGAAGCCGCGCCTTTCCCAACGATTGTACAGTGGTTTGCAAGGATCTGCGGTTCGGCTATGAAGAAGGGCGGGAGATTTTGAATGACATCCACTTTTCTGCATCACCCGGCCGTTTTGTTGCGCTGGTGGGCGAGAGCGGATGCGGTAAATCCACCCTCGCCGCCATCCTGATGGGGCGCATACGGGGATTTCAGGGAGAGCTTACCATTGGCGGGGTTCCTGTGCCGGACATTGCGGAGAGCTCCTTGATGGCAAACATCACCTATGTGGGGCATCAAAGCTATTTGTTCCGCGGCAGCGTCAAAGATACACTGAGAATGGGCAATCCCGAGGCGACGGATGCTGATTTCTGGCGTGTGCTGGAGCAGGTAAAGCTGGCAGACTTTTTGCGGGAGCAGCAGGGGCTGGACACGGAGCTGGAGGAGAACGGTATCAATTTTTCCGGCGGACAGCGCCAGCGTTTGGCAGTTGCCCGGGCGCTGCTCCACAACACGCCCATCTACATCTTTGATGAGGCCACTTCCAACATCGATAGAGAAAGCGAAAATGCCATTATGGAACAAATCAAAGAGCTTGCACGGAATAAAACCGTACTTTTAATCTCTCACCGGCTGGCCAATGTAGCTAACACCGATCAAATTTATGTGCTGCGGCAAGGCGTCATTTCCGAAGAAGGAACCCACAAGGAACTGCTTTCCCAGCGGGGTGAGTATGCCCGGTTGTGGAACGCCCAGCAGCAGTTGGAAGCTTACGGAAAGGCGGCGGCAAGATGAAACGATCTGGGATTCGGGTGATGGCAAGCCTGGTTGGCCTGGTGAAACCTCTGACCGGGTATATGAGCCTGGCTGTCCTTCTGGGACTGCTGGGACAGCTTTGTGCCACTGCCATCACGGTGTTGGGCGGGTTTGCGGTATTGCATGCGCTGGGTATGGAACAGAGTGTTTCCCTCCCGGCATGGTTCCTCCTGATTGGCCTTTGCGCCCTGCTGAGGGGCGTACTGCGCTACGGCGAACAGACCTGCAACCATTTTATCGCCTTCAAGCTGCTGGCCTTGCTGCGGGATCGTGTCTTTGCTGTCCTTCGCCGTCTGTGCCCGGCGAAACTGGAGGGTAAGAATAAGGGAAACCTTATCAGCGTCATCACCTCGGACATTGAGCTGCTGGAGGTGTTCTACGCCCACACCATCTCACCTATTTGCATTGCGGTGCTGTATACGGTGACAGCGGCTGCCTTCGTATCCCTCTACCATCCGATATTAGGCGGCATTACGCTTCTTGCACACGGCACGGTAGGGATCTTGATTCCCTGGATGACCTCCCGCTGGAGCGGGGATGTGGGACAGCAGGTCCGTGACCAAAGCGGTCAGCTTTCCGGTTTTGTTCTGGACAGTCTGCGTGGGCTGTCTGAAACTCTGCAATACGGACAAGGACAAAATCGCCGGCAGGAGCTGAAACAGAGGGGAACACAGCTGTCCTTGCAGGAGGAGAAGGCCAAGCGTATCGCAGGCCGCAACAGCGCAATTACCAACACCGTGATCCTGTTGTTCGATTTTGTCATGCTGTATGCGGCAGCTATGCTTTGCGGATTTTCGCCCGCGCTCATTGCCACCCTTACCTTGATGAGTTCCTTCGGACCCAGCGTTGCACTGGCCGCTTTGGGCGCCACTTTACAGAACACCTTTGCCGCAGGCAATCGGGTACTGGATCTTCTGGAGGAGCAGCCGGTGGTGGAAGACATTCATGGCTATGCGCCGGTGGCATTTGACGGAGCCGCTGTAAAAGACCTCAGCTTTTCCTACAGCGAGGAAGAGATTCTCTCTCACATCGATCTGGAACTTCCCAAGGGGAAAATCGTGGGCATCTTAGGGCGAAGCGGCAGCGGAAAATCCACTCTGCTCAAGCTGCTCATGCGCTTCTGGCAGGCAGAGCGAGGGGAGATCCGTATCTCGGATCGTCCCATTCAGAATATCAATACTGATAATCTGCGCAGCATGGAGAGCTATGTTACCCAGGAAACCTATTTGTTTCACGACACCATCGCCAATAATCTGAGAATTGCCAAGCTGGATGCCACCCAAGCAGAACTGGAGACAGCGTGCCGCAAAGCATCTGTACACGACTTCATCATCTCGCTTCCCCAGGGCTACGATACTCCGGTGGCCGAACTGGGAGATTCCCTGTCCGGTGGAGAACGCCAGCGATTGGGGCTTGCCCGGGCATTTTTGCACCAGGCGCCGCTTCTGCTGTTGGACGAGCCTACCAGCAATCTTGACAGTTTGAATGAAGCTGTGATTTTACGATCTCTCCAACAAGTACAGGGGGAGCAAACCGTTGTACTGGTATCCCACCGGCAGTCTACTATGGGAATTGTGGAGCAGCTTTATTCTGTGGAACAGGGCCGCATGAGCTGAACAAATTGCCCTTTGTGCAAGGGCAATTTGTTTTGAATGCTGATTAGTGAAAACTAACCACAAAAACGCAAGGAGGTTCCACCATGCAATCCACTGATTCCAAGCGGGAGAAGGAAAAACGGGTCGTTGCGCAGATGATCCGGCTCTTCTGTAAAAGACAGCATCATCAGGCTGATTTATGTCCGGACTGCCGGGAAGTTTTGTCTTATGCCATGGATCGCTCTGACCACTGTCCGTTTATGGAGAGCAAAACCTTTTGCTCAAGCTGCAAAGTACATTGCTATCGGCCGGAGATGAGAGAAAAAATCCGGGATATTATGCGCTTTTCCGGCCCCAGGATGCTTCTTTATCATCCTGCTCTGGCGGTGTCCCATATGCTTTTAGCCGTAAAGGAAAGGATGAACAAAACATGAGCGGTAAAAAGATTTTGTATCTCTCTTTAGGCATTTTGGGTCTTGGGCTGGGAGCTTTGGGGGCGGTACTGCCTTTGTTGCCGGCATTTCCTTTTTTAATGCTGGCTGCCTTTTGTTTTGGCAGAAGCTCTGAAAAACTGGATCGCTGGTTTAAAAGCACAAAATTGTATCAAAACAATCTGGAAACCTATGTTAAGGGGCAGGGCATGACTTGGAAAACAAAAATCCGTGTAATGGTAATCGTCACCCTCCTTATGGTTTTTGGCTTCCTGATCATGTTTCAAAAAGCATTGTATATCCCTTGTGCAATCCTTGGCGCAGTATGGCTGTTCCATATTCTTTACTTTTGCTTTGGGGTGAAAAACTATGTAATCAAGGAGGAATCTGCAAAGTGAAAAAAGTCTTGAACCTCCTTTTGCTGATCAGCTTTGTTTTGACGCTTTTGGTACCCCTTACCGGTATTCACGTTCACAAATTAGCATCGGTGCTGTTTCTTCTGTTCTGTCTGGTACATACTGGCTTGCACCGGAAAAAGATGGATGGGCGAAGAGTGGTTGTTCTTGGATTGATATTTACATCGTTTCTGACGGGTCTGTTTGGACTGATTTTTGAAGAAATTCCAATTATTCTTGCTCTGCATAAAGTAATGTCGATTGGGGTAGTTTTCTTCCTGGCAATTCATATTTTTGTGTTTATCAGTAAGATTTTCCCAAGAAGAAAAAAGACAAATCATCCGGGGGATAACCGTGACAAATTTAGGATAAGAGCCGCAGGCGACTACCGTTGAGGTGGTAGCCTGTGGCTCTTTCTTTACTCTTTAATCATTCGGATCGATTTGCTTCAGACAAAACCAAGAGCCCTTTGTATCCAGCAGCCCTGCTTTTTTTAGTTTGCTGATTTCTGCCGACATAGCGGTACGCTCTACCCCCAAATAATCCGCTAAGGCCTGTCGTTCACAGGGGATGACAAACTCTGCGCTTCCTTGCTGCTTTGCCTGATCCAGGAGGTAGGCCAGCAGCTTTTCTTTTGTGGTCTTTTGAGACATATACCGCACCTTTTGTGTGAATGCCAAATTTTTTTGCGCCAATCCCTTTAAGATGTTTTGAATCAACAGACTGTGAAAGTGGCAGGTATGGGAGCACATAGTCAGGATTCTCCGGCAGTTCAGGAGAAGTACCTCGCTGTCCTTGCCTGCAAACACACTGACAGGCATGCTTTCCAAACCGGCGCAGGAAAAGGCTTCTCCAAAGGATTCCCCAGGCTGCAAAATAGATAACACACTTCGGTTTCCATAGTAATCATCCTGAACTACCTGCACATTGCCGGAGAGAATAACACCTACCAGCTGCGCAGGATCTCCCTCCAAAAAGACAGGATCGCCTTTGGGAACCGCTATCAATTTCGCGCCAAGGCATGCCATCATTGCTTTGAGGTCTTCCTGCCCAATTCCATGAAACAGAGGGCATTGAAACAGGATCGAAAAATATTTTTCCATAAATGCCTCCAGTGTTGGATTTCCCACAACTGCTTTTTTCTGATTATAGTAAAATGAAAGCGTAAGGTCAAGCATGCCGGCTTTAATGGGGGCAAAGTTGTGCGAGACCTTGTTTGCGGTGAATAAATCTCAGGAAAGTGTATGAAACTGAAATACAGACAAGGAGGCATCACCATGAATGTGAAGATGAAAAACATCAGCCAGGCAGAGGTTCTGGTTTTGAAAGATCAGATCGCCTATCAGGAAGGCCAGGTGGTCAGCAAGACGCTGGCCCAGAACGATGCTTTGAGCATCACCCTGTTTTCCTTTGCCAAAGGTGAGGAGATCAGTACCCATGAGTCCGGCGGCGATGCTTTTGTTACCTGCCTGGACGGCGTGGGTAAAATAACCATTGATGGTGTGGATTATCTTCTGCATGAAGGTGAGTCCATCGTCATGCCCGCTGGGCATCCTCACGCAGTGTATGGGGAAGAGGCATTTAAGATGCTGCTGGTTGTTGTATTTTAAGAATTGGAACAAGCAACAGAAAACACCACGAAGGAGTATAACATGGAAAATAAAATGTTTTGTTATCAGTGTCAGGAAACTGCCGGGTGCAAGGGCTGCACCATGGTGGGTGTGTGCGGCAAGAAGCCGGATGTAGCTGCCATGCAGGATTTGCTGGTGTATGTGAGCAAAGGGATCTCCGCTGTTACCACCGCCCTGCGCAGGGAGGGCAAGCCTGTCGCTGCTGAGATCAATCATCTGATCACCCTCAACCTGTTTACCACCATTACCAACGCAAATTTTGACAAGGAGAGCATTGAAGCTCGCATCCGTGCCACGCTGGATATTAAGAAAGATTTGCTCTTCCAGCTGAGCAGCACCGCAAACCTGCCTGAAGCCGCTTTGTGGGACGGTTCTGGGGATTGGGAGGAGAAGGCCAAAACTGTGGGCGTATTGTCCACCAAAAATGAGGATATTCGCTCTCTCCGTGAGCTGATCACCTACGGCCTGAAGGGGTTGTCCGCCTACTCCAAGCACGCAAATGTGCTGCTTCAGGACGATGAGGAAGTGGACGCCTTCCTGCAGCGCGCCCTGGCTGCCACTTTGGACGATACTCTCAGCGTGGACGATCTGGTTTCCCTGACTTTGGAGACCGGCAAGTATGGTGTTTCCGGCATGGCGCTGCTGGACAAGGCCAACACAACAGCCTACGGCAATCCTGAGATCACCAAGGTAAACATTGGCGTGGGCAAGAATCCTGGTATTCTGGTTTCCGGCCATGACCTGCGGGATCTGGAGATGCTGCTGGAGCAGACCCAGGGTACCGGAGTGGATGTGTACACTCACTCCGAGATGCTTCCTGCCCACTACTATCCCGCCTTCAAGAAGTATTCCAATTTTGTGGGCAATTATGGCAATGCCTGGTGGAAGCAGAAGGAGGAGTTCGAGTCCTTCAATGGTCCCATCCTCATGACTACCAACTGCATTGTGCCTCCTAAGGACAGCTACAAGGAACGTCTGTATACCACCGGCGCTGCAGGTTATCCCGGCTGTAAGCACATCCCAGGTGAGATTGGAGAGCAGAAGGACTTCTCCGCTCTCATTGCGCATGCCCAAAAATGTGCGCCCCCCACCGAAATCGAAACCGGAGAAATCATTGGCGGCTTCGCCCACGCTCAGGTGTTTGCTCTGGCCGATAAAGTCGTGGAGGCTGTAAAGGCCGGCGCAATCAAGAAATTTGTGGTGATGGGCGGCTGTGACGGCAGGGCCAAGAGCCGCGACTACTACACCGAATTTGCCAAGGCCCTGCCCAAGGACGCGGTCATCCTTACCGCCGGCTGCGCGAAGTACAAGTACAACAAGCTGCCTCTGGGGGACATTGGCGGCATTCCCCGGGTGCTGGACGCAGGCCAGTGCAACGACTCCTATTCTCTGGCGGTTATCGCGCTGAAACTGAAAGAGATCCTTGGCCTGGATGACATCAACGACCTGCCCATCGTCTACAACATCGCTTGGTATGAGCAGAAGGCTGTTATTGTACTGCTGGCTCTGTTGTATCTGGGCGTCAAGAATATTCATCTCGGTCCTACTCTGCCCGCTTTCCTCAGCCCTAATGTGGCAAAGGTTCTCGTTGAAAATTTTGGCATCGCCGGTATCGGTACAGTGGAGGACGATCTGAAGCAATTCTTCGGTGAGAACGCCTGATAATGATACGGCCCGATCTTTCTATCTGGTAAACTGCACGAGAAAGCAAAAAACAAAGCCGGTTCTCTTTGCGCTTGACAGGCGCAAAGAGAACCGGCTTTCCTTTGTCCCGGCGGATAGAGAAAATTGCATGTAATTGACTTTTAAAGCGGAAATTTTCCTGGAATAAAATGGAAATACCAGCGTGCTATTTTCTGAATCAGGAGACGATGTGAACTGCGGGGGATCCGCAGGCTCGTGTTACAGCACTCGCTCCAGCCTTCTCCGGGCTTCAAGCAGAGGTTGTTTCACCTGCTCCAAGTCAAAATCTACGCGCAGCGTCGGCACGGAAATGCTGATTCCCAGGCATACCTCTCCCGTGCTGTTGCGTACCGGCACAGCAATACAGCGGATTCCCAGAGTTGACTCCTCGCACTCGTAGGCAAAGCCGGAAGTACGAATTTGCGTAAGCTGGCGAAGCAGCTCCTCCACAGTGCTGATGCTGTTATCCGTCATCCGTTCCAGTTCCCTGTTGTGGTACAGGGTTTGGATTTCCTCATCGCTTTTGCCGGAGAGAAGGGCCTTCCCGAGCGCTGTCACATGGGCCGGCACGCGCTTTCCCACGCTTGATACCATGCGTACCACATGAGAGCAATCGAATTTGCTCAGGTATACAACATCGGTTCCTTCCAGAACGGCCAAATGCGCGGTTTCGTTCGTTACACGCACCAATTCCTCCAGCACATCGCGTGAATAGAGATAGAAGTCGTTGTTTTCCACAAACCGTGAGCCAATCTCAAAAGCTCTCAGGCCAATCACAAAGCGATTGTGCGGGTTTTTGGCGATATAGCCGAAATGCAAGAACGTCATCAAAAGAGAGTAGGCACTGCTCTTGGCAATGTCCAGTGTGGCGCACACATCCGTCAGCGAAGCGCCATCCGGGCAGGAGGCAACATATTCGAGAATATGCAGTGCTTTTTCCAGCATTCTGTGGTTTTTGGTTTCCGATTCCATACGATTTCCGTCTCCTTTTTCCGATATA
This sequence comes from Anaeromassilibacillus sp. An200, assembly GCF_002160025.1. Classification (GTDB taxonomy): domain Bacteria; phylum Bacillota; class Clostridia; order Oscillospirales; family Acutalibacteraceae; genus Caccousia; species Caccousia stercoris. The sequence goes on from NZ_NFJU01000003.1 coordinate 48,448, forward strand.
AAACCGTGGTGCAGAATAAGGAACCTGTTTGTTTTCTTTCATTATACTTGGATCAGGGAAAAAATCAACTTGTTTCTTCGTTTATACCGTATCGAAGCGGTAGACGGTTGTGCTCGTCTCTGTCTCCCCGGGCAGTAAAAAGCGGGCGGGAAATCCCCTGTGGTGCAGGAAATCAACAGCATACTGTGTTTCCAGGCATACGGCATGATGTGCTTCGTCTAAAACCCCATCCCGCAGTATCAGCCCTTCCCGTGCAAAATTGGAGGTATATAGCTGCAAGGCAGGCAGATCGGAAAGTACAGTCAGACGGCGGCCGGATCGGGGCGACCAAACACAGGCCACCGGACGCAGACCGGATCCGTCCGGCAGGTAGGTGTGATCGTAGCCGTGCGCGGCGGCAAGCTCGGGAAGGGACAGAGCACCGATGGGACGCGGCCGGCGAAAATCGAAAACGGTATTTTCTACCGGCAGAATCTGTCCCGTGGGACGGCAGCTGTCCGAAAGCTCCAGCATGCGGGCGGCATGGATTTGCAGGTGATAACCGGACACATCCCGCCGGAAATCGCCGTCAAGATTGAAATAGGAGTGATTGGTGAAGCTCACCGGCGTTTTTTTGGTGCTCATGGCGTCCCAGCGGATTTCCAGAGCATTGTCCGGTGTAAGCAGGTAGGAAACAGAGACAGACAGCGTTCCCGGATATCCATCCAGTCCGTCCGGGAACTGGTGGGTGAATGTGACAGCGTTTTCGCAGACTTTTTCTATCTCCCACACGACGCAGGAAAAACCATGTATCCCTCCATGCAGATGCTGGGGCGGATCGTTAACAGAGAGGGGATAGGTTTTCCCGTCCATCTCAAAGCAAGCCCCTTCGATCAGGTTGGCAACACGGCCGACAGCCGCTCCGGCATATTTGTCATCTGTCTCGTATGCGGCAAGTGAATCGTAGCCAAGCACAACGTTTTCCATCCGTCCAGCCCGATCCGGTGCAATCAGGCACAGGATCCGGCAGCCATAGCTGGAGACGGTCATAGAGAGGCCGCCTTGTCCCTGCAAATGCAGAAGCAGAGCCTTTTCTCCGCTGTGTGTGGTTCCCCAGATTTCCATGAGCAGATACCTCCCTTTCTGCAAAACAGAATTCATTATACCGCTTTGCAGCCAAAAAGCAAGAGGAAATACAGCTTGACAGACCTTTGGGAAAGCGCTACAATGTGTTTGTATATAAAATATAAGTTCTTAAATAAGAACTAAAACGAGCTTTGACGATAGGGAGGAGCAGAAGCATGAAGGCAGCCGTGTGGAAGGATTATCATGTGGTGGAGGTACAAGAGGTTCCCGATCCGCAGATCAGCGAGCATGAGGTCTTGATCAAAGTGTGGGCGGCCGGCGTATGCGCCACGGATCTGGAAGTGATCTCCGGGCGTTTCATATACGGCGCCCCGCCGCATGTGCTGGGCCATGAGATTGCCGGAGAGATTGTGCAAACAGGCAGCGCTGTGACGACACGGCGCGTAGGTGAGCGTGTGGTGGTGGAAACCTCGGTGGGATGCGGACATTGTGAGTTCTGCCGCAGAGGGGACAGGCACCTGTGCCCGGAGATGACCGAGATCGGTTTCACGCCGCACTGGGGTGGTTACGCCCAGTATGTGAAGGCTCCGGCAGAAAATTTGTTTGTGATCCCAGATAACATCAGCTATGACGAAGCGGGAATTCTCGAGAGCACCGTCTGTCCCGTGGGCGGGCTGATGCGGCTGGGTGTGCATTTTGGGGAAACCGTTCTGGTTTATGGCGTAGGTCCGGCGGGAATCGCCTTTATCCAGGGCGCAAAGGCTATGGGAGCGGGACGTGTCATTGCGGTAGCCCGCAGCGAGGAGCGGCTGCGCCGCGCGGCCGGTTTTGGTGCGGACTATCTGATCTGCTCCAAAACAGAGGATGTGCGCGCTAAGGTGCTGGAATATACGGACGGTAAGGGCGCAGATCTCGTGTGCGAAGCAGCCGGCAGTCCCGAAACCATTTTGTCCGCGTGTGCCTGTGCACGCAGATCGGGGCGCATTATCCTCTACGGTATTCCGGATCGTGACAAGCCGCTGACGCTGCCATATACGGACATCATTATGAACCAGCTTGAAATGTACGGCGTGGTTGGAAATCCACATGTGTGGGAGCCGCTTTTGCAGCTGGCGTCTTCCGGCCGTTTCAACCTGCGGGATATGGTGACGGCAGCCTTCCCGTTGGATCGGATTGGTGACGCAATGCGTCTGATGGAAGATCCCGTCCATAAGCCTATCAAGGTGGTTGTACATCCGTGGGAATCCTGAGAATGGTGGCTGCCGCTTGACACCAATTTGGTGTGTGAGTATACTTTTAGAAAAAGCAGCGAATACCGTCAGCCGGAAGCGTATGGTTTCCCCGACAAGAGGAAACGCTGCTTCCGGCTGTTGTTTGCCTCCGGCAAAGCGGGGAGGAAATGGAAGGAGGGTCCGGTGAAAAAACCGAGTCTGAATTTAAAGCAGCGGATTTCCCTGGTGTTTATCTGCTGCCTGCTGCTGATTTTCGGCGGAATAATGTCCATCTCCAACTATTCCATCCAGTCTATTCTGGAAAACAAAATCGAGACGGGCTATGAGAACACAGCCAATCAGCTTTGCCTGATGATGGAGAACACCATCTCCAACATGAATCATGTGTCACAGCTCCTGGTGGTAGGCAGCGCCGCGGAATATCTGGAGGGATACTTTCATGCGGAGCCAGGCTATGACAAGATCCGGTACAGCGATTCCGTTCGGGAACAGATGGCGGTGCTCACGTTTACCAATCCCACCATCGGGCTGACGGCGTATCTGTCACCGGGGGAGGATAAGCCTCTGTTTACCACAGGAACCATCCGGGATAAGGTGGATCTCGATCAGATGCCCTTGCTGATGGAATCCGGCACCATCCGGTATTACGGACCGATGCAGAGCCTTTCCCAGGCCACGGACCGTACAGTTCTGGCCGCCGTGCGTTCCGTGCAGCTCTCGGATGGCCAGGAACTCCTGCTGTATGTGGAATCTGCTTTTCATGTGGTGGACGATATTTTGGAAGCCAATCAGGGCCAGGAACGCTTTCCCATCCTGTTTCTTGATCCGCAGGGGACCATCACCTACTCAGAATCCGAAAGCTTCGCCACAGGGATCCCCTTCAGCGAGGAGGATCTGACCGGCTTTTATCCGTTCCGAGTGAAGGCCAATCAAGGCTGGGAGGTTGTCATGCTGGTGCCCGAGGGGATCTACATGCAGGAGCGCAACCAGTGGATTGAAAGTCTGGCGGTTTTCTGTGTGGTGATCGTTATCTTCTGCGCCGTGATGGTGTGGATGCTGTGGCGAATGATTTACCGGCCTCTGGGCATTTTTGAAAGAAGAATGTCCACTGTTCTCGAGGAGGCTCCGGCTTCCGGCGGAGAAAAAACGAACATCGCCGAATACGATGAGCTGCTTGAAAAATTTGAAGAGATGCGCGGGGAAATCCGCCGGATGATCCAGGAGATTTCTGTTGCTGAGCAGCGCCGGGCCGATCTCGAGGTGGAAAAGCTTCGCTATCAAATCAATCCTCATTTTCTGATGAACACACTGAACACAGTGCACTGGATGGCGCTGATGAATAACCAGGACGATATCGATCACACCGTGCAAAGCCTGAACCGGCTTCTCCTGTATAATCTGAACAAGCAAAACCGTGAGGCTACGCTGGCCGATGAGGTGATGGCGATCCGGGAATATCTGGCTCTGCAGCAGGTGCGGTATGATTTCAGCTTTGTCTGCACGCAGGAGCCGCCGGACGATCCGCTTGCATATGCCTGTCCGAAGTTTATCCTGCAGCCGTTGGTGGAGAACGCGCTCTATCATGGTTACAGCAAAGACATGACGGTTTCCCTGCGGATCCGTGTGACGGATCGCATTGAAGTGACGGTGGCGGATAATGGGAATGGTATGACGCCGGAGCAGCTCGAAAAAATGTGCAGCCTGAAGGAAGACAGCCCGGAGGAAGGGCTTGGCATCGGATTCAGCTATGTCATTCGCTCGATTCACCGCCGGTATCATGGGAAAGCAGACTGGTCTGTGGAAAGCCGTTTGGGAGAGGGGACGGCTGTGCATCTGTATTTGCCAAAGGAGGTGGCGAAGTCGTGCTGAAGGTGCTGATTGTAGACGATGACAAGCTGACCCTGAAGGGTCTGATAGCCTCAATGCCGTGGGCAGACTACGCGATGGAGGTTGTGGGCGAAGCTTCCAACGGAATAGAAGCACTCCGCTTTTTGGAGGAGCACACCGCCGATCTGGTGCTGTGTGATCTGGATAAGCCGCTGATGTCCGGGCTTGAACTGATCCGCAAAGCCACAGTTCTGTATCCGGATCTGGCGTTTGCCGTACTGACGATCCACAGCGACTTTGAGTGTATTCAGCAGGCGCTGCGTCTGGGGGCGATCGATTATGTGGCGAAGGTGCAGCTTGACCGCGAGAATTTTTCCTCCCTGCTTGAACGGATCAGCAACCGTCTGCGCAAGAACGTGCAGGAACGATCCAGCCAGGCGGGGCACTGGGAGGACTGTGTCTGCCATGAGGATACCATTTCGCTTCTGATTGCCTTATCGGAAGAAGACGCCGAAGGTCCTGCCCGTGGAGAAAAAGAATACATTTCCACGGGACGCGGCGTGTGGTTTCTGAACCAGGGGAGCGCGGAACCGGAAAGCGTGAAGCGGTATCTTGAGGGACGCTTTCTGCTGTTGGAAATCCAGCACGTTCTCGGCATGAAATACGGTGAAGTGTTCCGCTGTGCAGACCGGTATCGCCGCCGTGCCCTGTTCTATGAGTACCGCAGGGAGGACAAGCATATTTCACACAGCGTCAAGGAGCTGGAAAAACGGGAGGAAAGCGTCTCGCCGGAACAGTTCACCGCCCTCAAGCAGCATTGGCTTTCGATGGAGTGGCTGCATGACGAGACGGCGTTCCAGTCGGCGCTGCAGGAGCTCAGTCAATCGCGGCTTACAAAGGAACAGCTGCTGCATATTGTTCTGGCTGTGGAGCACGCTTGGAACCGTTCTTACAGCGAGCCGCTGGAACTCGAAATCGTCGCGCCTTCGGATTTTCTCTGCTGGCAGGAGATCGAAGACTGGCTGGAGGACATCCGCCAAAAGAGTGCCCTGCTCAGCGGAAAATACCGTTTTTCCCGGGAGGTTACGGAAAGCATCTTTCGGGCACGCCGTATGATTGAGGAGGAGTATGCACAGCATTTATATTCGGATGAAATTGCGCGCCGTGTCAACATGAGCCGCAGTTATTTCAGTCAGTGCTTCCATGAAATCTGCGGATGTTCGTTTGTTGACTATCTGCGCCGTGTCCGCGTGGAGAAGGCCAAGGAATATCTGAGCCATACCAGCCTTTCCCTGCAGCAGATTGCCGAACAGACAGGGTATGACGATGAAAAATATTTCAACCGCGTGTTCCGTAAGAGCACAGGCATGCTGCCCAGCGAATACCGCAAGCAGCATCGTATCTGATTTTTCCACAAAAGGGCCGCTCTCACAGGAGAGCGGCCCTTTTGTGGAAAACAGGTGGACTTTTGTCCAGAAATTTGGGTACAATTGTTTTGTTATCAGAAACTTTATACAAAAGTCACCTCTTTTCCGAAAAAAGGTTAGTTGTTTATATTCACAATTTCGTTATAATTAGGGTACAATTTTTAATCACAATACCAAACGGAGGGAAAGTCATGAAAAAGCGTGCACAGGCAATGATTATGGCAGCATTGATGATTGCGGCACTGGCTACTTCCTGCAGCCAGCCGGCGCAGGAGGGAGCCTCCTCCGCCGCGGGTGAAGCATCCGGCGATTCTTCGACGGCGTCGCAGGCTGTCGAGACTCCGGAAGATCCTATGGCTCCCTATGAGGAGACTGTTGTCATTCGTGTAGGCAGCGTCATCGATGCAAACACCGTTTTCCCGGAGGGTGAGACCGCCGAGGACAACCGTTACACACAGCTGATTAAAGAGAAGCTAAACATTGAATTTGAGACGATGTGGCAGGTTGGCAGCAGCGCAGATTTCAACCAGAAGATGAATCTGTCGATTGCCTCCAACGACCTGCCCGATGCAACAGTTGTCAATAAGGTGCAGTTCCGCACTATGGCCCGTTCCCAGCAGCTTGAGGAGCTTGGCCCGGTCATCGATGCTTATGCATCCGATGCCATGAAGGCTTTCTTTGATACGACGGACGGCGACGCGATTGCAGCTGCAACCTATGACGGCAAGGTTCAGGGCCTGCCCAACGTGCAGGCGGACGCAGATGGCTATCATTTGCTGTGGATTCGCAAGGATTGGCTCGATGAGCTGGGGCTTGACGTTCCGCAGACGGTGCAGGATGTGTATGATGTAGCCAAGGCATTCGTGGACAATGACATGTCCGGTACGGGGAATACCATTGGCCTTTCCGGTCCGCAGAGCGGCGGTGCGTTATATGCCACTTTCCTGGCCTCGAGCAACAATGTGTATGGCTTTGACCCGATCTTCTCCGCGATGGGTTCCTACCCGGGCTATTGGATCGAGAAAGACGGCGCTGTAACCTACGGTTCCATTGAGCCTGAGACCAAGGAAGCTCTCGAGTTCCTGCAGAAGATGTACAAAGGCGGCCTGATTGACCCGGAGATGAGCGTGCGCGCAAATTCCGAGGAAACCGTTGTCAGCGGACAGTCCGGCATGTTCTTCGGCCCCTGGTGGATGGGTTATTCCCCGATTCCGGATGCCATCCGCAACGATCCGGAAGCCGATTGGCAGGCCTATGCGGTGCCGCTTAACGAGGAAGGAGAATGGACTCCCCACGTTTCCGCAACGACTGGACAGTTTACCGTTGTTCGCAAAGGCTACGAGCATCCGGAGGCCATTGTGAAGCTGGCCAACCTGGCGATTGTTTCCGAGCCTGTGATGGATACGGCAACCTTGAGCTTTGATTTCTGGCCGCTGCGTAATGTGCAGAACACAATAGCATGAGTTGCGAACATTGTCACTGAAAATAGAAATAAGGGGAAAAATCCTGTAAAAAGCCCCTTCCCGTTTGCATGGAAGTGTGGTAGAATAGGCGGGAAATTGAAAAGAAGCAGGGTTGTTTTCTATGAATCTGAAAGCAAAAATAAGAGGTCTGAAAGAGCATCCGCTTGTCCAGGTTTTGGCCAACAATGGGGGAAACCCGCGCACGTTGGTTCTGATTGAACCGCTGTGGGGAATTCCTTATAATCTGATCGCACCGTTTGCTACTTTATATATGTATACACAGGGCGTGACAGATGTGCAGATCGGCCTGATTCTTTCCGTCACCATGGTGGTGCAGGTGTTTTTCTCCTTTTTCGGAGGTATTTTAGCCGATAAGCTGGGGCGGAAATTCACCACCATGATGGGCGACTTTTTCGGATGGGCGATGGCCTGTTTGGTGTGGTCTGTTTCCCATAACTTTTGGTTGTTTTTGGCTGCTGCCGTTCTCAATTGCTTCGAGCAGATCAACCAGACGGCATGGTATTGTCTGCTCATAGAGGACGCCCGTCCAAAGGATCTGGTGGGACTTTATACCTGGGTGAATATCGGCGGGCTGGTGGCTATCTTTTTCGCGCCGCTTTCCGGTCTGTTTGTCAACTCCTATTCGGTCGTGCCAGTCGTTCGGGTGCTGTATCTCGTCTTTTCACTGACCATGATTGCGAAAACAATCATCACCTTCAAATTCTGTCATGAAACCAGGCAGGGAAAGATCCGCAGGGCGGAGACACGAAATGTGTCCGTTTTTCAGATGCTGGGGGAATACCGCCACCTGATCCCCAGTCTCCTGCACAGCAGAGGGGTGCTGAAGGCGGTGGCTGTCTCGGTAATCCTGTATATTGTCAATATCGTGAACACCAATTTTTTCAGCCTGTATGTGACGCAGCGACTGGGGCTTTCTGAAAATCTTCTGGCCGTGTTTCCGATTTTAAATGCTGCTGTGATGCTGATTTTTATGGTGGGCATCCAGCATCGCATCAGTGTGACCAAATTTCGTGTCCCGCTGTGGATTGGTCTGGCGCTGTACGGTGTGGCGGCTCTGCTGCTGATTTTCTCTCCTGCGAACAGCGTGGGCTTTGTATTCCTCTATGTCTTTGTTTCCGCTGTGGCGGCCGCGCTGGTAAATCCCCGCAAGGACGCGCTGCTCCAGCTCAATATCAATCCGCAGGAAAGGGCGCGTCTGAACGCTCTGATTATGGCTTCGACCATCGCGCTTTCCTCGCCCTTCGGCTATTTGGCCGGATGGCTTTCCAGTGTGGATCGCCGCCTGCCCTTTGCGGTCACTCTGGTGCTGTTTGTCATCGCCATGCTGGTGATCTGCCGTGTTCAGGAGCCGCAGGTGGAGGAAAAGGATGCCTGAGAAATGAGATAAACTTATCTTGCGCCAATACAATATCAAGTCCGGGATCTTTTGAGCTGCCATAACTCAAAAAGATCCCGGATTTCTGTTTGATAGGATAGGCCTTTACATGGGAGCCGTTGTCGTGTAGGATGATAGGGGCAAATTTTGGAAGGGCCGCCATAGGAAAAGCGGCTTGCAGCCGATCTTTGCTTCTTGACGCACAGAAAGATTTTAGGAAAAGGGGATACTGTCTTGACGGAAAAAAGTCAGAAAAAAGCGGTATGGATGGCAGACATTCTTTGCCTTTTGGTGGCAGCAATCTGGGGATCCGGCTTTATTGCCAGCCAAGCGGCGATCGACGCACAGATGAGCGCTCCGCTGATTATGGCCCTGCGATTCACTGTGGCGGCAGTGGTGATGCTGTTGGTGTGCCTGCCGAAGCTGAAACAAATACGGTTAACGGATCTGAAAAGGGGAGGGCTTGCGGGGCTCTTTCTGTTTGGCGCGTTTTATACGCAGATTGTTGGCCAGCAGAATACGACTGTATCGCACTGCGCGTTTTTAACCGCCACCAATGTGGTTATGGTGCCGTTCCTTGTGTGGGCCGTCAGCCGCCGGCGTCCGCAGGCAAAAACGTTTGTCCTGGCGCTGACCACACTGGTGGGGATTGGCGTGCTGAGCATTCAGCCCGGGAGTTTTGAGGTGAGCTTCCATTATGGAGACGCGATGACCCTGCTGTGCGCGGTGCTTTTCGCGCTCCATATCACCACGCTGGGCTGGGCGGTCAAAGAGACGGATGTGATGCGGATTAATTTGATCCAACTTTCCACAGCTGCGATCATTTCGATTGCGGTGTTTCTGCTTACCGATATCCAATCGGTTTCCCGGGCGGATTTTGCGAATGGGTTTCCCGCGGTCCTGTATTTGGGCTTGTTCAGCACTTGTCTGTGCTATTTTCTCCAGACGCTTGCTCAGAAACATACCACACCATCGCAGGCGGGGATTCTTTTGTCGACAGAGGGTTTGTTTGGGAGTCTGTTTTCCGTCCTGATGGGGCTGGAGCCTCTTACCGTCAATCTTGTGGCGGGAGGACTTCTCATTACAGCTTCGGTTGTTTTGATGGAAGTTTTGCCCGCGCGGAAATCCCGCCGAAGCGGGAGAAATGCCTCCTAGCTGCCTGCATGCCGCTTGTGCTGTTTTCTTGTATGGGCTGTGGTCCGGATAAATACGGACATAGACTCAAAAAGTTCAGTAGAGAAGGAATGTTGCTTTTTGTCGAAAGCTTCCTTATAATGGAACTGTTAAAAATTTCCGGGTTTGCGGAGGACTGGAATCCGGCAGGACAGCCGGAAGTCTTGCAGCAGGAAAAGTGGAAGAGAAGGAGGAAGAATGTCCATGGAATGGATTGTAGCTTTGGTTGTACTGGCAGTGCTGATTCTGCTGCTTGCAGGCGGTATCCTGCTTTATAACCGTTTGCAGCAGATGCAGGTAAAGGTGGAGGAAGCAGCCTCCGACATTGATGTGGCGCTGGAAAAGCGGTACGATCTGCTTTCCGCACAGCTTCAGGCCGTCAAAAAGTATCTGGACCATGAGTACCGCACGCTGACGGAGGTGACGGGCCTGCGAAGCGGAACACAGGGAGAAAACCGCCGTTTGGATCAGCAGCAGGAGATTTCGGAAAAGGTCATTCACAGCATGGATGCGGAAATTTCCCGTCAGACGAGAACGATGGAGCAGATCAAACGAGAATTGGACCGTAATCATGTCCGGCCTGGGGGCAGTCACCGGATTGCCGGACGAAATGCCGCGCGACGGAAGGAAGGCTTGGAAGCCGCGGCGGAGCAGAAGGAGAAAGTTCAGGCGGCGGTGGAGCGCGCCTCCAATCAGCGAAAGGAAACAGTGGGACAAAAGGTGGGGGCGCTGGCAAGCGTTCACCGTGATCTGGCCGGGGTAGCCGCCGGAATCGACGCTTTGTATGAGCAGTATCCGGTGCTCAATTCCTGGATGTCTATGGAAATGTTCCAGCGTTCCATTTCCGATTCGGAGGAACATTTGCAGGCGGCCAGACGGTTATATAACTCCAATGCGTCCCTGTACAACCAGACGATCCGCATGATTCCCTGGTCGATTCTCGCGTCGGCCTGTCATATGGAAGAAGCTGATTTTTACGAGGTGGAGGAACAGAAGCGTTCCTTCGAAGTGCATTTTGATTGAGGAGGAACCGGGGATGGAACAAGAGATTGAACGCCTGCAAAAGAAAACGAAGCGGTGCTTTGTCTGGATGTGGATTTGTACCGGAATTGTTTTTGTGGCAAGTATTGTATTGTTATGGCTGCTGCTTCAGCAGGTTCCGGATTTGGATAAGAAGGATCGGATCGGCGGGATCCTGATTCTCCCGCCCTTCCTTGCGGCAGGAACCGCTGTTCTTTGTTATCTGATCTTTGTGCGCGGGGCTTATAAGAAATTCAATGTTGCCTTCAAATCGCACTATGTTCTGCCTACCATCGAATCTCTCGGGATTTTTGAGGACTTGAATTATCAGCATAACGGGGGTCTTTCCTACACGGAAGTGCGAAACAGCTCCGTGGTGGGATGCGGCGAACAGCGGTATTACGAGACGGAGGATTTGCTGACCGGCCGTTACCGTGGAACCGGTTTTCAGTACTGCGACGTTAAAACACAGAAAATGGTTATGCGGGGAAAGGAACGGCGTCTCGAAACCATTTTTGAAGGTCAGATCATGCGGTTTGACTCCTTCGATGAGACAAAGAGCAGCATGGGGCATCTTCAGCTTTTTGAGAAAGAATTTCTTTCGGACTTTAAAGGACAAACAGCGCAGAATAAAATCCAGACGGAGGATGAGGCCTTTAACAAACGGTTTCAGATTTATGCCGCGGATCCGCATACGGCTTTTTATATCCTGACGCCCAAAATGATCGAGCAGATCACCCACTTTGCCGATACGGTAAAGGATCAGATTGCCATTACCTTTACAGGAACGGTGCTGTACGTCGCGGTTTACCGGGCCCGCAGTATGTTTGATGGAGAGGTGAGGCGGCCATGCAGCGAACAGCGCGCGGAGATTCTCAAGGATGTGGAGATTTTGCGTCAGGCCGGGGAAATTCTTCTTCAGACGCAGCGATAAGGGAAATTATTTTTTAAGGAAAGGAAAGAGCAGAAAATGGGAAAGTTTTTCAGCGATGCCGTAGAGAAGGCGATCCAGTATATTTATTATGATACCAAAGGCGGCCGGGCACGCCGGGGCCAGGAAGGCATGAAGCTTTTGATTGATGCGGTAAAAGCGGGAGACGCTGATGCTTCCTGCATACTGGCCCGCTGTTTGAATGGCAGCCAGTATGTGTGGTCGGGGCACCATTTTCCGGAGGATGATAAACAGGCAGAGACTCTGCTTCGTCAGTCTGCCCTTCAGGGAAGCGCGATCGGCGTGCTGGTCGCAAAGCGCGGCGGGGTACTGTCGCTGGGACTGATGAGACAGATGCCCCTTTCCATTCAGGAAGCATTCGCCATTGTTCAGGAAAAGGCGGCCGCAGGAGAGCCTTTCTGCCAGTATGTGATTGGAAACACTTATTTCTGGTGGGACTTCCTGACGATTCAGGACAAAAAGAAAAGCGACTTCTCCAATGAGCAGGAATTCAAAGCTTATATGCGGGAAAATATTTCGAAGTGTGAGGACTGGCTCTGGCGCGCCTACCGCGGCGGAATGTATCTGGCCGGTCAAAATCTCTACAGCTATTATGAAAAGGGAGACGAAGGGTATATTGATCCGCAGCCGGACAAGGCAAAGACCGTCTACAAAACAGGCGCGGAGCTGGGATATCCCAACCATCAGTTTGTTTATGGGGGAGAGTTGGAGGAGGAAGGCAAGATCGAGGAAGCTTTCCGCTGGTACCATCGCGGTGCGGAGGGCGGACATCCCAATACCTGGAGCTGGCTGGGCGACCGGTACGACAAGGGAGACGGCGTGCCGAAGGATGAGGTGGAGGCCTGCCGCTGCTATGAAAAGGCTTACAAATGCGGAGAGTATCAGCGGTGCGATATGCTGGGCTGGGCTTATTTCTATGGTCATGGCGTCGCGCAGGATCGCAGCAAGGCATTCCAGTATTTTACCAAGTCCGTGGAAGTAAAGGAGAGCAAGTATGCGGAGAGCCATTTGGCCCGCTGCTATCTGGAAGGCTGGGGAACCGGCCCGAACTATGAAAAAGCATATTCCCTTGCCTGGAATTCTCAAGGGGAAAATAAGCAAAGTCTGTATGTGCTTGGCAAGCTTTACTGCGAAGGGTTGGGGCTGCCGGAGGATATTGCCCGCGGCGTAGACTTCTTGCGGCAGGCCAATTTCTCGGATGCGCAGGAGGAGCTGAAAAAATACAAAAAAACACTGTTCGGCAAATGGGTGCGCAGACGTACGTAAAACCATTTAAAAACGTGAAAAGCGAAAGAATGTTCGTTTTTTATCTTGGAATGGTTGCATAAAAACGGAAGCTGTGGTATGATGGATCGGTAACACGACTGATTTCGCGGTTTTTCACCGCAGCAAAGACGGCAGACAGCCACAGGAAAAGAGGAATCTGAACAAGATGCTGTTCTTCATTGCGGCCGAACTGATTGCCGTCCCGCTTGTTTTTGGGGCAGGGTTTCTGAATGGTTCGATCGACGGCCTGGAGACTGTTCCTCCCTGGATTATCGCAGGAGCGGGGGCAGGCCTTGTACTTACTATCATTCATTGGATTTTTCGCGCTTTCCGATGGAAAACGGGGAATGTTCTGTTTGCTTTCTCGGAAGCTGCCTTGCTTCTCGGGCTCATTCCCGGCGCGTTTCTTTACGCGGAGCTTCTGAATCTGGATCAGTGTCATCGGTGGATGGCGTGGTTTGGGAGCAGTCTGGCCGCGCGCCTGTTCACGGTGCTGGCGGTTCTGACGATCGCCTCTGTGGTGCTGACCGCGATCGCTTTTTTGATTCGCATCCGTCCGCTGCGTGTTGCGGTGCTGGTTCTGCCTCTGCTTCTTCCGGCTGCTTTGTATCTTCATGGCTTATCGGTCTGCACACAAAGCTATTCGGATTACATGACGGCAAACCTGACGGTTGCGCAGCCCCTGGAGGAGTATGAACTGAAAAGAGATGCCAAAATCTATTACCCGTCTTTTCTGTTGGAAAATACCTTTCCGATGCTTCTTCCGGAAGGCTATGCGGAGGAAGACTTTTCCAAAGGGGACGTGGTCTATCTGCTCTATTCCATGAAAGCGGCACAGCGGCAGAAGTGGGAATACGTTCCGGTAAGCGATGGGGAAAAGGCCGGGTTTGTCAAAATCTCGGAGCTGAGAAAGCTGTCGGATCCCCAAAACGAATATGCTGTGGCGACACGGGAAAAGGATACTCCTGTGTATGAGGAGGAGATTTTCGACACGTTGGTGCTTCCTCTGGCAGGCGGTTCCGGAAAAGCGGCGAAAGACTGTGTTCTGTCCACTCTTCCGAAGGGAGAAAAGCTGCAAGTCAAGCGTTTGCGCGGAGATTATCTGGAGGTGCTGCTTTCTGACGGAACCTCCGGCTATGTGGCACAGGAAAGCGTGGCGGTAGTAAAACAGCCGCTTTCCTGAATATACAAGAGAAAGTCAAATGTCGCATGTCAAGGAAGGATGACCAAGGATGAAGGACGAAAGGCTCCTGGAACAGGAGCAGGAGGGATTCCTGCGGGATACGCTGCAAAAGCTGCTGACACAGGACAGTCCCACAGGATTTACCGATCGGGTGGTGGAGTTGGCCGAAGGCATTGCAAGGAATCTGGGGTTTGAGACCAGCCGCACCAATAAGGGCAATCTGGTGGTGACAGTGCCCGGCCGGGAAACGGGCCGCCGGATGGGGCTGTGCGCTCATGTAGACACGCTGGGGCTGATGGTGCGCTCGATCACCGATCGCGGTATGCTGATGGTCACTCGGGTGGGCGGCCCTCTGATGCCTACCCTGGATGGGGAATACTGCCGCATCTATACCCGTGCGGGGAAGGTATTCACCGGCACAGTGCTCTCCTTGTCGCCGTCAGTGCATGTGCAGGACGATGCCGGTACCCGTGCCCGGGACGAGAAGAACATGGCAGTGCGGATTGACGAGAAGGTGCGCAGCAAAGAAGATGTGCAAGCGTTGGGGATTTCTCCCGGCGATTATGTATGTTACGATCCCAAGACAGTCATCACGGAGAGTGGGTTCGTCAAATCCCGTTTTCTGGATGACAAGGCCAGTGCTGCCTGTCTGCTGACCCTGCTTTGGCGGATGCACCGCACCGGCGAGCGGCCGCAGTACGATACCTGGATCACCCTTACCGTCCATGAAGAGGTGGGACATGGCGGAGCTGCTTTGCCGCCGGTGGACGAACTGCTGGCGGTGGATATGGGGTGCATCGGAGAGGATCTGTCCTGTACAGAGTATCAGGTGTCCATCTGTGCCAAGGACAGCAATGGCCCCTATGACTACGGCATGGTCAGCCGGCTGATGAAATTGGCCGGTGACAACGGAGTGGATTATGCGGTGGATATTTATCCGCATTACGGTTCGGATGTATCCGCCGCATGGAAAGCCGGTATGGATGCACGCGCCGCCCTGATTGGGCCGGGTGTGCATGCATCCCATGGTATGGAGCGCACGCATCTGGATGCACTGCGCGCAACCTTGCAGCTGGCCGGGCTGTATCTGGAGCTGGCATGAGGATCCGGCTGACGGGAAACTTTTTGGATAGATAAAGCCTGTGAAGGAAATCCGGGACCTTTTGAAGCGTTCATCGCTCGAAGGGTCCCGGATTTTGTGTCTGTTTTTGCAGAAGCCTCGTTTTTATGCTTTCTGTATGCGTTATTATGCTGTGGTGAGACTGTGGGCTCCAAGAACTCGAGCGAGATTTCTTGACACAGTGACAGGAAGGTGTTATAATACACCTATACCCCGTGGGGGTGTATAAATTAACTTTACGCGGATCCGGGAAAGGAGAATCCAGGTGAAACAGCGTTTTGATGTAACGGGGATGACATGCAGTGCGTGCAGTGCCCACGTGGAAAAGGCTGTGCGCAGCTGCGGCGTGGATGGCGTATCGGTGAACCTGCTGCAAAACAGCATGACGGTGGATTACGACGCATCCAAGCTGACCTCCGGTGCGATTATTCAGGCAGTGGAGGACGCGGGTTACGGCGCGTCTGTCCATGGAATGTCGGAAACAGTGAGAAAGGATATCCCCAATGAAGGGGAAAAGGAGGCAAAGGCCACCCGTTTTCGGCTCAAGGTGTCGATTGCATTCCTGATCCCGCTGATGTATGTCTCCATGGGTCACATGATGGGGCTTCCTCTGCCATCCTTCCTGCATGGAACGGAAAACGCGCTGGCCTTCGCATTTACCCAATTCCTTCTGGTTCTTCCCATCCTGTTTGTCAACCGTAAATTTTATCAGAACGGCTTTAAAAGCCTGTTCAAGGGAGCACCCACTATGGATACCCTGATTGCAATCGGCTCCGGGGCGGCCCTGGTGTATGGGATCTATGCGATTTACTGTATTGGATGGGGACTTGGGCATGGTGACTGGGGGTTGGTGGATCAGTATTCCATGGACTTGTATTTTGAATCCGCCGGAACCATCCTGACGCTGATTACGGTCGGTAAATTTCTGGAAGCAAGATCCAAGGGCCGGACCTCGGACGCGGTTTCCCGCCTGATGAACCTGGCCCCGAAAACGGCACTGCTCCTGCGGGAGGGGGAGGAAGTGGAAATCCCTCTGGAGCAGGTAAAGCCGGGAGATGTGCTGATTGTCAAGGCAGGGGCTTCCGTCCCGGTGGACGGGAAGCTTCTGGAAGGCTCCGCTGCCGTGGATGAATCAGCCTTTACCGGAGAGAGTATGCCGGTGGAAAAGAAAGTGGGAGACAGTCTGACAGGCGGAACGATCAGCAAATCCGGATGGATGAAAATGGAGGCCGCGCGTGTCGGATCCGATACCGCTTTGGCGCAGATTATCCGCTTGGTGGAGGATGCCAATGCTACGAAAGCGCCGATTGCACGGATTGCGGATAAGGTGAGTGCTGTCTTTGTCCCCGCTGTGATGGCAATCGCCGCAGTGGCGGCGGTGGCATGGCTGCTGGCCGGACAGTCGCTGACCTTTGCACTGTCGATCGGCATTTCCGTATTGGTAATTTCCTGCCCGTGCGCGCTTGGTCTTGCCACACCGACCGCCATTATGGTAGGGACGGGCAAGGGAGCGGAAAACGGGATTCTGTTTAAAACGGCGGAAAGCCTGGAAACCATCCACTCCGTGGATACCGTGGTGCTGGACAAGACGGGAACGGTTACACAGGGCCGCCCGGAGACAGCGGGAATTTTTCCTGCCCCAGGAGTGGCGGAAGAGGAACTGCTGCTGTGGGCTGCTTCCGTGGAGCAGCGCTCCGACCATCCTCTTTCCCTTGCCATCCGGGAACGGGCAAAGGGAAGGGAGCTGCTGGACGCAGCGGAATTCCGCACGGAGGAAGGACGCGGCGTGTCGGCTCTGGTGGACGGCAGGCGTGTTCTGGCGGGCAACCGCCGGATGCTGGAGGAAAACGGTGTCGATCCGGCGCCCCTTGTCCGGCAGGAGGAAGAGCAGGCGGCCTTGGGCCGGACTCCACTCTATTTTGCCCGGGAGGGACAGCTGCTGGGCCTTGTCTCTGTGGCGGATCGGGTAAAGCCGACCAGCCGTCAGGCGGTGGAAGAGCTAAGGGCGCTCGGAATTGATGTGGTGATGCTGACGGGGGACAACCGGCGCACCGCAGCCGCGATCGGAAAGGAACTTTCCATCCCGCATGTTGTCGCGGAGGTGTATCCACAGGATAAGGAGCAGGAGGTCCGCCGCCTGCAGGAGCAGGGCAGGCGTGTGGCGATGGTTGGGGACGGCGTGAACGATGCGCCCGCGCTGGCCCGCGCGGATGTGGGAATTGCCATCGGCGCGGGAACGGATGTGGCGATCGAGTCGGCTGGTGTGGTGCTGATGCGCAGTGATCTGATGGACGCCGTTTCCGCCATCCAGCTGGGCCGCGCTGTGATCCGGAATATCAAGGAAAACCTGTTCTGGGCCTTTTTCTATAACAGCATCGGGATTCCCGTGGCAGCCGGTGTGTTTTTTACGCTTTGGGGATGGAAACTGAACCCTATGCTGGGCGCCGCAGCCATGAGCTTGAGCTCCGTCTGTGTTGTCTCTAATGCCCTGCGGCTTCGTTTCTTCAAACGAAAGCAGCATGGGAATACTGCCCTTCCGCCTGTGGAAACGGAGCTTCGCATCCCCAGGGAGGAGCAGGAGACACATACAGTTTCCCATAAGGATTTATCTGAACAGAAAGAAGGAGAAAGTACCATGACAAAGACGATGGAAATTGAAGGCATGATGTGCGGCCACTGTGTCGCTCATGTAGAGAAGGCACTCAACGCGATTGATGGTGTGCAGGAGGCCAAGGCGGACTTGGAGAACAAGTGCGCCACGGTAACGCTCACAAAGGATGTGGATGACAGCGTTTTGGCGAATGCAGTCACAGAGGCTGGATACGAAGTCAAGGGAATTCGCTGATCGTTTGAGGATTGCGTTATGAGAGCGGATAAAGCAAAAGTGTCCCGCTTGCTGAAAACAGCCCGGGGGCAGATTGACGGCATTTTGAAAATGGTGGAGGAGGACAAATACTGCATTGATATCCTCAACCAGATCATGGCGTCGGAAGCGGTGCTTCGCCGCGCGCAGCGCGAAGTTCTGCGGGCGCATATGGAAGGCTGTGTCACAGAAGCATTTGCGCATGCGGACGAAGCGGAGCGGGCGGAGAAAATTGAAGAAATCATCAAAACAGTTGAAAAAATGGAGCGTTGAACAGGGCGCGCTGGGGATTGGCTTTCCCCGGCGCGCCTTTTGGTTTGTTTCTGTGGGGATTGGTAAAAATGACCCCAAATTTTCTTGCATTTGATTGTGAAATCTGTTATAATTATTACGTTAAAATATTAACAAAACTGTCTCAAATTTGTCTCATGTAAGAAAAGTTGATTGAAAAGGAAAAGGAGGAAACAGCACCTATGATGGAGGTTACCATTTGTATTGGCAGCTCCTGCCATTTGAAGGGCTCCAGAGACGTTATCTCCATTTTGCAGCGCCTGATCGCGCTCAACCGTTTGGAGAGCGAAGTGGAGCTCAAGGGATCGTTCTGCATGGGGGAGTGCATGAACAATGGCGTCTGTGTCTGCATTGATGGCGAGCGATTCAATGTTACTCCGCTCGGAACGGAGGAATTCTTCAAGACGGAAATCATGAAGCGGCTGGAAAAGTAAGCTTTTGGTCATCATTATGGATGGAGAAGGAGTTTTCACATGAGTATTATTGGCTTGAAAAAGGCAAATTGCAAAAACTGTTACCGGTGTGTCAAGGTCTGTCCTGTCAAATCCATCCGGGTGGCGGACGGACAGGCGACCATCATTGATAAAAGCTGCATTCTGTGCGGCACCTGTCTGGAACGCTGCCCACAGAATGCCAAGACCCTGATCAGCCACAGAAAAGCGGTGGAGGAGCTTCTGCGCTCCGGTGCAAAGGTGATCCTGTCCATAGCACCCTCGTATTACGGCTGCTTCCATGTGGAGGATCCGAAGAAATTTGCGGGAGCGGTCAAAGCGCTTGGCTTCACCGGCGTGAGCGAAACAAGCGAGGGAGCGGCCTATGTGACCGCGGAATACCACCGGCTCATGCAGGAAAACAAGATGAAGAACATTATCACCACCTGCTGCCCGTCCTTTAACCGTTTGGTGGAGCTGTATCACCCTGATCTGGTGGATCAGCTTGCGCCCGTCGTTTCCCCGATGATTGCCCACGCCCGTCTGCTCAAGCAGCGTTTCCCGGATGCGCGTGTGGTGTTCTGCGGACCGTGCATCGCGAAAATTGACGAGGCGGAGGATGTGCGCCATAACAATGAAGTCGACGCTGTTCTGACCTTTGAGGATCTGATAGAAATGCTGCATGACGCGGGTGTTTCCATGGAGACGGCGGAGCCCGCCACCTTCCTGAACAGCAGCTCCAAAATCCTGCGCATGTATCCTGTCAATGAGGGGATTCTGGCTTCCCTGCGCCAGCTTGGCGATGTGGGGGATTGGCGTTTCCTCAGCGTTTCCGGTACGACGGAGAGCAAGGATCTGTGCAAGGCTCTTGAGGAGGGTTGGCTGGATCACTGTGTGATCGAGGTCAACGCCTGCCGCGACGGCTGTGTCAATGGCCCCGCGTCCGGCGTGAAAAACCACGAGCGCTTCTCCAGCAGCGTCAGTGTACGCAAATACGCGATGGAGGACTGTGACGAATATCCCGTTCTGCGCGATACCATTTCCATGCACAAGCAGTTCCTGGATCGCTCCCCGAAGGAGGAGATCCCGGACGAGGATACCATCCGTGCCATTCTGGCCAAGATCGGCAAGCATGGTCCGGAGGATGAGCTCAACTGCGGATCCTGCGGCTATCCCACCTGCCGGGAAAAGGCGATCGCTGTGTTCCAGGGGAAGGCAGAGCTGGAAATGTGCGTGCCGTATATGAAGGAGCGCGCCGAGTCCTTTGCCAACTGCCTGCTGACGGAAACGCCGAATATCACCATCATGGTCGACGAAGAACTGAATATTGTAGAGTTTAACCGTGCGGCGGAGAAGGTGTTCCGTATTTCCCGCGCCGAGGCGCTGCAAAAGTGCATTTATGAGCTGATGGATCCGAGCGATTTCGAGTTCGTGCTGACCAGCCATCAGTCCATTGCGGATAAGAAGGTGGTGCTCAAGGAGTACGGCATCACCACACAGCAGAGCCTGGTGTATGTGGAGAAAAACAAGATTGTGATCGGCATCTTCAAGGATATCACGCAGGAGGAAAGAAACCTCGAAAACCAGTACAAGGTGCGCGCGGAGACCATGGAAATGGCCCAGAAGGTCATCGACAAGCAGATGATTGCCGCTCAGCAGATTGCCAGCCTGCTTGGTGAGACGACGGCGGAGACCAAGGTTACGCTGACAAAGCTCAAGAACATGATCGTTTTCGATTCCGATGAATCGTAATCCGCTCAGAATGAGACGACACGACTTCATCTTCAGGAGGGAAGCGAATCATGAAAATACATATTGACGCCGCGTTCAAGAGCATCAACAAGAATAACGAGGAGCTCTGCGGCGATAAAGTGCAGATTATGCGCACGGAAAACTCCACGATTGCCGTGCTGGCGGATGGACTGGGCAGCGGAGTGAAGGCAAATATCCTTTCCACTCTGACCAGTACTATTATTGCCACCATGCTGCAAGGCGGGGCGAGTGTGACGGAGGCAGTGGAAACGATCGCCGCCACCCTGCCGGTGTGCAATGTCCGCAAGCTGGCGTACTCCACCTTCAGCATCGCGCAGGTGTTTGACGATGGCCGTGTGGATCTGGTGGAATTTGATAATCCCCCGTGCATCTTCATCCGCAACGGCGAGGTGATGGATCTCAGCGACTGCTCGGAGCTCAAGGAATGTGCGGGAAAAAATGTGACGGAAAGCCACTTTACCATGATGTCCGGAGACGTGCTGGCCCTGGTAAGCGACGGCGTGGTATACGCCGGTGTGGGGCAGGCGCTCAATTTCGGCTGGAACTGGGATAATGTCTCGTCCTGGCTGGCAAAGACGGTGGGGAAGGAAAGCTCCGCGCCGCGTCTGGCGGTTTCGCTGATTGAAGCGGTTAATGAGCTGTATATGGGCAAGCCGGGCGACGACTCCACTTGTCTGGTGCTCAAGGCCACGCCGCGCTGTGTGGTCAATATGCTGGCCGGCCCGCCGGTGGATAAGGCGGACGATAACCGGATGGTCCATGATTTCATGACCTCTCCCGGCAAAAAGGTGATCTGCGGCGGCACCAGCGCGAATATTGTGGCGCGCGTGCTCAACCGCAAAATTGAAACAACGCTCAATTATTCGGATCCGACGCTTCCTCCGACCGGCAAAATCCAGGGGATCGATCTGGTGACGGAAGGTGTGCTGACACTTTCCCGCACGGTGGAAATTCTGCGGGATTATCTGAACCATGAGACAGATTCGTACTATTTCCGCCGTCTCGATGAAGATAATGGCGCGGCAAGGATTGCCAAAATGATTTTGGAAAACTGCACCAGCCTGAAAATTTTTGCGGGACGCGCCATCAATCCCGCTCACCAGAACCCGGGTCTGCCTGCCGATTTGAGCATCAAGATGCAGCTTCTCGATCAGCTTGCTTCGCTGGTCAAGGAGCTTGGCAAACCGGTGGAAAAGACCTATTATTGACAACGGCTTCAGTCCAGGACAGTCTGTGAAGGACGGAAAGGTGTGGATCCATGCAATACGATAATGACGCAAAACAAATGAAATATCAGGTGCTGCGCAGCGTGGCCAAATATTCTTACGAGGGTACGCTGGAAGAGCACATCAACGACATTCCCTATGACATCATCCCCGGCCCGCTGCCAACCTACCGCTGCTGTATATATCGCGAGAGGGAAATTATCCGGGAACGGATTTCCAGCGCACACGGCGAACTGCTGCCTGGCCAGCCGGAGCGCGGGATCGTGGGTGTGCTGCCCGCCGCCTGCGAGGGCTGCCCGATCAGCCGCTTTACCGTGACGGATAACTGCCAGCGCTGCCTGGCGAAGAAATGTCAGGCGGCCTGCCCGTTCGGTGCTATTTCAATCACCGGCAAGGGCGCGTACATCGATCCCTCCAAGTGCAAGGAATGTGGGCGCTGCGCCGCGGCCTGCCCGTATAATGCCATCTCCGATACGATGCGTCCCTGTATGCGTGCCTGCCCGGTAGGGGCGATCAGCAAGGACGACTATAACCGCGCACAGATCGATTACGGCAAGTGCATCAGCTGCGCGGCCTGTGTGTCCGGCTGTCCGTTCGGCGCTATCACAGATCGGTCGAACCTGGTGGCTGTGATCGAGGCGATCCGCAAAAAGGAAACCGTTGTGGCAGCGTTTGCTCCCGCGATCGAAGGCCAGTTTGGAGACGCAAATGTCGGCATGCTCAAGGCAGCCATCAAAAAGCTTGGATTTTCCAGTGTGGTGGAGGTAGCGCTCGGCGCGGATGCAACGGCTTGGCACGAGGCGCAGGAGCTCAAGGAAGCAATTCAGAATCAAATGAAGATGACAACCTCCTGCTGTCCCGCTTTTGTGGAAATGATCGAGAAGCATTTCCCGAAGCTGATTCCGAACATTTCCCATACCGGTTCGCCCATGACGCTGACAGCGCGGTATATCCGGGAAGCGGATCCGCAGGCCAAAGTGGTGTTTATCGGTCCCTGTGTGGCGAAAAAGCTGGAAATCCAGCGGGTAGAGGACAGCGCTGACTATGTTCTGACCTTTGAAGAACTGGCCGCGATGTTTGACGCTATGGGCATCCGTCCGAACGAGCCGGCGGAAAACGAGCAGGATGGAAGCAAGCTGGCGAAGGGCTTTGCGCAGAGCGGCGGCGTAGCTGCGTCCGTCTCCGAGGTGCTTGAGGAGGAGGGCTTTGAACTGCCTTACAGCTGTGTGAAGTGCAATGGAGCCAAGGAGTGCAAGAAGTTCCTCATGATCATGAACGCGGGCAAGATGCCGGAGGATATCCTGGAAGGTATGGCCTGCGAGGGCGGTTGTGTGGCAGGCCCCGGCGGGGTGGAAACGCTGCAAAAGCTCCTGCGTGCGCGCACCAAGCTGGTTGCCGCGGCGGACAACCGTGGGATTGCGGAGAACATTCAGCAGCTGCATGATTTCTCCAAGATCAATATGACCGTGCACCGCCATCCGTAATTTTTCCGTACCGCTTCTGTAAAATCCCGGGAGCACAAGCTTTCTGTGTTCCCGGGATTTTCTCATGAAAGCGGTGCTGTTTATGCTATGGCAGAGTTTTTTAAATGTTTCTAAAGAATCCCACTTCTTCCTGTACCTGAGATCGGCCCTATGCTATAATACGGTTACAAAAAAGCGCCGAACGGGACGCGGCAAGGAGTGTGCGGCAGTTATGTCAGGTCCGATTGAGATCCACAGAAGAACGGAGCAACGCGAAATACAAGAAGAACAGTGCACCATTCTGCAGCCGCTGATCCAGGAACTGAGGGAGCGTCAGCAGCAGGAGGCAGGGCAGGTGCAGACGCTGTATCAGCAGTTCATGGGGCGTCTGACCGCGCTGCCCGAAAATGTGCCTGTCGCAGAGGGAGCTCCGATACGGGAAGAACAGGCGGTCCGCAAAGAGCGCAAGCGGCGAGAAAAGGAAGCAAAACGTGAATACCGGGAACAGGGGAAGCGTGGGCGATTGCTCTTCTTGGAAGAGGGGCGTGGTCTTAAAATCCTCCAAAACGGCGATTCTCTGAAAAAGTGGGGAGATGCCAGAACCAAGCACATCGAAGTGTATATGATTCTTCCTGAGCAGGCGGAACGGGTGAAGCCTCTTCTCAGCCGGGAAGCGGTGGATCTTGTTTCCCGCGGCCAGGCATTTTCCCTTTGTGCGGTGGAGGATAGCGAGGTCTGCGGCGCCGTTTGCGCAAGATTTTCCCAGGGAAGAGAGGACGCGGTGGAGTGGATCAGTTTCTATGTCGCTCCTTCACACCGGCGGCGCGGAATTGGCGGGACGCTGCTTTTGGAGCTTCTGGATGAGCTGATGGACTTTATGGGAGGAGAACTCTGCCGCATGGAGGTTGTATTTTCAGAGACGGCAGAAGGAATAGCGGAACTTTTGCAGGCAGCCAGTTTTTCTCTGGAAACGGAGAAAACAGCCTGCGCATGGCGGATTTCTGTTGCTGCACTCGCGGATGCTCCTCTTTTGCAAAGGAATCCTTCTTTTCCGCAGGGGTTGTTTTCGTTGGAATCGCTCGACCATTATCAAAAGAAGCAGATTTATCATAATTTGAAACGGTATGACGCCGATTATCTTTCCATGGAGGAACTGGCGCATGCACATCCCAAACTGAGCTATGTCCTGATGGGAACGGGGAACAGTCTGGATGCCTGTTCCATATTGGATACACAGGAGGAGGGGGTGTACTGTCTCCGGCAGTTTTTCTGCACACGAAACCATACCACCGCGGCTCTGCCTGTGCTGCAAGCGAGTGCGCGGGCACTTTTGGCGTTTTGTCCGGGAGAAGCAGTGCTGGAAATCCCGACCGTTACAGAGTCAGCTGTTCAACTGGTCCAGCATCTGCTTCCAAAGAAAACCATTTGCCAGCATATGGTACATGCTGTTTTGGATTTGCATGAAAGAAAGGGATTGCTTCACGGGCTGTTTGACTGCCGTGAGCAAAAACAGAGGGAGGAATAAAAATGGACAAGGGAAAGCTTTTATTTTCCGGATATAGTGGGAATGAGGATGAGATCCGTCTGATGGAGTGGACACAGGAAGGGCTTGCCGAAAAAATAAGCGTACGGCATGGGGGAAACCCTTCGTTTTGCTGCCGCTGGCAGGATCGTTTATATGCGGTGTCGGAGCTGCCCGAGGGAGCGGCGATCGTTTCCTACGATCTGCGGGGAGATACCCTCTCTCCACTGGAAAAGCTTGCTCTGCCGGGAAGGAAGGCGCTGTGCCATCTGACGGCGGTGAATGGTGTGATTTTTGGAAGCTGCTACGAGAGCGGGCATTATTTTGCAGTGGATGCGGATTTGACACGGGTGCTTTGGGAATTTTTGCCGTCCGGTACGCCGCGTGCCCACTGGGTGCAGCCTTTGCAGGATGGGATCTGCCTTGCGGATCTCGGCAACAGCCGTCTGTACCGCTTTCCGCTTTCCGGAGGACTGCCGGAGGGGGAAGCCCAGGTGATTTCCCTGCCCGAGGGCAGTGGGCCGCGCCAACCGATCCCCCTGCCGGATGGCGGTTTTGCCGTTGTCTGTGAGCTCGATGGGATGCTTCGCTTTTTTGACCAAGAGGGCAGCTGTGTACAAACGCTTCCCGCCAGCGGGACTGGTCTGGAAAACGCACCCGGCGGCGGATGCGTCGTGGGGAATGTTCTGTTTGTCGGAAACCGTGGGCCGAATACCGTTTCCGCTTTCCGCCTGACAAAGGAAGGAGCCGTTCTAGCTGGGGAATGGGAAACCGGCAACTGGCCGCGCCATCTGGCGTTCGTGGGAGAAGATCTTCTGTTTGCCGCCTGCCAAAGAGGAAACAGCGTCTGGCAATATCGCTGGGATGGAATCACGCTGACAAAGCAGACGGAATACCCTCTGCACCAGGCGTCCTGTGTACTGGCGCTTTGAGCAAAAAGGCAGGTTTACTTTTGTCGTACTTTTTTCGTATGGGGAATGAAGTGTACAAACAAAGCGGCGCGATCTTGGGAAACATTTCCCGCGATCGCGCCGCTTTTCTGCCTTATACAGGTGGAAACCCGTTCTGATAGTTCCCATAGGTACATTTTCTGAACCTTGTGAATTGTCAGGCACACAGGCGGACAGCGGAAGCTGTCCGCCTGTTGTGTTTTATGCCAGCAATCGCTTGATTTCTCCGATGTCTGTAATCTGCTTTGTGATGTTTGGCGCGTGTTCCCCCTCCTGCATGGGGCTGTCCACTCTGCCGATGTCTCGGTACACGATCCTGATACTTTGTCCTGCGGAGCGGGAATGCTTTTGGCTCCGTTCACCCACCTCGATCCGCTGGATGAAGAGCCGCAGCAGTTCCGGCGTCAGTTCGTCAATGGTAGTGTACCGTTTGGCCTTCTCAATGAAGGCGTCCACATTGGCGGCTGAGGCTTTCAGCTTCTCCAGTTGTTCCTCCTTGACTGGAATGGCGACAGACAGATTTTTTTGCTCGGCGTTGTAGTCTGCGGAGAGCATGCGGAACTGTTCATTGGTCACCCGTCCCAGAACATTGTCTTCGTAGAGACGCTTGAACAGCGCGGACAACTCATCGTATCTCCGACGCATAGAATCCAGTTCCTTCTGCAGACGGTTGATCTCTCGGCGCAGTTCTGCAGTGTTCCTCTGGTTGATATACTGGGCGAACTGCCGCTCTTTCATCCGTGCGAAGTGTGTGACTCTGCGCAGGTCATCCAGCACGATGGCTTTCAGATCCGCCTCCCGGATCTGATGGGGTGAGCAGGCGCTTTTCCCGCGCTTGCTGTAAGTTGAACACCGGAAATAGTACTGATCCTCCCGCATCTTTTCCGTCCGACAGAGCACCATGTATTTTTTGCAGTCGGCACAGTAGACCAATCCGGAGAACAGATTGGGTTCCTCCATGTGCTTGGGTGGCCGCCGCTTGTGCGCCCGCACATCCTGCACGATCTCCCAGACCTCCATAGAGATGAGCGGCTCATGGGTGTTCTCCACCAGGATCTGCTCGCTCTCCGGTTTCTGGATCTGCTTTTTATTTTTGTATGAGAGCGTTGTTTTCTTCATGTTGAGCGTGTGCCCGATATAGACCTTGTTCTCCAGAATGTTGGCTACGGTTTTTCCGCACCAGGTGTAGGGACGGGTGATATCCAGATTGGTACAAGCAGCTCCGGTAGTCTGATAGTACTGGTTGGTCGGATTCAGAACCTGATCTCTGGTCAAAATTCTGGCGATCTGGTTCGGCCCCTTTCCCGACGCGCACAGATCAAAGATCTGACGCACGATGGGGGCGGTTTCCTCGTCGGGGATAATCTCCTTGGAGTCCTTGTCCTTTTTCTTGTAGCCGTAGGGCGGTTTGCCGCCCAGCCGCTCTCCGCGCTCCGCCTGCATTTTCTTGATGGCGCGCACCTTCTTGCTGGTGTCCTTGGCGTGGAGTTCGTTAGCCCAGTTACGGATGGGGTTGAAGTCGTTGCTGCTCTCCACCAGGGAATCCACGCCATCATTGACCGCGATAAAGCGGACACCCTTCTCAGGAAAGTAGATCTCCGTGTACTGTCCCACCTGAAGGTATTCTCGTCCCAGACGGCTAAGATCCTTGACGATGATGGTCTCCACCTCGTCCCGTTCCACCATTTCTATGATTTTCTTCCAGGCCGGACGGTCAAAGTTTGTACCAGAGTAGCCATCGTCTGCCAGGAACAGCGTGTTTTCAAACCCATGATCCGCTGCGTACTGTTCCAGGAAGAGTTTCTGGTTGTGGATGGAGTTGGACTCTTTCTGCCGGTCATCCCTCTGCCGCTCATCCTCCTGACTGAGTCTTCCGTATAAGATATTGTATTTTTGGCTTGCCATATATCTGTAACCTCCTTTTACTGGGGCAAGCCGGTATGGGGTACGGACAGTATACCCCACCGGCCTGCACAAGTCCACGGAAACCTTACGCACTGTGGGCTTCCTTCTTTAGATCTTTGTCAATGAGCGAGAGCAGCTTGTCTGTGGGTGTCGCTGTGGCAGCCATTGGGAACACAGAGGTCACATGAAAGACCTTCCCTCCAATGAGCATCTCCCGCTGAGTGATGTTGTAATCGTCCTGGTGCTGGTAGCTGGTGTCACGAAAACTGGTCAGTACCTCTCCGCTTTCCGTTTCACGCAGCAGTGCTCTGCCTGGATCGTATCCGCCCAGCATGCCGGTGTCACGGTACTCCTCATATGCCTTTTTCATGGCGCTCCTTTCTCCCGAAACCAATTCGGGCAACAAAAAAGCAGACCGTCACATGGTCTGCTGCCAAGTCTGTTCTTCTTCGTGATCGTCCTCCTTGTGACCGAGGGCGATTTTCTTTTGTCGTTCTTTCCGGAGGGCCTTGCTGTCGGTGTGGTGGTGCGTAGTGGTAGCGTCCATCACAGGAGCAGGCCCCTGGCCGCGCTCAAGAGCGTGTCCAAGCTGGACCACACCACCCACAGCACCAGCCCAGTCAGCGCCAGGGCCGCCAGTCCCAACAGCAGACTGGTCCATGGAATGTCCGGCAGACTCAGTCTGGGCAGTCTGATGCTGGACAGAGAAAAATGCCTCTCTTTCTGTTTCCCAGCCTGTTCGCTCATCTGCTCCAGATGCTTCACCGCTTTCAGCAGTTCGCCCATCTGCGTCCGAGTCGGAAACTGCGCCAGCAGTTCGCTGATCTTCTTCAGATAGCCAGTCTGTCTCTCGGTGTGGTACCCCAGTGTGTAGAGGCTGCTCAGCAGTTCCTCCCACTCCGCTTTCGAGGGATACACTTCGGGAGGCGGTGTCAGCTCCTGTGCCGGAGGCTGCGGCGTGGTCTGTACCATCTGCGTAGGTCGGTTCTTTTCCAACAGCTCGTCCATAGATAATTTCTTTTCTGATCCTGAATTCATATTCCATATTCTCCTTCAGATATTTGTCCCCGAACAGCAGGCGGTCACGGCACTGCCAGCCGCTGGGTGTGGTGTAGGTGATATTCCGTCGGGACGCTTCCCAGCGCACCTTGTAGCCCTCGCTCTCCATCAGTGCAATGAACTCCTCACGGCTGGATGCGTGGCGCATACAGTCGTTGATGATGTTCATGAGCTGCAGCTTTTTGCTCTGGCCACGGGCTGCGGTATGATATTCGCCAATCGTCATGGCTTTCGTTTCCTGCTTCCTATCCTTGGGCTTGAACACAGGAAGAGAAAATTCCATGCAGACCTGATCGTTGCGCTGCCACAGTTCCTGGAGCTGCTCTTTTGCGATATGCAGTTTCTTTCCCGTATCGAAGTTGACCGAGTTGATGAGGAAGTGAGAATGGATGTGTTCCCGGTCTGTGTGGGTACAAACCAGAACTTCATATCCCTCATAGTACTCAGCCAGCTTTAATGCCGCCGCATGGGCGGTGACCGGGTCGACCACTTCGCCTTTCGGAAAGCTCTGCACCATGTGGTAGAAAAGTACGCCCTCGGTTTTGTGATACAACCGCTTGGTGGTCATGAAGTCTGCGTAGACAGATTCCGGCTGGCAGTTGATGCCTGTGACCAACTGTTGACCGTCACACTCGGTTTTCTTGTTCTGCATGGTGTACCGCATCACGGCTCCCATGCATCCGGTGGTCTGTCCTCGCTTGTAGTTAGTGAAGCTGATGATCGCCATTTTTCACCACCGCCTTCGTTCCAGAATCAACCGGACAGCGGCGCAAAGTTCAGAGAATGTCTGGCGTACACCGTCCAGGTTGATCACCGTGACACGTCCCATGTGCGCCAGGGTGACGAGTTGATTCAGATTTCTGCCGATGGACTTCAGCTCCTTCAGCACTTCTTTCAGTCCATCGACGACCACAACCTGCTCTCCGAGACAGCAGGCTGTCACATAATCGCTCATGGACATTCCGGAGCGTTTCGCCAATTCCTTGATGGCCTCCCGGTCTGCGGATGCCATCCGAGTACTGAACTTGATATCTTTTTTCATGTCGTTTCCTCCAGTCTTTCGTAAAATGGGGTGTGGGGCAGCGCCCCGCAAACAAGCGGAAGGCGGGCGGCGGCTGTGCCGGTGACCAGACAAACGCGATGCTGGCCCTCGTCGGAAGCGACTGCGCATCCGTCGCTTCCGACCGAGGTCAAAAGCTCCCTCGCTCCGTGCTTCCTCCTCTCCCCAGCGAAACCGCTTTGCTGGGTTTCGCCGGGGGCCCCTTTTGAGGTGATTCTCCCGCGCCGAACCCCCGCGCTCCTCCTTCCGCCACAAGCGGCCCAACACGGCGTTTCTTTTGCTTTGCGGGAGTTTACTCGCCGCACCTGGAAACCGCCCGCAAATCGCCGCACAGCGCCTCGACAGGGTCGATAGGGACGATTTCTGCGGCACCCTCCAAATCGACACTATCGGCACGACGAAGCTCAATCACTCGCTTCCCGTTGCTGCGGCGCACCGTTGCCTGAATCTCATTTTTTCTTAGGGCCTCAACGCTTTGCAGGATCAGCCTTGAAATCTTTTTGGGCGTTATCCCTTCGGACTTATCAGGGTCGATCTTTTCAGAGAGCTCCGTGGGAGTGCCGATAAATATTGTTCTGGTGCTCATAAATGCAGAGAGGAGAACGACGATCCGATCCTCACGCAGCACGGGTTCTTCTCTGCTGTCCGAACCCAGCTCCCACACATTTTCCTCGCTGCGGCGAAGCTCCAGTTCCCGGTATTCGATGTCCCGGCCCACGCAGGTCAGTCTGGCTCTGCCGCTGCCCCGCTTTTCTTCCACCAGGGTGAAGCTGGAATCCACCGCGCCGCTGATGGCGGTGGTGCCGGATATCCGGTGGAACACATCTTCCGCCTTTTCCTTGCGCAGATGGTGGATGAGCAGGATGGCAATGCCGTGCTTGTCCGCCAGCCGCTTCAGCACAGACAGATCCCGGTAGTCGTTAGCGTAAGTGGCATCGTGGATCGGACGAACCATCTGCAGGGTATTGATGATGACCAGCACGGTGTCGGGGTGTGCGGCGATAAATGCGTCCACCTGTTCCTCCAGCCCCTGACCGATGAGGGCACACTCCGTGCAGAAGTGGACGCTGTCTGGTGCGTCCTCGGTGATCTCAAAGAGTCGATTCTGGATGCGGAGGACGGAATCCTCCAGACAGAGATAGAGAGTGGTGCCCTGCCTGGTGCTCATGTTCCAGACCGCTTCTCCCTTGGCAACTGTCACCACCAGCCATAGAGCAAGCCAGGACTTGCCCACCTTTGGTGAGCCAGCCAGGATGTGCAGACCCTGAGAGATCAGGGTATCCACCACAAAATTGGGCGGCTCCAGCGGACGATCCATCAGGGTTCTGCCGTCCACTGTGATGAGGGGATGGTTCATTTTGTTGTTCATGTTTGGTACCTCCATTTCAAGAATTTGAATACAAAAAGCTCCCACCTCAAAAGAAGTGGGAGTAGTATTCATTTTGATTTTGAAATGGTTTATGGTAGAATGGAGCAAACGGAGGTGAGCCAATGGCGACCTATCAGATCTACGAACTCTCTGCCCGGGCGGTGATGAGTTATGCCGCGGAGCAAGACGGTGTTTACACCTTTGCTCTGAACCGCAGTGCCACCGAGCACTGCAAGGTACCGGGTGCCAAGCACGAGCAGGACAGCTGCGCTATGTTCCATCAGCTGATGTACCAACTCCACGGGGAGGGTTGGCGGGAGCGTAGCGATGAGAAAGTCACATCGCTTTCCGATGTGCTGTTCTATATGGACTTCGCCGGAATCTTTGACCGGCGCGGAACCGGAAAGACGCAGCAGGCCCGCCGGGAGAAGGCCAGAGACATGTTCCGCCCCGAGGGGATCACCCTGGACTTCGGCAGCGGCCCGCACCGCTATGTGGCCTTTGAGCGCTCCGCCAGCATGAGCCGTCAGTCCCGCCTCTCCTTTATCCGGGCGGATCTGTATGAGCCCATGCGCCAGCGGATCATGCTGAATATGGAGCTGGACCGATGCCAGCTCAGTAAACTCTACGCCTACAACGGTCTCATGTTCTCCAGCGGAACCCGGGTGGACGGCATCCGCATTGACAAACCTCACCGGGTCATCGTCATAGACAATCCAACCAAGAGAGTGGAGCGAGCCCCTGTCATCACCCTGCGGGAAGACAGAGAGCCGGGAACCTTCTACCGGGCAGATACACTGGAAGCTCTGGACATCACCTGCTTTGACGGCGTGGGCCTTATCTCCAAAGAGTATGCGGAGGTAGTGGACAAGGCTTGCTGCGGCAGCCACACCCACACCTCCTTCCAGATTCGGATGCCCTACATCAAGGGGATGCTCCATCAGGTGGATTTCAAGGACTTCTTGAAGAGAAGCGGCACCCAGAGCATCGTAGACATCTGGGGCAAGTCGCACCCTGTCCGCAATGTAGACATCATCCTCACCCGAAGTCAGTTCAAGGCATACGGATGGCTGCGGGAGAACGGTATGACCTGGGAGGACTATTGGGACGCCTTTCGGGACTACAATCACGCCCTGTACATCACCAACCTGAGCAAGACGGAGCCGGAGAAACTGGTGGAGCTCAACTACCAGTTCCTCTCCACCCTCTCCATCCAGCCGGAGGAGTTTCGCCCCGCCGACCTGCCGGAGGGCTGGAGCCACAGTCCAGAGGATGACCCCCGGCAATGGCTGACCAAGGCCACCGAGACGGCCTACTATAACTTTCGTGCCAATGAAGCATATCAGCAGGAATACTTTCGCCGGGGCCTGAGCCAGTCAAAAGGAAGTCGGGCGAACATCATGGCCCGGGTGTTGGAGACGAACCCGAAGTTTATCCGGGAACCTATCTACGCGGAACAGCTGGATGGGCAGGCCCGGAAGATCCTCCGAGGCTACGCCGTTGGGCGGTTGCTGGTGCCAGGGGACAACCGCTTCCTCTCCGGTGATCTTCTGGAACTGCTGCGGCAGTTGATCGCGCCCCGTGTGTTTCAGTTGCCCGGTGAGCGGGACTTCTGCAATCAGGTGATGGGAGACTTCTTTGCGGAGGACAGTTTCTTTGCTCCTGGTGCAGTCTATGACCACGAGGACAGCTGTACTCTGCTCCGCAATCCCCACATTGCCCGGAACGAGGAATTACAGCTGTCGGTGTATCCGGGGGGAGACGCACTGCGCCAGCATTACCTGGGCCATCTCACCGATGTGGTCATGGTGTCTGCAGACAGTTTGGCGGCGGAGCGGCTGGGCGGTGCCGACTACGACGGCGACCTCATCAAGACCATTGCCGATCCCATCCTGAACCGCTGTGTGAAGCGGAACTATGATTACGATGTCCATCAACAGCTCTCCAACAACGCCAACTTGCCCCTGCTGAAGATCCCCTCTCTCTCCGCACCCAAGTCCGACGCTAACGACTGGCAGGCTCGGTTTCAGACGGTGGAGAACACCTTTGCTGCCCGCATCGGACAGATCTGCAACGCCGCCCTGGACCGCAGCGTCATCGCCTACAACGATCACGCCGACCCAGAGGAGCGCAAGCGGTGCCGCCGGGACTTGGAAGCCCTGGCCATCTACAGCGGACTGGAGATAGACGCGGCCAAGACCGGTGTGCGGCCCAACCTGGATGAATTTCTGGGCGGACGGAAGGTAAAGCGCACTCCTTTCCTCCAGTACAAATATCTGTTGGAGCGTGCGGAGGAGCGCCGCCGTGCATGGTATGAGCCCACCCACCGAGAGCGTCTGGATGCCTTCTTTGCCGGGATCGACTGGGACACGGTGGACTCCCCGGTGGAGCGGCTGCCCTGGCTGGCCCGCCAGCTGGAGCGCAATACGCCCAAGATCCAGGAGAAGCCGGCAAAGGACAGCGAATTGTTCGCTTTCGCCCAGGAGCGAAGCTGGAAGAGGTTGCTGGATGAGAAAACGCTTTCTTCTGTTTCTGCCTTGCTGTGGGACTACGAGCACTGCCTCTCCCGCATCCGAGCTTGCCGTGCCCCCGCCAAGGGACAGCAGCGGAAAACAGACATTGACCGCATCCTCTACGCCAGAGGGCAGGAGGAAGTCTGCGACAGCGACGAACTGTACGCCTTCTTCCAGCAGCTCTCTCCGGAGCGTCTCTCCGTTCTGCGAAAGGCCATCGTAGAACAGCAGTGGCACCTCATGACAGAAGAACAGAGAGAAACATTTCTGCGGGAGTATCTGCCGGAGGCGGCAGACTACTACGATCTCCTGACCGACTTCCGTCACAGCGGATTCCGCATGCTGGGAGATCTGGTCTGTGATGTGGACGATCTGGCGACAGCCCGGGAACGGAAGCAGCTCCGCCGCCCGGCGGACTCCCCGGCCTTCCAGAAGATGATGGAGGCCTATCTGTCCGCTCCCTTCAGCGGCAATGAGCGGGCCGTGGTGTCCAAGGTCTGCCGCAAACTGCTGAACAAGATCGTCCGGCCCAGCCTGGCAGTACCCTATGTGGTGGCTCTGGACAAGCGGAACCTTCTGTGGGACCTGCTGCCGGACCACATCGAGGAACATGTGCTGGAGGTGGACCATGCTGAATGAGTGGAAGGAGTTTCAGGACTACACCGGTGCGGTAACCTACACCGCCCGGAACAAGCAGGACACCACCTATCTGGGTCGCTTCACCTTCGACACCATCCTGGATTTCGAGGGGCTCAACCGGGTGCTGACCACCCTGGCAAGAGGATTTCTGTTTCATAATGAGGATGGCAGCCCAGCCGAAGCGCCCCGGGAGCGCATCGACTATGCCAAGCGGGGCCTGTGCGCCTGGTGCAGTGTGCCGGACAGTAAAAAAGCCACGCCTCGGGAGGCGTGGCAGTTTGGCAGTGATTTTGGGGAACTTCATTCGGAATTCCCCGGCCTCGTGGATGAAAACGGCAGCGGATGGTTCCGTAGGCATGTGCATCGGGTGGCAGCCTTTGTGCGGGAAAACCCGGAGAGGGTATCCAGCAGCGCCCAGAAGAAGTGTGCTGCCATTGAGAAGGGCTTTGATGGAGCCTGGCAGGACAAGGTGATCCAGATGCAGATCCCTCTGTTTGCTCCCACCACCAAGGGGCAGTGGGGATTGCGGTTTGACAGTTTTCTGGCCCAGGCTTTGGAACTGGGGCCGCTCCGTGCTGAGGAACCGGAACTGCCGCCTGCGCTGGTGGAGCGGCTCCACAGCCTCACGCCCAAGGGCGTTCCAGTGGAGATGGTTGAGACGCTGGCAGCCTACTACCTTGCCAATAAGCCGGAGGATTCCGACTGGGTGGTGCTGCCGGTGGCCAACTTTGACGCGTACTTCGGCACCACCAGCTTTGGGCGAAAGTATCTCAAGCAGATCCCAGAGACCATCATGGAACGCTCGGAGACCGGCTTTGGGCTGTGTCGGTATCGGCTGGGTGAAGGCGTTGTAATCGAGTAGATAGAATCAGGCATCCATCTCCGCTTCTTCCGCTGGAGATGGATGCCTGACTCTTTCAAAGGACATCGATACCGTACCGGTGATCTTTACAACTACCTTTTGTGGGCAAATACAACATTTTGCTTGCTGAACATCTCTCCACAGAGAAGTTTGTAGGCAAGCTCTCGGGTCAATCTGTTCCCAGATGGTAAAGAAGTCTATCCTGCCACCTCAAGCAGTTTCTGGTTTACTCTTGTCTGGACCTCGATATAGTATGCGGTTTCAGCAGTAGTCATATCTTCAGCTTCCCACTTATCAAAATCAGAAACAAAATCCGCATACTCTTCCATGTACTTTGCGTAATCCGCAAGCAAGCTGAGATCCGTTCCATCAGATTCAGAATACTTCTTCATAAATGCACAATACTCGTCCATAAATTCTTCGTAGCTATCCATAGCAGCCTTGAAATCGGGGTCCAACCCATCAGGGTTGCTATTGGCCTCCGGTTCATTGCTGGCTGGTTGGTCAGTGTTTTCTGGAGTTGTTTCCTCAGCGGGTGCGCTGTCCGGTTCAACTTCTTCTGTGGGGGGTTGCTCATCTTCCGAAGGGGCATCAATACGAACAAACATAATATTGTTGCCCTTATATTCGATACTGACATGGTATCCGTCAGCATTGTCAGCACGATAGTATATGTCGCCCTTATCGTAGTCCACATTGAATCCC
Source organism: Anaeromassilibacillus sp. An200 (assembly GCF_002160025.1). Lineage (GTDB taxonomy): Bacteria > Bacillota > Clostridia > Oscillospirales > Acutalibacteraceae > Caccousia > Caccousia stercoris. The sequence goes on from NZ_NFJU01000003.1 coordinate 84,203, forward strand.
ATATCGGAACAGGCAACAATATATTCGTCATAGTCTTCTTGGGAAGTTTCGCCGATATAAACGCAGAAGCTATCGTCGTGTTCAAACTCAAACTTACCAACTGTGGATTTAGGAGTAGGTAATAGCTTTCCGGCTGTACCTGTGGGCCAAGCGATAATACCCATCTCCATCGGTGCTTCAAGAGTAATTGATAGATTTTCACCGATATGACTCATATCCAGTAAATATCCCTCGGCGTTGTACGCCTTGTAAGAATAGGATTCTTTTTGTGAATCAACAGAAAAACCTTTGCTGATGCAATCATCAAGGTAATCATTGTACTGGGAATCGGAAACACCATCCAGGGAGACCCAAAGTTGTTCATCAGAGTTTTCGTACAAAGTCCCTTTTAGGGAAGGTGGCTCGGAAATCATGGTTCCAAGTACCATTTCAGGCCATTTGATCTTATCTCCGCCACCGCCACCAAACAGGGTTGAGATGGCACCAACTACAACAACGACAGCCAAAAGAATAAACCACCATCTCAAATACAAGGGCTTTTTCTTCTTTTTCTTCATTGTGTATCCGTTCTGAACAGGGGGTACCTGATAATTGGGGGTTGCTTCTTGCTGCGGAGGTGGTGGAGGAGTAGGACTTTCTATCTCTGCTTTCGCTCCACACTCCGGGCAAAACTTACCCTCAAATTCTGTACCGCATTGTTTGCACTTCATGAAAATATCCTCCTTTGCAGATATTTATAGATTGCCTTATTCAACGGGTGGGACAGGGGGCATCATGGTACTGAACAGGCCCTTCAATTCGTCCACAGTACCAGCTTTAACCCACTGTGCCATTCCGTTTTTCCACACCAAGCTATCCGCAGTAAGCCGCCCGGTTGCTGCCATCTGTGCAAGAACAGAAAGCTCAAAAGGCCCGGTTGCTTGCCCATTCGTCGCAACATGGTATGCCACTGTCGGAATCGGAGGGGGGACTACTCCCGGTTGAGGGGGCTGGCCCATTCCGCCCATCATGTTATTCATCGCTCCGGCAATATTCTGCCCGACAGCACCACCAACGGCCATACTGGCCATCATAGCAGCCATATTGAAACCTTCGCCACCGCCGCTCAGATTTACATCACCAGCACCGTTGGCTCCCATTTGACCAAGTGCTTGTGCACCGGCAACGCCAACCTCTGCCTGTTTTTCCACCTGAAAAGCACCGATATTGGCCGTCTGCGTCTGCTTGTGCATAGCGTACTGGCCTTCCTCACGCTGGATGCGAAGCCGTTCCACATAGTCCTGTGTTTCCGCTTCGATTCTGGTTGCGGTAATATCTTTTGTGACGGCCATGAGTTGACGATAGCCCTCACTGCTTTTGTCGATCTCAATCGCTCCAATGTCAACACCGGAAACCAGGACGCCAAAACCTTCTTTGAGCCGTTCACTGATGTCATATTCTACGGCATCATTGATTTGAGCCGTTTTAGTTTCAATTTGAATGACGGGAATATTATTGGCTGCCGGAGCGTTGGCCACAGTATCTTTCACATAACGGATGACTGCATCTCGGATTTGCTTCTGAAAATCATCCAGACGGAAGCCATTCAGTCTATGAAGTTTAATAAACTCTCTATAATCCGCAATGCGGAAACTAACTGTGCCTCTGACAGCCACAGGCACTCCAAAGTCTGCAAACCGAGGATCATAAATGTCAAAGAACGGGACGCCAAACTTAACCTGAATGATTTGGGCAAGGTTAATAAAATAAACCTCTGCCTGGAACGGTGTACCGCCGTCATAGGCTAATCCAATGATGCTTGCCAAGACGGGAAGGTTTTCCGTCTTGATAATTTCATCATACGGTCCCTCTATGTAGTCCTGCATGACACCATTTTTCTGGTTATATACAAAGACTGCAACCTCGCCGTCTTTCACACGGAGAGAGGAACCCCAACGAATGGCATTTTCTCGATTGTTATTTCCAGGTTGTGATCCAGCCGGATGCCATTTCCAGATTAGGTAGGATGGTTCATCACAGCGGATTTCATCCATGAAGCCACCGGCCTTGGTTTTATTATCAAACAACCCCATTCCCAACACCTCCAATAAATCAGTTAATTTCTCATGCTATGGTATGTAATCACGATTGGAACATCTGCATCAAACTTTTTTATGAAATAGGATGAAAGGGATTTGCCGTTGATTGTAATTTTGTCAACCGTACCTGGCCTATTTCTCACCCCAAAAGTCAAATCATTCAGCGGAATCGAGCGGACATTTCTAAAACCAGCTTGAGCAAACATTGTTTCAATTACAACATAATTTTCTGATGTTCCTTCAACAATAGCTGGAGGCACTTTTATTTTGTCCTCGTAGGTTTCGGAAATGCTTTCCGAGCCGTTGCTTTCTCTCTTAGCCTTTTTTGCCTTCTTTTCAGTCAGATTGTATGCCACACTCAAAATAATTGCATCAAAAATAATGTCTATTCCAGCAAACTGTCCATTGAACAGCCGTATCAAATTAAAAATGACAAGAAAAACAGCTATGATGGCAAACACAGGATTTGGCATCGCATGGAAATAGGTCTTAACCATATTGCCCGCATTGGCTGTCGAATGCGATATTTTCTCAAGTGCAATGGTCTTTTCTGTTCTTTCATAGATTTCTTCTATCTGAGTGAAAGCAGGATCATTTTGCAAGCTTATCTGCGCTTTTTGATATGTTTGTTCAAACTTCGCAATCCAGGCTTCAAAAACCCAATCATCCGGTTCGCCACCAATATTGGATGACGCTAAGATCATGAATTCGATAATATCTTCCTTGGAGTTCGGAATTGGATAATTTCGAATCATCATTGCTTTTTGTTCAGCGGTAACCGCTCTATTTAACTCCCAATAGAGCTTCTGTACCGAGCTTGTTGCAGCCGAGCCTCTCAATTCATAACCGCAAGAAGGACAGTTAACCACAAAAGAGTCTATTATCTCACCACAATTCGGACATTTTCGGATTTCTCCATCGTAGAAAGTTTTCCTTTCGGTGCTTTCCGGCTTGTGGTGTGGAACGATTGCTGCTCCACAGTTAGTGCAAAATTTTGTCCCTTCTTTTATCGCATGTCCGCAATTCACGCAAAAAGGCATGATATATACCTCCCAAAACACAATTAAAAATCTTCTTGACGCACAGCATCACAAATATCGCCGATATTACAATCCAGATAGTCGCATATCCTCAGTAAAACCGAAAGAGCAACTTCTTCGTTGTGGCGCATCTTTGTCATAGTGCCCGTAGCAATGCTTAGGTCTTTTCTTAATGTTGCGGGAGATATTTCTTTTTCTATGAGTAGTATCCAGAGCTTTTTATAGCTCACACGCATCCCCATATATGCAGCCTCCTTTAACTAAGCTGCAAATCGGCAACATGCTACCTCTTAAATACAGTAGCATATAAATGACAATTTGTCCACACGATTTGCTAAATTCTGAAATAAATATCGCAACTTCTTGCGAACCCCAAATGCTCATTCGGCAATCTTGTCATTTTCTTCTGGTATGAATTCCAGAATATCATCAACTCCGCAGTTGAGTGCACGACAAATCTTTTCGATGCTTTCCAACGACACATAGTTATTGCGCTTCATTCTGGTGATAATATTGGCACTGAAACCTGTATGCTCCATCAACTCTGAATTGGTCATGCCTTTATCAATCAAAAGATGAAATAGCCTCTTGTAACTTATCGCCATAATTGACCTCCTTAACGCTATTATATATCTTATCACGAATTCGTGAATGAATCAACACAGGCACAAGTGGCAGAATGCTTTTCGGAAGCGTATTTACATAGATTCAAGTTTCACAGTAACATATTTTTCTACCGTGTTTTGAGAAAATAAAGTGACTCATTTCGAAAAACACATCATATAAAATCAGAGCTTGTGGTACTCCACAAGCTCTGATTTCTCCCATACACGGCGTTAAGCCCCATAGGTCCACATTGTGTACCTATGGGGCTTAACCCTTTGGCGGTTTCTTTATTTCACAAGAGTGTTCAGATTACGGTCGTCCGCAAAGTTTGCAGTGCTGTAAAGAATGAGCACATCGGTAAAATCTTCCTGTTCCATAAATTGCTTTACCCCCAGATTGAAGTAGCGCAGATCAATCAGTGTGGTTTTCTCAAAATGATTGACTGCGAAAGGGGCGAAGCAATGGGAATACGAGTCCTTGACAATCAGCAGGCGGCGGCCCGGTTCTCCGGAGGACGCCGTGATCTCCACCATGGGATTGTTCCCGCCAAGGAAGTAGGAGTATTTGTCTTTCCCTTCCAGCTTTGTCTCATCATACAGGGAGTCGCTTTCCCACTCTCCCAGGTTGAAGGTAAGATGGTAGAAAATCGGACTGCGCGGTGTATAGCGGATGATACTGTCCGGATAGACCGGGAGATTGATTTTGGAATGGGTTGTGCCATAGAAGTCATCCGCCACGGTTTCCTCTGAAAAATCATCGCGTGCGTAGGGAGTCAGCCCGCAGCTTTCCGCCCATTCCTCATAGCCATAGTAAGCACCAAGCGTCGTCCAGTGGTGATCCGTGCGGTAATAGATGGGTTCTTCCTTGTGCGATTGAAGCACAGGGAGCAGATTGAGGAAGGTTCCCTCAGGGCAGAGCTCCTCTGCCTGCGCCAGCATCCCCGCCTGATCAAAGTCGGTGGCAAACGCGGGCATCCGGTTGTCCAGCACGCCGCTGGCCGTGGGAACCAGCATCACTCTCACATGCTCCTCTCCCAGCTTGTCCACAGCGTCGTGTGTGAAGGAGGAAAGCTTTTGCAGATTATCCTGAATCCGTTCCTCCGAGAGCGTCCCTTTGTATTTGTCAATCAGCCACCCGTTTTTTCCAAAGAACACATTGTTAATGTCCTTTTTTCCAAGCAGCAGTTCCGTTCTCGTTTTGAGGGAGATCCACTCGTCGCGCACGGGAAATTGATCTGCCAGGTATTTTTCATAGTTTTCCGAAAAATCCCCGCTGAGCAGTGTTTCTGTGCTCAGCTTGGGAAACTGGGCAAGCGTGCGGTTTTCATTTTCTGAAAAAACACGTACCGGGCGCAGTAAATTCCAGGCGGAGATCGCCGCCAGCAGACACAGGAACACGCCGATGGGAAGCCATGCACCTATTTTTTCTTTCATATCGGACGCCTCCTTTCAAAAACGGAAATACAGGAACGGGTTATAGCTTGCGTCCACCAGGTAAGCGGTGCTCAGAAGCAGCAGCAAAGCGGCGCAGATCGAGCGGAGCGCGGCGTAAGGAAGGGGTCTCCGCTTGGAAAAGCGGGAGAAAGCATCCCGGATCCGTTTTGGAATCCCAGCGGACGCGATGCAGAGAACGATCAGCAGAATCAGGTTGGTGTAGAACAGATAAATAGTCTCATTGGAAAGCAGTTTTCCACCGGCTCCAAACAGAGCGGAAAGATAGGAAATTCCCAGCGAAAGATCGTCAAAGGCAAACAGCACCCATCCGATCAAAATAAAGAACAGGGCATAGACATGCTGGAAAAAGGATGGGATTCTTTCCAGTACGCGGAGCAGGAACAGCTTTTCCAGAATCAGCAGGATGCCGAAATAGACGCCCCACAGAAGAAAATTCCAGCTTGCCCCGTGCCAGATTCCTGTCAGAGCCCATACAATGGCAATGTTGCGGATCTGAATTGCCGGTCCGCGCCGGTTTCCGCCGAGGGGAATATACACGTAATCGCGGAACCAGCTGCCCAGCGTAATATGCCACCGCCGCCAGAATTCTGTGATGCTTTTGGAGCGATAGGGATGATCGAAATTTTCCGGGAAATGAAAGCCGAACATCAGGCCCATTCCCACCGCCATATCGGAATAGCCGGAGAAGTCGAAATAGATCTGGAATGCGAAGGCAAAGAGTCCCAGCCAGGCCATCAGCACAGGCAGATCCCCAGCCGGCATAGCTGAGATTTCCTCCCACACAAGGCCGATGCTGTTGGCCAAAAGGACTTTCTTTCCAAGTCCCTGCAAAAAGCGTGAGATCCCCTGGGAAAAGGCGTCGCGGGACTCGCTGCGTCCGGTCAGCTGATCCGCGATGGAATGGAACTGGACGATGGGTCCCGCGATCAGCTGGGGAAAGAAGGAAACATACATACCGAAGGCCGCCAGATTTTTCTGCGCCCTGGCTTCTCCCCGGTAGATATCCACAGGATAGGAAAGCGACTGGAAGGTATAAAAGGAAATTCCGATCGGCAGAGCGATCTTGAGCAGAGGGAGCTCCCGTCCCAGAAGAGCGGAGATGTTTTCCAGAAAGAATCCTGCATATTTGAAGATACCGAGCAGCAGGAGATTGATTGCAACGGAAACCGCCACCACGACGCGTGCCTTTTTTCGTTCTTCGCGATCACAGAAACGCTGTACCAGCCAGCCCAACGCATAATTGAGGACAATGGAGCCGACCATCAGCCAGATGGCTACCGGTTCCCCCCAGCTGTAAAACAAGAGGCTGAACACCAGAAGGATCAGATTGCGGGCGGTGCGAAAACGCTTGGGAATGACAAAATAGAGCAGAAGAACAAGCGGAAAGAACTGATAAAGAAAGATTAGGCTGCTGAATACCACGAGAGTTCCTCACCTTCTGTCGTAAAATAGAGGATTCACAAGAAAAGCAGAAACCGCGGCGCCGATCCCGGCGCCGCGGCTCCTGATGCTGCCGGGATCAGCCCGCCAGTGTTTTGTCAATCGCGTCAATGGCGATCTGGTTCTGCTCCTCATGGAAGGTGACTGCGGCCGGATCGTCCGCCAGCAGATCATCGGGAGCAAAAGCGCCGAGCATGATAAAGAACACATAATCGCCCTTCTGATACACCTTGGAGGCGTTGACCTTGGGGATGTTCATGGGGTACTGCAGGGAGTTGTTCACCAGATCATCGCGGTAGGCGTTGAGAGCGGAGACAATAGATTCCGCCTTGCCCTCCTTGGCGTGAACGGCTACAAATGTGTCAACCTGCGTGCTCATCATGGCAACCTGTCCGATTGCCTCCGTGTAATCTTCGGAATTCAATCCGAAACGGGTTTTGAGATCCTCGGCCGTCAGGTCCATGGAAGGAAGATAATTCTCACCGTACGCGCTTTTCACAGCGTCCAGGATGGTGCTCAGAGCTACAGTGCTGGAAGCAGCGGCATTGTCGGAAGAAGGAGTCTGGCTTGCCTGCGGAGCAGAGGAGGGAGAAGAGGGCTTCTCAGAGGTGGCTGCCTGGGAAGGAGCGGCTTCGGAGGACTCAGTCTCAGAAGACTCCGCTTCAGAGGATTCTGCCTCGGAGGATTCCGTTTCAGACGATTCTGCCTGAGAGGATTCGGTCTCGGAGGAGGTGATGGCGGAGGAAGATCCGGAGGAAGCCGTATCACCGCCGCTGGTGCAGGCGGTGAACAGGGAAGCGCACATGGCGCAGACGAGCAGAGCGGCAATCAGTTTCTTTTTCATCATTTGGAAATCTACCTTTCGTATGAAAATAATAATAAAAAGCGATGGTATGAATATCGCGGGTAAACGGAAGTTTTTGGCACAAAAATTCTGGTTTTGAAATACATTGGTACTAGAGTAACGGCGGAATCCTGCGGCTTGCCGTGCGGGCAGAAAGGTTCCGAAGGCGCGTTCCCGGGACGTGCGGCGGACCCGGCGGCCGTGGGCTCCGGCGGTACTAACCCCCGATTTGTGTCATGCTAGGAGGATTCAGCTATGGATGATACCAGTTTTGTTTCGACGGGCTGCTCGTCGAATTGCTTTAAGGAAGCGGTCTGCATCGATGCGATGCGTGTGTATGACAGCTGCAGTGAACCGCAACCCTGCGGTTGTCACAGCTGTTATACATCCGGTGAGCAGCGCAGCTGAATCTCAAAGGAAACATGGTGTCCGTCCGGGCCGCGTTCGCTCCGGCAGAGAATGGATCGGACCAAAAGGCGCCAAAGCCTGTTTTCCTCGGCAGGAGATGCACCATCCAGCGCATCTTCCGCCGTAAAGTCCTTTGTGCGCTGAGGATTGTCCGGAGCGGCGGGCAGGCGGCAAAGCTGCTCCGATAGTTTTTCCCGCTGAGCGAGCAATATGCGGCGGCGTTCTTCGTAAAGAGCGGGGGAATAGATTCCGGATTCCAGAAGGGTGCAAAGACGCCCTTCCTGTGTGCGCAGCCGTTTTTCCGCTTTAAGAAGAAGGTATTCGCGTTTTTGATCGCAGGGATCGGGCGCGGCGGGCTGAATGGGGATCCGGCGAAGCAGCGGACGCAAAGCGTTCCGAAGTGTATCCGCGGCGTCGGAGAAATCGCAGGAGGGGCAGCAGCCGGCCCGCTCACACAGCAGATAGCCGCCCGGCCGGTTGGCGCGGGGACGCAGCTGCATCAGACCGCCGCAGTTGGCGCATCGGATCAGGCCGGCGAAAGGGTTGACCAGCTCGCGGCCGGTTCCTGACGGTTTGCTTCTCGCCCGCATGCGTGCCTGTACGCGGTCGAACAGCTCCTGCGTTACAATGGCAGGGTGCTTCCCATGCGTAACCACCCATTGCTCCCGGTTGTTTTCGATTTTCCGGCAGCCGGGCGACTGCCCGCCGGAGCGGAGAAACCGGCGGCGGTTCCAGATGACGGTTCCCGTGTAAACAGGATTGCGCAGAATGTTCATGACAGCTCCTCGTGTGAAAGCTTCGCTTCGTCTGGGGTGCGCGCCGCAGGCGTTGAGAAAGGCGGCAATCGCCGGAGTCCCCTCGCCGTTTGCATAGGAGAGAAACATTTGGCGGACATATGCGGCCTCGTCCTCTCGGATTTTGAGCGTCGGCAGGCGGCCCGCTCTGGTTTTTTCATACCCATAGGGAGCGTTTGCCAGGTAACCGCCGTCGGCGGCTGTGCGTTCCACGCCGCGCCGCATCCGCTTTTTGATCAGCTTGAGCTCTTTGCGGGCGAAGAAGGTTTGCAGCTCCGTGTAATCCTCGTCCATCTCATCCCGCAGATCGTACGTTTTCTGGGGAGTGATGATCCGCACACCTGCTTCCTTGAAGGTTTCCAGAATCACACCCTGCTGGCTCATGGTGCCGCGGCCAAGGCGATCGATGTCCATACACAGGACAGCTTCGCATACACCGTCCTTCACATCACGGAGCAGGCGCAGCATTTCGGGCCTCGCGTAGAGATCCTCGCCGCTGACAACCTCCTCGTAAACGCCGCAGATTGTCAGCTGCATTGCGCGCGCCGTTTCCTCCAGTGTTTCCCTGTGGCGGCGCAGAGTGTCTCCGGTGCTGTCAGACAAATCCTCTGCCCGGGATTTGCGCAGGTACATACAGGTTTTCATGCTCCCTACCTCCTTTACAGAAGATAGGTATGAAAGGACGGCGGGAAATATTTTCGTTTCCCGCCTTGAATACCAGCGGAAAAAAGCGAATGTTACAGAAAAAGAAAAATTTTTTTGCAGTATCTGCCCTGTCATAAAAATCGGAGGACAGCGATTATCCTTAAAGGAAGAGGGAAGTGTGCCGGAAAACTGCCGTTGAAGCAGGGAAATCCAGGCTTCCTTTGATACGGACAGGAAAGGAGAAGAGAGCTATGGAGAAGAAAAAAGAACGAATTGCTCTGCGGGACGAAGGAGAGCGGCGGAGCAAGCCGGTGTTTTTTGTTACGCTGCTGCCGCCTCCTCAGGAGGAGAGGCTGGAGGAATGGCTTTATGAGCTGGAGCGTGAAGCGGCGAATCTGATACAGAGAAGGTTGCAGTGATAAAGACTGTCTGGAAGATCTGCGCGTCTACTTCACACAGGACAAAAACGATCTGATCGCAAACGCAACAAGCGCCCATCTGCGGAGCGTGGATGTGATCACGGTTTACCTGAACCTGGAACCGGTGCCGTTCAACAAGGGCTTCTATTCGGTCGACATGACGTTTTTCTTCGACGTCTGCCTGGACATATGCTCGGCCCCGGCGTCCGCGTCCGTGGTAGTAAGCGGCATTGCAATTTTCAATAAGAAAGTGATCCTTTACGGTGGGGAAGGAAATGTCAAATCCTTCAGCTCCGACAACGCCTGCGAATCGGTGGACCCGGCCTGCAGCCGCGTGCTGCCCAAGGCCAGCGTGCAGGTAGCGCAGCCGATCGGTCTGGCCGCCTATGTGAAGGATTGCTGCTCGCACTGCGACGCCTGCTGCCATATTCCCGACGGGATCTGCCGCCGGTACGGCGGTGGGTTTGACTGCAACTGCCGCCGCGGCATTTATATCGCGGTGGGGTTGTTCACCATTGTCCAGATCGTGCGCAACGTGCAGATGCTGATCCCGACGTACGATTTCTGCATCCCGGAGAAGGAGTGCACTACCTCCACCTCCGACAGTCCCTGCGATATGTTCAGCCGTATTGATTTTCCGACCGACGAATTTTTCCCGCCCAAGGCCGGGGATTCCTTCTGCGAGAGCCATTGCTCCTGCTGCCAGAGTAATCAGAATACTTCCTCAGGCTGTTCCGGCCGTCCTTCCTGCTCCAGATAAGGGCAGCGGAAAACGCCAAAAGGGGCTGCATCCATATTCGGATGCAGCCCCTTCTTTCTGTTGAGGGAGATACGATTAGTCGAGATTTTTAACCGGGTTGACGCGGGTGACATTGACCTTGCTGCCATCGGTTCCCTCGATATTGCCGGTGTACATCACGGACACCTTGTCGCCGATTTTCAGACCGTTCGGCATGTTGTCCAGATTGGTGTCCTCACCGATTGTGAAGGTGATGGAACCGTCATTGGTCTTGAGAACAAAGGTGTTCATTGTAGCGTCCTCAATGGTTCCCTTCATCACATGCTCCATCGGAGCGGGGTCGCCAGACTCTGCCGCCTGAGAAGCAGCTTCAGACGCCGCCTGAGAGGCAGCCTCGGAAGCAGTCTCGGACACAACTTCACTTGCCGTCTCCGACGAAGTCTGTGCTTCAGACTCCTCTGGTGTCTCCGATTCCGTACCGGATACCGTGGAGGAAACGCTTGTCCCGGAGGACGTGGAGGAACTGGTCGAGTCGGTATTTCCACAGGCAGCCAGCGTGGCGAGCATAGCGCAGAGAAGAAGCACTGCTGTCATTTTTCTAAAAATCTTGTTCATGATTCAACCTCTTTTCCGGGATCCGCTTGAAAGCGGACCACTCTTTAGCTTTGGTGTGGCTATTATCCTACCCTGAATTTGTGAAATTGGTGTGAACAAAACAAAAGGAATTTCTGACAACGTTTTACAGGCTGTATGCCAGGCCGTTTGACAGGCATCTGGAAAAAAAGTATACTGATTTCCAAATGAAAGGATAAGCCAAATTTGTTTGTCTGAAAGGAGCCTGATCGATTATGGCACAGGAAATCACACAGGAGCGGCAGAGCGAAATTGCTCATGCTAACCAGCTTCAGGTGGAGGTGATGAAGGGCCTGCAATGCGGGGAGCCGGTGGAGCGTCTTCTGCTCAAGGCTCTGGAAAGCATGGCGCTCAAGGAGAACGACACTGTATCTTATCCGGAGGCAAAGAAAACCCTGATTGCTGTTTACGGCGATGCCCTCGGCCAGCCGGTTCCGCTTCAAATTGAATTGGAAGAGTTTGAGGAACGGCTGGAGCGCCTTCGCAAGGCATACGAGGAAGGAAAGGAGACGGAGCCGAAGGATACCCAGGAGCGTGTGAAAAACGCCATCATGGCACATGAGAACCGCATCGCTCTGCTGAAGAAAAGGATTGGTCAGGAATGAGGGGGAGGGAAGCGTTGGAAAGCGTGCGGTGCTTTTCCACTCCATTTGGGGAAGCGTGGCTGGGAGAGAGAAAAGGCGCACTGTCTGTTCTGCGCTTGGGAGAGCCTCCGGCCGATTTGCCGCAAAAGGAAACGGAGCTGTCGGAGGGGACGGTGCGCTGGCTTCATGCCTATTTCGACGGTACACAGACTCCTTTTCCGTTTCCGCTCCTGCCGCAGGGAACACCGTTCCAGCAGAAGATTTGGCGCGGCCTTTTGGAAATTCCCTATGGGGAGACGCGTTCCTATGCCTGGCTGGCGCAGCGCGCAGGGAGCCCTAAAGCATTCCGCGCTGCCGGGGATGCGTGCCGGCGCAATCCTGTTTGGATTGTGATCCCATGCCATCGCGCCATTGCGTCCAGCGGGGCGCTGACCGGTTATGCGGGCGGGCTTGCGATGAAACAGGCGCTGCTTGCTTTGGAAAGGGGGAACGGCTGATGCTGTATCTCGGATGCCATCTTTCCTCATCGAAAGGATTTTTGCAGATGGGGAAAACAGCCCTGTCCATCGGGGCGAACACGTTTCAGTTTTTTACGCGCAATCCCCGGGGGAGCCGGGCAAAGCAAATGGATCCCGCGGATACCCTGGCTCTAAGGGAACTGATGCGGGACAACGGCTTTTCGGCTATTGTGGCGCACGCTCCCTATACGCTCAATGCCTGTTCCTCCACGCCGGAAACCAGAGAGTTTGCGGAGCAGACCATGGCGGACGATCTCCGGCGTCTGGAAGAGTTGCCCGGTACGCTTTACAATTTCCATCCCGGAAGCCATACGGGGCAGGGAATGGAGGAAGGCATTCGCCTGATCGCGGACCAGCTCAACCGGATTCTGACACCGGAGCAGCATACAACAGTACTTCTGGAAACCATGGCGGGCAAGGGGACCGAGGTAGGAGGACGTTTTGAGCAGCTGCGGGCAATTTTGGATCGCGTGGAGCTGCGCGATCATCTTGGCGTATGCCTGGATACTTGCCATGTCCACGACGCGGGCTATGACATTGTGAACGATCTTGACGGCGTTCTGCGGGAGTTTGATCGGGTCATCGGGCTGTCCCGTCTGCGTGCCGTTCATCTCAACGACAGCAAAAACCCGCTGGGAAGCCATAAGGATCGGCATGAAAAAATCGGGGAAGGCTTTCTGGGTTTGGATACGTTTGCCCAGATTGTCCGGCACCCGCAGCTTCAGGGCCTGCCGTTCTGTCTGGAAACACCAAATGAGCTGCCTGGTTATGCGGCGGAGATCGCTCTCCTGCGCGGACTGGAATGATTTCCCTTGAACGGGCCCGCTTTTTTTGCTATACTATATCCGTATATTGCTTTTTCCCGTGGAAACCGACAGAGGGGAAAAGCGGTGAATCCTGAGAGGAAAGGCTCTGATATTTTATGGCAACCGTAACGCTTCTGGCCTGTACGCCGGAGCCGGAAAAGCTGGTGGCTGCGGCGGCGAAGCTGTGCTATTCACCGTCCTCCATTGAGACGATCCGCGAGGGGCTTACAGAGGAAAAAACTTCTTCCTTTGTACAGATGCTGGCGGAGATCGGCCACGAAAGCCCTATTGAGCACGCAAGCTTTACCTTCGGTATCGAGGGGGTGTCGCGCTCGCTTCTGGCGCAGATCACACGCCACCGTATTGCGTCGTACAGCGTGCAGAGCCAGCGCTATGTGGCAGAGGATTCCTTTGCGTATGTCATTCCGCCGGAGATTGAGGCCATCCCGGAGGCGAAGGAGGAGTTCCTGGCTGCCATGCGCGAGGATCAGCAGCACTATGAGCGTCTGACGGCTCTTTTAATGGAAAAGCACCGAGAGCAGCTTCTGCGCGAGGGAAAGACAGAGAAGGAGGCGGAGCGTGCCGCGGAAAAGCGCGCGATCGAGGATGCGCGCTTTGTTTTGCCCAATGCCTGCGAAACCAAGATGGTGTGTACCTTCAACGCCCGTTCTCTGCTCAATTTCTTTTCTCACCGCTGCTGCAACCGCGCCCAGTGGGAGATCCGGGATGTGGCCTGCCAGATGCTGGAATTGGTCCGTGAAGCGGCTCCCCATATTTTTGAAAAGGCGGGACCGCCCTGCCTGCGCGGCGCCTGTCCGGAAGGAAAAATGACCTGCGGAAAAGCCGCCGAGGTGCGCCGGAAATTCGGAGGCAAGGCATGAGAGGACTTTTGATTACAGTTGAGGGCCTTGACGGCAGCGGAAAGGGAACGCAGTCGCGGCTGCTTCTGGATTCCCTTCAAAAAAGGGGAATCCCGGTGCGGCTGGTGTCGTTTCCCGACTATGAACATCCCTCTTCCACGCTGGTCAGACAGTATTTATCCGGCGAGTTCGGCAGCAGGCCCGGCGATGTCAACGCCTACGCCGCTTCCTCCTTTTTCGCGGTGGACCGCTTTGCCAGCTACCGCAAGTATTGGCGGGAAGCTCTTCTTGTAGGCGAATGTGTTATCGCAGATCGGTACACCACCTCCAATATGGTGTATCAGCTCACAAAGCTCCCCCGGGAGGAATGGCAGACGTTTCTGGACTGGGTCTGTGATTTTGAGTATGGAAAGCTGGAGCTTCCTCAGCCGGACTGCACACTTTATCTGGACATGCCGGTGGAGATCTCCCAGCGCTTGCTGAGCAGCCGGTATGCGGGAGATGAGAAGAAAAAGGATATTCATGAAAGCAGTCTGGCGTACCTGAAAGCTTGCCGTGCTTCCGCTCTTTACACGGCGGAACGCTTTGGCTGGCGCATGATTTCCTGTGCCGCAGGGCAGAATCCTAAGACAGTGGAGGAAATCCACACAGAAGTGCTTTCTTATATAGAGGAAGCGATTTGCCAAAGGACAAAAAACAAAGGAACGTGACACAAAGGAGGAAGACGGCCTGAGGCCGTAAACTGTATGCTGAATTTCTATTATCCGGAACTCAAGGACCGTGACTGGGTACAGCCGATACTTTCCGCTTCCGGCGGTCTTGGCAGTGAGCATGCGTTCGGTACGATGTATGTCTGGCGCTGGACGTATTGCCGCCAGATTTGCCGCTATAAGGATTTTCTGCTCTCCGGATTCGGGAAGGATCTGCGGGCTTACGTTGTTCCCGAGGGAACGGGTGACCTGCGCGAAGCGGTGGAAGTGTTGATCGAGGACGCGAAAGAAAGAGGAATCCCGTTCCGTCTGTGGGGTGTGACCAAGGAAAGGCTGGAGGAATACGAAAGCCTGTTTCCGGGGAAATTCGATTACCTGCCCCTGCGGGATGACGCCGACTACCTGTACCGCTCCGAGGATTTGATCCAGTTGGCGGGACGTAAGCTGCACGGCAAACGGAATCATCTGGCACAGTTCAACCGCTCCTACCAGTGGACGTATGAGGAGGTTTCCCGCGAGAATTTCAAGGACTGCATGGCGGTGGCGCATGAGTGGTGTCTCAAGCATGGAAGCTGCGGAGAAGATGGCCACAGCGAGGAGAATTGCGCCGTGGCAGCGGCGCTTCATGGCTTTGAACCGCTTGGCATGAAGGGCGGCCTGATCCGCATCGAGGGAAAACCTGTGGCCTTTACCGTTGGTGAGGAGATCAATCCCCGGTGTTTTGTGATTCATTTTGAAAAGGCGGTTGACGGCTACAATGGCCTTTATGCAGCCATCAACCACGAATTTGCGGCCAACGCCCTTTCCGGATACGAATATATCAACCGGGAGGAGGATATGGGCATAGAGGGTCTTCGCAAAGCAAAGCTCTCCTATCAGCCCGCTATCCTGCTGGAGAAGTATATGGCGGTTCCGAAGGGAGAAACGCTGTGATAGGCCCCGCCCGGCCCGGGATGGAGCGGCAGCTTCGGGAATTGTGGCAGGCGTGCTTTCATGAACCCGCCCGCCCGGTCAATTTCTATCTGCGCACACTGTACCGTCCTGAGAACTGCCTGGTTTACAGCTATGGAGATCGACTGGCTTCGATGGTGCATCTGCTGCCGTGCCGCGTACAGCTTGCCGGCGGAGAAACAGCGGAAGCGCATTATATCTACGCCGCCGCGACCTTCCCCGAGTTTCGGGGGCGTGGATTTGTCTCTTCGCTGCTGGCCTGCGCTGCGATGCGCGGTATGGAGCGGGGACAGTCCTATTCAGCGGTTTTGCCTGCGCATGATGGCCTGATCCCGCTGTATGAGAAGGCGGGCTACCGCCCGTATTATCGGGTGAAGCGGCAGACGGTGACGGCAGATCAATTGCGTGCCGCCTGCACGAATCCTCCGGCGGGACACCGTCTTGCGTCCTGGCGGGAGCTGTGCCGCTGCCGGGATCGATGGCTTCAAAAACGGCCGGGTTCTCTTCTGTGGGGAACAAACGGATTTTTTTATGCGGCACAGAGCGCCCGCCTGTATGGGGGGAAGCTTTTGATTGCAGGAGAGGGGGAAACGCTTTCCTATGCGCTCTGCACGGGGGACGGAGTCCGCTGTGAGGTAACGGAATGGGCGGCGTCTTTGCAGACACAGGCGGAGCTGTTCGGGCTTCTTCTGCGCGACGCTCCCGCTGAAACGTATGCGTTCCGCCTGCCGGCCGGAGGGATGCCCCTTTTTTCGGATGTCCCATGTGAGGAACAGTCTTTCGGTATGCTCAAGCCTCTTTCCGGCTGTGAGCTTCCCGCGTTCCTCCCGGATTGTCCGCCCTATCTGGGATTGTCTCTGGATTAACTGGTTTTATCACAAAGGAGGTTTTTCGGATGATTTATGTGTTTTTGGCAAACGGATTTGAAGAGGTCGAGGCTCTGACGCCTGTGGATGTCCTGCGCCGCCTGGGCTGTGAGGTCAAAACCGTCGGTGTTGGAGGCAGGGTGATTACCGGCTCCCATGGCGTTCCTGTAACGGCGGATTTGGAGGAAAAGGACGTCGTGACAGATGGGGCGGAAATGGTGATCCTTCCCGGCGGCATGCCCGGCACTCTCAATCTGGAAAAATCTCCTGTGGTGCGCGCGGCGGTGGAAGCCGCGGCGCAGGACGGCGCCTGGGTGGCCGCGATTTGTGCGGCGCCTTCTGTGCTGGGTCATCTTGGCCTTCTGGAAGGGCACACTGCAACCTGCTATCCTGGCTTTGAACAGGAACTGAAAGGAGCCAGAACAACGGGAGAGCCGGTGGAAGTCAGCGGACGTTTTGTCACCGGACGCGGCGCGGGAGCCGCGATGGCCTTTGCCCTTCGTCTGGGAGAACTCCTGTGCGGCGAAGAAAAGGCCCGGAAGATTGGGGCGGCGATGTGCGTCCCGGGGCTGTGAGCCTGCTTTCCGCTACACTGCGCAAGGATGGGTGAGCCCATGCGTACCAGAAATATCAACATCAAGGAACTGAAAAATTCTCTGCGCCTGCACAGCCGCTCCTTTCGGGAAAACATGGAGGAAAACAGGAAAAGAAAGGCGGACGCGTCCATTTTCCGCCGCCTGACCTCCTTGCGCGAGTATGTGCAGGCCCGATGGATTTATACTTATGTGAGCAAGCCGATCGAGGTGGATACCATCGCCCTGATCCGCCGTGCTCTTGCAGACGAAAAGCATGTTGCAGTGCCGCGCTGTGTGCCTGGAACCCGGGAGATGGAGTTCTATGAAATCCATT
The DNA here is from genome assembly GCF_002160025.1 of Anaeromassilibacillus sp. An200. Taxonomy (GTDB): domain Bacteria; phylum Bacillota; class Clostridia; order Oscillospirales; family Acutalibacteraceae; genus Caccousia; species Caccousia stercoris. Next base: position 101,507 of record NZ_NFJU01000003.1, read on the forward strand.
CGATGGAAGAGCTGGAGCCTGGAGCTTTTGGGGTGCTTGAACCGGTGCCGGGCCGCTCCCGGCTGGTGCAGGAGGATACGGGCGGTCTGTGTGTGGTGCCGGGTCTCAGCTTTGATTCCGAGGGATACCGGCTCGGCTATGGAAAGGGCTATTACGATCGATTCCTTTCGCGCTTTCGCGGCGTGACCGTAGGAGCCTGTTACAGCGGATGTGTTCGCCGTATGCTTCCGCACGGCTATTTTGATCGCCCGGTGGATATCCTTGTCACGGAGCGCTGTATCCGCAATATTTCCAAACCGGCAGTTCGTCCGCATCCGGGAAACGGAGGAAACAGAAAGCATGAACGAAAACAATCATAACCTGCATCCCTCAGAGGAAGAGCTTAGCCGCCGCCTGCGGGAAAAAAGAGTCAGCGGCTTTTCGCTGAACATTTCAGACGAAGAGTATGACAATACGCAGGATTACGAGGAACCCTCCTCCATCAGCAGCTACAGCGATCCCTCTGTCGCACAGCAGCAGTCTGCACAGGCCGCACGCGGCGAGAGGCAGGCCAAAAAACGCGCGGAGCTGGCACATAACGCGAGAAACCGCCAGAAACGAAGAGGAAACCGTCTCTTTTTCCGGATGGTCTGGCTGCTTGTGGTGGTTCTGGTTTCTCTGGTGGCAGGGCAGTATGCGGTGGCCGGTATCAATGACATGCTGGCCACCGGACGCGAAGCGATTGACGTTACTGTGGATCTGCCGGTCGATCCGACAACAGATCAGGTGGCTGATATCCTGGAGGAAAAGGGGATTATCCGGGAGAAGTTCTTTTTCAAACTGTATGCTCGCTTCACCAATTCCAGCGAGTATTACAGCAATGGTACCTTCCAGCTGGATACCTCCATGGATTATCAGGCTATCATCAATACCTTGCAGCGCTCCTCCAACCGTCTGGACACGGTTCGCGTGATGATCCCCGAGGGAACCAGCATTGTGGAGCTGGCTTCCTTGCTGGAACAGAACGGTGTTTGCTCCGCCAACGATTTTATGGAAGCCTGCAATACCACGGAGCTGGATGAAAGCTATGATGTGCTCGGCGCGATTGAGGACAGAGGTCAGCGGTATTATCATCTGGAGGGATATCTTTTCCCCGATACTTATGATTTTTACCAGAATGACAACATTTCTTCCGTGCTGATGAAGCTGGTCAACAACGCGAATAAAAAGCTGATGGACGAAGAGCTTCAGGAGCAGATTGCAAACTCCGGCATGTCAATGGATGAAGTGCTTACGCTGGCTTCCATCATTCAGATGGAGGCGGCCGATACCGACGATATGTATATGGTTTCCTCTGTCCTGCACAACCGTCTGGACAACGGCGCGCAGTATGACATTTACACGCTTGACTGCGACTCCACCATGTACTATCCGTACCGCACAAAGGATCAGGTGCCGGAAGCCCAGCGGGAAACCTTTGTCAGCACATACAACACCTATAATCTTGGAGGCTTGCCTCCGGGGCCGATCTGCAATCCTGGTCTGGATGCGGTGAAAGCGGCATTGAATCCGGAGAGCACAAACTATTACTATTTCTGCCACGACGCGGAGGGAAACGCTTATTATGCCAGAACATCCTCTGAGCATGAGCAGAATCTTGTGAAGGCAGGGCTGCGCTGATGAGAAAACCGGAGGTTTTGGCTCCCGCGGGCGATATGGATCGTCTGCGGGCTGCCCTGCGCTTTGGCGCGGACGCCGTTTATTTGGCAGGTTCGGAATTTGGGATGCGCTCGGCGCCGGCCAACTTTACCCCCGAAGAGTTGAGGGAGGCCGTTTCGCTTGCCCATGCGCAGGGAGTGCGCGTCTATCTGACGTGCAACACCATTCCCCGCAGCGACGAGATGGAACGCCTTCCTGCCTTTCTTGCGCATGCGCAGGAAGTCGGGGTGGACGCGTTTATCCTCACGGATCTCGGTGTGATGGAGCTTGCCAGGGAGTATGCGCCAAAGGTGGAGCTGCACATTTCCACGCAGGCTGGGGTGGCCAATTACGCCGCCGCAAACGCTTTGCACCGGCTCGGCGCTTCCCGCGTCGTTCTTGCCCGAGAGCTTTCCCTTTCGGAGATTGCCGTTCTGCGGGAGCGCACACCGCCGGAGCTGGAGATCGAAGCCTTTGTGCACGGAGCCATGTGTATGAGCTTTTCCGGACGCTGCCTGCTCTCAAATTACCTGACCGGCCGCGATGCGAACCGTGGTGACTGCGCCCAGCCCTGCCGCTGGAAATATGCACTGGTGGAGGAAAAGCGGCCGGGCCAGTATATGGAGATCGAAACGGCGGGCGAGGGCTCGTATATCCTCAACTCGCGGGATATGTGCATGATAGAGCACATCCCCGAGCTGATACAGGCCGGAGTGACCAGCCTGAAAATCGAGGGAAGGGCGAAGTCCGCTTACTATGTTTCGGTGATCACCAATGCCTACCGGCAGGCGGTCGACTGGTGTTTGGAACATCCGGCAGAGCCGGTCCCCGCATGGATGGTCCGGGAGACGGAGGCGATCAGCCACCGGCCGTACAGCACCGGCTTTTATTTCGGTTCGGAGCCGGGGCAGGAGACGGTGCACGGCGGTTATGTGCGTGACTGTGAGGTGATTGCCGTCTGTGACGGGCGGCAGGGGAGCGATCTGCTCCTGACGCAGAAAAACCGTTTCTTTCGCGGCGATGTAGCTGATGTGCTGGAACCGGGACGCCGCCCTTACGAGGTTCCCCTTGACGCGATTTTCAATGAGGATGGGGAACCGCTCGAATCCGCGCCGCATCCGGCCATGCGTGTGCGTCTGCGCTCGGATGCGCCGGTTTCTCCCGGTGCGATTCTGCGAAAGTGGTCGGCGTTGGAAGGGAAAACAGAATAAAAAGCGTCCGCGAGGGGGAAACTCCTACTATCCGGGCGAGTGAAAAGGGGGCGCGCCGCGTCCCCTTTTCTGCGCCTGAAAGGGGGATGAACCGTGGAACGGCGGGTGGCAGGCTTTTTTGGAATCGTAATGCTGGGGCTTCTGATCTGCATTTTGAGCGTATATACGCTTTCGCTGGGAGAATCGCTGGCGGAAACGGCGCAGCGGCAGAGCAGCTACCGGCTGACAGTGAACGAGACGCGCGGAACCATTTATGACTGCAATCTGCTTGCGCTTACGGGAGAGCAGGAGCGCTGGGTGGCCGCGGTGGCTCCCGGCGTGCAAACGGCCTCCGATCTCAGCCGCGCGATGGGGAGCGACGGTGTCGCGGAAATCTCCTCCCTTCTGCAAAACGGCACACCGTTTGCCCTGTCCCTTCCGTCAAACGTGTCCGGGGATGGGATTCTGACCTTCCAGATCCCGGAGCGGTACGGGGATTCCCAGCTGGCTGTCCATGCGATCGGATATCTTGACGGTTCCGGGCATGGTGTGGCGGGCATGGAAAAAGCATACGAAGAGTATTTGTCAGAGCAGAAAGGGGAAATATCTGTTCTGTATCAGGTGGATGCCCTGCATCGTGCGCTGGCGGGTGAAACGCCCACTGTGACCGATACGACGTATCTTGGGAAAGGCGGGCTGGTGCTGACGCTGGATAAACGGATTCAGGAGATCGCAGAACAGGCAGCGGAAAAATCGCTGACAAAGGGAGCTGTTCTCGTGGCGGAGGTGCCGTCCTGCAAAATCCGGGCTATGGTGAGCCTGCCGACGTTTGATCCGAACGAGGTGGCCCAGCTTCTGGAGGACGATGACTCCCCACTGATGAACCGCTGTCTGGCTCCGTACAGCGTCGGTTCCGTGTTCAAGCTGGTTTCCGCTGCCGCTGCGCTGGAGTCTGGACTGACTCCGGATGTTTCCTATGAGTGTACCGGCAGTATTACGGTTTCCGGCGGCGATTTCCATTGCTACAATGAGGAATCCCATGGCGTGGAGGATATGCAGTCCGCGATCGCCAATTCCTGCAACACCTACTTTGTCCATCTCATGCAGCAGGTGGATCCTTCCCTGTTTCTCAATATGGCAAAACGCTTCGGCTTTGGCTCCGGGACACAGCTTGCCCCGGGATATGTGTCCAGCTCCGGGATTTTGCCGTCGGAAAGCTCTCTGCGGGTTCCACAGGCTTTGGCAAATTTTTCCTTTGGACAGGGGGAACTGACCGCTACTCCGCTCCAGATTCTGGGAATGGTGAACGCAATTGCTTCCGATGGAGAGTATACGGCGCCTTCGCTGGTGCAGGGAACGGTTGACGCCTCTCTCCAAACCGTGTCCGGCGTGGAGGAACAGGAACCAACGCGTGTTTTGAGCGCTTACCACGCCGCTCTTTTGCAAAATTTCATGCGTGCGTCTGTGGAGGACGGCACCAGTACCAAGTATTCTCCCGCGCATGGCGGGGCGGGAGCCAAAACAGCGACGGCGCAGACAGGCCGCTTTGACGAAAATGGGGTGGAGCAGGTCCATTCCTGGTTCGCGGGCTTTTACCCGTATGACGATCCCCAATATGTGATTGTTGTCTTTTCCGAAACGGGAACAGGAGGCGGCCCCACCTGCGGCCCTGTTTTCCAGGAGATTGCCGACGGCCTTTGGGAGCTGTTTCTTTCCCAGTAAAACGGAGAAACGCTTTGAAAGGCGAAATTCTGTGAGATTTGTCGGTTGACAACCGGGGAGAATCCGGCTATAATTTTTATGTTTCATAGGAGCCTGAGGAGCGGCTGTACCGTGTCCGTGAGGCTTCCGGCATTGAAGGGAAACGCGCTGTGTCGCTTCGCGCAGAGAGGCCCTTGTCCTTCGGGACGCTGTGAGAGGGCTGCGAAAGGGTACGGAGGCGGCCGTCCCGGAGCCCCGTGCGAAGAGTACGGCGTTTTCCGCGTTAAGGAGACAAGAGAGGCGCTGCGGCGCAATTTGGGTGGTACCACGGGTTTCCCCGTCCCATATTGGGAGGGGGAGCCCTTTTCTTTTTGCGCAGGCCGCAAACATGATTTCAGAATAAGGAGTCGGGTCAAGTTATGCAGTGGACAGGATTAAACGAACTGAGAGAAAAGTATCTGTCGTTCTTTGAGAGCAAGGGGCATCTGCGCCTGCCGAGCTTTTCGCTTATTCCCAAGGATGACAACAGCCTTCTGCTGATCAATTCGGGCATGGCACCCATGAAGAAGTACTTCACAGGAGAGGTTACGCCGCCCCGCAAGCGTGTTACCACCTGCCAGAAGTGCATCCGCACGGGCGACATTGAGAATGTCGGCAAGACGGCGCGCCATGGCACCTACTTTGAAATGCTGGGCAACTTCTCCTTCGGCGACTACTTCAAGCATGAAGCGACCGCCTGGGCGTGGGAATTCTGCACAAAGGTGCTGGAAATGCCTGTGGACAAGCTGTGGGTGACCATTTATCAGGACGATGACGAAGCGTTCGAAATCTGGACCAAGGAAGTTGGCGTTGCCCCGGACCGCATTGTGCGCATGGGCAAGGAGGACAACTTCTGGGAGCATGGCTCCGGCCCCTGCGGCCCCTGCTCGGAGATTTATTTCGATCGCGGTGAGCAGTACGGCTGCGGAAAGCCCACCTGCGGTGTCGGCTGTGACTGTGACCGCTATGTGGAGTTCTGGAACGTGGTGTTCTCCCAGTTTGACAGCGACGGCAAGGGCAATTACCCGCCGATGGCACACCCGAATATTGATACCGGCATGGGTCTGGAGCGTCTGGCCTGCATCATGCAGGGCGTGGATAACCTGTTCCTCGTTGACACGGTGCAGAATATCATGAAGCATATCTGCCGCATTGCCGGTGTCACCTATGGCGAGGATGAGAAGAAGGACGTTTCCCTGCGTGTAATCACCGACCATATCCGTTCCACGACCTTCATGATCGGCGACGGCGTGATGCCGAGCAATGAGGGACGCGGCTATGTTCTCCGCCGTCTGCTCCGCCGTGCCGCTCGTCATGGCCGTCTCCTCGGCATCGATCGCCCGTTCCTCTCCGAAGTGGCCGAGACCGTGATCCATGAGAACCTGACCGCGTATCCCGAGCTGGATGAAAAGCGCGCCATGATTCTCAAGCTGATCCGCGTCGAGGAGGAGAGCTTCGCCAAGACGATCGATCAGGGCATGCAGATGCTCAATGATATTCTGGATCGCCTTGATACAAGTGTGATGACCGGCGAGGACGCGTTCCGTCTGAACGACACCTATGGCTTCCCGCTGGATCTGACGAAGGAAATTGCCGCCGAGCGTGGATTTACCATTGACGAGGAGGCGTTCCGCGAGAAGCTGCAGGAGCAGAAGGTGCGCGCCCGCAATGCCCGCAAAAACGCGGGAGCCGACGCATGGCTGGGAGAAAGCAATCTGCTCGACGGCGTGCCGGAGACGCAGTTCCTTGGCTATGAGGAGCTGTCCTGCCGTGCGAAGATCCTCGCGATTGTGAAGGACGGTGCTCGTGTGGATTCCGTGACAGCCGGCGACGAGGCTGTAATCGTGTGCGACCGCACCGTATTTTACGGCGAGGGCGGCGGACAGATTGGCGATATTGGAACGGGCGAATCTGAGGACGCAATGTTCACCGTGGACAACACCACCAAGAACCATGCGAAGAACTATCTGCACCATATTTCCGTGACGGCGGGAGCCGTGTCTGTTGGGGAAGAGGTTTCCCTGAGCGTGGACGCGGAGCGCCGTGCCGCTATCATGCGCAACCACACGGCGGCTCACCTGCTTCAGGCTGCTCTGCGCCGTGTGCTGGGCGACCATGTTGAACAGGCCGGTCAGCTGGTCAATGAAAAGCATGTCCGCTTTGACTTTACGCATTTCTCCGCGCTGACTCCGGAGGAGATTGCACAGGTGGAGTTGCTGGTCAACCAGGAAATCCTCAAGGGCGTGGAGGTAAGCTGCCGCGAGATGCCGATCGAGGAAGCGCGCAAGCTCGGTGCGATGGCTCTGTTCGGGGAAAAGTATGGCGATATTGTCCGTGTCGTTTCCGTGGAGGATTTCTCGCGCGAGTTCTGCGGCGGCACCCATATTTCCAATACGGCGAAAATCGGCCTCTTCAAGATTGTATCGGAATCCTCCGTGGCTTCCGGTGTGCGCCGGATTGAAGGCGTGACAGGTCTCGGCGTTCTGGGAATGCTGACGGACGCGACCGCGCTGATTGGCAGCACGGCGATGGTCATGAAGCTGAACAACCCCGCTGACATTGGCGTGCGCGCCGCCCAGCTCATGGGAGAGATCAAGGAGAAGGATTCTGCGATCGAGGCGCTCAACAGCAGGATTGCGGGCATGCAGATGGATGGCTTGTTCTCTGAGGCAAAGGAGATCAACGGTGTGAAGGTGATTACCGCGCTCTTCTCCGGCACGGAGCCTGCCGCTCTGCGGACCATGTGCGACCGTATCCGCGATCAGGCCTCTGAGATTGCGGCGGTTCTTGCCTGCACCAGCGGCGGAAAAGGCAGTATCGCGGCGACCGTCGGCAAGGGCGCGCAGGCTAAGGGCCTGCATGCCGGACAGCTTGCCAAGGCAGTGGCGCAGATCACCGGCGGTAACGGCGGCGGAAAGCCTGATTTCGCCATGGCGGGCGCCAAGGATCTGACCAAACTGGATGAGGCTCTTGCTGCGGCGGAAACGATTGTTGCGGACATGATGAAGAAATAATCTGCAAGGTTTGTTTGTGAGATTTCCGATACCCCCTGGCAAAAGAGACGAAAAAATTCTTTTCAGCACTTTTTTCATGTGCTATAATATGGAATGAAAAACGGATGTACGGAGTCCTGCGCCGGCGACTGCATCCTTGGTCAAAAAACCAGGAGCACCGCCCGCGTAAAGCTTCGGAGCGGCAAGGGAAAGTGGTGAGAATGAAAAAATGAGCGATTGTATCTTTTGTAAAATTGCTGCGGGAGAGATCCCCAGTAAAAAAGCATACGAGGATGAACGTGTTCTTGCTTTCTACGATTTGGAACCGCAGGCTCCCGTTCATGTCCTGATTATCCCGAAGGAGCATATTGCTTCCGTTGCGGAGATCACGGAGGAAAATTCCGGCATTGCGGCGCATATCTTTGAGGTGGCGGCCCGTCTGGCCAAGGAACTTGGCTTGGAGGGCGGTTTCCGGCTGGTGGCCAATACAGGAGCCGACGGCGGGCAGACGGTACAGCATCTGCATGTCCATCTGCTGGGCGGCCGTTCCATGAAGTGGCCTCCCGGCTGAGAAATGCTGTCCTTCATTTTGCAGGAAAAGAGGAGTTTGTATGAGCGATACGGATCGAAAGTATTATCATATGGAAATTGCCGGGTGCAGCCGGGAGCTTCCGATTTGCCCCATCAGCGACACGATGGATATCGCGGGCTTTGTGATGCTGGGCGATGTGGAAATTACGGAACATACCGCTAAGGCATTGCTGGAAAAATGTCCTGAGCATGATGTCATCATCACCGCCGAGACAAAGGGAATTCCGCTGGCCTATGAAATGGCCCGGCAGGGATGCCGCAGATATGTGGTGGCCCGCAAAAGTGTGAAAGCATACATGCGCAACCCAATCCATGTGGAGGTCAAATCCATCACGACGGATCATGTGCAGAAGCTGTTCCTTGCGGAGGATGATTATCGGGATTTGAAGGGCAAGCGCGTGCTGATTGTGGATGACGTGATCAGCACAGGTGAATCCCTTGCGGCCATTGAAAGCCTTGTGCTGCAATTTGGCGGCGTGATTGTCGGGCGGGCCTGCGTACTTGCGGAAGGTGACGCCATGCATCGGGACGATATTATTTTTCTGGAGCCTCTCCCGCTGTTTACCAAAGAGGAGAATGCTTGATTTTTCTGTTTTTTCAGAAGAACCCCGGGAAATGACACCGCCGCCAACAGAATAGAAGGGGGCGGTCTGTAAAGGGGGCTTTTCGTCAGAATGAAGCGGCCGCTGGCGCTGGTAGGTTTTTCGTATCTGCTGGCGTTGACGGTCGCTCTTTTCTTTGGTGAAAGACTGTCACCTTACTTTGCTTGTACGGCGTCAATTTTATTCACCATTTTCTTCCTTTGCAAACGGTTTCGCAAAGGCATGGTTCTCTCAGCTTCCATGCTGGCTGCGGCGCTTGCGTTCAGCAGCTTTTCCGCGGAATCCTCCCGTCTTTCCTGTGTCGAAAATCTTCACGGTTTGGAGACGGAAATCAGCGGGGTTGTGGTGGATCTTCCCTATAACGAAAACTATCGCACCTGTTATTTGCTGGAAGTGCGTCGGGTTGAGAATCATGAGTTTCCCACAAACGGCCGTATCCTGGTCTATGCCAAGGAGCCCATCGCAGATGGGCCGGGAGACTGTGTGGAAGGCACCATGCGTCTGTTTCTTCCGGATGGCAGCACCGGTCCTTTTGGACAGCGTGCTTCCTTGGCGGCGGAGGGAGTCTATTTGTATGCGTTTCCGGTAGATGAAGGAGCGATCTCTGTTCCAGACAGGGAGAATTCCCTCTGGATCTCCATCCTCTCCTGGAAGGAACGCTTGTATGATGCGGCAGATTCCGTCTTTTCCCGCTCTGATTCCGCGTTCGTCAAGGCTTTGCTGTTTGGGGACAAGCATGAGTTGTCCAAGGAAGTGCAGGAGAATTTCCGCGTGTCCGGTGTGTCGCATCTTCTGGCGGTATCGGGCTTCCATCTGGCCGTGGTAACGCAGCTTCTCACCTTGCTTCTGCGTGCGCTCCGTCTCCCGCGTCCTGTCTGTGTGCTGGGGGTGGCGGGAGGTATTCTTTTGTTTATGGCCACGGCGGGCTTTTCGTTCTCTGTCTGCCGCAGCGGGATCATGTGTCTGACTTTGCTGATGGGCGAGTGCTGTTCCCGCCGGGCAGATACCATGAATTCTCTGGGGTTGGCCGTGCTGCTGCTTTGCCTGCACAATCCATATGCGGCTGCGGATACAGGATTTCTCCTTTCAGCGTCTGCCACCGCCGGAATTTCGCTTTATGCGGGAAGGCTGCAAAAAGCGCTGGAACGGCTGCACGGTTCCCATCCGCTTTTGCACCGTTTGCTGCGTCCGGTTTATGCTCTCCTTGCTTCTACGCTGGGTGCGCTTTTGTTTACCCTTCCGCTGACCCTTCCTCTGTTTGGAACCATCTCACCGGCGGCTATTCCTGCCAATCTTCTGATGATGGTTCCATCCTCTCTGCTGCTTCAGCTTTCCTTCCTCACGGTTTTGCTGGCTGTGGTTGCGCCGGGAGCGGCATCGATCGCGGCGCTTCCCGTTTCCTGGCTTTGCCGGTATCTCAAAAGCTGTGCTGATTTTCTCTCTGATTTGCCGTTTGCCAGCTTTTCCTTTTCCGGCAGAGAGGCGTTTCTGTGGCTGGGGTGTGCGCTGTTCCTTTTTGGATTGGCGGTGCTGCTTGGGCGCAGCCGTCCCAAATTCCGGTTGACCGGCCTGCTTTGCGTGATTCTCTTTTTGGTTACACTCTTGGCGCATCAGATTTCCCTGCGCAATGTGACAAGCTGTTCGGTGCTTTCCTCCGGCGACGGCATTTCCATTGTGTTGACGAGGAATGGCCGCGCAGCCGTTGTTGGGTGCGGCGGGTATTCTCAAAGTCCTGTTTTGCGGGAACTGGATGCACAGAATATAAAGGAACTGGATTTGCTTGCCCTTGTGAGTGGGAGCTTTGAAGAGGGGAGCAATGCCGGGCATACGCTGGAAAAGAAGCCGGCAGCCATTCTTCTTTGCGACAGGGAATCTTTGGCCAATGCAACGCTGCTCAACGGATCGGAAAAAGCAGGGGAGACGATTTGCTGTGAAAAGGGGTATACGGTTTCTCTCTGGGACGATGCGGTTTCCATTGAACGCACCGAAGATTTTGTCCGGATTCTGTGCGGGAATGAGAAAATTCTGCTTTGGCCGGAGAAGGCAGAGGAAGAAAAGCTGCCGGAGGATTGGAAAGACTGTACCATTCTGGTGATGGAGGAAACACCGGAATCCCTTGCCGGTTTTTCACCGGATTACGGAATCTTTTGTATGGATGAGGATACAGTGAGCCGTGTCTGGCATATGGATTACAGCTTCCTTCCTCTTGCGACGGAGGACGGACCGATCGAGATCCGAATTGGCGAAGAAAACACAACACAGGTAAGGAGGGAGCTTTGAATGCCTCAGCATACGGAATCGGAATTGAAAAAACAGCTGGATTCCGGTGAATTTGCCAGAGTCTATTTTTTCTATGGACCGGAAAAGTTTATGATAGAAAAATATACCAAGCGATTTCTGGAAAAAGCGGGAAATCTTCCTTTTCCGGATTTTAATGTGCAGCGCTTTGACGGCAGGGAGACGTCTGTGGATACCATTGCGGACGCCGTGGAAGCACTTCCTTTCATGGCGGAACGCAAATGTGTGACGGTCAGCGATTTTGACGTGGAGACCTGCGGAGCAGTGGAGCTGGGAAAGCTTCACGAACTTTTGGAAAATCTTCCGGACTCCACTTCCTTGTTGTTTTATTGTCCAGGCCTTGCGGTCGACGTGAAAAAATCATCCAAATGGAAAAAGTTTGCGGCGGCGGTGAATCAGGCCGGAGTCAGCACAGTGATGGAGCGCCGGACTGGCGCGGAGCTGGAAAAAACGCTTTGCGCGGCGGCCGCGAAACGAGGCTGTGACCTTTCCCGTCCCAACGCTTCCCGCATCGTTTCCTATGCGGGCAACGATCTGCGCACGCTCTATCATGAATTGGAAAAGCTGTGCTCCTATCAGGAGAAGGGGGAGATAACCGCCGCTCTGATCGATCGTCTGGTGACAAAGAATCTGGAAGCCAACGTGTTTGCGCTGGGAAAGGCAATTATCGCCGGAGAGTACGATAAGGCATACCGTGTTCTGGATCTTTTGTTTTACCAGAATGAGGAGCCGGTTAACGTTTTGGCTGTGCTGTCCTCCTCGTATCTGGATCTCTATCGGGTGCGTTCTTCCATTCAAAGCGGCTTATCCGCGCAGACTCCCGCGCAGTATTTCGATTATAAAGGGAAAGAGTTTCGCCTGCGCAATGCGGAACGGGATGTGCGTTCCCTTTCTCTGTCGGCTTTGCGCGAAAGCCTGGATGTTCTTTTGGAAACGGACGCCGCTCTCAAGGGAGCAAGAGGAAGCCGCAGGATTATCATGGAAAAAATGATAGCGCGGCTGCTTCTCGCCGCGCAGAAGGAGAAAATGGCTTGACAAAACTCAAAATAAAGGAAGCCGTCATCGTGGAGGGAAAGTATGACAAGATCAAGCTTTCCTCGCTGATTGACGGCCTGATTATTGAAACGCATGGTTTTCAGATTTTTCGGGACAAAAAGCAGCTGTCTTTTCTCAGAAAGATGGCGGATACCAGAGGTTTGCTGGTTCTGACAGACAGTGACGGAGCAGGCTTTCAGATCCGCCACTATTTAACAGGGGCTATCGATCCTTCCAAAATCAAGCATGCCTATATTCCGGATATTTTGGGAAAAGAGCGCCGGAAAGAGAAACCTTCCAGCGAAGGAAAGCTGGGGGTGGAAGGACTGCCGGTGGAGATCCTGCGCGAGGCGATTTTGAGGGCGGGGGTGTCATGCGGAGAAGAACCGCGCGCCTCGTCGGCAGTACACCCCATCACAAAGCTGGATCTGTTTGAGGCAGGGCTGACAGGCCGCGATGACAGCGCGGCCAAACGGCGGCGTTTTTTGACCGCTGTTGGTCTGCCGGAGCATCTTTCTGTAAACTCCATGATTCCTGTTTTAAATTCCATGATGACTTACGAGGAGTTCATGGACAGAAGCAAGGGACTTTAGAAAAAACTTCACCTTATGGAAAATAGTTTATTTTCCGCTATAGAGAGTCATGGAATAGTGTTGGCTGCAAATGTCAAATTGTTCCACATAGGGAATTCCGTTTTCATAAAGCCACCGTTCGATGAATTTTGGCTCGAACAGGAACAGCCGCTCCTTTTCCAGCATGGAATATCTCTGAAACGAGTTTGGAAAATGGGTTTGAAATGCCTGAATAAATTCCTCATTCTCCTGAGGGGTTCCAATTTCGCGGCAGATACCCTCCATTTGGATGTTGCCAGCGCAAAGCGCCGCATGAGGATTTTCCATTAATTGACGATATTTGCGGAAGGTGCAGTCTGTTTGAAAGAACAGCTTTTCTTTCAGAACAACGATGCTCATGCTCCGTGAACTGACTATACCGTTTAGGGAAGTGGACAGTACCATCACTTTGCCGGATCCCAGTTCCTCCCAAAATTGCTGATACCGTTCTTGAAATACAGAATCCGTTTGTTCCTGTTGATTCATATTTTTTTCTCCTGTTTCAGGCGATGGAGCAGTGCTTCGCAGCCCTCCTGAATATCGCGGTAGGTTGTTTCAAAATCTCCCGTATACCAGGGATCCGCCACCTCACGGGGAGAATCGGTGAAATCAAGCAGACGGAACAGCTTTCCCTCTGGATCGCCTCCGCAGATCCGGCGCATATTGCGCAGATTCCAGTCATCCATTCCGATCAGATAGTCATATGCTTCGTAATCGCGCCGTGTCATCTGCACGGCGTGTTTTTCTGCGCAGGAGATACCAAGTCCGTGGAGGATCCGCTGTGTGCCCCTGTGCACCGGGTTTCCAATTTCCTCTGTGCTGGTTGCCGCAGACGCGGTGCAAATTTTATCTCCATAGCCAGAACGTTCCGCTAGATCCCGCATCAGATATTCCGCCATCGGTGACCGGCAGATATTGCCGTGGCAAACGAAAAGTATTTTGGTCATTTCTTAAATCCTTTCTTCATTTTCCATCACACATTCTTTCTATGTATTGAGATATATCGGCGGCTTTTTTTAAAAATTAAATACCATTCTCCTCAACATAAAACAGTAAATTTCAATATCGGTTCATTGGAAAATTGTGTGGCCGGGATTTGACCCAAGCGGTTCTGCGCAGCTTTTCCGGGGAATACTAATGAAGAAGAAAGGAGGTGCACCATGAAAAAGTGGGCACGATTTCTTTTGTTCCCTGCGGCGGCACTTGCGGCGGGGGCTTTGTCCGGATGGCTGACACGGGAAGCGATGCAGACCTCATATGAGGCCGTAAAAAAATCGCCGTTGACGCCGCCCGGATTTGTATTCCCAATCGCGTGGACGATTCTGTACCTGTTGATGGGCGTTGGAATGGCTCTGGTATGGGGAGAAGAAGAGGAGGGCAGGAAGCAGGCGCTGGCCTTGTGGATTGCTCAGCTGGCGATGAACTTTACCTGGAGCCTGATTTTCTTTAACGCACAGAATTATCTGTTTGCTCTGGTGTGGCTGGTGATCCTGTGGCTGCTGATTTTGGCCATGACCCTCGTTTTTTACCGGATTCGTCCTGTTGCCGGGCTTTTGCAGATTCCATATCTGCTTTGGGTGGCATTTGCGGGATATTTGAATTATGCTATTTGGCAGCTTAATCCCTGAATTTACAGAGGGCGCGGTGTGTTTCTGCTGTTGAGCAGGACACGCCGCGCTTTTCTTTTCCCCTTCCGCTGAAATCTTCTGTTGCCTGTACAATCGATCAATGCTACAATAAAATACCGGAAGGAAAGGGGAAAAGGTTTCTTCCCTTTGCAATATTTTCCGATCAGCGTCCAACGCCGGCGTATATCCGTTATTTGGGGAAGGTGCTTCCGGGCGCTGTATTTGGGCTGCTGATCGTCTACTGCCTGCGGGATGTGAACTTTTCCGCCGGGACTCATGGTTTGCCGGAGCTGGCGGCGATTGCCGTCACTGCTTGCCTGCACTTGTGGAAACGAAAAATGCTCCTCTCCATCGCGGGAGGAACGATATGCTATATGCTGCTGATACAGATGGTTTTCTGAGGGATTTCCCTCAAATCCGGAGAGAGAAGAGGAATGAAAACGATGACACTGAAGGAATTGAAAGCGGGGAAAACAGCGAAGATTCTCACCGTTGGGGGAGAGGGTGCGCTGCGTCAGCATTTCCTGGATATGGGTCTGATCCCGGAAGCCGAGGTTACGATGGTCAAGCTGGCTCCGATGGGAGATCCCATGGAACTCAAGGTGCATGGGTATGAGCTGACGCTTCGGCTGGCAGACGCGGACAAGATTCAGATTGTTCCTGTGGACAGGGCGACGGAGGAAGCGGCGGCAGAGCCTGTCCGCGGAACGCCTCACCCTGGCTTGGGCGAGGGCGGCAAATACCATGTCAAGGCGGGGGAGAATCCTCTGCCGGAGGGGACGACGCTCACCTTCGCGCTTGCGGGAAATCAGAACTGCGGCAAAACGACAGTGTTCAACCGTTTGACCGGCTCCAACCAGCATGTCGGCAACTTTCCCGGTGTTACAGTGGATCGCAAGGATGGTGTGATCCGGGAACATCCCAATACGCTGGTCACAGACTTGCCCGGTATTTATTCCATGTCTCCGTACAGCAGCGAAGAGATTGTGACACGTGAGTTTCTGCTCCAGGAGAAGCCGAAGGGAATCATCAATGTGGTGGATGCTTCCAATATGGAACGCAATCTGTATCTGACGCTTCAACTTATGGAGCTTGATGTGCCGATGGTGGTGGCATTGAACATGATGGATGAGGTGCGTGAAAACGGCGGCTCTGTCCTGATCAACGAGATGGAACGGCTGCTCGGTGTGCCGGTGATCCCGATTTCTGCCGCGAAAAACGAAGGAATCGGCGAAGTGGTCAGCCACGCGATCCATGTTGCGAAGTATCAGGAAAAGCCGGGCCGGGTGGACTTTTGCAGCGCGGACGATATTGGCAGCGCGGTGCATCGCTGTATTCACGCGATCATGCATTTGATTGAGGATCACGCCAAGAACGCGGGGATCCCGGTGCGGTTTGCCGCTTCCAAGCTGGCAGAGGGCGATCCGCTGATTTTGGAGCAGCTCAAGCTGGACGACAATGAGAAGGATATGCTTGGCCATATTATTCTGCAAATGGAAAAAGAGCGCGGGCTGGACTGTGCGGCGGCTATCGCGGATATGCGATTCCGCTTTATCCGCCGTGTGTGCAGCGCTGCCGTGATCAAACCAAAGGAAAGCCGCGAGCATGCCCGCAGCCGGAAGATAGATAAAATCCTGACCGGCAAGTATACGGCGATTCCCGCCTTTCTTGCGATCATGGGCCTGGTGTTTTGGCTGACCTTCAATGTCATCGGGGAAGCGCTCTCCAATCTTCTGGAGATGGGGATCGACTGGCTGACCGGAGTGGTGGACACAGCTATGACGGCGGCGGATATCAACCCGGTGCTGCATTCGCTTGTGATAGATGGCATATTTAACGGTGTTGGAAGCGTCCTGAGTTTTCTTCCAATCATCGTGACGCTGTTCTTCTTTCTCTCCATGCTGGAGGACAGTGGGTACATGGCGCGCGTTGCTTTTGTGATGGATAAGCTTCTGCGCAAAATTGGGCTTTCCGGGCGCAGCATTGTGCCGATGCTCATCGGTTTCGGCTGCACGGTTCCGGGCGTGATGGCAAGCCGTACGCTCTCCTCGGAGCGTGACCGCAAAATGACGATTCTGCTGACCCCCTTCATGAGCTGCTCGGCCAAGCTTCCGATTTATGGATTCTTTGCCGCGGCGTTTTTTCCGGGCCAGGCCGCCCTTGTGATGATTGGCCTGTATCTTCTCGGTATTGTCATGGGAATTCTGGCCGCGCTGCTGATGAAAGGGAGCCTGTTCCGGGGCGAACCGGTTCCGTTTGTGATGGAGTTGCCGAATTACCGGATGCCGGGCGCGAAGAATGTTGCGCAGCTGTTGTGGGACAAGGCGAAGGATTTTTTGCAGCGCGCTTTTACCGTGATTTTCGTCGCGACAATCGTGATTTGGTTCCTTCGGACGTTTGATCTGCAATTCAATCTGGTCGCCGACTCCCAGAACAGTATTCTGGCTTCCGTAGCAGGGCTGATTAGCCCGATCTTCCAGCCGCTCGGCTTTGGTGACTGGCGTGTATCCACCGCGCTGATTACAGGCTTTATGGCGAAGGAGAGTGTGGTTTCCACCCTTTCCGTCCTGATTCCGTCGGCAGAAGGAATTGCCGCTGTGCTTTCGCCGCTCGGAGCGGCCTGCCTGCTGGTGTTCTGCCTTTTGTACACTCCCTGTGTCGCAGCGATTGCCGCGATTCGCCGTGAGCTGGGAGGGAAATGGGCTGCCGCCGTGATGGCCGGCCAGTGCGTCGTGGCATGGTTTGCGGCCCTTATCGTGCACCTGGTCGGCGTCATCGCCGGGCTGGTCTGATATAGGCTGGGATTGCAAAAGGAACAAGAGATGCATGAAACGGCGTGGGATGGAATATGACTAAACTATAAATCTTGTCAGGATTGGATGGATTCCCCTTTACTTTACCAGTCGCTTATTGTAAAATAAAACGGAAGAAAATATCCCTTCGCGGAATGAAAACAGACAGGATTCGTTTTTGGAAGGGAAAACAGGGGTGTTATATCTTGGAGCCAAAGTATAAACGCGTCCTTTTGAAGCTCAGCGGGGAATCGCTCGCGGGCAGTGAGAAGCACGGCATTGACTTTGACACAGTGCTCGCCATCTGTGAGCCGATCAAGGCTTGTGTCGAAATGGGCGTTGAGGTTGCCATCGTTGTAGGCGGGGGTAATTTCTGGCGTGGACGCAGCAGCGGAAAGATGGATCGGACACGCGCCGACCATATGGGCATGCTTGCCACCACCATCAACGCGCTGGGTGTGGCGGACGCGCTCGAGCAGCTCGAAGTTCCCGTCCGTGTGCAGACGGCGATCTCCATGCAGGAGATCGCGGAGCCGTATATCCGTAACCGTGCCGTCCGGCATTTGGAAAAAGGCCGTGTAGTGGTATTCGGCTGCGGGACAGGAAATCCGTTTTTCTCCACCGATACGGCGGCAGCTCTGCGTGCGGCGGAAATTGACGCGGATATCATCATGAAGGCTACCATGGTCGACGGCGTTTACGACAGCGACCCCAAGAAAAACCCGGATGCGGTCAAATACGATACCCTCACTTTCATGGAGGTTCTGAACAAGAACCTGCAGGTGATGGACGGCACGGCTGCAACCCTCTGCCGTGACAACGGCATCCAGATTCTCGTATTCAACATCGATCATCCCGACAACATTGTGAAGGCGATTTGCGGCGAACCTGTCGGGACACTCGTGAAGGAGGCATGAACTATGCAGGAAATTTTAAAAAAAGCGGAAGACCATATGAAAAAAACCATCTCTGTACTGCAGGAAGATTACGCGGCGATTCGCGCAGGACGCGCCAATCCGGCGGTGCTCGACAAGCTGCGTGTGGACTATTACGGCACGCCGACCGCCATTAATCAGCTTGCGGCCGTTTCCGTGGCGGAAGCCCGTGTGCTGACCATCCAGCCCTGGGATGCTTCTGTCTGCCGCGCCATTGAAAAGGCGATTCAGACATCCGATATCGGAATCAACCCGCAGAGCGACGGCAAGATTATCCGTATCACCTTCCCGCAGCTCACAGAGGATCGCAGAAAGGAGCTCGCGAAGGAGATTTCCAAGATGGCGGAAGAATCCAAGGTGGCTGTGCGCAATGTCCGCCGCGAGGCCATGGATAAGCTCAAGCTGAAGAAAAAGGACGGCGAGCTGACAGAGGACGATCTCAAGCAGGCGGAAAAAAAGACCCAGGATCTTACGGATAAGTATTGCAAGGAGATCGAGACAGTCGAAGCAAAGAAAAAGAAAGAAATCATGGAGATTTAAACGCTTATGGAAGAGACACTGCCGCAGAAGCTTCCGGTTCACCTGGGGATCATCATGGACGGCAACGGACGCTGGGCCAAGCGTCGTGGGCTGCCTCGTTCCGCTGGTCATGCCGCGGGGGCGGCCAACTTTAAAAAAATCACGCGCTATTGTGCTTCCATCGGCATCCGCTATCTGACTGTCTATGCGTTTTCCACAGAGAATTGGACGCGCCCCGCGGAGGAGGTTTCCGCGCTGATGGTGCTGTTCCGTCAATACTTGGATGAGGCGCTGCGCGATTTCCGTGAGGATGAAATTGCCGTGCGGTTTCTGGGGGATGTTTCCGCTTTTCCGAAAAAGCTTCAGGAGCTGATCCGGGAAACGGAGGAGATCTCTGTAGGGCGCACGGGGATGGTGCTCAACATTGCGATGAATTACGGAGGGCGTGCTGAACTGACGCATGCCTTCCGCACCCTCGCACAAAAGGTGAAGGATGGTTCCCTGGCTCCGGAGGATGTCACAGAGGACACGATTTCTTCCGCGCTGTATACGGCGGGGCAGCCCGATCCGGATTTGATTATTCGGCCGAGCGGGGAACATCGCACCAGCAATTTTCTTCTGTGGCAGTCCGCCTATGCGGAATATGTTGTCATGGATATCCTTTGGCCGGATTTTCGTCCGGAAGATCTGAATGCCGCCTTGTGGGAGTATGCCAACCGCAGCCGGCGCTTTGGAGGAGTTTAGTTTGTTGAAATCGAGAGTGATTTCCGCATCTTTCCTGATCCTGTTTCTCGCGGCGATTGTGGTGTTCAACGATATCTTCCCATTGGCGCTGAACATTGCGGTGGCGGTGATCAGCGTTTTTGCCGTGATTGAAATTGTGAAGGCGCTTGGCTTGGCACGCAAACTGGTCCTTTTGACGCCGAGCCTTGTGTTTGCGGCGGTTACGCCTTTTCTGCCCGGTTCCTTCTGGCACTCGATCGCCTACTACGTTTATACCGTTGTGCTGTTCAGTTCCCTGATTCTGTATCACGAAACCGTCACGTTCCGGGAGGCCGGTGTGATTTACAGCATGACCATCCTGATTCCCACCGCTCTGGAAACGCTGCTCTCGATCCGCACGATCGGAGGCAGCCATGGAATGTTCTATGTCATTATTGCGGTGTTTGCCGCATGGGTATCGGATGTTGGAGCATTTGCGGCAGGCAGTTTGTGGGGAAAACATAAGTTGTGTCCCTCTATCAGCCCCAAAAAGACCGTGGAGGGCTTGATAGGCGGCTTTATCCTGAATATTGCCGCGATGCTGGTGTTTGGGCTGGTGTTTTCCTGGTCCTACGGCGGTACGGTGCCGGTCAATTACCTGACTCTGGGTCTGATCGGCCTGTTTGGCTCCGCGCTTTCGGTGGTGGGGGATCTCAGCTTCTCCCTGATCAAACGAAGCTGCCATATCAAGGATTTCAGCAATATTCTGCCGGGACACGGAGGAATTCTGGATCGCTTTGACAGCGTGATTTTTGTGGCTCCGTTTGTTCTGCTTCTCGTTCAGGTTTTGCCGATTACTCCAGTGTAACGGTATATTTTCCGTGCTGTCACATAGGATCGGATGGGTAAGGGAATCCTTAAAAAAAAGATGTGCCGAAGCCGCCCCGCAGGGGACGGCTTCGGTTCCGTCTTGGAAGGGCTTTGGTGTGAAAATGAAACAGATGCTTTCCATATTGGGCTCCACCGGCGCCATCGGCACACAGACGCTGGATGTTGTGCGTGGACTGGGACTGTCTGTCTGCGCATTGGCCGCAAAGGGGAATGTCTCCCTGCTGGAAAAACAGATCCGGGAATTCAGGCCGCGTTTTGCGGCCGTTTTCGATCCGCAGGCGGCTAAAATGCTTCGCCTTGCTGTGCGTGATCTCGACGTTACCGTGGCGGAGGGGATGGAGGGCCTTTGCGAGGCAGCTTCTTTGCCTGAAGCAGATTTGGTCTGTAATTCCGTAGTGGGTATGGTAGGACTGGAACCAACGCTGGCAGCGATTGAGGCGGGGAAGGACATTGCCCTTGCCAACAAGGAAACGCTTGTCGCGGGCGGCGCGCTTGTGATGGCGCGCGCGGCGGAGAAGGGTGTGCGGATTTTCCCGGTGGACAGCGAGCACTCCGCGATTTTCCAGTGCTTGCAGGGCAGTCCGGGAGAGAAGGCGGTTTCCCGTTTGATCCTCACCGCTTCGGGAGGGCCGTTCTTCGGCAGAAAAAAAGCGGAGCTGCAAAACGTCGGCCCGGAGCAGGCGCTGCGCCACCCGAACTGGAGCATGGGTGCGAAGATTACGATTGATTCCGCCACGATGATGAACAAGGGCTTAGAGATCATGGAAGCCTCCTGGCTGTTCCATATGCCGCCCTCTCAAATTGACGTGGTGATTCATCGGGAGAGCGTGATCCACTCGCTGGTGGAGTATGCGGACAATTCCGTGATTGCGCAGCTGGGCGTGCCGGATATGCGGATCCCCATTCAATATGCCGTTACATGGCCAGAGCGTTTTCCGTCGCCCGTGCAGCGGCTGAGCCTGGCCGATTGGGGGACGCTCACCTTCTATCCGCCGGATGAGGAAGCCTTTCCCGCGATGGGAGCCGCCAGACGGGCGCTTGCGCGCGGCGGTCTGGCTCCCGCGGCTCTCAATGGAGCAAACGAAATGGCGGTCAGCCTGTTTTTGGAGGGGAAGCTTCCCTTCCTGCGCATTGCGGAGCTGGCGGAAGAGGCCTCGCAGGCTCAGCCGGCGGGGGAGAGTACGGTGACGCTGAACGCGATTCTTGACGCCGACCGGGCGGCACGCGATTATGTCCTGGCCCATGCCGGGCTGTGAATTTGAAATGAGGTGATTGGTATCACACAAGTATTGCTGGTGATCATTGCCGTTCTTCTGTTCGGCCTTGTCATTACGATTCATGAATTCGGCCACTTTTTCACAGCGAAGCTGTGCGGAATCCGGGTCAATGAGTTTGCGGTAGGCATGGGCCCTCAAATTGTCAGCTTCCAGAAGGGGGATACCCTTTATTCTCTTCGCCTGCTTCCGATTGGCGGCTACTGCGCCATGGAGGGCGAACAGGAGGACAGCAGCGACGAGAGGGCTTTCAACAGAAAACCCGTATGGAAACGCATCCTGGTGGCCTGTATGGGCGCGGTGATGAACATCGTCCTCGGCCTGATCCTGATGGTGATTGTGTTGCTGCAAATGCCCCTGATGGGCTCGAATGTGGTGGCACGGTTTGAAGAAAATTCCGCGCTGCAGGCAGCGGGAATTCAGGTGGGGGATGTGATCACCAGCATTGACGGTTATGCGGTGCGGACCGACCGCGATCTCCAGTTTGCGCTGGCGATTCTGGACACAAGCGGATCGGAAGTGCTGGCGGATTTCACCGTCGACCGGGAGGGGCAGACGCTGCATTTCCCGGATGTCAAGCTTAACACGGTACAGGGTGAGGACGGAACGAAGAGCATCATCTTTGACTTCAAGGTGATGGCCATCCCCAAAACCTTCGGAACCGTTCTGCAAAAAGCGGTGGAGGATACCATCTCGATTGTCCGTTTGGTTTGGCAGAGCCTGTTCATGCTGGTAACCGGTCAGTTTGGGCTCAACGATCTGGCGGGGCCCGTCGGTACAGCGTCGGCTATCACGCAGGCGGCGTCCGCTGGTCTCGAGAGCAATGGCTTTGCCGGAGCGCTGAGCAATATTGTGTATATCATCATGGTCATCACCGTAAACCTCGGTATCATGAACCTTCTGCCAATTCCAGCCCTTGACGGCGGACGTCTTTTGTTCCTGCTGATTGAAGCAGTGGTGCGCCGTCCGATTCCGCGCCGGTTTGAGGGGATTGTCACGGCGGCAGGCTTTATTTTCCTGATGGCTGTGATGGTGTTGGTGACATTCAGCGATATCCTGCGCCTGTTCACAGGGCAGGGGTTGGGAGCGTGACAACATGAGCAGACAAGTGAAAGCGGGAAACGTCCGGATTGGCGGCGGCGCGCCTGTGACCGTGCAGTCCATGCTGAACGTTCCTTCCACCGATTTGGAGGGAAGCGTCCGCCAGGCGAAAGCGCTGGAAGCGGCGGGCTGTGAGCTGATCCGTGCCGCTGTGCCGGATCGCGGCGCGGTTCGCCTGATCGCCGCGCTCAAGGAGGCGGTCAGCGTTCCGATCGTCGCGGACATTCATTTTGATTACCGCCTGGCCTTGGAGGCCGCTGCGGCCGGTGTGGACAAGATCCGCATCAATCCCGGCAATATCGGGGATGACAGCCGTGTGAAGGCGGTGGCGGATGCCTGCCGCGCCCAAGGAATTCCGATCCGCGTCGGCGTGAACTCCGGTTCGGTGGAGCGGGAAATCCTTGCTAAACACGGCGGGCCGACGCCGGAAGCACTCGTGGAGAGCGCGCTGTATCACGCTTCTCTGCTGGAACGCTTTGATTTTACCGATATCATCTTGTCGCTCAAATCCTCCACGGTGGATTCGACCATCCGCGCCTATGAACTTTGCGCAGCCCGCTGCGATTATCCGCTGCATCTCGGCGTTACCGAGGCGGGCACAGAGCGGATGGGACTGATCAAATCCTCCATCGGGATCGGTTCTCTGCTGCAAAGGGGAATCGGAGATACCATCCGTGTTTCTCTCACGGCGGATCCCGTCAAGGAGGTGCAGGCTGGACAGGATATTCTGCGCGCGCTCGGCCTGCGCCGCGGCCCGCAGCTTGTCTCGTGCCCGACATGCGGCCGCACGCGGATTGATCTCATTGCAATCGCCAATGAGGTGGAAGCAAGGCTGGCCTCCTGCACCAAGGATATCAAGGTCGCCGTGATGGGGTGTGTGGTCAACGGTCCCGGCGAAGCCAGAGAAGCCGACGTTGGTATTGCCGGCGGCAAAGGCGAAGGGCTGGTGTTCCGCAAGGGCGAGATTCTGCGCAAGGTGCCAGAGGATCGCCTGGTGGACGAGCTGATGAAGGAAATCGAATTGTTTTGAACAGCTGGGCTCCGGGCTTTTGTCCGGCGCCCTGTTTTTGAGAATGGTTGAGGGTGAAGAAAGCAGGAATGAATAAAACCTTTGGAGAATTTTTTCGTCCTTTCATCAATTTTGAGGGGCTGCCAGAGACGATCGCGCAGGGCGTGATCGAGATGATGCAGGTGGATTCCATAAACCGCTGTGTGACGGCGGCGGTGCAGTTCCCCTCCCTGGTGGAGAGGGAAGCGCTGTATGAGGCGGAAAAAAGAGTGGCTCTTTCGCCGGGGCTCCAACTGACGCGGGCCAGCCTTCGCCCGAAGTTTCCGTCGGAAGCCTTCTGTGCGGAGTATCTTCCGAGCCTGGTGCTGGAGATGAAGCGGCGGGACGCGAGTATCAACGGAACCTTTTCCGACGCGCAGGCGCGTTTGGAGGAGGGAAAGATTATCGTCACGCTGGCCCACGGCGGGGCGGAGCTGATGCGCCAGCGGCGCGCGGATCGCTTGATGAGCCGGATCATTTCCGAGGAGTTCGGGCTGGCCGTTGCCGTCGATTTTGACGGTGTCACCGAGGTGGATGTGGACAGCAGCGCCTATCTGGAACGCCAGCGGCAGACGGAGGAGCGTCTGCGGCGTGAAGCGGTGGTGGAAGCCGTTTCGCAGTATGAAAGCACCATGAACCGTCAGTCGCCCCACGAAAAAAAGGCGGCGGCGCGTCAGGCGGCCAGCCAGACGCCGCGTGTCGGCACGGGCGGTTCCGCGGAGACATGGGGCGAGCGTGTGCCGCCCGTGGTAAACATCCGCAGCGGCGCGACCATGCTTCCGGCCATTCTGCCGGAGACGATGAAGGAAATCCACGGCCGCATGGGGCGAGTCCGCCTGATGCAGATCGCGAAGATTACGCCTGACGCGGGCAGCGTGGCTGTCTGGGGCGAGATCTTTTCCATGGAAACGCGGATGACCCGTGATCAGAGCCGGAAGATATACTCCATCAATATTACGGACTACACCGGATCGATTACGCTCAAAATCTTGCAGGACGCCAAGCAGTGCCGGGCGCTCGACGAGCTGTCCAATGGAACGAGTATCGTGGTGCGCGGCGAGGTCGAATACGACAAATACGATCATGAGATTGTTCTGCGTCCGCGGGCTGTGGCCACGGTGGAGCAGGCCAAGGTGGTCGACGATGCGCCCGTCAAGCGGGTGGAGCTGCACCTGCACACCAATATGTCAAGTATGGACGGCGTGACGGGTGTGGGTGAGCTGATTGCCCGCGCGGCAAAGTGGGGCCATCCCGCGATCGCCATCACGGATCACGGTGTGGCGCAGGCGTATCCGGACGCGATGAACGCGGCGGCAAAGGTGAACGGCAAGGGTGGCCACATCAAAGTGATCTATGGTGTGGAATCGTATTTCATCAATGATATGGTTCCCGCTGTCAAGGGAGAATCGGACGCTCCGTTCAGCGGGGAGTTCATCTCCTTCGATATTGAAACAACGGGTCTGAGCCCGAATCAGGAGCGCATTACCGAGATTGGCGCGGTGCGCCTGCGCGGCGGGGAGATCGTGGAGACGTTCGACACCTTTGTGAACCCGGAAAAGCCGATTCCTCCGAAAATCACCGAACTAACCGGTATCACCAACGAGATGGTGAAGGACGCGCCCTCCGAGCGGGAAGCGCTGGAAGCATTTTTCCGTTTCTGCGGCAGCGGCGCGGCGATTCTGGTTGCACATAACGCGGAGTTTGATACCTCGTTCCTGCGCGCCGCCGCCCGGCGCTGCGGGATGGAATTTCCTTATACTTATATTGACACCCTGCCGATGTGCCGTTCTCTGCTCAAGGATCTGAAAAACCATAAGCTGGACACAGTGGCCAACTATTTGAAGCTGGCTCCGTTCAACCATCACCGCGCGAACGATGACGCGGCCGTGCTTGGCGGGATTTTCGCTGCCCTTTTGCAGCGTCTGCACGAAGATACCGGGGCGGAAACCGTGCAGCAAATCAATACCTCACTGACGGGCGGAGACTGGAAGAAGCTCAAGCCGTATCACCAGATTATCCTGGTGCGCAACCAGACCGGCCTGAAAAATCTGTATAAGCTGATTTCGATGTCGCATCTGGATTACTTCTTTAAAAAGCCCCGTATCCCCAAAAGCGTGCTGATGCAGTACCGCGAGGGGCTGATCCTCGGCAGCGCCTGCGAGGCAGGGGAACTGTACCGTGCCGTGTTCAACGGCGCGCCCTGGGATGAGCTGTGCCGGATCGCGGAATTCTACGATTATCTGGAAATCCAGCCGCTGGGGAATAACGAATTTATGGTGCGGCAGGGCATGGTGCCGGACGAGGAACGTCTGAAGGACTTCAACCGCACCATCGTGCGCCTGGGCGAAAAGCTGAACAAGCCCGTCGTGGCGACGTGTGACGTGCATTTCATGGATCCGAAGGACGCGGATTTCCGCCGGATCCTGATGGCGGGCCAGGGCTATGACGACGCGGATAACCAGGCTCCACTTTACTTCCGTACCACCCCGGAAATGCTCCAGGAGTTTGCGTATCTGGGCGAGGAAAAAGCGTATGAGATTGTCGTCAAGAATTCCAATCTCATCGCGGACATGGTGGAGGAAATCCGCCCGATCCCGGACGGCGTGTTCCCGCCCTTCATCGACGGGGCGGAGGAACAGCTGAATTCCATTTGCTGGAAGCGTGCGAAGGAGATTTATGGCGATCCCATGCCGGAGCTTGTGCGCAAGCGTCTGGAGCGTGAGCTGGGCTCCATCAACAAGCATGGTTTCTCCGTGCTGTACATGACGGCGCAAAAGCTGGTGGCGAACAGCGAGGAGCACGGCTATCTCGTCGGCTCGCGTGGATCGGTCGGCTCGTCGTTCGTGGCGAGTATGTCGGGTATTTCCGAGGTTAACCCGCTGGAACCGCACTACATCTGCCCGAACTGCAAGAACAGCGAATTCATACTCGACGGCAGCTATGGATCGGGCTTCGATCTGCCGCCGAAAAAATGCCCGAAATGCGGCTCGGATTACGATCGGGACGGCCATAACATCCCCTTTGAAACGTTCCTGGGCTTTGACGGCGACAAAACGCCGGATATCGACCTGAACTTCTCCGGTGAATACCAGAGCGGCGCGCACCGCTACACGGAAACGCTGTTCGGCAAGGACCATGTGTTCAAGGCCGGAACCATCGCCACAGTGGCCGATAAGACGGCGGTTGGCTTTGTGAAGAAGTATCAGGAGGAAAAGGGCCTGACCTGCCACCGGGCCGAGGAGATGCGTTTGTCTATCGGCTGCACCGGCATCAAGCGTACCACAGGACAGCATCCGGGCGGCATGGTCGTTGTGCCGAAGGGCTATGAGATTTACGATTTCTGTCCCGTTCAGCACCCGGCCAACGATCAGAATTCCGATAACATCACCACGCACTTCGATTTCCACTCCATCCACGACACCATCTGTAAGCTGGATGAACTCGGACACGATGTGCCGACCATTTATCACTATCTGGAGGAATACACCGGCATTCCGGTGATGAAGGTCTCCATGAGCGATCCCGAAGTGATGGCGCTGTTCCATTCCACGGAGCCGCTCGGCGTTACGCCGGAGGACATTGATTCCCAGACGGGCACCTTCTCCCTGCCGGAGCTGGGCACGCCCTTTGTCCGTCAGATGCTCATGGATTCCCAGCCGCATACCTTCTCGGACTTTCTCCAGATCTCCGGCCTGTCCCATGGAACGGACGTGTGGCTCGGCAACGCGCAGGATCTGATCAAGAACGGCACCTGCACCATCTCGGAAGTGATCGGTACGCGTGACAGCATCATGACGTACCTGCTGCTCAAAGGATTGGAGCCGAAGATGGCGTTCAAGATCATGGAGATTACCCGAAAGGGAAAGGCTCCCTCTCTGTTAACGGATGAACATAAGCAGGCGATGCGCGACCACGGTGTGCCGGAGTGGTACATTGAGTCGTGCTTGAAAATCAAATACATGTTCCCGAAGGCGCACGCGGCGGCGTATATGATTTCCGCTTTGCGTCTCGGATGGTATAAGGTACACCGCCCGGTTGAATACTACGCCGCCTACTTTACGGTGCGCGGAGAGGACTTTGATGGGATTTTGGTGGCGCAGGGGCGCGAAGCCGTCCGCCGCCGGATGAATGAGATTACCATGAAAGGCAAGGAGGCCAGCAAAAAGGAAGAGGACGCGTTTGCGACGCTTCAAATTGTCAATGAAATGCTGGCGCGCGGCATCCAGGTGCTGTCGGTTGATCTCTACCGTTCTCACGCGAAAAAATATCTGGTCGAGGATGGCAAGGTGCGTCTGCCGTTTGCCTCCCTTGGCGGCGTGGGCGAAGCCGCGGCCAACAGCCTCTATGAAGCGGGGCAGCAGGGCGCGTACATTTCGGTGGACGACTTGCAGGCACGCTCCAAGGTGTCGAAATCGGTGATTGAGATGCTGAACGAAGCGGGAGCCTTGCAGGATCTTCCCCAAAGCTCGCAGATGACGCTGTTTTGACAGAAAGACAATGGGAAACCACACAGGGCGGTTTCCCATTTTTCTTGAGTCCGTACAGCAAAAGTATGTGGAAATTATCTCTTGACGCGGATGATTCATCATGATATTATATTAGCGAACTAAAGCGAAAGGCCGTTTTCGCAAGGGAACGGAGCGTGCAGAAGATGAAAAAATACAGCAAAGTAACGCCGGAGGGGACAAAGGATCTTCTCTTTGAAGAGTGTCTGATCAATCGCATGGTGGAGCAGAAGCTGAGCCAAGTTTTTGTGTCGCGCGGCTTCCATGAGGTTGTCACCCCCGCGATGGAATTTATGGATGTGTTCGATCCCGAAACCTCCGGAATCGCTCCGGAGATCATGTATAAAATGTCGGACCGGCGCGGCCGCCTTGTCGTGATGCGTCCGGATTCCACCATGCCGATCGCGCGTCTGGCGGCGACCCGCCTGCAAAACGAGGAAAAGCCGCTGCGCCTGTACTACACACAGCGCATTTACCGCAATAATCCAAACCTGACGGGCCGCAGCGACGAGGTGCTGCAATCAGGCGTGGAGCTGCTGGGTGCGTCGGGAAAACGGGCGGATCTCGAAGCCATTGCCACGGCGGTGGAAGCGCTCTCCCACTGCACGCCGGATTTCCGTCTGGAACTGGGGCACGCGGGCTTTTTCCGCGCAATTGCCGCACAGCTTCCGATTTCTCCGGAGCAGCGCGAGGATATCCGTTCCACGATCGAGGCAAAAAATTACGCCGCGCTGAATACGCTGCTGGACGGCTTGGAACAGACCCGCTCCGTGGCGGCGATGCGCCGTTTGCCCCGTCTGTTCGGCGGGGAGGAGGTCTTTGCCGAAGCGGCTCCGCTGTGCGGAAGCGAGGAAGCGGCCTCCATGCTCGAATATCTACACTCCCTGTACCGCAGTCTGGTGCAGCTCGATCTGGGCGATCGGCTGATGGTGGATCTGGGGCTGGTGCAGCGTAACGATTATTATACCGGCGTGGTGTTCAGCGCCTACGCGCAGGACTGCGGAGACGCGATCCTGCTGGGTGGTCGGTACGATAACCTGTTGTCCCGCTTCGATCTCCCGATGCCTGCCATTGGTTTTTCCGTGAACGTGGACGCGGTGGTGAAGCTGCTGGCGGAGCAGGGCTATGCGCCGGACTGCCCGAAGCCGGATGTGCTGGTGTTCGGGCCGGAGGGATGCGAGATGAAAGCGCTTTTGTTTGCCTCCGGTGTGGCCGCGCAGGGGGGAAGCTGCGAGACCTCCGTATTTGAGACGGAGGAGGAAACCATGGCATATGCACGCCGCCGCGGAATCTGCCGTGTGGCTGTTGTGGGTGATACGGTTCGGGAAATCCGTCTGGAAAACGAAAGAGGAAAGGGGGAGTCCAGATGAAGCCGCTGCGCATTGCGCTGACAAAAGGCCGCCTGGAAAAGGATACGGTGGCCCTGTTTGAGAAAATCGGATATGACTGTGACGCGGTTCACAACAAAGGCCGCCGTCTGATTCTCCCCGTGGGAGATCGGCTGGAAGTGGTTCTGGCCAAAGCCGCGGACGTGATTACCTATGTGGAGCACGGTGTGTGCGATATGGGAGTTGTGGGAAAGGATACGATCATGGAGCACGGCTCCAGCTTCTATGAGGTGCTGGATCTGGGCTTTGGACGGTGCCGGTTTGCGCTGGCCGCTCCCAAAGGGGCGGATTTTTGGAGCGGCTATTCCTCCCGTACCATCGCCACCAAATATCCCGCCACCGCCCGCGCATTT
The DNA here is from genome assembly GCF_002160025.1 of Anaeromassilibacillus sp. An200. Classification (GTDB taxonomy): domain Bacteria; phylum Bacillota; class Clostridia; order Oscillospirales; family Acutalibacteraceae; genus Caccousia; species Caccousia stercoris. The sequence continues at coordinate 131,380 of NZ_NFJU01000003.1, forward strand.
TTTGAGAGCCGTGGGATGGATGTGAGCATCATCAAGATTGAAGGCTCCGTGGAGCTCGCGCCGTTGCTGGGGTTGTCGGACGCGATTGTGGATATCGTGGAGACGGGGACGACGCTCAAAGAGAACGGGCTTGAGGTTGTGGAAGAAATTTGCCCCATCTCCGCGCGGCTGATTGTCAATGTGGCAAGCTTGAAGCTCCGAAAACAGGAGATTGAAACGCTGGTGAGCCAGATGGAGCAGGAAACAAGAAAACGGGAGGGAACAACGCGGTGATCAAAATGGTGACGGAGGGCGGCGCGTCCGCCAGAGAATATGTCAAGCTGTTGAAGGAGAGAAACCGGGAAGCAGGCCTCAAGGTGGAGAACGCTGTCGCGGAAATTCTGGACACAGTCCGCCGGGACGGAGATTCCGCCGTGCGGATGTACGCCGACCGCTTTGACGGCGGCGCGCCGGAGAGCCTGGAGCTGCCGCGCGATCAGGTGGAAGCCCTGGCAGAAAAAGCGGATCCGCTGTTTGTGGAGTCGCTCAAGAAGGCGGCGGCCAATATCCGCGATTTCCATGAGCGGCAGAAGCAGCAGAGCTGGCTCACGACGCGGGAGGACGGCGTGCTCATGGGACAGCGGATTCGCGGCCTGTCGCGTGTTGGCCTGTATGTGCCGGGCGGTACGGCGGCCTATCCGTCGTCCGTGCTGATGAACGCGATCCCGGCGAAAATTGCCGGTGTGGGCGAGCTGATCATGGCGACTCCCGTGAAGGGCGGCAAGGCGAACCCCGACATTATGGCGGCGGCTCTTGTGGCGGGCGTTGATCGTGTGCTTCAGGTGGGCGGCGCGCATGCCGTCGCGGCGCTGGCCTATGGAACGGAAAGCATTCCGAAGGTGGATAAGATTGTCGGCCCCGGCAACATCTACGTCGCCACGGCCAAAAAGCAGCTTTACGGCACGGTAGACATCGACATGGTGGCCGGGCCGAGTGAAATTCTCGTTCTGGCCGATGAGACGGCGAATCCGCGCTATCTGGCTGCCGACCTCATGAGCCAGGCGGAGCATGATCCGATGGCTTCCGCCATCCTTCTGACCACCTCCGAAGCGATTGCCCGTGAGACGGCGGCGGAGCTGGAGCGCCAGGTGCAGACGCTTTCGAGAAAGGATATCATTCTGGAATCTCTGTCCAGCTTCGGCGCCATTCTGGTCTGCTCCACCATGGAGGAGGCCGTGGGCTTTGCCAATGAGCTGGCGCCTGAGCATCTGGAGGTCTGCGTGCGCGATCCGATGGAATACATCGGCCGTCTCGATAACGCTGGCTCAGTGTTCCTTGGGAACTACTCGCCGGAGCCGCTCGGGGATTATTTCGCGGGGCCGAACCATGTGCTTCCCACCAGCGGGACAGCGCGTTTCTTCTCGCCGCTCTCCGTGGACAGCTTTGTGAAGAAGTCGAGCTTTATCTATTACACGCGCAGCGCCCTGCTGCCGCAGGCGGACGATATCATTCGTCTGGCGCAGGCCGAAGGGCTGACAGCGCACGCGAATTCCATTCAGGTGCGGAAGGAGGAGCCGTGATTCCATGTATGAGCTGAACGAAAAAATCCGGGATCTCGTTCCGTATGAGCCGATCGCGGGCGAATACCCTGTGCGCCTGGATGCAAACGAGTCGTTTCTTCCGCTTCCAGAAGAAGTTCGCGATCGGATTGCGAAAGCCGCCGCGCAGACGGCCTTCAACCGGTATCCGGATCCGCTTTCCCGCGAGGTGACGGAAGCCTTCGCCGCCTATTACGGCATATCTCCGGAGCTTGTCACAGCAGGAAACGGTTCGGACGAACTGATCTCCATCCTTTGCAGCGCCTTCCTGATGAAAGGGGAGGCGATGATGGTGATCCTGCCGGACTTCTCCATGTATCAGTTTTACGCGTCTATCTCGGAGGGACGCGTCGTGACCTGCGGCAAACGCGAGGATTTGACGATTGACGTGGACGCGGTCGTTGAAAAGGCGAAGGCGGAAAACGTCCGCATGATCGTCTTTTCCAATCCCTGCAATCCAACGTCCCTCGGCCTTGCGCGGGAGGAGGTCCGCCGCCTGATTCGTTCTGTGGAAGCACTTGTGGTGCTTGATGAAGCCTATATGGATTTCTGGGATCAGAGCCTTCTGAACGAGGTGGAGGAATACGACAATCTCGTGATTTTGCGCACCTGCTCCAAGGCCATCGGCATGGCGGCCCTGCGCCTGGGCTTTGCCGTATCTTCGCCCCGCCTGACGCGTGTGCTCCGGGCGGTGAAGTCCCCATATAACGTCAATTCGCTTTCTCAGGCGGTGGGGACGCTTGTTCTGGGAGAGCGCGAATGGGAGCAGCAGGCGCGTGCGCAGATTGTGGAGTCGCGCCAATCGCTGCAAAAGACCCTCGTGCGTATGCAGGAGGAGCATCCCGGCACGTTCTCGCTGTATGAGAGCTGCACCAATTTTGTCTTTCTCAAAACCGATCGTGCCGAGTCCATCTTTCGGGGACTTCTTCAGCGCGGCATTGCTATCCGTCATATGGGAGGCTATCTGCGCGTGACGGCAGGAAATGAGGAAGAGAACGCGGCGTTTTTGCGGGCGTTCGGCGAATTGATAGCGGAGGAGGAAACACAGTGAGAGAAGCAAAAACGGAGAGAACGACAAAGGAGACCGACGTTTCCGTTCAGCTTTGTCTCGATGGGGGAGACGTTTCCATTTCCACCGGGATTGGCTTTTTCGATCACATGCTGAACGCTTTCGCCGTGCACGGAGGCTTTGGGTTGACAATCCGTGTGAAAGGGGATCTGGAGGTGGACGGCCACCATACAGTGGAGGATACCGGCATCGTGCTGGGACAGGCTCTCGAGAAAGCCCTCGGTGATAAATCCGGTATTGCCCGCTTCGGCAGCTTTTTTGTTCCTATGGACGAAAGCTTGGCGTTTGGGGCGGTGGATGTCAGCGGCCGTCCGTTCCTGCGCTTTCAGGCAGACTTTTCGCAAGAGCGCTGCGGTGAATATGATGCCTGCCTGACGGAGGAGTTTTTCCGCGCGTTTGCAATGAATGCCGGCATCACACTCCATCTGCGTCTGGAATACGGAGCAAACGCCCATCATGAGATCGAAGCGATGTTCAAAGCGGCGGCGCATGCGCTCCGCCTTGCGGTTTCTGAAAAGAAAGGCTTGCTTTCTACGAAAGGTGTATTATAATAGAGATAGATTCTAATGATTTGTTGCTGTATTTTTGGAAAGACGCCATAAAAAATGAAGGTTTTTTCCGTGTAATGCGGCACTGTTTCATAGATACACCGGGGAAGAGGAGTTTCTCTTTGGAAGGAAAGGCGAGGGTGAATCGTTTTGATAGTAATTCCTGCGATTGATATTATGAATGGCTGCTGCGTGCGTCTCGTGCGCGGCGATTACGGCACGGCGTATAAGGTGGCCAGAGACGCGGTGAACACCGCGCAGGAGTTTGAAAAGGCAGGCGCACAGTGGCTTCATATCGTGGATCTCAACGGTGCGATTGCGACAGAGCCGGTTAACACGGATCTGATTTTGAAAATTATTGCGGGCTGCGGTTTGAAAATTGAAATCGGCGGCGGCATCCGGCGGATGGAAACCATTGATTTCTATTTCGAAAAGGGTGTTTCCCGCGTGATTCTCGGTTCGGCGGCGATCAACAATCCCAAGCTGGTTGAGGAAGCCGTGAAAAAATACGGGGATAAGATTGCGGTCGGCATTGACGCCAACGAAGGAATGGTCGCTGCGGAGGGATGGACGGAAACCTCCTCTATCAACTATCTCGAACTTGGAAAGCGTATGGACGCGATCGGCGTGCAGTATATCATTTTCACCGATATTTCACGCGACGGCACGCTGTCCGGGCCGAACTTTGCGCAGCTGGATCTGCTGAACCGCGCCGTTTCGTGCAATGTCATTGCCAGCGGCGGCGTGAGCAGTCTCAAAGATATTGTCACGTTGGCGGATCTCAAGCTGTACGGCGCGATCTGCGGCAAGGCCATTTATTCCGGAGATCTCAGTCTGCGTCAGGCGATCGCCTTGTGCCGGACAGGAAAGGTGTAAGCCCATGACACAGAGCGATTTTTCTTTTCTTGAGGACTATTTTCAAAAATCAGAGCTGCTTCCCGCTATCGTCCAGGAGGATGAGACGGGAGAAGTTCTCATGCTTGCTTATATGAACCGCGAATCCTTCCGTAAAACGCTGGAAACGGGCTATACCTGGTTTTTCAGCCGCTCGCGGCAGGAGCTCTGGAACAAAGGCGCAACCTCCGGCCATCTGCAAAAGGTGGTTTCCATTCACGGGGACTGTGACTGCGATACGCTGCTCGTGCGGGTGGTGCAGACGGGCCCGGCCTGTCACACCGGGAGCCACAGCTGCTTTTTCCGGCAGATTGTTCCCTTGGAACCGTCGTAAACGGCGGGGAGAGATCAGTTTACGCTTTCCCGTCCTGGGCGGGGATCTGTCAGAAAGGAACAAGAGAAAATCATGAACGACGCATTGAAGCATTTGTATGATACCATCCTTTCCAGAAAAGGAGAACAGCGGGAGGGATCCTATACCTGTTATCTGTTTGAGAAGGGGACGGATAAGATCCTGAAAAAGTGCGGAGAGGAGTGCAGTGAAGTGATCATCGCCGCGAAAAACGGCGACAATCATGAGACTGTGCTGGAAATTTCCGACTTGCTGTATCATTTGATGGTATTGATGGTGAATGAAGGAATTTTACTGGATGATGTGGAGCAGGAGCTGGAGAAACGGAGTGAAAAAACCGGCAATCTCAAGCAGTTCCATCAGGTGGACAAAAACACCTGAAAGGGCGGACAGCGACCGTCAAAGCTTTTTATGCAAAAAAATCGCCGGGAGATTCCCGGCGATTTTTTCAGCTCAAAATGAAAACAAGGAATTAGAATTTATTTCCATTGTTCAAATTCCTTCAAAAACCATACGTCGCCCGCGGTAAACTCACGACCATTGAGGTAGTCAAGAATCCCGCCGGGCGTTGTGAAAGCAAACCGCAGTTTGTAGGAACAGAGCGCCTGATAGCGGAACCCCGTTTCACGATTCAGTGCGTTTGTGCCGTATTTCCCGTCTCCGGCCAGCGGATGTCCAATGGAAGCCAAATGTGCGCGGATCTGATGGGTGCGCCCGGTGAGCAGTTCCACTTCGAGCAGGCTGAATTTCTGCTTTTCCTGTAAAACGCGGTAGCGCGTTTTGATGCTTTTCGAGTCGGCAGAGGGCTTTCGGGAGATGTACACACGGTTTTGACTCTCGTTTTTTTCAAGATACCCGGTCAGCGTGGCTTCCCGCGGCTCAACATGCCCGCACACAATGCAAAGGTACAGCTTGACCAGCTCGCGGTCGCGGACCTTCTGATTCATGATGCGGAGCGTTTCGGCATTTTTCGCCGCCATCACGATGCCGCCTGTATTGCGATCAATACGATTGATCAACGCGGGGGTGAAAGAGTTTTCCTGCTCGGGGTTGTATTCGCCTTTGTCATACAGATAATGCTGCACGCGGGCGATCAGGGAGTCGAAATGATAGGTTTCGTCCGGATGAACAATCAACCCCGGCTGTTTATCCAGCAAAAGCAAATTTTCGTCCTCATATACCATGGAAAGCTTTTTAGGGGCTTTGAGAAAGTCATATTCCTTCGGAGCTGTTTGGAAAAATTCGTCCTTGAGGTACATGGTCAGCCGGTCGCCTTCCTGCAAACGTGTGGAAATTTCACAGCGCTTCCCGTTCAGCTTGATATCCTTTTTCCGGATGCTCTTATACAGCATCGACTGCGGCAGATTGGGATAGGCTTTCGTAAGAAATTTATCAAGACGCTGGCCAGCGTCATTCGCGCGGATCACAACTTCTTTCATGGTGGAACCCCGTTTTCTATAAAATAGTACGCCTGCGGTAGGCAAATCGCGCGCCTGCGGCGGGCAAGCCGCGCAGCGCCGTCCCGGCGTTAAATTTTGTGCGGAAAACAACCAAGCGGCCCGCGTTGCTGCTGTGCTAACGCGCGGGCTGTAGCGTGCAGGCTCAGCCTGCCCTGCCTGCACATTATAGCATACAATTGTGGATTCGTCACTCCGGCGCAGGTTAGCAGGAGAAGCATTTTCACATCATGACGGTTTATGCTATGATTTATGATACAATATAGACAGAACCTTCGAGGAAGAAAATGGTAAAAAAGATAAGGAGGCGTGTGCGTTTGGCAAAAGAAGAATTGTCGCCGCATTCCGGCCATAGAAAACGAATGAGAGAGCGCTTTTTGCGTGATGGAATTGATTCTCTTCAGGATCACGAAGTATTAGAGCTTTTGTTGTTTTATGCGATCCCAAGACAGGATACCAACGAATTGGCGCACCGGCTTCTCACCAAATTCCGCACGCTCTCAGGCGTCTTTGACGCTCCGATTGAAGAGCTCAAGCGTGTGGAGGGGATAGGAGGGACAACGGCAGTTTTTCTCAAGACCTATCCGGAAGTGTTCCGGCGCTATATGGGAGACAAGAAAAAGAATGTAAAGCGGCTATGTAGCTACAAGGAGATAGGCGAGTATGCCCAGTCCTGTCTCTTTGGACGGACAAGGGAAGCCATTCTGCTTGTGCTTCTGAATTCTTCCGGACAGATTCTGTTCAGTGATATTGTGTATGAGGGAAGTGTCAATGCCGCTGAAATTTATTTTCGCGATCTTGTCCGTCTTGCGTCCAGCTATGATGCGGTGGGAGTGGTTCTTGCCCATAATCATCCCAGTGGGGACTGTCTCCCATCGAGGGAAGATATGCTGACAACCCGGATGGCAGCGGAAGCTTTGAGCAAAATTGACGTGACGTTGGTCGATCACGTCATTGTGGCCGGAGAGCACTTTCTTTCGCTTGCGTCCTCCCGTATTCTTCCGGAAGTGTTTTCCGAGGGGGAGGAAAAGCCGCTCAAAAAAGTAGCGGATCGCAGAAAGAAAAGGGAACTCCCCTAAGGGCATGATATCTGCTTTCAAAGGTTCCGAAAAGTCCCTCTTCAAAAAGAAAACAAAATTGCGAAACTCAAAGAAGAAACTTTTCGAAAATATAAAAAGGTAGTTGTATTTTCCATATGCCTGTGCTATAATATCCCCTGTTCCGAAAGTAATTGAAAATGGGGAGCGAGGTTATGAAAAGGAACGGAAGGAAAGCTTCCGTTTCACGAAAATAACCCGGAAAAGGATCGAAAGGGCGGATTAGCGTCATTTCGATCCTTTTTGTTTCCCGATTTTCAATTTTCTGAGCAGGATGGGAGCAGACGGCGCAGGTATTGTCCGGTAAAAGAAACCGGGTTTTGGGCCACCTGTTCCGGTGTGCCGCAGGCAATGATCTCGCCGCCGCCGTCTCCGCCCTCTGGTCCGAGGTCAATGATATGGTCGGCCGTCTTGATCAGATCGAGGTTGTGTTCAATGACAACAACGGTATTGCCGCTGTCCACCAGCTTTTGGAGCACTTCAATCAGCTTGTGCACATCTGCAATGTGCAGGCCGGTGGTGGGCTCGTCCAGAATATAGATGGTTTTGCCTGTGGAGCGCCGGCTGAGCTCCGTTGCCAGCTTGACGCGCTGGGCTTCGCCTCCGGAAAGTGTGGTGGCAGGCTGGCCGATTTTGATATAGCCCAGCCCTACATCCTGAAGCGTTTGCAGCTTGCGCGCAATCCGGGGCAGGCTGCTGAAAAATTCAAGCCCTTCATCCACCGTCATTTCGAGCACATCGTAAATGCTCTTGCCCTTGTACTTGATTTCCAGTGTTTCGCGGTTGTACCGGCGGCCCTTGCAGACATCACAGGGAACATAAACGTCCGGCAGAAAGTGCATTTCAATCTTGATGATGCCGTCGCCTTGGCAGGCTTCGCACCGGCCGCCTTTGACGTTGAAGGAGAAGCGGCCTGCTCCGTAGCCGCGCAGCTTCGCGTCCTGTGTGGAAGCGTAGAGCTCACGGATGTCCCCGAATACGCCGGTGTACGTTGCCGGGTTGGAGCGGGGGGTCCTGCCGATAGGGGCCTGATTGATCTCGATCACCTTGTCCAGGAATTCCACGCCTTTGATTTGACGGAATTTTCCCGCACGGCTGCGTGCGCCGTTGAGGACAGAGGCCAGATGCTTGTAGAGGATTTCGTTGATGAGCGACGATTTTCCGGATCCGGATACACCGGTCACACAGACAAATTCTCCCAGAGGGATGTCCACTGTAACATTGCGCAGGTTGTTCTGTGCGGCTCCGATAATCCGCAGCTTTTTCCCGTTGCCTTTGCGGCGCTGTGCGGGAACCTCCACCTGCTTCCTGCCGCTCAGATATTGTCCGGTGATGCTTTTTTCGCAGTGCATCAGCCCTTCCACATCGCCGTTATAGACCACTTCGCCGCCATGAACACCCGCACCGGGGCCGATATCCACAATGTGATCCGCGGCGCGCATGGTATCCTCGTCATGCTCGACCACAATAACTGTATTGCCAAGATCGCGCAGATGCTTGAGCGTGGCCAGCAGCTTGTCGTTGTCGCGCTGATGCAGGCCGATGCTCGGCTCGTCCAGAATATAGAGCACACCCATCAGAGAGGAGCCGATCTGGGTGGCAAGCCGGATACGCTGGCTCTCTCCGCCGGACAGCGTCCCTGCAGCGCGAGAGAGTGTCAGATAGCCCAGTCCCACACTCTGAAGGAAACCAAGACGGCTCTTGATTTCCTTGAGGATGGTTCGCGCGATCATGGTTTCCTTGTCAGTCAGCTGGAGATTGTCCACAAACGCCAGCGCTTTGAGGACGGAGAGATCGCAAAGCTCCGCAATGTTCAGTCCGCCGACCGTGACAGCCAGGCTCAGAGGGGAAAGACGCTGGCCGTGGCAGGCGTCGCAGGGGATGGCGCTCATGTAGGATTCGATCTCTTCTTTGATCCATGCGCTCTGCGTTTCCCGGAAGCGCCGGTCAAGGTTGTTGATGATTCCCTCAAATTCCGCCTGATACGTTCCGCTTCCGCTTGCTGTTTCCCGGTGCAGCGTCAGCTTTTCGCCCTTGGTGCCGTAAAGCAAAATATCAATGATTTCCTTCGGCAGATCGCTCAAGGGCGTGTCCAGTGAGAAGTGGTAGCGCTCTGCCAGTGCGTTCATATACATAGCGGCAATGGTGTTGCCCTCCATGGCCCAGCCGCTGCCCTTGAGACCGCCGTCGTGGATGGATTTGCTCCAGTCCGGGATCACACGATCCGGATCGATCTTCATAAAAACGCCCAGACCGGTGCATTTCGGGCATGCGCCGTAGGGGTTATTGAAGGAGAACATGCGGGGCGTCAGCTCTTCAATGCTGTAGCCGTGCTCCGGGCAAGCGTAGTTTTGCGAGAAGGTGTAGTCCTCTCCGTCTTGTACGCTGACGACGGAGATCCCGCCGGTCAGCGAGGAAGCGGTTTCAATGGAGTCCGCCAGCCGGGAACGAATGGATTCCTGAATCACCAGACGGTCGACCACGATCTCGATGGTATGCTTGTTGTTTTTGGCAAGCTTGATTGGTTCAGACAGATCATAGAGAATGCCGTCGCAGCGCACACGGACAAAGCCGCTGCGGCGGGCGTTGTCCAGTTCCTTGACATGCTCGCCCTTGCGGCCGCGGACAATCGGGGCCAGGATCTGGATTTTGCTCCGCTCCGGCAGTGCCATAACCTGATCCACAATCTGGTCGATTGTCTGCTGGCGGATTTCGCGCCCGCACACCGGGCAGTGCGGGATGCCGATCCGCGCGTAGAGCAGGCGCAGGTAATCGTAAATCTCCGTCACGGTGCCCACGGTGGAGCGGGGATTCTTGGACGTGGTTTTCTGGTCAATGGAAATCGCAGGGGAGAGACCTTCAATATAATCCAGATCCGGCTTTTCCATCTGGCCGAGAAACTGACGCGCGTAGGAGGACAGGGACTCCACATACCGTCTCTGGCCCTCCGCGTAAATGGTGTCGAACGCCAGCGAGGACTTTCCGGAACCGGAAAGTCCTGTAAATACAATCAGCTTGTCGCGGGGAATATGGATGTCGATGTTTTTCAGGTTATGCTCCCGCGCGCCTTTGACAAAAATATCCTTTGAACTCAAATTCCGGTCCCAGCCTTTCCCGCGGCAGAAGGATGCCGCATATTGGAGGGGGAGACGCTGATTAGAGCGTCCCTTTCTCCTGTAATTTTTTGATTTTATCACGCAGATATGCGGCATGTTCAAACTCGAGGAGCTTTGCGGCCGCTTTCATCTCGCGCGTGAGCTGATCGATCATCTGTTTTCTCTCGGCGGCGCTCAAGCGGCGTTTCTTTCCGCCCTTGGCCGGCGCATCGTCGTCCTTGTGCGTGGAAATTTCCAGAACGTCCGATACCTTTTTGACAATGGTTTTCGGGGTGATTCCGTGCTCCTCGTTGTATTTCATCTGAATGGAGCGGCGGCGTTCGGTTTCGCGGATAGCAGCCTCCATGCTGGGAGTTACGCTGTCGGCATACATAATAACCTGTCCCTCGGCATTTCGCGCCGCACGGCCGATGGTCTGGATCAGGGAACGCTCCGAACGAAGAAAGCCTTCCTTATCGGCGTCCAGGATGGCCACAAGGGAAACCTCGGGGATATCCAGGCCCTCGCGCAGAAGGTTGATGCCGACCAGCACGTCAAATTCTCCAAGACGCAGATCGCGGATAATTTCCATGCGTTCCACCGTGTCAATGTCGTGGTGCATATACCGCACACGGATCCCAACGTTTTCGAGGTAGGTGGTCAAATCCTCCGCCATTTTCTTCGTCAGCGTAGTGACCAGGATGCGCTCGCCTTTTGCGGTGCGCACATTGATTTCGGAAATCAGATCGTCGATCTGCCCGTCGGTGGGTTTAACGGTGATTTCCGGATCCAGCAGTCCTGTAGGCCGGATCACCTGCTCTACCACCTGAGAGGAATGTTCCTTCTCAAAGTCGCCTGGCGTAGCACTGACAAAAACCACCTGGTTGACGTGGCCGTAAAACTCGTCGAAATTCAGCGGGCGATTGTCATAAGCGGACGGCAGGCGGAAGCCGAAATCAATGAGGGATTTTTTGCGGGCCTGATCGCCCGCGAACATGGAGCGGACCTGCGGCAGAGTCACATGGGACTCGTCCACAAACAGAAGAAAATCCTCCGGAAAATAGTCCAGCAGTGTGCACGGCATACTGCCCGGCGCGCGTCCGGAGAGCACGCGGGAATAGTTTTCGATTCCCTTGCAGAAGCCGATTTCCTCCAAAAGCTCTGTGTCATACTGCGTGCGTTCCCGAATTCTCTGCGCTTCGATCAGCTTGCCTTTCTCCTCAAAGAATTTGACCCTCTCCTCCATTTCGGCCTGAATTTCCTTGACAGCGCGGAACATTTTTTCACGTGGCACGATGTAGTGAGACGCGGGGTAGATGGCGGCATGCTTGAGGTTAGCCTTGAATTCGCCGGTCAGGGCGTTGATTTCGGTGATGCGATCGATTTCATCGCCAAAAAATTCCACACGCAGAATGGTGTCCGTGCTTTCCGCCGGGAAAATCTCCACCACATCACCGCGGACACGGAATTTGTTGCGGACCAGATTGATGTCATTGCGTTCATACTGGATTTCCACCAGCTTGCGCAGAAGCTCATCCCGGCTTTTTTCCATGCCGGGACGCAGGGAAATGACCATCGTGCGGTAGTCGATCGGATCACCCAGGCTGTAAATACAGGAAACGCTGGCGACAATAATCACATCCCGCCGCTCCGAAAGAGCGCTGGTGGCGGAATGGCGCAGTTTGTCGATTTCCTCATTGATGGCGGAATCCTTTTCAATATAAGTGTCCGTGGTGGCAATATAGGCTTCCGGCTGGTAGTAATCGTAGTAGGATACAAAATATTCGACCGCGGATTCCGGAAAAAATTCGCGGAACTCGCTGCACAGCTGGGCGGCGAGGGTTTTGTTATGCGCCAGAACCAGAGTGGGTCTCTGCATCCGTTCGATCACGTTTGCCATGGTGAAGGTTTTGCCGGAGCCGGTTACGCCGAGAAGTGTCTGCTCACGCATCCCGCTTTGAAGCCCCTGCACAAGATGATCGATTGCTTCCGGTTGGTCGCCTGTTGGGCGGTAGGAGGAACGGAGGACAAAGCGATCCGGTTCTTTCTGCTGTGCCATGGTGTCACCTGCTTTCCGTTTGTCTTTTCGTTTTCCCACAAAGGACGTTTGCTTCCGGCGGCGCTGTGGGAAAGCAGGACCGCTTTAGGAACGTTTGTTTGATTCTGATATTGTACTATGTTTCGCCCTTTCTGTCAAGATAGGGGAGAGGCTTTCCGAAGTCTGAAACGAAAAAAGGAGGGCGGCGCTCCTTCTCGGAACACCGCCCTCGCACATTCAGGAAGCCCAGCCACTGACGCGGGAACAGCGCTGCATCAAATAGCTGAGAATCAATTCGCGATCCTTTGGATCTTCCACACGCAGCTCCGGGGAAAGGTAGCCGTCAGGGGACTGGTTCATCAGCATACGCAGCGCATAAAGCTGTGAAAGCTTGCTGTTAATCGCAAAAGCTACGCCGTCCTCCATAATAAGGGCGACATTTCCTTTCACACGTTCCATCAGCGCGGCGAGCTCGCCCACTGTAAAATGATAGAGTTTCATCGGAAATATCCCTCCTTTGTCCCTGATCATAGCACGTTCCCTATCGAAAAACAAGAAGATTTCTGTAGGAATCCACGAGAGGGGAAAGGGGTGGTTTTTGTATAGTGGGACGAAAAAATAAACGAAAATCGTTTTAAATCGAAATTTTTTGTGCATAAAATACAAGAATTCCGTGAAAATCAATAGCAAGGAACCGTTAATCCCCGGCAGCGAGCCCCAACGCTCCCATGACTGTGGCGGCAGCGCCGCAGAGCACCGTAACGATGCCGATGATAAAGACAACCATCGAAAGTCCTTTTCTCATAGTATTTCCTCCTTTCTTCGCAAAGATACATGTCGTCCAAAATAAGTTCATTTCCGCCGCTTTCCATGGGTTTTCCGTATGAAAATAGGATGGCAGGCACAATTTCCCGCACGGCGGTGATTTCTGTCATATTATAGCATTTGCGTTCCTGAGGGGTCAAGCGTGCGCAGAGCGTTCCAGCGCTGTAAAAAGGGGTTTCGGAAAATTTACAAATCGTTAATTTCCAAAGAGGGGTTCTATAGTAGAATAATGGAAGATTATCGGGCGGGAGGCGCTGCATGTTTGGGTATGTCCGACCTTGGAAGCCGGAGCTGCTTGTGAAGGAATGGGAACAGTACAGAGCCGTTTACTGCGGTCTGTGCCGCCGTTTGGGAGAAACCTGCGGAGCGATTTCCCGACTTTCTCTCAGCTATGACGGAACCTTTCTTGCCATGCTTTTGCTGGGGATTGAGGGAGGCTGTACCGGTTTTGAGCAGAAACGCTGTGTGGTAAATCCCGTAAAACGCTGCGGTTTCTGTCAGACGCGGGGAGACTCGCTGGATGTGGCAGCCGCGCTCACGGTGATTCTTGCCTGGTATAAGCTCCGGGATGACCGAAAGGACGAAGGAGCGGGCAAAAAAGTGCGATCCGCGCTTTTGACGCCGCTGGCATCGCCTGGGTATCGCCGGGCGAAAAGGAGATTCTCCCATCTGGAGGAGCTTGCGGCCGCTTATCTTAAAGCACAGGACAAAGCGGAGCAGGATCCGGAAGCAGGGCTGGATGCCTGCGCGGATCCGACGGCTCATCTTCTGGAAGAAGCTTTGGTGTACGCTGTGTTCCGCGGGAAAACGGAGGATGCCGTGTCGGGCCGTGTTTTGCGGCAGCTGGGGTATCATCTGGGCCGCTGGATTTACCTGATGGACGCGGCGGATGACTGGAAGGACGATCTGCGCCGCGGATCGTTCAACCCCTTTGTTCGGAAGTTTTCCCTTGCGGGAACTTTGGACGAGGACCAGGCAGTCCGCCTGCGTGATTACGCCAACGAAACGCTGAACATGTCCATGGCCCAGCTGAACACGTCATTTGCGCTGCTGGAACTTCAACAGTTTGAATCTATCCTGCGCAACATTATCACACAGGGAATGCCGCAGATGCAGCGGCAAATTTTGTATCAGGAAAAGAAGGAGAATGGCAATGTCGGATCCGTATAAGGTGCTGGGTGTTTCCCCTACTGCGACAGATGACGAGGTGAAAGCCGCGTATCGGGAGCTGGCTAAGAAATACCACCCCGATAATTATGCGAACAGTCCTCTGGAGGATCTGGCAACGGAGAAAATGAAAGAGGTCAACGAAGCGTATGACCAGGTGATGGCGGAACGCAGAAAACGGCCTCAGGGGAATCCGGGAACTTATCAGGCAGGGGGCTACCAGAACGGCGGCTATCAAAACAGCTCCGCTGGCGGATACTCCAATTACAGCGGTTCCTCCTTCCGCGATGTGCGCAGCCTGATCATGAACGGCCGAATCGCGGATGCCGAGCAGATCCTGAACGGAGTCCCTTCCGATGGGCGAAGCGCCGAGTGGTATTTTCTCAAAGGAACGGTTTTGTATAAACGCGGCTGGCTGGATGAGGCATATAATCATTTCTCCCGCGCCTCGCAGATGGAGCCGGGCAACATGGAATATCGTTCGGCCATGAATCAGGTGATGAACCAGCGCAGCGGCGGCTACGGCGGCTATCAGCCCGGAGGGCAGATGGGCGGCTGTTCTGCCTGTGATGTCTGTCAAGGGCTGATTTGCGCGGATTGCTGCTGTGAATGTATGGGCGGTGACTTGATTTCATGTTGCTGAAGCAGGGAGAAAAAATAGCCTTCTGCGGAGTGCTGTGTGCTTTGTCCGCTGTCTTTGTGGTCGGTGCAGGCCTGTTTCCCACCATGACTTATGCGCTCCCGGCGATTGCCGGAGTCCTGTTGGTGGCAGCTGTGATGGAACTGGGGAAGAAGTGGGCTTTTTTCAGTTATGTGGTGGTAGGGCTTCTTTCGCTCCTTCTGGGAACAGACAAGGAAGCGGCCTGCTTCTTCTGTCTGTTTTTTGGATATTATCCTACGCTGAAATCTCTGCTCGATCCCCTGCGCAGCCGGGTGATTCAGTGGCTGCTCAAGCTTCTGGTGTTCAATGCGGCCGCTGTTTTGCTGTATCTGATTGCGGTTTATCTTCTCGGTTTGCCGCAGGAGTCCTTCTCTGTGGCCGGAATACGGGGGGAATGGCTGCTTCTGCTGGCCGGAAATGCGGTGTTTATCTTGTATGATAGGGCCATTGGCGGTGTGGCGGTCTTTTATTGGAGCAGACTTCATCCCGTGGTTGCCCGAATTTTTCGAAAGTAAGCTGTTTGAGGTGCAGAGGCTGCGGCCTCTGCTTTCTTTTGTCAAAAGAAAAAGAACTTGATTTTCGCGAAAAAACTATTTAATATTGTAGTGAAAAGCTTTTCGCGGCGTCCGGGCGGCTTTGGATCCGGACGCCGCGAAGCGGCTTTCTGTTTGTACGCACAGAAATCAGCAGGGGATGAAATGCAGGAATGAATAATTTACTGACGGTTCGGATCCAGAATAACATGGCAACCTTTTCCAAAGGGCAGCGATTGATTGCGAAATATATTATGGAACACTACGATCGTGTGGCCTTTATGACAGCGTCGCGTCTTGGAGCGACGGTGGGCGTCAGCGAATCGACCGTAGTGCGGTTTGCCACCGAGATCGGATACACCGGATACCCGGAGCTGCAGCAGGCGATGCAGGAAATGATCCGCAACAAACTGACCAGCGTGCAGCGAATGGAGGTGACGGCGAACCGGATTGGCTCCAACGATATCCTGGACTCCGTGTTTACACAGGACATGGATATCATCCGGCGCACGATGGAGGAAACCTCCCACGAGAATTTTTATGCCGCCGCGGAGGCGATCTCCAATGCGAAACGGGTGTACATTATGGGAGCGCGCAGTTCGCTTGCGCTTGCCACATTCATTTCTTATTATCTCAAGCTCTTACTCGAAAACGTGATTCTGGTGCAGTCCACCAGTGAGGCGGAAATCTTTGAGCAGATGATCCGCATCGACGAGGGCGACGTGGTGATCGGCATCAGCTTTCCCCGGTATTCCCGCAAGGCGGTCAAGGCATTGAATTTTGCCCGCAAAAGCGGTGCGAAGGTGGTTGCCATCACCGACAGCTCGCTTTCTCCGCTGGCAGAGCCGGCCGATTATCTTCTGCTGGCGCGCAGTGATATCGCCTCCATCGTGGATTCCCTGTGCGCGCCGCTGAGCCTGATCAATGCCCTGATTGTGACCATCGCGATGAAGCGCAAGCAGAACGCGGAGGAAACCTTTACCAAGCTGGAGCATCTTTGGGACGAATACAACGTATACGAAAAGGTGGATGAAAAGAGCGAGCATGAGTCTTGATCTGATAGTGGCCGGGGGCGGCGCGGCTGGAATGATGGCTGCCGGACGGGCGGCGGAGCTGGGCTGCTCCGTTTGTCTGCTGGAAAAAAACGATCGGCTGGGGCGGAAAATCAATATCACCGGCAAAGGCCGCTGTAATCTGACAAATAACTGCTCCGTGCAGGAGCTTATTGCCTCCGTCCCGTCCAACGGACGCTTTCTGTACGGCGCGGTTTCTGCGTTTACACCGCAGGATGTCATGGCCTTTTTTGAGGAGTTGGGAGTCCCGGTCAAAACAGAGCGCGGGAATCGGGTGTTTCCGGTTTCGGAGCATGCTTCCGATGTGTCCGCCGCATTGGAGGGATGGCTGCGCAAAAACGGCTGTCAGGTGCGCCATGCCGCTGTGCGGGATCTTCTTCTGGAGGATGGCTGTGCTGTGGGCGTCCGCCTGGAAAACGGAGAGGAGCTGCGTGCGGGTGCTGTCTTGATAGCCTGCGGCGGTGCGTCCTATCCGGGTACCGGTTCGACCGGGGACGGATACCGGCTGGCAGAGCAGGCAGGCCATGCCGTAACACCCCTGCGTCCATCTCTTGTCCCGCTGGTGGAAGAGGGCGATCTGTGCCGCGAGATGATGGGCCTTTCCCTGCGGAACATCAGTTTGTCTGTATGGGACAGAAAGAAGAAAAAAGAAGTCTATTCCGATTTTGGAGAGCTTTTGTTTACACATTTCGGACTGTCTGGCCCAGTGATTCTGAGCGCCAGCAGCCATATGCGGGAGATGGAGGCGGGGCGGTACGAGATTCGTATCGATCTCAAGCCGGCTTTAACGCCCGAACAGCTTGACGCCCGGCTTCAGCGCGATTTTTCCGAAAACAGGAACCGGGATTTTGCCAATTCCCTCGGAGCGCTGCTGCCGCGCAAGCTGATCCCCGTTGTGGTGCGCCGATCGGGGATCGAGCCGGATCGCAAATGCAATGCGATTACCCGGGAAATGCGCTGGGAATTTCTGCGGCTGCTGAAAAGCTTCTCCGTGGAGATCAGGGGATTCCGTCCTCTCGCGGAGGCGATTGTCACCTCGGGCGGCGTCAGCGTGAAGGAGTTGAACCCCAAAACAATGGAATCCAGGCTTGTGCCGAATCTGTTTTTTGCAGGCGAGGTGATCGACGTGGACGCATACACCGGCGGTTTCAATTTGCAGATTGCTTTTTCCACAGGACGGGCTGCGGCGGAGGCCATTGCATCACGAGCAAAAAAAGGAGGAATTCTGCAATGACTGCAGTTGCGATTGATGGGCCCGCCGGTGCGGGAAAAAGCACTGCCGCGCGTGCCGCGGCAAAACGGCTGGGATTTGTTTATGTGGATACGGGGGCGATGTACCGTGCGGTGGGCTGCCGGATGCGCGCTTTAGGGATCGCTGCCGGGGAGGTCGAGCGGGTTGAACAGGCATTGGAAGGCCTTGAAGTCACGATCCGCTTTTCAAACGGGGAGCAGCGTGTGCTGGTCAATGGGGAGGATGTGACGGGGAGCATCCGTACCCCCGATGCTTCCCGCGCGGCTTCGGAGTTTTCCGCTCTGCCCTGCGTGCGCCGCTTCCTCTTTGATTTGCAGCAGGATCTGGCGAAGAAGAACAGCGTCATCATGGATGGACGTGATATCGGCACGGTGGTCCTGCCCTGGGCGCAGGTCAAAATCTTTCTGACGGCTTCCCCGGAGGAGCGTGCCCGCCGCCGCTTTGAAGAGTTGAAAGCCAAGGGCGAGGAGGTCTCCTATGACGAGATCCTGTCCGATATGAAGGAGCGCGATTATCAGGATTCCCACCGGGAAATTGCCCCTCTGCGCCCCGCAGAGGACGCTGTTCTGCTGGACAGCACCGGTCTGACTCTGGATGAGGTGGTGGAACGAATTGCCTCTCTGGTGGAAGCAAAGAGGGGGTGAGAAAATGAAGAGAAAAAAGACCCCGCTTTACGCTTTCGGAAAAGTTGTGGCACAGCCGGTTGTCTGGCCTTTTATCCCATATACCGTCAAAAATTGGGAAAACATACCGCAGGACAGGAATTTCATTCTCTGCGCCAATCATCTCGCCATTTCCGATCCGCTCCGTCTGGCCAGTATCGAGAAGCGCCAGATTTTCTTTCTCTCCAAAGCCGAGCTGTTTCAAAATAAACCGCTGGCCTGGCTGCTCCGCTCGCTCGGCTGTATTCCGGTGCAGCGCGGGCGCGGGGACGTTGGAGCGATTGACCATGCGGGAGAGGTTCTGCGCCGTGGGGATATTGTAGGGATTTTCATTGAGGGAACGCGCTCCCGCAGCGGTGAGCTGGGACAGCCGAAAGCAGGCGCTGTTATGCTGGCGCATCAGCATCAGGTTCCCATCCTACCGGTGTGCATCACGCCTGTTGGAAGCAAGCTTCCGAAGCTGTTTCACCGTGTGGTCATTTCCTACGGCAAGCTGATAGAGCCGCAGGAATTGGGCATCCATGAAGGCAAGGGTGCGGAATATCGCAACGCCAGCCGTTTGGTAATGGGGGAAATTTCAAAGCTTCGGGAACGGGATTTGAAGGAAATGAACGGATGAAGCTCTATTTTGTCCTGCTTCGTTTGCTGGGGCCGCTGGCTCGCCTGATATTTCGGGTGGAATACCGGGGGACAGAGCATATCCCGCGTGACGGGGCGCTGATTGTGTGCGCCAACCACCGATCGGTGATCGATCCGCTTCTGCTTGCCGTCCCTTTCCGCCGCCCGATTCGTTATATGGCAAAGTCGGAGCTTTTCGAGGATCACGGCCGTCTGGCGGCGTGGTTTCTGCATGCTATGGGAGCATTCCCTGTTCAGCGTGACAAGGGCGATGCGGGCTCCGTGCGTACGGCGCTCGAGGTTTTGGAAAAGGGTGAGGTGCTGGGGATTTTTCCGCAGGGCCGCGTCATCTTTGATAACTCTCCCTTTCAGCCGAAGGCGGGGTTTGCTCTTCTTGCGGAGAAGTCCGGCGCGCCTGTGCTTCCTGTGAGCATTTACTGCCGTGGAGAGCTGCTGCGGCTGCGCAGTCATGTTACCGTCCGATTCGGCGATCCAATCCCTGCTTCAGCGCTCTTTTCAGCACAGGGAGAGCGCAGCGGCCTGCGGCGCGCTGCGGCAAGATTGTCCCAGGAAATCAACGGAATGTTGGAGGAAAAGCATTGAAGATTACAGTGGCGAAAACGGCGGGTTTCTGCTTTGGGGTTAATCGTGCTGTTGAGACGGTGAACCGCCTGTTGGATGAGGGGGAGAAGGTGTGGACACTGGGTCCCATTATCCACAATCCGCAGACATTGGCTTCTTTGGAGGCGCGCGGGGTGCGAATCGCGCAGACGCCGGAGGAAGCGCGCGGCGGCGTGCTGGTGATCCGCTCCCATGGTGTGGCGCGCAGTGTGCTGGAGGAGGCGGAGCGCGGCGGCGTGCGGTATGTCGATGCGACCTGCCCGTTTGTGGCGAAGATCCACCGGATCGTCCAGCAGGCATCCGAGGAGGGACGCTTTGTTCTCATTGCGGGAGACAGGACGCACCCGGAGGTGCAGGGGATTGTGGGGCACTGCCGCGGCGGATGCTTTGTGTTTTCCGGGGTGCATGAGCTGGAAGAATTTACAAAAAACCATGAAGATTTGAGTAAAAATCCAGTTTGTGTTGTATCTCAGACGACTTTTTCTGTGGCAGAATGGAAAAATAGTTTGAAAATCGTAAATAAGGTATATACAAATGCCGCAATTTTTGATACAATATGTAATGCTACTGCAAATCGTCAATCGGAGGCGGAAGCCCTCTCCCGCACCTGTGATGCGATGGTGATTGTCGGAGGAAAGCAAAGCTCCAACACCGCGAAACTGTTTGACGTGTGCAGAAGGAATTGCGCTTCCTATTTTGTGGAGGACGCGCGGGAGCTTCCTCTTGAAGCGCTGCGGGGAGCGGATACCGTTGGCATCACTGCTGGTGCATCCACACCGGCAAGCATTATAAAGGAGGTACTTGTTACCATGACAGAAATCAAGGAAAATCAGGATCCCAATGTGATGGAGGATGGCGCCAGCTTTGAGGCGATGCTTGAAGAATCCCTCAAAAGTTTTAATACAGACGAAAAGGTTCG
Organism: Anaeromassilibacillus sp. An200; assembly: GCF_002160025.1. GTDB lineage: Bacteria > Bacillota > Clostridia > Oscillospirales > Acutalibacteraceae > Caccousia > Caccousia stercoris. The sequence continues at coordinate 151,838 of NZ_NFJU01000003.1, forward strand.
CGGTGTGGTTGTCAGTATTGCGCCCAATGAGGTCTATGTCGACGTCGGCAGAAAGCAGGCCGGTTTCATCCCGGTGGACGAGCTGTCCGCCGATCCGAACGTGAAGCCCGAGGACATCGTCAAGGTTGGCGACGAGATCGAGCTGCTGATTATGCGCACCAACGACCAGGAGGGCACGATCATGCTCTCCAAGAAGCGTCTGGACGCTGCGAAGGGCTGGGAGGCTGTTGCCGCCGCTGCTGAGGACGGAACGATTCTCGACGGCACTGTGACCGAGATCCTGCCCAAGGGCGGCATCATCGCCGTGACGCACGGCGTGCGCGTCTTTATCCCTGCTTCCCAGGCGACCGCTTCCCGCGGCGAGCCGCTGGAGGGCCTGCTGAAGAAGGACGTGCGTTTCCGCATCATTGAAGTCAACCGCGGCCGCCGCCGTGCGGTCGGTTCCATCCGTTCCGTGCTGGCAGACGAGCGCAAGGCTCTGGCCGACAAGTTCTGGGAGACGGCTGAGGAAGGCAAGGAGTATACCGGTACGGTAAAGAGCCTGACCTCCTATGGCGCGTTTGTGGACCTGGGCGGCATCGACGGCATGATCCACATCTCCGAGCTCTCCTGGGATCGCATTAAGCATCCGAGCGAGGTTGTGAATGTGGGCGATACGGTTGAGGTTTATATCAAGGGCCTGGATCGCGAGAAGGGCAAGATTTCCCTGGGCTACAAGCGTCAGGAGGACAATCCGTGGGAGGTTCTGCGCCGTGAGTATCCTGTGGGCAGCGTGGTCGACGCGACTGTCGTGGGCATGACCACCTTCGGTGCCTTTGCGAGAATCATCCCCGGCATCGACGGCCTGATTCATATTTCTCAGATTGCGGATCACCGCATTGAGAAGCCCCAGGACGTGCTGAAGATTGGCGACGTTGTGAAGGTGAAGATCACCGAGATCGATTTCGAGAAGAAGCGCGTCAGCCTCTCCATCCGTGCTCTCCTGGAAGAGGAGTCTGCGGGCGCTGAGGATTCCGTGGAGGAGTAATCTGCACCGGAAAACAGATTGATACGGAAAAGCGGCAAGGCTATAGGCCTTGCCGCTTTTTGCGATCTTGCAGAAGGATGAAAGTTTATAAGTTTTTTACAATTAAATATTTGCATAAGAAACGAATATCATGTATAATAAGTAACAAATATGTATGTAAGGAAGCGAACGCAGAAAGGCCTTTTGGCGAAATTTGAGTCAGGAGCGCCAAGGAAGAGAGGAGAGAAACAGTATGGCAAAAAACGAAGAGTTTGATTTGTTCGCAATCACACCGGAAATGGAGCGCTATGCAAGCCTTTGCGAGGAGCACAGCACCATAGACACGAGCCTGTATGAAAAGTACGATGTGAAACGCGGACTGCGTGATATCAACGGAAAAGGCGTTCTGACAGGCCTCACGGAAATCTCGGATATTCAATCCAGTAAGATTGTGGATGGAAAGAGCGTTCCCTGCGATGGCAAGCTTTTTTACCGTGGCTATGATATCGAGCAGATTGTAGCCGGTTTTATCAAGGAAAAACGCTTTGGTTTTGAGGAGATCATCTATCTGCTCCTTTTCGGAGATTTGCCCAAGGCGGAGGAGCTTGCGGATTTCCGTGCTCTTCTGGCGCGTTACCGCTCGCTGCCCACCAATTTTGTGCGGGACATTATCATGAAGGCTCCCACAAAGGATATGATGAACACGCTGGCCCGCAGTGTTTTGACGCTGTATGCCTACGATGAAAAGGCCAACGATACCTCGCGCGCCAATGTCCTGCGCCAGTGTATTGAGCTGATTGCCCTTTTCCCTCAGCTTGCAGTGTACGGGTATCAGGCGTATTGCTATGACAACGATCGGCTGAACAACAGCTTTTTCATCCATTCCCCGCGTCCGGAGCTTTCTGTCGCGGAGAATATCCTGCATATGTTGCGTATTGACAGTAAGTATACAGAGCTGGAAGCCCGCATCCTGGATTTGGCGCTTGTGCTTCATGCGGAGCACGGCGGCGGCAACAACTCGACCTTTACCACGCATGTGGTCACATCCTCCGGCTCAGACGTTTATTCTGTGATTGCAGCGGCTCTGGGCTCGCTCAAGGGCCCGCGTCATGGCGGCGCCAACATTAAGGTCGTGGAAATGTTTGAGGCGATGAAGGCGGAAATTGACGACTGGACGGATGAGGGCAAGGTCGCGGATTATCTGCGGGCTCTGTTACATAAGCAGGCATTTGACAAGGCCGGCCTCATTTACGGCATGGGGCATGCGGTGTATTCCATCTCTGACCCGCGTGCCAACATCTTCAAATCCTTCGTTCACAATCTGGCGAAGGAAAAGGGAATGGAAAAGGAATACGGCCTGTACTCGCTGGTGGAGACTCTGGCCCCGAAGGTTATTGCGGAGGAACGCCGGATTTACAAGGGCGTCAGCGCCAATATCGACTTTTACAGCGGTTTCGTGTATCATATGCTGGGGCTGCCCACAGAACTGTTTACGCCTGTGTTTGCTATGGCTCGTATCGCAGGCTGGAGCGCGCATCTGCTGGAAGAGCAGATCAATGTCGGCAAAATCATCCGTCCTGCTTATAAGAGTATTTCCGAGGTGCGTGATTACGTCAGTATGGACGAACGCTGAAGAGCTCGTTCCTGTTCCCGCCCGGGAACGATTGACAAGTTTCTTGTTTTTTGCTATTCTTATGAATACAAGCATCGGCTTCGGGCGTCCGCAAAAGATGCTCCCTGCTTGCGATTCCAGAGAAAGGAGACTGATTTTATGAAGCGGATTCAGACTTTGAACTCCAGAAACCTGAAGGAGACCTTGAAGGTTGGCGGATGCGGCGAATGCCAGACCTCCTGCCAGTCTGCCTGCAAGACCTCCTGCACGGTTGCGAACCAGCACTGCGAAAACAAGAAGAAATAAGAGCAGTCTCTATGAGTATCGCTGCCCCGGTCTTTGGCGGCGCGCTTTGTGCGCCCTGGATCCGGTGCGGCGATATTTGTTGTGTACATAGATTCGGAAAGGGTTAGTGGATAGGAAAATGGTTCATCAGTATAAGAGCAACGGATATAATATTGTCCTGGACGTCAACAGCGGCTGTGTCCATGTGGTGGACGACCTGGCTTATGATGTGATCGAGTTGTGGGAAAAGAACACTCCGGCGGAGATTGCACAGGCGATGCTGGAAAAGTATGCGGGACAGCCTGATATCACGCAGGCGGAAATTGAGCAGGTGATTGCAGATGTCCGTTCCCTTCAGGAGGATGGCTCCCTGTTCAGTGAGGATGTATACCGGGATGCTGTGATTGATTTCAAGAAGCGGAACGCAGTGGTGAAGGCGCTGTGCCTGCATGTCGCGCACGACTGCAATCTGGGATGCAAATACTGCTTTGCCGACGAAGGCGAATATATGGGCCGCCGTGCTTTGATGAGTTTTGAAGTGGGAAAGCAGGCGCTGGATTTCCTCATTCAGAATTCCGGAAGCCGCGTGAATCTGGAAGTGGACTTTTTCGGCGGCGAGCCGCTGATGAATTTTGATGTGGTCAAGCAGCTGGTGGCCTATGGGCGCAGCCAGGAGAAGGAGCACAATAAGAAATTCCGCTTCACGATTACCACGAACGGCGTTTTGCTGAATGATGAAATTCTGGACTTCGTCAACCAGGAGATGGGTAACATTGTTCTGAGCATTGACGGGCGCAAAGAGGTCAACGATCGGATGCGTCCTTTCCGTAACGGAAATGGAAGCAGCTACGATTTGATTCTCCCAAAATTCAAAAAGGTAGCGGAAAGCCGTCAGCAGGATCGCTATTATGTCCGCGGAACCTATACACATTTTAACAAAGACTTTGCAAGCGACGTTCTGCATCTGGCGGATCAGGGCTTTGAGCAGATCTCGGTGGAGCCGGTTGTAGCTCCCGCGTCCCAGCCGTATGCCATCCGCGAAGAGGATCTTCCGGAGCTGTGCGCGGAGTATGATAAGCTGGCAAAGGAGATCCTGGCCAGACGTAAGGCGGGGAAGGGCTTCAACTTCTTCCACTTTATGATTGACCTGACCGGCGGTCCCTGCATTTATAAGCGTATTTCCGGCTGCGGTGCTGGTACGGAATATCTTGCCGTCACGCCGTGGGGCGATCTGTATCCCTGCCATCAGTTTGTGGGAAATACAGATTTCCTGCTGGGCAATGTCTATGAAGGCGTCAAAAACACAGAGCTTCAGGATCGCTTCAAGCTCTGCAACGTCTACGCCAGAGAAAGCTGTAAGGACTGCTTCGCGAAGTTCTGGTGCAGCGGCGGCTGTTCCGCCAATGCCTACCACTTCAGCGGCGATATCAACGGCAATTATGAGATTGGCTGTGAATTGCAGCGCAAACGCATTGAGTGTGCCGTCATGATTAAGGCAGCGGAAGCCGCGCAGGACGCGGAACAGGCTGAGGAATAACAAGAAAGCATGAGGAAAACGGCGAGCTGTCAAGCCCGCCGTTTTTGCCTGCGAAAAACAGGGTTCCACAATATCAAAGGGGGAGAGAGGATGAGGCTGTTTTATGCCATTTTGCTTTCGGAAGAAATGAAGCGGACACTTACCGGGGCACAGGAATTTTTGAAAGCTCAAGGGGTTCGGGCAAATTATACACGCGGCGAAAATCTGCATCTGACCTTGGCTTTTTTAGGTGAGACAGAACGTTTTTCAGCGGCCCGGCGAGCAGGAGAACAGCTGAAGGCAGAGCCCTTTTGTCTCTCTCTGAAGGGTGTGGGGAGTTTCCGCCGTGGAGACAGTGAGTTGTTTTGGGCGGGGGTGGATTTGGTTCCCCCGCTGAAACGCTTGCAGAGTGTTCTTTCTGAACATCTGCAAAGGGAAGGATTCCAACTGGAAACCCGTCGCTTTCAGCCGCATTTGACGCTGGCGCGAGAGGTTCATGTTCCCGCTTCTTTTGACAGGAAAGCTTTTTCCGCCTCTGTGTCTCCAACGCAGATGGAGGTGCGTGCTGTGAGCCTGATGAAGTCGGAACGGATTCGAGGTGTTCTGACCTATACAGAGCTTTTTCGGAAACCTTTGGTTTCAAAGAATGAATATGCGGAAAATTAACAATTAGATGCTAGAAGAATGCGTAAACCTGTGCTATATTGACAAGAGATGACATGTGTAATGGCAAATCCGAAACTCTTGCCGCAGCAAAGGGGAATTGAAAAAAGGAAGGTGCACTGTGCGTGGAGGATCAGAAAAAAATACAACTTTTTGAGCAAACGCCGATTCCCGGCGCCGTGATGAAGCTGGCGGTTCCAACTATCCTCAGCTCGCTTGTCATGGTGATTTACAATCTGGCAGATACCTATTTTGTCGGAATGCTTAACAATTCCGTTGAAAACGCGGCTGTCACGCTGGCAGCGCCGGTTCTTTTGGCTTTTAACGCGGTCAATAATCTGTTCGGTGTCGGAAGCTCGAGTATGATGAGCCGGGCTTTGGGCAGAAAGGATTATGAGGTTGTTTCCAAGAGCTCGGCCTTTGGATTCTACTGCTCTGTGATCAGCGGCATACTCTTTTCCGTGTTTTTTACGGTGTTTTCCGACCCCTTTTTGGTGCTTCTGGGCGCCAGTCCGGAAACCGCGGGAGCGACAGCAGCTTATCTGAAATGGACTGTGACGTTTGGTGCCACGCCTGCCATTTTGAATGTGGTCATGGCGTATCTGGTCCGTTCTGAGGGTTCTGCCATGCACGCGAGCATTGGAACCATGAGCGGCTGCCTGCTGAATATTGTGCTGGATCCCATCTTTATTCTTCCCTGGGGACTTCATATGGGAGCAGAAGGAGCTGGGCTTGCCACTTTCCTCTCCAACTGTGTAGCGTGCATTTATTTCTTTGTCTTGCTGTTCTGCAAGCGTGGACGCACTTATGTCTGCATTGATCCGAAAAAATTCCGTCCTAATCGCTCCATTGTCTCCGGCGTGTGCATCGTGGGAATTCCGGCGGCTATCCAGAATCTATTGAATGTGACCGGAATGACGGTGCTGAACAACTTCACCTCCGCCTATGGCGCGGGTGCGGTGGCCGCAATGGGGATCGCACAGAAGATCAATATGGTTCCCACATATATCGCGATGGGAATGTCACAGGGTATCATGCCGCTGATCAGCTATAACTACGCCAGCGGGAACGCGAAGCGCATGAAGGGAGTCATTCTCTTCTCCGTGAAAATTGCCATGACCTTTACTGTGGCGGTGGCTGCATGCTACTTCCTTTTCTCAGAACAGTTGATCCGTCTCTTCATGCAGGATGAAGAAATTGTAGCGTATGGTTCCAGATTCCTGCATGGCTTTTGTCTTGGCATTCCTTTCCTCTGTTTGGATTTCCTCGCAGTTGGCGTTTTCCAAGCTACAGGAATGGGAAAACATGCCTTCATTTTCGCGGTTCTGCGAAAGATTGTTTTGGAAATCCCGGCGCTGTGCCTCTTGAATCTCTTGTTCCCGCTGTATGGCCTTGCTTACGCTCAGTTTGTCGCGGAAGTCATTCTTGCGGTAGCTGCCGTCGTTGTTTTGGCTCGCCTGTTTCGCCGGATGCAGAAGCGTCAGGAAAAGCTTCCTCCCGCGCCGCAAACATAAAGAAAACGGTCCCCGCCTTCTCAGGGCTGGGGACCGTTTTCTTGTTGGTGTTTATGGTTTCAGGCGTTCCGTAATCCAGCGGTCCGCGAGAACAGCGGCCTGCTGGGGAGTCAGGCTCGTAGTATCCAAAAGTGTAATTTTTGGAGTGGTTTGCCCGGCGTTTTCACGCAGCCACCGATTGAAATCGAGGGAACTGCGGATCCATTTTTCGTCCGTTACGCCCCGGCCTTCGCAGATCCGGCGGCGCATTTCCGCGTCGTTGCATACGGCAGCCAGATAATGCGTTTCCGTAAAAAGCGCGCGTTCCGGGAGTGCTTCGAATTGTTCCGGAATAGCACAGCCGCAGAGAACCACAGGCAAACCAATTTGGGAAACATTGGAGCAGATCCGCATCCAGACCTGACGGAAAGCGCGGTAATTATCTTCCGGCGTATCGTATACCTCACGCCAGATAAGATCGCTTTCCAGTACAATATACGCAGTTTCCCGATGGAAAAGCTCCTCACAGAGAGTAGACTTGCCCACACAGGACGCACCACTGATCAGAAAAAGCTGCTGCTTGCGGGTAGGAGTCATCGTTTTCCCTTCTTCCCTTGGAATGGTTCCCCACGCCTGCTTTACACCCCATTATACTATGCCTTCTTTTTAGAAGTCAATGGGATAAGAACCCACAAGGGATCACAGGAAAATCCTTGCGGAGAAAGAGGAAAAGGACTATGATAAAGAAAAGAATGGAACAGTGAAGGGAGAACGGAGATATGGCCCAAATAGGTATGATTGGCGCGGGCAGCTGGGGGATTGCCCTGACTTGGCTTTTGCTGCAAAACGGACATCAGGTAACGGTCTGGTCGGCTTTGGAGAAGGAAATCGAGATGCTGAAACGCGATCGGGAGCAGAAGGAAAAGCTTCCCGGTGTGGTTTTGCCGGATGGCGCTGAATTTACCACCGATCTGGCAGAAGCCGTCAGCGGAGCAGAGCTTTTGGTGCTTGCCGTTCCCTCGCCGTTTACGCGCAGTACGGCGGCCAGCCTTCGCCCGTATGTACGGGAAGGACAAATTCTTGTCAATGTGGCAAAGGGAATCGAAGAGAATACACTGCTGACGCTTTCTCAGGTGATCGAAGAGGAACTTCCGCAGGCAGATGTGGCTGTGCTTTCCGGTCCCTCCCACGCAGAGGAGGTGGGAAAAGGGATGCCCACCGCGATCACAGCGGGTGCTTACCGGAAGGAAACAGCGGAACGGATTCAATCTATCTTTATGAATGATGTGTTCCGTGTCTATGCCAGCCCGGATGTACTTGGTATCGAGCTTGGAGCAGCCCTGAAAAATGTTGTGGCACTTGCCGCCGGAATCGCGGACGGAATCGGCTGTGGTGACAATGCAAAGGCGGCGCTCATCACCCGTGCCATTAAAGAGATTGCTGGTTTGGGCGTCAAAATGGGCGGCCATCTGGAAACCTTTTTCGGCTTGTCCGGAATTGGAGATTTGATTGTCACCTGTGCCAGCATGCATTCCCGCAACCGCAGAGCAGGGATTCTGATTGGGCAGGGGTACAGTATGGAAGAGGCCATGAAAGAAGTGAATATGGTGGTGGAGGGCGTATATTCAGCCAAGGCCGCACTGGGGTTGGCTTCCCGTTATGGTGTGCCGCTTCCCATTATTGAACAGGTTAACGAGGTGTTGTTTTCCGGAAAACCTGCCGCACAGGCCGCGCGAGAACTGATGATGCGCGATAAAAAAATTGAGATCACAGACGATGTGACATGGGGAAAAAGGGGAGAGGGGGAGCAACCCTCACTGGATTTGGAGCTTTGAGCAAAAAGGGGCCGCTTGCATTTCTGCAAGCGGCCCCTCATAAAGTTTTCGCCCGCCTTTTTCAAAAGGCGGCGGGGAAATGGGGCAGAGCCCCATAAAATTCTGTCTAGCCAGATTTTACGCTTCCTTGCAGGCGTTCTGAATCGCGGTGAAAGCCTCGTGAAAATCAGCCTCTGTGACAAGGATGGAAATATCGACGTCCGAGGTAGTAATAATACGGACGTCTGTGCTGGACGCGGACGCGGCGGTAAAGACCTTGGCAGCCATACCGGGGGTATCCTTCATCTTCTCGTCATAGACGTTGATTTTGCTGTTTCCGCCGCTGATGATAGGTTTGATATCCTTTTCCTTCAGCTTGGAGAGGAACTCCAGAATCTCACCAAGATCATTGTCGTTGATGGTGAAAGAAACATCCATCTTGGAACCGTGATTCGGCGCAAGGGAGATCATGTCAACCACGACGCCCAGATCAGCGATTTTGGTGAACACCCTTCCGCAGAAGGCGATATCGGGCGGACAATTCTGCAATGTCACAAGCGTAATGCCGCTTGCGGATGTAACGGTTGTCATGTGGAAAGCCTCCTTTTATTTCAGTGTGTCACTGGAATGCCGACCAGCTCTCAGGTTTGACTGAGCAGATCGGACATCTGATACATACCGGGCTTCTGTGTGCTGAGAAATACGGCGGCGTTGACGGCGCCGGCCGCAAAGACTTCCTTGGAGTACGCGGAGTGGGAAAGACGAATCACCTCATGATGACCGGCAAAGATCACCTCGTGCTCTCCAACAATCGTACCGCCGCGCACAGAATGAATGCCGATCTCATTGTGTTCCCGCTTGGCGCGTCTGGAATGGCGATCATATTGGTAGGTCATGGGGTGCGGTTCCACCTCGCTGATAGCGTCTGCCAGCATCAAAGCTGTGCCGCTGGGAGCGTCGATCTTCTGGTTGTGATGCATCTCCACAATTTCAATATCGAAGCCTTCACCCAGCACCTGCGCCGCCTTTTTGGAGAGCTCGATCAGCAGGTTGATGCCAAGAGACATATTGCCGGAGGAGAAGATGGGAATTTCCGCGCTTGCGGCCCGCACCGCTTCGGTTTGCTCCTTGCTGTAGCCTGTGGTGCACAGAACAAGGGGGAGATGATGCTGCTTTCCGTACTCCAGCAGAGACGACAAAACGCTGGGATGGGAAAAGTCAATCAGCACGTCCGCTTCCCCCGGAAACTCAAAAACAGAGGAATATACGGGATATCCTTCATGACCGGTAGAGGAGAGATCGATCCCCGCGCAAATTTCGCAGTCGTCGCGCTCCGCCACAAGAGCGGAAACGGCGTGGCCCATTTTCCCGCTGCATCCGCTCAAAAGAATTCTGGTTTTCATTGTAACGTCCTCCCGTTTGGGAAATTTTCAGATCAGGCTGTGTCTTTTCAGGACGGCAAGAAGCTTTTCCTGCGCAGCGGGCGCCATATCCGTGAGCGGAAGGCGGCAGGGACCAGCCTCCATACCCATCCGGTTCATGGCTTCCTTGACCGGAATCGGATTGACGTCGTAGAACAGTGCGTTCATCAGGTCAAGCCAGGAGAGGAATTCATGCAGACTCTGCTCCTGCTTGCCCTCCAGATATCCAGCGGCGATATCATGCATCTGACGAGGCAGAATATTGGAAAATACGGAAACAACGCCTTTTCCGCCAAGGGCCAGAATGGGGATTACCTGGTTGTCATTGCCGGAAAAGACGGGCAGATCGTCCCCGCACAGTGCAATGGTTTCCGCGATGGCGGAAATATCCCCATTGGCTTCCTTTGTGCCGGCAATGCGCGGGTGATTGGCAAGCTCGCGATAGGTTTCCGGCTTGATGTTGCATCCGGTCCGGGAAGGAACGTTATACAGCAGAACAGGAAGGTCAATGCGATCGGCTACATAGGTAAAATGGCGGACTAGGCCAGCCTGAGAGGTTTTGTTGTAGTAGGGGGTTACGAGCAGAACGGCTTGGGCGCCGATCTCCTGCGCGCACAGCGCAAGCTCCAAAGAGTGAGCAGTGCTGTTACTGCCGGCTCCCGCAACGACAGGAACGTGCCCTTTGCTCTTATCCACGGCAATGCGGATGAGATTTTCATATTCATCCTGCGTCAGGGTAGGCGTTTCGCTCGTTGTAACACAGACGAACAGGGCGTCCGTGCCGTTTTTCAGCTGAAAATCAAGCTGGCGCTCAAATGCCTCGTAATTGACGGATCCATCGGCATGGAAAGGCGTGATAAGCGCCGTGCCGGAACCGGTAAATAAAGGCTGTTTCATGGAAATAAAACCCCCAAAAAGAATTTAGTCCAGATATCCCTTCGCGCAGAGCAGCTCCGCCATTAGGACGGCGCCGCCGGCAGCGCCGCGCAGCGTGTTGTGGGACAGGCAGACAAATTTGATGTCATACTGCGTGTCGGGACGCAGACGGCCGATCGAAACGGCCATGCCGTTTTCCAGATTGCGGTCGAGACGGCTCTGCGGCCGATCGTCCTCACGGAAATAGTGCAGGAACTGTTTCGGGGCGCTGGGCAGATTCAGTTCCTGCGGCGCTCCCTTATAGTTTTCCCAGCGCTCAATGATTTCTTCCATCGTGACTTTCTTTTCAAAAGAGGCAAACACAGCGGCAGTGTGGCCGTCGGAAACAGGCACGCGCAGGCACTGCGAGGTGATGGACGGGGAAGAGGCGTTCACAATCACACCATTTTCCACATGTCCCCAGATTTTCAGAGGCTCGTTCTCGGACTTTTCTTCCTCGCCGCCGATGTAGGGAATCACATTGTCCACGCTTTCCGGCCAGGTGGCAAAGGTCTTTCCAGCGCCCGAAATCGCCTGATAGGTGCAGGCCAGCACTTTGGTTACATTCAGGTCAAGCAGGGGATGAATGGCGGGCACATAGCTCTGAAGGGAGCAGTTCGATTTCACGGAGATAAAGCCGCGCTTTGTGCCGAGGCGCTTGCGCTGGCTCTCGATGACAGCGGCGTGATCCGCGTTGATCTCCGGAATGATCATCGGGACGTCCGGCGTGCCGCGGTTCGCGCTGTTGTTGCTCATCACGGGGCATTCCGCCTTTGCGTAAGCTTCCTCCAGCGCCTTGATCTCATCCTTCTTCATGTTGACGGCGCAGAAAACAAAGTCGCACAGGGACGCGACCTTCTCCACATCCTCAGATGCGTTAAAAACCGTCATATCCGCCATGGCGGCCGGCATGGGGGTGGTCATCAGCCAGTGATCTCCCACAGCCTCGCGGTAGGTTTTGCCTGCGGAGCGGGCGCTGGCGGCCAGGGCCGTCACTTTAAACCAGGGATGATTTTCCAGCAGGGTGGCGAAGCGCTGGCCAACCATGCCGGTTGCGCCGATGATGCCTACACGATACGTTTTCATTTTCACATGCCTCCAATTTGTCTTTCCATGCCAGAATATTCGCGCGGGTATTTTTCTGTGCACGAAGAAAGGATAGTTTTTGAATCAAAAAGGAAATAAAAAAACCGGTTGAAAACCGGTCATCAATTTACTATAATAAATACTATTCAGGCTCTCCGCAAGACGGATACGTCTGGATAGCGCTCCATCATACCAAAATGATGACAGTTGCCGTATTCTTCATGCCGGCAACCAGGGCCGCCTGCCAAGCGGGCACCTTCGGCGGCGTTACCTTTCCGGTTTTCCTCACCGGCCCTGGCAGGCCTTGGAAAACCCTACTGATTAAAACCGCACCTCTATCCTTTTTCTATTCAAATGAAAATACGCTGCCGCGTCCCTCTTGGCTACAGCCGGACGGCGTTGCCTTAATCATACCATGGAAAGGCAGAGGTGTCAAACGAAATTTGCGATTGGATGATGCTGATTTGAAAACAGAAATGAAAACAAGCGATTTTTACTATGATTTGCCGCAGGAGCTCATCGCGCAGACCCCCATGGAACCGCGCGACGCTTCCCGCCTGCTGGTGATGGATCGGAAAACGGGAGAGCTTTCCCACCGGCATTTTTATGATGTCGTGGATTATCTGGAGCCCGGGGATTGTCTGGTGCTCAATGATTCCCGCGTGCTGCCCGCCCGTCTGTTCGGCGTGAAGGAGGACACCGGCGCGCATGTGGAGTTTTTGCTTCTGACGCACAGGGAGGGCGACGATTGGGAAGCGCTGGCCGGTCCGGGACGGCGAGCCAAGCCGGGAGCCCGGTTTACCTTCGGCGAAGGCGAGCTGCGCGCCGAGGTGCTGGATGTTCTGGAGGGCGGAAACCGTCTGCTTCGTTTCTCGTATGAGGGAAATTTCTATGAAATCCTCGACAGAATCGGCACAATGCCGCTTCCGCATTATATCACGGAGGAGCTCAAGGATCAGGAGCGGTATCAGAACGTGTATTCCAGAGAGCGCGGATCTGCCGCGGCTCCCACAGCCGGGCTCCATTTTACACCGGAGCTGCTGGAACGCATCCGCGCCAAGGGAGTACGGATTGCGTTTGTCACGCTCCATGTCGGGCTGGGAACCTTCCGTCCCGTGAAGGTGGAAAACATCGCGGAGCACCGGATGCATTCTGAGCATTATGCGCTCACAGAGGAAAACGCCGTGCTGATCAATGCAGCCAAGAAAGAGGGCAAGAGGGTTATTGCCGTCGGAACAACAAGCTGCCGTACGCTGGAAACGATTGGCACGCGGGAGGGTTGTATCCGTGAGTGCAGTGGCTGGACGGATATTTTCATTTGCCCGGGATACACCTTCAAGGTGCTTGATGGTCTGGTAACGAATTTTCATCTTCCTGAGAGTACGCTGATCATGCTGGTGTCCGCCTTTGCGGGCTATGAGAACACCATGAACGCCTACAAGGTGGCGGTGCAGGAGCGGTATCGCTTTTTCAGCTTTGGGGACGCAATGCTGCTTCTCTGAAGGAAGTTTCAACTGTGTTTTTCCCGGATACGAAAACAGCAGGGGGTAGCAAATGGATCAGAAAACGTTCGCCTCTATGATGAAGTACTGGTACTTTATCGAATTTATGGGGCAACCGGATTTTCCTTCGCAAAGCCGTGAGGGGAGGGCTCTCTGCTTGAGGGCGGCAAAGGGAAAAACGAACAGCCGGCAGATTACCGTGTATCATACGTTATCGTCCGGCTCCGATTCCGCGAAGGGGGCGCCAGCGCCTGACTTTACAGAACCGGGCGCCGCACTGATGTTTGACGCGCAGCTGTATCCCGCGTATCAGGCCGTGTCGGATGATATCCATCTCTGCCTGGGAAAAATGGAACGCTGTCTTTTTGCCGAGCGCTTACGGGAGGTATTCTGCCGGGATGTGGAGCTGCCGGAGAAAAATCGCAGCTCCGTCTGTCTTGTGGGGTTGAAATGCAATGTGAACAACCGGTATCTTCCGGGCAGTGTCAACATTTCTCCGCTGCTTTGGGGGATGCATCGCCTTTTGGAGCATGCGGACCGGCTGACAAGGGAAAATCTGGCGGATTTTTTAACGGTGGAAGCCTATGAGTCCGACATGCAGTCTCTGGACGCTCCGTTGCTTGAAGTGACGCAGGAAGGCAAAGTGGGCAAGCAGCTCACTTTGGACGTGATCCGTACCTTGGAAGAACAAATAGAGAAAACATATTTAAACCGTGTTTTTCCGTCCGAAAAGCAGATCGACTGGGACGGTGCGATGATTTATCGCCGGTATCGAACGGAAAAGATCAAGGCGGAGGACACAGATTTTCTCCGTGAAAGCGATTTGTCCAACAGCTTTTTTGCAGACGATCTGCATATGGTGGAACAAGCCATCGGCAGCAAAGCATTTGGAAAAACACCGCAGGAGCAGGCTGTCCTGGATTACATCACTGGGGTGTTTGCGGAAGAAAATCCACAGCTGCACTGGATGGATTTTACACGCCGGATTGATTTGCGCACTGCCTGGGAAAACGGGAGGGAGAAAGAGCGCGAGGACTTTTTTTATGATTTCCTTCATATTGGGCGCGCTCCTCTCGGAAAATGGCCGTCAAGATTTATGCCCTGTCTGATGCAGCAGCTGGCGATCAATCTGAGCTGGCGCCCCTCTGCGGACAGGCTGCCGATATTTTCCGTCAATGGCCCGCCGGGCACAGGGAAAACCACCTTGCTGAAGGAAATTATCGCTGGGAATCTTGTGGAACGGGCCAATCTTCTTGCGCAGTATACAGATCCCGACGATGCGTTTGTCCTGCGGCAGTTTCAGGATGGAGATAAAATGCATGGAGGATATTCGCAGTACTGTTGGGGGTATTATGACTTTGCGGATGATCGGTTGAAAGATTATGGCATGCTGGTAGCTTCCTGCAACAATGCCGCGGTTGAAAATATCACGAAGGAACTGCCGGACGGTGCGGCCCTTCTGAAGGGTGTGGAGCCCGGAAAAGAGGAGGAATCCATTCAAGAGGGGCTCAGGGAGGTGTGGTCCTTGTTCCGCTTGGAAGAAGCGGAACAGGAAACCTATGTTGTGTGGAATCCGGAGAAAGAAAAAATGGAGCCCCGCCAGTATCCGGATCTCTACTTTACCAAGCTGGCGAACGATTTGGCCAAGAAAGACGAAGGGCAGTGGGATCGCTGGGGATTGATTTCCGCACCGTTTGGAAAATCAAGCAATCTGAAAGAATATGCCCACTTTGTTTTAAAACCTTATATCAAGAATTTTGGCTGGAATGACAGCATCCAAAAAAGAAAAGATGATTATGCAAAAGCCGTTGAACAATTTCAGCTTCAATATGATAAAGTTACAGCGATGGAGCAGGAGCTGGCACAGGTTGTCGGGATAAGAGATGCTTCTTTGCAGAAAAGTGCTTCTCTGATGCAGGAAGCCAGGAATATGGAAGAAAGCCAGCGGAAGGGAAGAGAATGGCTTGCAAACAGCTTTGGCCAAGCAGAAAAAGTCCATGCGCAGCTGGAAGAAGCAAAGTGGGGTCTGGAACAAGAAGAGCAGGAACGAGTGCTTTTGCAGATGCGCGGGCTCAAGCAAAAGGATGCACGGATCGACGCGGAAAATCAAATACAAAAACTGTGTCAATATATCATGCAGCTGGAACATTTCTTTTTTCACATCTTTTTCCCACCCTGCGTAGTATGGCAGGGAAGGGGGAGTTGGTATGAGACGCTTTCACAGGGGCTCGGGACTGTATCTGCGCCGCTCCGCATGGGCCAGACTGCTGCTGGCAGTATTGTTTCTGATTTTGGCCGCTTTCTGGGTCAATTCGCGTCTGGAGCCGGTGGTGGAGGATTTGACGGTGAACGAAGCCAGAGCCCGCGCGGTTCAGGTGATCAGCGCCGCGGTGGAGGAGAGCTTGGCCGGACAGGATCAGCCGGCTGCCTCTATGGTAGATATCCAATACAAGGAAACCGGTGAAATTGCCTCCCTCTCAACGGATATGGCGGAGATGAACAGCCTCAAGGCTTCCCTGCTTGCAGATGTACAGGAGGAGCTGGGGGAGAGCGTCCATATCGATCTGGGGGTTCCGATTGGTACGCTGCTGGGCGGTGGGCTTCTGCATGGAAGAGGGCCTGAGGTGCCGCTGCGCATTACATTGTCCGGAAATATTGAAGCCGATTTTGAGAGTGAATTCACCTCAGCCGGAATCAATCAGACACAGCACATCGTCAATCTGCGGATAAGAACCACCATCTATACATTTTTGGCTGGGAAGCAAGGCTCCGCAGAAGTGGAAACGACGGTTCCGGTAGCGGAAACCGTGATTGTGGGAGAAGTTCCGCAGATGATGGCGAGTTTACAAAGCAAGTGAAATCCACTTTACAATTCTGTTTTGACATACAATTACTATACAATTTCTTTACAATTCCATTTCTGGTGCAAACGGGTGCTCTCAGGCGGGAAACCGCATGAGAGCGCTGTTTTTTGCCTTTTTGCAGGACTTTACAAAACAAAGCAGCGGTGTGTTTTTGTAAAATCAGGGGAGAAAAGCCTTTACATAGTCTTTACCTCCAGCTGAAAGAGGACTTTACAAAGATTCGATATACTAATTGCTGTAAGAACGAAATGAAATGAGAAAGACAGGAGAAATGAGCTATGAAAAGAGCATTGAGTTTGCTGCTTGCCGCCGTACTTTGCACCGGAATGTTTGCCGGATGCACCGGAACAGAGACTACATCTTCCGCCGCCGCTTCCACAGCGGAGGAGTCCAAGACGGAAGAGTCCAAGGCAGAGGAATCCACAGCGGATGCGTCCGCTGATTTGAGCGGTACGGTTTCCACCAACGGCTCCACCTCGATGGAGGAGGTTATGATGGGTCTGACCGAGTATTTCAAAGAGAAATATCCGAACGTAACCGTAACATACGATCCCACCGGTTCCGGTACCGGCATCCAGCAGGCGACAGCCGGAAGCTGTGATATCGGCCTTTCCAGCCGTGCGCTGAAGGATGAGGAAAAGGAAGCGGGCGTCACGGAAACCGTGGTAGCCAAGGACGGCATCGCGATTGTCGTCAATAAAGAAAATACGGTGACCGAGCTGACTGTGGATCAGATTACAAAGATTGCGACCGGTGAGATCACCAACTGGAGCGAGGTTGGCGGCGCTGATATGGAGATTGCCTTCATCGGACGTGAGGCCGGTTCCGGTACCCGCGGTGCTTTTGAGGAGCTGACCGGCACGGAGGACGCCTGCGATTATGCACAGGAGCTCACTTCCACCGGTGCTGTCCGTACCGCTGTTTCCACCACCCCCGGCGGTATTGGCTATATTTCCCTCTCTTCCCTGGATGATTCCGTCAACGCTCTCAAGGTGAAGGCTGATGACGCTTCTGAGGCTGTCGAGTGCAGCGAGGAGACGGTTCTCGACGGCAGCTATCCCATCCAGCGCCCCTTCGTGTTTGCCACCAAGACCGACGCTCCGCTGAGCGAAGCCGCCCAGGCGTTCTATGATTTCGCTATCAGCGAGGAGGCTGCTCAGATTTATAGTGACGCAGGCGTGGTTCCGGCGAACTGACATAGAGGAGTGAATACTTTGCAGCGCTTTCTAAAGGGAAATGAACAGAACAGCACTGCGCCAAAGATAAAAGGCATCCGCACGGCGTTTGAAAAGGGAATGAACATCCTGTTCTTCCTCTGCGGCGCCGTTGCGGTGCTCTTTGTTCTGTTTATTTCCATCTATCTGATTGTATCCGGTATTCCCGCGATCCGCGAGATTGGGCTTACCGATTTCCTGTTTGGCGATACCTGGAAATCCACCAGCAAGGATCCCCAGTTTGGAATCCTTCCGTTTATCCTGACCTCTGTCTATGGCACAGCGGGCGCAATTATCATTGGAGTGCCGATTGGCTTTCTGACCGCTGTTTTCCTTGCCAAGCTGGCCAGCCCCCGCGTGGCGGCTGTGATCCGCACGGCGGTGGAGCTGCTTTCGGGCATCCCCTCGGTAGTGTACGGCCTGATTGGTATGACAGTGCTTGTCCCGGCGATCCGCACTACCTTCCAGCTTGCGTCGGGCGCGACGCTGCTGGCCGCTATCGTTGTGCTGGCGGTTATGGTGCTCCCTTACATCATCAGTGTGTCGGAAACGGCGCTCACCGCTGTGCCGAAGGAGTACGAGGAGGCGTCGCTGGCTTTGGGAGCGACAGAGATTGAGACCTATTTCCGTGTTTCTGTGCCGGCTGCGTCGAGCGGAATCGCCGCGTCGGTTGTGCTCGGCGTAGGTCGTGCGATCGGTGAAGCAATGGCCGTCATGATGGTGGCGGGCAATGTGCCGAATATGCCCTCACTGCTGGAAAGTGTCCGTTTCCTTACCACAGCGGTGGCCTCGGAGATGTCCTATGCCTCCGGCCTTCAGCGTCAGGCGCTGTTTTCCATCGCTCTGGTGCTCTTCCTCTTCATCATGATGATTAATGCGGCTCTGGCTATTCTGCTCAAAAAGGGCAAAAAGAGCTGAGAAGGAAAGGAGCTGCAAACAATGGAACCGAAATCAAAAAAACGTGTGATTTATGATCGGACGCTCCGTGCTCTGCTGTGGTTCTGCGCGGGCCTGACTTGTCTGCTGCTGGCCTTTCTGATCGGCTACATCTTTGTCAACGGAATTCCGCATATCACTTGGCAGCTTCTCTCCACGCAGCCAAGCTTTCGCGACGATACCATCGGCATCCTGCCGAATCTCATCAACACGCTCTGCCTGATTTTTGGAACGCTTTTGATTGTTCTGCCTTTGGGCGCGGGGGCGGCCGTCTACCTGACGGAGTATGCCAGAAACCGGCGTGTTGTCGCGGCGATTGAGTTTGCGGCGGAAACGCTTTCCGGCATCCCATCCATTCTCTTCGGCCTGGTCGGCATGCTGTTTTTCTGTGAATTTCTCGGCTGGGGCGGCAGCATCCGCGCCGGGATTCTGACGATGGCGATCATGGTGCTTCCCACTATCATCCGAACCACGCAGGAAAGCCTGAAATCCGTTCCGCAAAGCTTCCGGGAAGCCTCCCTCGGCCTTGGAAGCGGGAAATGGCATATGATCCGCACAGCGGTTCTGCCGAGTTCCGTGGAAGGCATTGTCACGGGCTACATTCTGGCGATTGGGCGAATTTTGGGGGAATCCGCCGCTCTGCTGTTCACGGCGGGCAGCGCGTCCATCCTCTCGGCCAACCTGGGGCAGACGCTGACTTCCTCCGGCGGCACACTCTCTGTGGCGCTTTACATGTACGTTTCGGAGCGCGGAGAACTGGAAGTGGGCTTTGCGATCGCCGCCATTCTGATGATCCTCGCCCTTTTGCTCAACCTCTCTGCCAAGCTGGCGGGGAAAAAGCTGAAACGATAACGGAAGGTGAAACCATGCAAGAAGGCACGATTATTTCCGCCCGGGACCTGGATCTGTATTACGGGGAAAACCAGGCGCTGAAAAAGATCAGTCTGGAGATTCCGGAGCGTCAGGTGACCGCGCTCATCGGTCCCTCCGGCTGCGGTAAATCCACATTTTTAAAAACGCTCAACCGCATGAACGACCTGGTGCCGCATGTGCGCATTGAGGGCCTGGTCGAGTATCGCGGACAGGATATCTATATGCCGAAGCTGGATGTCACCTGGCTTCGCCGCCATGTGGGAATGGTGTTCCAGAAGGCAAATCCGTTCCCGATGAGCATTTACGATAACATTGCGTACGGGCCCCGCACGCATGGGATCCGCTCCAGAAAAGCGCTCGATGAGATTGTGGAGCGCTCCCTGCGCGGCGCCGCTATTTGGGACGAGGTCAAGGATCGGCTGAAAAAGCCCGCGCTTTCTCTCTCCGGCGGCCAGCAGCAGCGCATCTGCATTGCACGTGCTCTGGCGGTGGAGCCGGACGTACTGCTGATGGATGAGGCTACCTCCGCGCTCGACCCAATTTCGACCTCGAAGATCGAGGATCTGATCGCCGACCTCAAAAAGCAGTATACGATTATCATTGTGACCCATAACATGCAGCAAGCCGTCCGTATTTCCGATAAATGCGCCTTTTTCCTGATGGGGCAGCTGGTGGAATTCGGGGATACGACACAGCTGTTCTCCATGCCGCAGGATAAGCGGACGGAGGAATATATCACCGGCCGGTTCGGCTGATGGCGGGAGGATAACGGAACATGAGAAAAAACTTTGACGAGGAGCTGCTGGAACTTAGCACTCTTCTGACAGAGATGGGAGCCGCCGCGGAAAGCGCAATTGATACGGTCATCGCTTCGCTTACAGATGCAAACAGTGAGATCGCGGAAAAGGCTCTGGCTATTACCAAAAATATGGATCAGATGGAGCGGGATATTGAAAACCGCTGTCTGAAGCTGCTGCTTCGCCAGCAGCCTATGGCGCATGATCTGCGCACGGTTTCCGCCGCTCTGAAAATGGTGACGGATTTGCAGAGAATCGGTGATCAGTGTGCCAACATCGCGGAGATGTCCCATCTTCTTACCAGCCGGGGCGGAATGGTCAAGCATGAGGAAATCCGCACCATGGCACAGAAGGCGGCGTCGATGGTCAAGCAGTCCATCGCGGCGTATGTGGCCCATGACGCGGGAGCTGCCGCCCGCGTGGTGGAACTGGATGATGAGGTGGACGATCTGTTCCTTGCAGTCAAGGGGGAGCTGGTGGAGCTGATGGTGAAAAATCGCAGCCAGGCCGACCAGGCGATCGATCTTATTATCATCGCAAAATATCTGGAACGAATCGCTGATCATGCCGTCAATATCGCACAGTGGGCCACCTACTGTGTTACGGGAGAAATCCAGCCCACAAACTGAAGAATTTCAAAAAAGATCCCCGATCCGCCCAACTTCCTCTTGTGAAGAGCTCCCGGCTGGTATATCATAGGAAGGAACCCTCTGCGAGCAGGAGGTCAATACTTCAGACGAAGCCGCAGCGCTTCGGAAGAGAACCGAGAGGGAGGACAGCTTACATATGTCAAAATTTATTGTAGTGGTGGAGGATGACGAGAGTATTCGGGAAATGCTCCGCTATTATTTTCAGTCTGTTGGCTATGAGGTGCATGCTTACGATTCCGGAGAAGCTCTGTTTGAGGCGGAGGACTGGAGCGTTCGTCCCGCACTCTGCATCCTGGATATCATGCTTCCGGGGATGGACGGTCTGGAGATTCTTCACCGCCTGCGCAGCGGCAAGGCCACTGAGGAGATTCCCGCTATCATGCTGACAGCCCGCACGTCGGAGATCGATCGCGTCACAGGGCTGGAAAGCGGAGCGGACGATTATGTGGTGAAGCCGTTCGGCATCATGGAGCTTCAGGCTCGCGTGAAGGCTGTGCTCCGCCGCACCTACCGCGAGGATAAGCAGGTGATTGTGTGCGGGAAGCTTCGCATCGATCCGGCTGCCCGGGAGGTAACGTGCGACGGAGAAAAGGTGGAACTGACCTATAAGGAGTTTGAGCTTTTGCGGCTTTTGGCCGCCCGCCGCGGTGTTGCATTCTCACGGGACGATATCCTGCAAACAGTCTGGGGATATGATTACACCGGAGAAACCAGAACGGTGGATATGCACGTGAAAACGCTTCGTCAAAAGCTGGGGGATGACATCATCTCGACCGTGAGAGGTGTCGGCTATAAAATGAACTGAAAAGGCTGCGTCCGCGTCCTACCGGCGACGGGCCTTTTTTGCTATGGAGGGTTGCAGGTTGAAAAAAAGAGTTTTCTCCGCCCTGCTTCTTGCGGCGGGGCTTTCTCTTGTGTTGTTTGGAGCTCTGACGGCTCTGCTTTTGGAGGTGACGGGAAAGCAGCTTCTTCTGATGGGTGTGGTGCTGGTGTTTTCCGCTACGGTTTCTACTTTGTTTGTGCGGAAAATAGGGCTACGCTTGCTCGGAGAATTAAAGGCGCCGCTGGAAACGGCGGAAAAGGCGCTTGACCATATCGCGGCAGGCGAAGTGTACGCAGTGGATTGGAGCAAAACAGAGGGCGAATATCTGTCGCTTTTTCAGGCGATCGAGCGGTTGGAGGGGCGGATTCACAGCCTGACATCCGAGCGGGATAAGGTCAATTTGATTCTGGACTGCATGGATGAGGGCGTGGTGCTGCTGGATGAGCACACAGAGCTTCTCGCCAGCAACCGGGCGGCCCGCAAGCTGTTTCATATGCCGGAGGATGCGGAAAGTACAGAGATTACAGATTATATCCGCAGCCGCCGTTTGACGGAAGCAATCAATCTGCTTCAGCGGAAAAAGGAAGCAGTGGTGCTCGATATGGAACATCCACGCCGGAAAGGACGGAGCCTGCGTTTCTTCCTGTCTCCCGTCACGGGCCAGAAGTATCAGGGCCAGCAGGTGGGGATGTCCATCCTGATTTCTGATGTCACAGAGCTCAAGCGGGCGGAGGGGATCCGCTCGGAATTTACGGCAAATGTTTCCCATGAGCTGAAAACGCCCCTGACGAGCATCAAGGGATTCACGGATATGCTCTCTTCCGGCATGGTGGGCTCTGTAGAGGATCAGAAGCGTTTCCTGACCATGATCGGGGTGGAGGTCGATCGGCTGATTGATCTGATCAATGATATTTTGAAGCTTTCGGAGCTGGAGTCTGTCGCCATTGAACAGTGTGAGGAAAGCTCTGATGTGCTGAATGCGGCCAATGAAGTGTCTGCATTTCTGGATCCTGTCGCGAAAAAGGCCCATGTTGCGGTGAGTGTGTCGGGAGAACATGTAAACGCCGCAATCCCTCTGGATCGCCTCAAGGAGCTTTTGCTCAATCTGATGGAAAACGGGATTAAGTACAACGAGCCGGGCGGTTCCGTGAAAGCCAGTCTGGAAACGGAAGAGAACTTCGTCCGGATTACGGTGTCCGATACGGGAATCGGGATCCCGGAGGAAAGCCAGAGCCGTGTGTTTGAACGCTTTTACCGGGTGGAAAAGGGAAGGGCGCGCAAAAACGGCGGGACAGGCCTTGGGCTTGCGATTGTCAAGCACATTGTCGTGCTCTATGGAGGCCAGATGGCTTTGCAAAGTGAGCTGGGAAAAGGTTCTGTATTTACCGTCCGGCTCCCCAGAGCGTCCTGACCTTGACAGCTTCCGTTTCCTGGCACTATAATACGGAAAGAGGAGTATTCCAGCCAGGAAACGGAGGATTTGGGAATGAGACAATGTATGGACGCCGACAATCTGCACCGCCGCCTGCGAAAAATCATCGGGCAGGTACAGGCGATCGATCGCATGGTGGAAGAGGATGTTCCCTGCGAGGATGTTCTCTCCCAGATCAATGCGGCCAAATCCGCACTGCACCGCGTCGGCCAGGTCGTGCTGGAAGGACATATCAAGCACTGTGTCCGCGATGGAATTGAGCACGGAGACGCAGACAAGACTATTGAAAGCTTTACCAAGGCGGTAGAGCGTTTCGCCAATATGAAATAAGCGTAAGAAACAGGGTGGCACGAACAAGGCCGTGGAGAGAGCTTCCGCGGTCTTTCTTTTTGCACTCTTGACAAACATATACCCCTATAGGTATAATAAAATCCGTAAAAGGCTTTGCCGAAAGGGGAATTGGGATGGAACAGTTGGAAAAATTTCTGGAATGGGGCGGCGTCAAAAAGGATGTGGTTTGCCTTGTCCTGTCTGGGATGGCTTTATTGGTCAGCATCTTTCATTTGCTTCCACTGCCGTTTGACGCGGCATGGGTGGCGATTGTGCTTTGTGGAATTCCTATTTTGCTGGAAGCGTTTATCGGGCTTGTCACCCGGTTTGATATCAAAGCAGACGTTCTGGTGTCCATTGCGCTCGTCGCTTCGGTAATCATTGGTGAGGATTTCGCGGCGGGTGAGGTGGCGTTTATTATGCAGCTCGGCGCGCTTCTGGAGGATCTGACGGTTGTGCGGGCGCGGGCTGGGATTGAAAAGCTGGTCAGGCTGACGCCCCGCACGGCGCGCCGCGTTCTGGGAAATGGGGAGGAGATTGTACCGGCGGAGCAGGTGCGGCTGGGCGATCGTCTGCGTGTTCTTCCTGGTGAAACCGTTCCGGTGGACGGCGTCATCCTTTTCGGGCGGACCTCCATCAATCAGGCTGTGATGACGGGAGAATCCTTGCCTGTGGATAAGGGCGAGGGAGATGAAGTGTCCAGCGGGACAGTCAACCAGTTTGGAGCGTTTGATATGTGGGCGTCCCGGGTAGGAGAAGACAGCTCCATTCAGCGCATGATCCGGTTGGTTCAGTCTGCGGACGCGGGAAAAGCGAAAATTGTGGGCATTGCGGATCGTTGGGCGACCTGGGTGGTGGTTATCGCGCTGATCTCTGCCGCTGTCACGGGTTTAGTGACGGGAGAGGTGATCCGCGCTGTGACCATCCTGGTCGTGTTCTGTCCCTGTGCGCTTGTGCTGGCAACGCCCACGGCGATTATGGCCGCAATCGGAAATGCAACCAAGCACGGATTCCTTGTTCGGGAAGGGGATGCGCTGGAGCGTCTTTCCTCCGTTTCCTGCCTGACCTTTGATAAAACTGGAACGCTGACACACGGAGAGCTGGAGGTCAGCCGTGTCCTTTGTTTTTCTCCTTCTTTCCCGGAGAAGGAACTGTTCCGCCTTGCCGCGGGCGCGGAGCTTCGCTCCGAGCATCCATTGGGGAAAGCAGTTGTGCGCTGCTGGAAAGACCGGTATCAGGAGCCTGTTCCGGAGCCCCAGGATTTTGCCATGCTGCCTGGGCAGGGAGTGAACGCTCAGGTGGAGGACATGACGGTGGCAGCCGGAAACGAGTCTCTTTTGCAGGAGATGGGGATCGCATTGACGGAAACGGATAAATCTCTTGCGGCCTCCGAACTGCTTCACGGCTGCACGGTGATGTATGTGGCCATCAACGGACACTGTGCGGGGTGCCTTGCTCTCTCCGATACCTTGCGGGAGAGTGCGCCTGCCACAGTGCGGGGGATTCAGGATACGGGTGTAACGCCTGTCCTGCTGACGGGGGATCATGAAAGCGCCGCGAAAGCGATTGCCGGACAGCTTGGCATTGCAAACGTGCAGGCGGAGTGCCGCCCCGAGGATAAACTTTCCTGGATCGGTACAGCGCAGGAGCGGGGAGAAAGGGTCTGTATGGTAGGCGACGGTGTGAACGATGCGCCCGCGCTGAAAAAGGCTGATGTGGGCATTGCGATGGGAGGAGTCGGAAGCGATATTGCGATTGAAGCCGCCGATATCGCGCTTGTCAACGATGAGATCCGAGAGCTGCCGCATTTGCTGCGCCTTTCCCGCAAGATGATGACAACCATCCGCATGAATCTGGCTTTTTCGATGGGTTTGAACTTTGTTGCCATTCTTCTGGCCATGACGGGAGTGCTCAATCCGGTTGTGGGAGCGCTGGTACATAACGCGGGTTCGGTGTTTGTGATTATACATTCGGCCTTTCTTCTTCGATGGAAGCAAAAGCAGCATCCGCAGATATAATCCGACTTTTTCTTCAAATTGTCGTAGACATTTTCCTGATTTCGCGATAAGATAAAATCAGCAGAAACTTCAATTTGAAATGGAGGATGGATTTTGAAGCAGGATATGATAGTGATTCTGGATCTGGGAAGTACGGAGAATGCCCGTGTTGCCCGCGCGGTGCGTGCTCTGGGAGTGTACAGTGAGATTTATCCGCATGATACTTCTCTGGATCAGCTCAAAGCTTTGCCGAATGTGAAAGGACTGATCCTCAGCGGAGGAGAGAACCGCATAGTGGACGGCGTGGAAGTGGATGTGGATAAAGCTGTCTATGAGTCGGATTTCCCGAAGCTTACCGTCAACCATCCGAAGGCTCCCTCCCAGGATGCCGCTGTATGGCCGGAGAACGACGAGGAACTGAAAAAGCTTCTGTCTGGTTTTGTGTTCGATCGCTGCGGCGCGCAGGCGAATTGGAGCATGAAGAATTTCATTGATGACCAGGTGGAACTGATCCGCCGTCAGGTTGGGGACAAAAAGGTGCTGCTGGCTCTGTCCGGCGGTGTGGACTCCTCTGTTGTGGCGGCTCTGCTGATCCGGGCGATCGGAAACCAGCTCACCTGTGTGCATGTGAATCATGGCCTGCTTCGCAAGGGAGAACCGGAGCAGGTGGTTCAGGTATTCCGTGATGAGCTCAAGGCCAATCTGATCTATGTTGACGCAGTGGATCGCTTCCTGGATAAGCTGGCGGGCGTCAGCGATCCGGAGCAGAAGCGCAAAATCATCGGTGCGGAATTTATCCGTGTGTTTGAGGAAGAGGCCCGCAAGCTGGACGGCATTGATTTTCTGGCACAGGGCACAATCTATCCGGATATCATTGAGAGCGGCACCAAAACCGCAAAAGCAGTGAAAGCGCATCACAATGTGGGAGGCCTGCCCGATGATTTGAAATTTGAGCTGGTAGAGCCGCTCAAGATGCTGTTTAAGGACGAAGTGCGCGCTTGCGGCAAGGAGCTCGGCTTGCCGGATTCCATGGTGTACCGTCAGCCATTCCCCGGCCCAGGTCTCGGTGTGCGCTGCCTGGGTGCCATCACCCGTGACCGCCTGGAGGCCGTGCGGGAATCTGACGCGATCCTTCGCGAAGAGTTTGCCAAGGCTGGTCTGGAGGGCAAGGTGTGGCAGTATTTCACGATTGTACCCGATTTCCGCTCCGTCGGTGTGCGGGATAACGCCCGTTCTTTCGAGTGGCCGGTGATTCTCCGCGCTGTCAACACTATTGACGCAATGACTGCTTCTGTGGAGCCTCTCGAGTTTGCTCTTCTGCAGAAAATCACTCAGAGAATTGTCAATGAGGTTCCAGGAGTCAACCGTGTTCTGTATGATTTGACGCCGAAGCCCTGTGGGACGATAGAATGGGAATGATTTCAGAGGCCCGGAAAAGCCTGATTTTGCTGGGTTTTTGAGGGGCTAAGGCCCTTTGTGGCAACGATTTGGCAACACTTTTTCATTATTTATAAAAAGAGAGCTAAGCATCGGTGTACAAGGGGTACAAACAAGATTAAAAAGAAATGTTAGATTTGAAAGTAAGTAGAGTGGCAAAATCAAGAGTGTTCAGATTTTCCACTCTACTTGAACGTGGTCGCTGGTTGCGCTGATTGAAATAATCAGGCCGTCAGCGGCTTTTCTTTTGTCGTCAAAGTCAATGCTGTCCCAGTGGTCAAGGAAATAGGAAAGCTCCTGTTCCTTTTGGGGGGACATTGTTTCAACGGACAATTCTGCAATCGCCTTTGAAATAGTCTGGCGGCGAGTGTCCAGTTCTTCAATTTTTTTGTTGGCATAGGCAAGCAGTGTTGCATTGGCTCCGGTCAGTGTATCAAGCAGTTTTTCAATTTCAGCCTCGACCTGTGCAAGCTCGATCTGATGGGCGGTCAGTTTCGGATTTACTTTTTCTTCCCTGTCATGGCGGACTTGAAAGTTCTTAAATCTTGCCCTCATGGCATTGAAGATAAATTCTTCAAATTCAGTCTTGCGGATTTTCCCACATCCCGGACAGCCCTTATTTTCTGCCCGTTTTGTACAGCGGAAATATCCCGGACTGTTCGGAACATGGGTTGCTTTCAAGGCATATCCGCAACACCCACATTTGACTTTTCCGGCAAGCCATGTATTTTTCGGTTTGCGGCCTTGCTGGAAGGTCTTATTCATCATTAGCTTCTTCCGGCATTTCAGCCAAACGTCAGACGGTATGAGTGCTTCATGCGGAGCAATCACAAGTATCTGGTCTTTCAGGCACCTGTCCTTATCCTCCTTTACATCACGGCCCTGATAAAGATAACAGCCGTTGGTTCCGGCAAAATCAGAAGCGTCATTGACAATCGCCGCGCCCTGGCTTTTGAAAAACTCATACAGTTCCAAGTCGGCCTGTGCGTAAACAGGGTTCCGTAAAAGCTGGGAAAGGAAACTCCGAACCATTGACTTTTCGTAAATCTTGATACCCTGTTCCTCAAAGTAGCGGGTAATATCTCCGAAAGAGGTTTCCGGCTCAGCGTACATCTCAAACATCAGCCGTACATGGTCAGCGGCTACTGGGTCTGCCACCATCTTCTTTGTGCGGATACCTTCAACCACTGTCGACTCCAACTGATAACCGTATGGAGCCTGCCCGCTCATGTGAAAGCCTTTCAGGCACCGGGAATAATAAGCGTCCGTCACGCGCTTCTGGATTGTCTCACGTTCAAGCTGTGCGAATACGATACAGATATTCAGCATGGCCCGTCCCATCGGGGTCGAGGTGTCGAATTTCTCGGTGGAGGAAACAAACTCCACATCGTACTCTTGAAACAGCTCCATCATGTTCGCAAAATCCAGAATGGAGCGGCTGATCCGGTCCAGCTTATAGACGATTACCCGCCGTACCCTGCCTTTTCGGATTTCTCCCAGCAGCTTTTGAAACTCCGGCCTGTCCGTGTTTTTCCCGGAATAGCCTTTATCCTTGAATACCTTACAGCTCCCGCCTTTCAGTTCGTACTTGCAAAAGTCAATCTGGCTTTCAATGCTGATACTGTCCTTGCGGTCTACCGACTGCCTTGCGTAAATACAATCTTCTCTGATAATGTCCATATTGGGCTCCTTTCCGTATGGAATGGAGCTACCAACCTTACAACTATATTATACTATTAGCAGCCCCGGACAACAATGTTGCGATTGATTAGCGAAACCTGTCCCCGTACTTGCTGAATATATCGTACAGATTATTTTCGATTTCTCTTTTCCGCTTTTTCTTTTCCTCCGGGGAGAGTACCGGCGTCAGGTTTTCCAGTACAATGAACTTGCCTTGAAAATAAACAGATTGCTTGTCGCTTTGGTATGTAACAGCTTGAACCATTGAAAACCTCCCTTTTCCAGTATAGGTTAATGCAGACCAGTCTCCCTCTTGTCCGAATGGGGAAACGTCAAAAAACGGCACCCCGAGAGGTGCCGCTCTTTGAGCTTTCCCCAGCTTCGGGCCAACATGGAGCTGTTGACAAAAGATTCACCCGAGGAGAAAACCATGGTAAAATAAGTGCATACGGGGGTGGGAAGATGCAGCTGAAGTTTCACATGGTGACGATAGAAGATCT
>NZ_NFJU01000030.1 GCF_002160025.1 Anaeromassilibacillus sp. An200
CCGCTTCGCTGGCAGTGTACGACACTACCATGCACTGTCTGACACTACACGGAGGTATTGTTTCATATTACACATATTGGAACAAGGTGTGATTAGATTTTACGCTTACTTAGTAACCACATAATCATTTGAATCAAAGTGTAAAATGACGCAAAAAACGGCAGATTGCTCCATCTGGGAATCCACCGTTCTGCTTGCTAAAGAGATTTATGGCATCTGTGTAGTTCTACTGTCAGAATATTCCCAAATGTCAATCAGGTAATTATATTCATCGCGAGAGTCGAAGGATAGTTCTAACATTCGGCTTAACTCTACTTCGGCCAACAGAAAACCGATTATACCCCCACCTAAATGACATAACGATTGAGCGGCAACCTGTAAATCGGATATTCTTATTTTAGCCCAAATTCCACTTCCGCAATAATAGAAGTATTCTTGCCCTTCTCTTAATCCCATAGTATCAATAACCCAGAAACATAGCTGGGTTTTTGAAGCCTTTTTTGGCAGCCTACTATATGGCATAACATTTTTCTTATACACATTGGAAATATAAGAAGAATACATCTGATTCAGTTCCTGATTTTGGCCTTTTTCGTAGACTTCCATGACTTGTATTCCATCTATCGACATCAAGTCCCGCTTTGCCGCTAATAAATTTTTCCGCTCTAAGATCAGCAGTTGTCGCTCTGTCATCAAACCGTTTCCCCTTTGCCCTTCACTTATAAAACTGTATTCCCTCGCAAACTGTCTTGCTGCCTTCCAGCTTGTCGTTTTCTTGTATATCGCTTTATGCGTTTCTCTTCCCCTAATCATTGGTGTATTTTTCACCTATTAGATGGATATGGTTATCTGTTTCGAGTCAGGAAGCTCTACGCAGAGTAAGTAAAAAGTGCTACAAGTCAGTAATATCATCAGAAGCAATACTATTCCATTCATCATTAAGCATTTTGATTAGTGCTTGATAAGTGATTCGTTTCGAAACAATCTTTTCCTTGAAAGGACTTGTATTTGACTTAGGTGTAACAGCTACTGTTTGAGATTTTGAGGAAAAAGTCAGCCTATGTATATCCGTACAAATTTCGCATTCAATATTCCTCGAAATAGCTTCATCTATTTGTGCCCGAAAATTTTTATCCCGTTTCGCTGTCAATAAAAAATCATAGGTTTTGATCATACTCATCCCTCACAAAACAGATTCATCCATAATTTCTTAACCGCACCGTCAGTTCCGCTCATACTGTATCCATACATCCTAACATCCTCGCCCTTACCCAATATAGGGGCATTAATGCAGAAATAAAATAGATTTATTCACAGCCTTGTGCTATACTTTCCTTAAAGGTATCAAATGAGAAATCGAGGATATGAAATGAAAAAATCAATTTCTACGAAAAGAAATGCCAAGCGTTGGAGATTTTTTATTGTTGGGTTGATCAAGGCAGCGAATACGATATAGCAGTGGAACAAAGCTTATACTATAACAGTGGATTACCGGAAATTGACAAAATAATATTAAACATTACAATTGCGACCAGATACGCCAGATGTGGGAAAATAATATCAAATCAATTTTATAGCAATTTAAAATCTATAATTCCCAAGGCAAAAGAACTGGATTTAGAACAATATGGTTTCTCAGAAGAGGAGATTAAAGTTTTTAAAGAAGAAATACAAGAAGCTGAATCTCTCATTTCTTCTTTTCCAAGAGGCGGAACAATTTGAGCAATAATATTTATCTGAAATAATATAGTGAGGTATCATTTTATGGAAGATTTCGTGAGTTGTGTAACTTTAGCAGATGGAAGCAGAATTGTTTTAGATGATGAGGATAATGTTTTGCTGTCCCTGCTCTCGCATAATGGAGTAGAAGATACTTTGCAGTTCTCACATCTTTCCGGCAATTATGGGGGCGGATCTTTGCTGTTGTCGCCATCTCAAAAGTATTTGATATTTTCCTACTTTTCGGGTGAAAGCGAAGAAGGTTTCGCATTGCTTGAAATTGCCAATAACCGACTCAAGCTTTTGTATGATTCTGATTATTTATATGGAGAAGATGCCAATTACAGCTTTACAAATAACGAAACGATCATCATTCAAACTTTCCGCACAGGCGCTTGGTATCAGGATGATGCATCAATAGATGAAAACGGGGATATGTACTATGAGTTTGGAGAACTGAATTTGCTTAACCTTGAAACTTATGACCTGGATAGACATACTATCCTTGTTTATCCCTCTGCCGATTGGAAAGAGGAAGAAACCGATGCCGGCACATTCTTATTTTCGGATATAACAAGCGGAATGTTAAAGATAGAAATGCCATGGGGAAGCGAATCTTTTCCGTTTCCATTACAGGAAACCCTGATTGTCAAATTCAATAAATGATCTGCTGCTCATCGATCCAGCACACCACAAATCCCAGCAGTCCCATCTCGCAGCCGAAAAAGGAGGGATTAACAGTGCTTGACTTAGTGGAACGAGAACACAAAGAAAAATCAAATAGAAAACGTATTTTTAAAATCATAGAGCAAATTCCTGAGGGGGTTCCCATCGGATGGGAAAGCAGAACACTTGCTGTCGGCGGGCTAACATACATTGGTTTTTCTGAAATACACCCTGAACATCTTGTCTGCATTTCTTCCCAGGGCCAGAGCTTAATTGATTGTGCCACTGGAGAAAAGCGATATGTTGAGGAACTCTATGATGAAGACGACCTGATCGCATATTTTGATGGAATAGACAGCGAGAAAGTATGTATCGCCGGCGAGGGGGGCGGCGGCTTAAGACACTATTCTAAGGCTGGAAATATTTTAGAACAGATCTCCCCAATTTGGCCCACACAGCAAATTATTTTCATGCCAAATTATTGCTCATGGTGGCTTTCTCCAAAAGAATGTCTCATTGTATTTGATGGGTATGAGATCAAAGCATACGGCTTTAACAAAAGCGGAAATATTTTTGTAATTGCTACATCCAGCGACCTAATAATTTTTAAAAAGCAATTGTAAAGCGCTATCCATGATAACGTTTTAACACCAGCCGAATCATTCCCAAGAACAAAAAATATTCCTTACTGTCCTCTCCTTTCCACACTCAGGACAGATAAACTTTCTCGCAGAACCGTTGTTTTCCGGTATATGTTTGAGTATCTCGAACCAATCTTGAAACATCTTACATTCTTCACTCAATTCATACTTTTATAAAAGTTGCCTTTGGAGGTGTAGGTCGGCCATTCTCCGACTTTCTGCACAGTGTATCAATGCTAATGCTGCTGTGCACCACTTCCCGTTCCATAATACATTGGAGTAGCACAGTAAGCAGATTTTCTTTGACCTGTTCCCTCTCCTGATTGGAATATGCTTTTCGCGCCACAAGCTGTCACCATCTTATACAAGTATAAAATTTAAAAATAGTATTTACAAGTATTATCGTGCCATTTGAAAGAAAATAAGACTCTTCCTGAAAAAACCGAAAAAGGGAGAAAAATGGGGCGCTGCTGCGCCCCATTTTTCTTGCTTTTTACTCCTCGATCTCCACCACCAGATGCTCAATGGCGGTGTGACGGTGCATATAAATCACGTTCAAGCGGCCATCCCGATCCCGGCAGATCGCGGGCTGACATTTGTTGCCCGGCGCAGCGGCCAGCCCTATCAGATTGGTCCAAGTCATGCCCTCATCCTTGGAATAAGCCAAAGTCAGAGGGCTTCTCTCGTGCCAGTCTGCCACAGGCGTGTCATTATAGGCCATCAAAATTGTGTCCTTGTCCCAGCTGATTACATCAATTTTGGACTCATTGTTCCGGATACCGGTAGGCACCGGTTTACTCCAGGTGCGGCCGCCATCCCGGCTCTCCGCCGTGTAGGATACCAGCGACCGGATACCGTCACCCCAACCGGTGCTGCCCGGACAGGTGCGGGTAAACATCCGGATGGTGCCATCCGGCCGCAGGCACAGCGCCGGTTCCCGAATCAAATTACCGTCCTCCGCGTACAGAAGAGGACCCTTTTCCCAGGTTTCTCCATCGTCATGGGAAAGATAAATCCGTACCGCGCCGAAATATTTATCTGACAGCTCGCTGGAGGTTGACGCAAAAACGATAGTCCCATCCTCCAGCAATACGCTGTCGTTGGAAGCGTGGCCGCTCTGGATCCCGGCAGGAACGGCAGGTTCCCAGGTGCGTCCGCCGTCCGTCGTTTTCCGCATCCACAGCTCGTCCCGCCCATTGCACCAGGTGGTAAAATTCACCTCGGTATCCAGGAATTTTGCAAATAAAAGAATAATCTCACCTTTCCTGTTCTTTAAAAAAACAGGGTCGTGGCAGCAATAACGGATATCGCATCCCACCGCGTCGGGATTGGACCAGGCCTTCGCGCCAGGCTCGAGAACAGACACCCAATCCTTGGCGTCTCTTCCCATAGGATCGCCGTTCCACTGCAAAAAGCCTCCATTCCATACGGCCAGCAGATTCCCATTATCCGCCAGCGTCAGACTGGGCATGTGATAGCATTGCCGCTCATCAAACCATTCCACTACCCATTTACGGTCTGTGATCCTGGCTTTCATACTTCTTTATCTCCTTCCCTATGCTGCCAAAAGAGCAGCATCGTCTCCATACTGTTCAAAGGCAAATCCACCACTGCTCCGGCCTTTGTTGGCCGGGAAACAATTTCTTCCGCCCGTCCTCCGTTTTCTGATCGCCACACTGTAAGCGGCCCTGCCTGCATCCCGGCCAAGGATACTCGCTCCACGGGATCGGAAGCTGCATGGATCAGATACAGCGCCATGCCCCCCTCCTCATTCGCAAAGCAATAGGGCTCCAGATAGGGAGCGCCCTCCACCATCGGCACATGCAGCCCCGTACGGCTCAGCACATCCCGCAGGATCTCCGCCCGTACCTCATTAAGCAGCATGGGCGGAATCTGAACAGGCGATTCAAACCTTCCGAAAGGATACACCAGCACGCGGCCGTTTACCACCACCTGCCCGGCAGCGGTGCGCCGGCGGAAGGAATCGTACAGCCCAGTATATTCCTCCAGCTTTGCCCCCGGCTGATACGTTACATCCACTGCGTCGCTGCATGAGATGACGGCAGAAGCACGGGCACAGGGACGGCCGGTATATTCACGGCCGTTTGTCACCTGTTCAAATGCATATTCGCCCTCATTCTGCCGCATCCAGCGCACCTGTTCCAGCCCTGCCAGATGTCCCAGTCCCCGATCACAGAGTGTTTCAGCAGCGTCGGCGGTCAGCAGCACAAAGTTATTTTCAAACAATCCTTCCAGAACCTCATCCGGCCAATTACGCAGCACCTGTCCCGCAGCAGCCACCACCTCCCCATGCAAAGAGGCGGGATCCTCCTGATAAACATAGGGAATTCCCATGGAAGGCAGAAGCCCTGCCCAGAAACCCTCCTGCGGATAAAGCTCCTCCATGGAAGCTCCTTTTGAGGTGTGAAGCGTATAGGCGGAATCGGCACAGCAAAGCACCTGTACCCCCATCCGTTTTCCTTTCAGCAGCCCTTTTGCGGTAACGCTATTCAAATATGGCTTGGTTTGACGCAGGGTATTCTGATACCCCTCCTCCCATACGATGCCGTTGCCGTTGAGATCATACAGGTCGATGGTGATACCGTCCGGCGCAAGCGCCAGAGAGCTGAGCAGCTGGAAGCGGGTGAACCGGCAGGATTTGGAATACCGGGAAAAGGGGTAGTTCTCCAGCTCGGGATAAACCATGGTGTCCGCAGGCATCATGGCCCGGTTCATCATAGATACCATGTTGAACCTTTGCATGTACTGACTGGGAACAGACTCCTGATACCCCGGAAGATGGATGCGATCCACAGGGACAGTCCCCTGAGACAGCTCCCGCAGCAAAGCATGCCAGTCCCGCCCCTCTGCCGCATGGACATACGGAGCGGAGCTCATCAGCCCCACCTGTACCTGGGACGAAACAGCCCTCACGGCCCGGCCAATGGCCCGTGCCGCACAAAGCATGGTCTCACGGCTCACGTCCAGCCAGATTTTACGGTACGGATGAGGCTCGCCGGGCTGCAGCACCCCAGCTATAAACTCCTCCCGCGTCAAGGGCTTGCCCGCCCGCTCACTGTACAGCCGGAGATGCTCCTCGCAAAAGCACCCGCCCCAATCCAGCGGATCGTGGTTGTGCAGGCGGAAATCATCCTCCACCCAGACCATGGAGGGCTCCAGCGCGGCATACCGGGCATACAGGCGGGCGATATACCGCTGCCATTCTTCGCACAGAGGACAGACACAAAGCTCCGCGGCCCGGCCATGGATATCCACCATCGGACGGAAATGCTGGTCCTCGCGCATCCGCTTGCCCAGATCGGCATGCATGACGCTGTGCCACTGATTCACAGAGAAGCTGATTCCTTGGGGCGCTAATAAATCCCTCACACGGGTCATTAAATCCAGGTAAACGTCCTGCTCCTCATAGGACATATGCCCGGTGTTCAGCTCCTCCACATTGGCAAACACCGCTACATCGTCCACACAAGCTTCGTCCACATACCGGTCCAGCGCGGCAAGCTCAGCCGTATCATTGAACCCCGGATCACAGCAGAAACGGAAAATATACGAAAAAGGATCCTTCATGGCAAAATCCTCCTGTCAGCCGGCGGGTAAAACAGGCTCGCCGTAGAACGATAGCATAGGCATGCGCATACAGTCACAGGGTACGGTTAAGCCTGGGTTCATTCTCCAACCCCCATGCAGCCGCACTTCGCCGGTGAGCGCCCGGGGAAACACCAGCGTCAGGGTGTCGGTCCCCTCCGTATAGGCACAGGGATGCACCAGCCCCTGCTCATCCTCCGCGTCAAAGGGGAGCAAACCGTCGGGAACACCAAAGCAGTTGAGCCAGTTCCGGATGCGGCTGAAACGCACTGTAACCGTATCAGGGGCTGTCAGACGGATGCAGTCCGGCTCGGGCGCCATCCAGTCGATCTCCCTGCCGTAGCATTTCGCCAGGGCGGCTCTGGCACAGCGCTCTCCCACAACCAGATTGCTCTCCGAGGAATTATGAATAAAGTCATAGAGCGCCAGATCGGCGGCGGGCAGAGTGCACACATGCGGGATCGTGTACATTGCTTTCCGCTGCGCCTGCCGCACCATCCCCCATTGACGGTCCAGAGCCTCGCTTGGGCCTTCCACGCAGCGGTTCAGCTGCACAGTGATAAAAGGCAGATCCGGCTGCGCGAGCGCCTGGCGGATCTGCTTTACCGTTGCGGCAAAACGGTCAAGATAGGTACCGGCACTGTCCTCGTACCCTTCCGCTTCCCCCTGATACCAGAGCACCGCTTTGGGATGCAGATCATAATCCGCCAGCATATCCAGCATATTCTGAGTCAGAGCGCCGTTTTCCTCAGGATTCCACCAGCGCAGCGGCGCCCCGCCGTATGCACAGGGCACCAGACCAATAGGCCATCCCAGATCCCGGTGCAGCCGTTTGGCAAATTGGATCCATGGGCTGTGTCCCGGATTGTGGTTTTCATAATGTCCCACATGCACCGCGCCGGTCGTCTCACCCAACGGATGCGTGGCCAAATCCCACCGGGCATTGGAACGAAGCACATGAATCCCCAGCTCCGGACCATCGTCCACCGGATTTTTCGCCCTGCCTGCCGCGTTGCTCTGCCCGGCAATTACAAAGACATCCCCCACGCCGATGTGATGGATCATATCCCCGCGGGAACAGGACAGCCCGTCCCATCCCTCGTATTCCATTGTCGTTTCGATGCGGTAAAGCCCTCCCGCCGGCACGCGGGGAAACACAACCTCCCAGCAGCCCTCCTTAGGAATCGCACACCTTGTCCAGGGAATCACCGATTCGCCTGTATCCTCCCGGGCAATCCGGGCTTTGACGGTAGCCTGCGCCGGAGGCACGGGAGAAAACTCCAGAGGCAGTTCCTGCGACAGACGGATCAAATGATATTCGCCCTCCAGCCGGATGCAGGCAGCCCCCTCCTCATTTTGCTGAAAAATCTGCCAGGGAACGGCTCCCCTGGTGATGGTAACTCCATACTTCATGATCTGTACTCCTTTTCGGATGAAAAATACCGGTATGTTATGGGGACGGATGCAGCATACGGCGCGTGGTATACTTTCCGACCGCGCAGGCCACAGCCCCTGCCAGGGAAAGGACGCACCAGAACGCCAATACCATCCCCCATCCGCCCGTCTCACTGAGCATGCCGAATCCCGCGCCCGAGAATGCGCTGCCCAGATAGGTAGAAGCGTTGAACAGTCCGGTCAGCGTGGCGGTAAGCCCCAGAGAACGGTAATGCAAAGGAAGAAGGCTCAGCAGCATGGTGCTGACACCCGTCATGCACGTGGTGGAAACCAGCAGCATGATCAGTGTGACGGGCAGGCTGAAGCGGCCGGCCAGCCACCATCCTCCCGCCGCCGCACCGCACAGCACAAAAAACAGCAGTCCTGTAACGGTTTCATTATGCAGCCATTTTTCCTGCACTGCTCTTGCCAGATACACACCGGACAGGTTTACCACCGGCACAATCAGGGTCAGGGCCACCGATACCGCAGAGGGAAACCCAAAGCTCTCCTGCAAATATGAGGGGGTCCAGGTCAAAATACCATCCTTGAGAAGCCCATGCAGGAACACCGCCGCACAGATGGGAATTAAGGAAGGCAGCACCATCCGAAGGGGATGGGATGCCGTGCGAGGGGCGGAAGGCTCCGAAGCGTCCGGCAGAGCATCCTGACATTTGTTCCTTTTCAGTGTGCTTACCCCAAGCAGCCATACGATTGCGGCGGCAGCCATAAACACTGCCCCCAGCCAGAAGCTGTACCGCCAGCTCCCCATGGCGATGCAGACCGAACTGACGCCATATGCGGCCAATGTACCCGCAGGAGTGGTCGTCGCAAGATGCAGGCAGATTTTCACACAGTGCTCCCCTTGGGTCAAATCCACCACAGTACGCACCAGGGGAGCCCAAACCAACGACTGCACCAGTCCATTGAGACCCCACAGCACGGTCATGGCGCCGATTCCCCCGCTCAGCGCCATACCCGCGTTGAGTACCGCCGATCCCAGCAGCCCGCCGCCCACCAGCAGATGAGGGGGAAAACGGTCTGCCAGGAAACCGCTGCAAAGCTGGCCCACACCATAGGCAACAAAAAAAACGCTGGCCACCTGCCCCAAAGCGCTTTTGGACAGATGATCCGCCAGTTGTATCTCCGCAATGCTCGCGGTAAAATTCAGCCGCCCCAGATAAGTAGAAAAATAGGTCAGCCAGCAGATTGCGAAAAACAGATACAGGCTGGCGGAGGTGTACAGCTTTTTCATCAAGTAACTACCACCTTCAAGCAGGATCGCCCCGCCGCAATGCGCAAAATAGCGGCGGGGCGAACAGGAGGAAAAAAGTTATTTTTCAGGGAAAAACCAGGGGTTCATCCATGCCTTGCGTCCCGCACCGTCCGTAATCTGCACCCACAAATACGGGGTGCCCGGCCGGATGGAATCCAGACGCAGCTCGGCATGGGTCAGATCACAGGCATCGGAATATTCGCAAAGCAGCGGATTGATGCCCTGTGTCATGACATGGATGCGCCGCACGGGCGAGCAATCCAGCTTCAGTACTCCATCCTCAATGCAGCACTGATGGATCTCCGGGCCGGTGCTGGCATAAAACTGCATCCGATCGTACGCCTCTATAATGGCTTTGTAGCTCAGCTCCGGAGCCTTGAACACCACCCAGCCGCCGCAGGAATCATCCTCGCAGTTGCGCCCCTCATGGTTATCGTCCGCAGCGATGCAGCGGATGGGGCGGTTGAGCAGACGCAGCGCCAGAGCGTACTCATTCTGGCTGCTGCCGTTGTTTGTGGCTACCTCAGCGCTGTAGTTGTAGATCTCCAGCCCGTCATAATTTCCATAGTGAAGAAATTCTTCCCCGCTTTCGCAGGACCAGGCCGGGTGGTTGTAATTTACGATATATCCGTTTTTGTGAAATTCCTCCACCTTGGCGGCGATGGCCTCAGGCGTGTACGCTTCCGCCCGGTATACCGGCACGGCATGGGCCGGATCGCGGGCAATGGCACACAGATGGCAGGTCTGATTGAAGCTGTATTTTTTTCCGTACACAAAGCTGTCGGTATCCACCTCAATCCCCACAAGCGCCAGGAAATCGGGATCGTTCAGCTCACTGTGATCCACCAGAACATTATGATCCGTGTAGGCGATCACACTGTAACCGTTGGCTTTGTAGTGGTCTTTGACCTGCTGCGGAGTCAGCCGCCCGTCCGAACAGGTGGTGTGGCAATGCAGGTTTGCTTTATAAGAGTTGTACTCACCGCAAAGCAGTTCAATGCGTTCCATAAAACGGTCCTTTCTGCTGCGAATAACCCGCAGGCGGCAAATCCCGCCCCCCGAAGCGATCAGACGGGGCATCTCCTTCGGGGAGCGGTATTATAACAGAATCAAATATCAGGTTCCGTAGGTTTCACGCGCATAGGCAATGGCATCGTTGATGGCCTGCTCCAGCTCGGGGCCGCCTGCCTGATTGAATTCTGCGCGGTACTGCTCCCAGCCGGTGTCAATATCCAGCTGGCCGCCCATCATCTGGGCAAGGTAGCGGTTGCTGATCTCCACCAGAGTGGTCTGGGTGTTGGCCCATTCCGAATCCAGCACAGCCAAGCCATAGTAGGAAGGCAGCTCCACATAGACATTGTCCACAAAGCCTGCCACCGTATCCAGTGCATACTGATAGGCTTCCTTCGTCTCCCCTTCCGCCCAGTCCAGCGTGTTATCGTAAGGGGTTGTTACGGCGGTCCACCAGTCGTTGGTTTCCAGATCCAGCATCATTTCACTGGCGCAGAACAGATAGGAGAACCACATATACCGGCAGCGGTCGGGATTCGGATAGCCGTAGGACTTATTGATGTTGACAAACTCATCAATGTTGTAAACGACATTTTCACCATCCATGGTGTAGGTCAGGCCTTCGATGCCGCGGAACAGCAGCTCCTGGCCTTCGTTGCTGGCAAGGAACTCCACCAGATCCAGCACGCGATCCGGATATTCGCAGCTGGTGGGAATGAAGTAATGCGCACCGACATAGACCGGAACATCATAAAGCTTCATCCATCCTTCGCTGCCCTGCAAAGCTGTGCCCAGCGTCAGATCCTTCAGGGAGCCGTCGTCGGGATGTGCGTTCATCCAGGAGTCATACAGCTTTTTGAACTGCGTATAGTAGCCGTAACCATAGCCGTAAGAAGCAAGGCTTTCGTTGTTGAAGGCGGCATAGCCGTCGTCCTCATCCACCAGAGTACCCACACCGTTGTGAATCTGGTTGTTGGCGTACATGGAAGCCAGGGTGCGCACAACCTCTTTGCTCTCATCCGAAACCGTCATCAGAGTCCAGTGCTCATCAGCGGTGCCGATGGCGGCCTCATCGTCCGGCACGAGCCCGGTCCACAGCCAGTCATAAGTAGCCGGAGTACGCAGGGAGGTGCCGTTGGGACGGGCGATGGTGCTGTCAATTTCAGCCCAGTTCGTCAGCTTGTTGTTGTACGGCCACCAGCCGGAATAGCCGGCATCCACCGCGTTTTGGGTAAACTGAATGAACTCATCCACCGTAGAGGGAACCTTGCCGTCGTTGACCTCCTCCAGGATCGCCGTGTTATAGGCAGGCACACCGCTGAACGCGGGATATGCCCGGGCGGAGAAGGAGTAAATGGCATACGCGGCGTTTTCATCGCCGGTATACATTTTGTTGTACATCTTGTACTCGTCGCTGTTGATGATCTTATGCAGAATAGGATAGCGATCCGGTTCCGCGTTGATGATTTCCGCGATGTTCCAGACAGCCTCCTCCTCCGCATACTTCTTCAGGGTAGCGGCGGAACCCCATGTGGGGAACAGGTCGGGGGCAGCGCCTACCGCCACCTCGGTTGCCAAGCGATCGTCATAGCCTTCGATACCGGTATCATACTCCAAAGTAACGTTGACTTTTTCCTCGATAGCCTTTTTGATGGGATCGTTTGCCATCCCCTCGGCGTCATCCGTGCTGTTGGCATACTGGGAAAACCGGATGTTTACCGTCTCCCTGTCCGCATTGCCGCCAGTCTCGCCGCCCTCACTGGCACTCGCACCGGAGCTCTGAGCCCCATCCGTACCGGTGGAACTGGCTGACGGCGT
Source organism: Anaeromassilibacillus sp. An200 (assembly GCF_002160025.1). Taxonomy (GTDB): domain Bacteria; phylum Bacillota; class Clostridia; order Oscillospirales; family Acutalibacteraceae; genus Caccousia; species Caccousia stercoris. Next base: position 12,172 of record NZ_NFJU01000030.1, read on the forward strand.
GCTGTTGCAGCCGGCCAATGTACCCAAAAGCAGGGCCAGCCCCATTGTCAGAGCCAAAAGGCGTTTCGGTCGCTTAATCATATTCTTTTCCTCCTTTGTCAGTAAAGATATGCTTAGGGCTTGTTTGAACAATGGCATAAATCGTTTTCTTTTCTCCTCCCTTTTCAAACAGGGCCCTGCAAAACCCGCAAGGACGGGTCTTGATTCACATGGATGATGGATTATTCCTTGACCGCGCCGATCAGGATCCCCTTTGCAAAATGCTTCTGCAAAAAAGGATATACACACATAATCGGCAGCATGGCACAGATGATGGTAGCCATGCGCAGTGCCATAGGCGGGGGAAGCTGCGCGCCGAAATCGGTGGCTCCCTGCCGCACCTGAGCCATCATTGCCGAATCGGTCAGCACCCGGCGGAGCACCCAGGCAAAGGGCTGAAGCTCGGATTTGTTTGCAATGTACATCATGTAGCTGTAGTAATCGTTCCAGAATCCAACCGCCAGGAACAGGCCCACCGCTGCCAGCATCGGTTTGGACAGGGGAAGCAGGATCCGGAAAAACACCCCCACCTCATTGCATCCGTCAATACAGGCCGCGTCCTCCAGATTCCGGGGCACCGAGTAGGAAAAATAATTCCGCATGATAATGAAATAGGTGATGCTGAAACCATAGGGCAGCACCATAACCCAATAATTGCGGATCAGGTTCAGATCCATGTACAGGATATAAGTGGGAATCAGGCCGCCGGTGAAAAACATGGTAAACACAGCCAGCACATTGATAAGCTTCATGCCAGGCACATGCACCTTGCTCACAGCGTAAGCCATGGTGGACGTGATCAGAAGGCTCAGCAGCGTTCCAATCACCGTTTTACTCGCTGAAATCCAGAGACTGGTGGTGAAAGACGAATTGCTGAAAATAGTCCTGTAATACTGGAAATCCACTCCGCCGGATGGCCAAAGCATCAGTCCGCCTTTGACAAACTCCTCGTAAGGAGTCACCGACGCCACAAAAACGTACCACATAGGGTAAAAGCAGATCAGAGCAAAGCACACACAGAACGCCAGAACAAAGACATCGTAAAAATTGAAGCCAAAACGCTGGCGCAGGCTTTTGCGCGGCATATTGATTTTGTCCGCATTGGGAACCGCCATTTTCCTTCCCTCCTTTAAAAGATGCCCATGACATCCAGCTTCTTGACAAACTTATTGGAAAGCACCAGGGTGATCAGCCCCAGGACGTTCAGCAAAAGGTTTGCCGCGGTGGACAACTCAAACTCCGCGCCTCCGCCCAAGCTGATACGGTAGATGTAAGTGGAAAGCACGTCGCCGGTCGAATACACGAAGGTGTTGTACAGGTTGTACACCTGATCGAAGTTGGAAAGGAACAGCTGGGACACCTGCAGCAGAAACATCACCGCCACGCTGGGCAGAATCCGGGGAAAGGTAATATGCAGGAGCATATCCCTGCGGTTTCCTCCGTCGATGGCTGCCGCCTCATAGAGCGTGGGATCCACCCCAGCTATCGCCGCCAGATAAATAATAGTGGAATAACCGGAGGTTTTGATAATGTTCGTCACCACCAGGATACCGCGGAAGAGATTGGGCTGCTTCATAAAATCAATAGCCTCTCCGCCCATCGCCACAATAATCTGGTTGACCACGCCGCCCATATCCCCGGGCACAGGAGCCTGCAAAAACACCTGCACCAGTCCTGCAAAGATAACCCAGGAGAGGAAATAGGGCAGATACACACAGGTCTGTATCACACTCTTCACCCGGCGAAGCACGAGTTCATTAATCATCAGGGCCAGAAACACATTAAAAGAAAATCCGAATATCAAATGATATACATTGATAATCACTGTGTTTTTGAATGCCTGGATAAACGAAGGGTCGGAGAAGAGCTCCTGATAATGCTTCAATCCCACCCAGGGACTTCCCCACACGCCCTGATTAATCCTGAAATCTTTAAAGGCCAGCAAAATACCGTACATGGGGCCGTAGCTGAACAGAAGCAGGAAGATCAGCCCAGGCAAAGCCAGAAGATAGATAAACCAATACTTGCGCAGTGCCAGCAGCGCGCGCCGGGGCACCGTGCGCAGCCGCTCGCCCAGAGGCAGTTTGGGCTGGATCGAATGGATTGGAGCAGCCGTTTTGGCCATGGTGAGTCTCCTCCGTTTCTGACTAAGATTGTTTACTAATATCCAAGGCGAGTTTTTTAATAAAAATATGGGTTTCTCAGTCAATTTGGTGAAAAACTTATGACATAATATCCTTGTTTTTTCAGTATGCTTACACTATATCAGCATTTTGCCTTAGTGTCAAGCAACTCTCCGATCAAAAAGCGAGCCATAAGTTTAGTAAAATATACAAGTTATACTACTAATAAGAAGTAATTATTATTAGTGAAAATGAAAATTCAACCCTTATCCTTTCCAAACGAGTGAGCCGTGAAAAATCCGCCCATCCGATCGGGCAAAAACATCCGCTTTGTTTGGAAAAAGATCTTCTTCCTGGAGCGGAAATATTATTAGTAAATATTATCCTCTTTTTCTTTCTATCAAAGTACTTATACTATTGACTTTTAGTGTTCAGTATGGCACAATAACCTTGCAAAGCGTTTCAAAATTCTTTTATATACAGCAGTTTTTCGTGATTTTTTGAGAAACTTCCCGCTCAAACGAGCTGCATATCTTTAGTAAAATCACACGAAGCCGCAAATCAATATTACTAATATGCATTTGCATATCCCTGTAGTTCCGTCTAACAAAAGGAAACCGCTGGATAAGGAGGGCATACAATGAAAACGGTCGCATTTATTGGTTACGGCCTGCGCGCCTTTACGATGATGAAGGCATTTCGGGCTTTGGAAGCAGACATCACTGTTTCCGCGGTGGCCGATCCCCGGTGGGAGCAGATCCGCCAAGAAAACCGGGACGATCCTTATTTTTCCAATACCCGCTATTACGAGGACGCGGACAAGCTGCTGGAAAAGGAGGAGCCCGACGGCGTATTCATTGGCACCCGCTGCTCCATGCACACCCCATTGGCCTGTAAGGTATTGGAGCGAAACATCCCCCTTTTTTTGGAAAAGCCGGTCTGTATCAACCGGGAACAGTATGAAACCCTGCGGGCGGCGGCAGACGGCAAAGAACACCGTGCCGTGGTAAGCTTCCCCCTGCGCCTTTCCTCCATCACGCTGGAAATGAAGCGAATCGTGGACAGCGGCGCTCTCGGGCGCATCACCATGGTGCAGGCGGTGAACAACGTTCCCTACGGCAGTGTGTATTATCACAGCTGGTACCGGGATCCCACCGAAACCGGCGGGCTGTTTCTGCAAAAAGCTACCCACGATATGGATTACATCCACTTTCTGATTGGAGAGCGGCCGCAGACCGTATGTGCCAAAACCACCAAGCTGCATTTTACCGGAGATCGCCCCGCCGGGCTGCGATGCCCTGACTGTCCGGAATACCATACCTGCCTGGAAAGCAGCTACACGGTAGACCATATTTTAAAGGAGGATGTACAGGGAGACGCCTGCTGCTTCGCCCGTGACACCGGAAACGAAGATGGCGCCTGCGCCATCTTCACCACCGCCAGCGGCGCCCTCATCAGCTACAATCATAACTTTGTGGTGAAAAAAAGCGCCGGACGGAGAGGCTGCCGGATCATCGGCACCGAGGGCAGTGTGGAATTTGATTTCTATACGGCCGAAATCCGCCAGGATCGGTACTTCACGCCCCAAAGCATCACCCACCAATTTCATTTTCCTGCCGGGCAGCACTTTGGAGGGGACGAGCAGCTGGCACTGGACTTTTTGCGGGTTCTTGACGGGTCACCCGCACAGTCGGATCTGCAAGCCGGACTTGTAAGCGCGGCTTGCTGCCTAGCTGCCCGGGAATCCGCGGAACTGGAACGATTTATCCCGGTGGACTATTAAAATCAGGAGGAATACGCCATGCTTGTCAATCTGAAAACCATTTTGGCTGATACCCGGCGCAGGCACTACGCGGTCGGCCTGTTCAACTGTGTAACTCTGGAGATGACCAAAGGCATCCTCGCCGCCGCGGAGGAGCTGCACTCCCCTGTGATCATCGGTCCGGCGGAAAGTCTCCTCCCCGGCGCCACCTTGGCGGAGTATGCGGATATGATGCGGGGGATGGCCGCCCGATCCCGTGTGCCTGTCGCCCTTCATTTTGACCACGGCTTTACGCCGGAACTGGTGGAGGAAGCAATCCAGCTTGGGTTTACTTCGGTCATGTACGATTGCAGCATGCTTTCCTTTGAGGAAAATTTGCGCCGTACCAGGGAAATGGCAAATAAGGCACACGCGGCAGGCTGCTCCCTGGAGGCGGAAATCGGGCATGTAGGATCCAACGGATCCGCAGAGGAATCCATCGCCCAAACCGTTTACACCCGCCCCGAGGATGCTCAGGCATTCGCCCAGAACAGCGGCTGCGACGCTCTGGCAGTGGCCATCGGCACGGCCCATGGGGTTTACAGAGAAGCTCCCCGCCTGGATCTGTCCTGTCTGAGGAGCATTGCCGCCACTTGCGATCTGCCGCTGGTGCTTCACGGAGGAAGCGGCCTGTCGGACGAGGATTTTCAGGCCTGTGTGGAGGGCGGCATCTCCAAAATCAATATCTTTACCCACAACAACCTGGCAGCCGCCCGGGCCGCCAAAGAGCACTATACCGGGCAAACAGGTGCGTTCGAGCTGATGCCCTTTATCACTGAGGCTGTCAAACGGGAAACCATGCACCACATCCGCGTGTTCGGCAGCGCGGGAAAAGCATGAGCGGGGTAAGATGCATTGCGGTGTTTGATGCCGGCACCACCGCAGTCAAAACCTGCCTGTTTTCAGAAAAGGCGGAATTGCTGGCAGTCAGTGTGCAGGAATATGCGCTGGACGCCTGGGAAGATCGGGTGGAAGCGGATCCGCAGCGATATTGGGAAGCCGTTTGCCGGGGGATGGCCGAGGTGCTGGCCTTGACGCCCAACGCCCATATAGAAGCCGTAGGCCTGACCACCCAGGGGGAAACCCTCGTGCCGGTGGATTCCGCCGGACAGCCGCTGCGGCCGTTTCTTGTCTGGCTTGACAACCGGGCCGCGGCCCAGGCCGAAATGCTCCGGACACAGCTCAAGGGAGCGGATTTTTACCGTACCACCGGCCTGCCCGGTATCGAAGGGGCGCTTCCCCTGGCCAAGCTTCGATGGCTGAAGGAGCACGAGCCCGGCATTGTCGCTCAAACAGCCAAATTTTTACTGCTGGAAGATTACCTCCTTTTCCGCCTGACCGGAAGGATGGTCACCGAGCCGTCGCTTCAAACATCCACAGGCTGGTTCCGCCTGGACACGGATACCTATTGGCCCGAAGCGCTGACCGCCGCGGGTATTTCCCCGGACAAACTGCCGGAATTGCAGGAATGCGGAAGCTTTGCGGGAGCTCTTTCGGACGAAGCTGCCCGGCAGCTGGGTTTACACGCCGGGACGCCGGTCTTTACCGGAGCCATGGATCAGACTGCCGCCGCGCTGGCAGCCGGCAGCGGAGGCGGCGTGATTACCGAGACAACCGGCACCGCCCTGGTTGCCGCCGCCGTCACGGATCATCCCGTCTTTTCGCAGGAGCATCCGGTCACCATTTACCGGCATGCTGTGCGGGGACAATACGTTTACCTGCCCATCGGCAACACCGCCGGAATGGCCCTGCGCTGGTTCCGTGATCAATTCTGCCCGGATCTTCCGGCGGGCGGCGTCGGCTACGCCGCTCTGGACCAGATGGCCGCTACTGTCCCTCCGGGTTCTGAAGGGCTGGTATTTCTTCCCTATTTATCCGGCTGCGTCGATCCGGATGCCTGCCCGCAGGCAAGAGCCGTATTTTTTGGAGCCACCCTGGCCCACACCCGTGCCCATTTTGCCCGGGCCGTATTGGAATCCACCGCCCTTGTACTCGCTGATTTTCTGGAAATGCTGGAGGCGCTGGGCTGTCCCTGCAGGGAATTGCGCTCTTTGGGCGGCGGCGCGGCCAGCGGGCTATGGCAGCAAATCAAGGCAGATGTATGCGGCCGGGAGCTGGTTGTTCCCGCCTGCCGGGAGGCCACCGCTCAGGGCGCTGCCTTACTGGCGGGGCGCGGCTGCGGGCTGATGCCTTCGGACTTCACGCCGGATCTCCCCCCTGCCGCCCGTTACCGGCCCATTCCGGCCAACGGCGAAGCCTACCGGAAAACCCGTGAGCTGACTCATCAGCTGTATCAAGCGGTACGCCCCTTGTACTGATGGAAGGAGAAAATATCATGATTCAACCAAAACCTCGTCTCGGCGTTCTTGCCTTGATGCTGGAGGGCTATGAGCCTTTGTTCCCCGGCTTTATCGACCATCAGACGCAGTATGTGCACCAGGTCCTGGACTCCCTGGCCGGCACAGCTGATTTTGTTTTCCCGAGGCCGGCAGGAAACCGGGAAGACATCGAGGCTCTTACCGCCCAATACAACGCTGAGGAGCTGGATGGCATCTTAATCCTCCTGCTGAGCTATTCCCAGGGTCAGTATCTGGTGCGGGCCATGCAGCACAATCATCTGCCGCTGGCGTTGGCGCTGGTGCAGCCGGATGAAACTGTGGGAGACAGCTTCGGCGAATGGGAACTGACGATCAACCAGGGGATTCACGGTTCTCAGGACAATGCCAACTGCCTGATGCGTTCGGGAATTCCCTGTGCTTTTTTTGCGGGAAGCCGGAAAAACGGGGAGTTATCCGCGTTTGTAACGGACTTTGCCGCCGCCGCCCATACCCGCCGGGCCATGCAGCGTATGAAAATCGGCGTGGTGGGACGTTTGCCCGGCATGGGAGACGTAGTTACCGATGACATGGCTGTGTTCCGCACTCTGGGGCCTGAGTTTATCAGCGACTCCGTGGGTACGCTGCAGCGGTACTGCGCCCGTGTCGCTCCGGAGCAGATCGCTGAACGCGTGGTACTGGAGCGGGAGATCTTTGACGTGGATCCGGCCATGCCCCCGGAACGCCATGCCGAGGCGGTGAGGATGTATCTCGGCTTCAAGGCTTATCTGGAGGAAAACGGATACGCGGGCTATACCGCTCATTTTGAGGAATTCGGCGCGGACGGGCGTTTTACCCAGCTGCCGCTGCTCGCCGCCTCCAGCCTGATGGCAGACGGCTACGGCTATGCCGCGGAAGGCGACGCCACCGCCGCCATGTGGATGGCCGCCATGATCCAGCTGTGCGGCCAGGCTGATTTCAGCGAAATGTATATGATGGACCTGGCCAGAGAGGCTATCCTGTTCTGCCATGCGGGAGAAGGAAACTGGGCGCTTTGCCGGCATGACCGCAAGCCTTTTTTAATGGATCGCGTGTTCCTTGAGGGAGGGCTGTCCAATCCCCCTACTCCTATCTTCTGCCCTGAGCCCGGACCGATGGCAGTGATGTCCCTGGTACATCTGGGCGGGGATCGGTTCCGGCTGGTCTATGCTCCCGGCCAGGTACTGGACAAATGCGATCTCCAGAAATGCGACATGCCCTACCTGTTCTTCCGTCCCGACAGCGGCGTCCGTCCCTGTGTAACCGCCTGGCTGGAGCAGGGCGGCACCCATCACGAGATCCTGGTGCCCGGCACTCCGGAAAACCGCATCCGCCTGCTTTGCCGGATGGCCAAAATGGAATTTGTCCGGGTGTAAACCTGTCTGAGTGAAAGGAGATGTTTTCCATGCTGCACAATATTCGCCGCTCCCTGGCCGATCTTCTCGCCCGCGCATACCTGGATGGTGTCATCGCCTCCCGTTCCGCTCTTACCGGGGAGGATCCTGCTGTGCTCCGGGCCATCGCGGAGGAGAAGGCAGACTTTTATCCGGAGGCCTTTGCCGCCCGCCAGGAATCGCTGATGTCCCATCTGGGGGAAACCCTTGTACCTGCTTTCCAGGATACCGAAAACGGTGCGCCCACGGATTCCTACCGGGCCGCCCAGCACAGCTCGGCGGCCCCTCTCAGCGGGCTGGGGGCCTTCCGCATAGGAGAAGACGGGAGACTGTACCTTGCCGCCAAGAGCGAGCATTATCACATCCCGCTGGGACATTCCTTCCCAGGCTACGCCCTGCTGGAAAATGCCAAAAAGCTGGGGATCCCCAACGCCACCCATAACAATACGCGCGGCTTTATCACCCGCACGCTGGAACGGCGGCTCATCGCCGCGGCCAACGGGATGAAACCGGACGATCCGGCGCTGGAAACTATCCTGCATGAAAAAAAGCCCGGCACCCTGAGCTGTGTCATCAATCTGGAAACCGGCTCTTTGGCTGTGGAAGCCGCCCTGAAAATGATGCTGGCACGCTTCTACTCCCTCGACGGCAAAAAAGCCCTTTACGAGGGGCGGATCCCGGTATTTCTGGTAATGGCGGACAACGCAGGCGGCATTACGGCCGGTTATCACGGCACTACCGTTCTGGCCCAGACACTGCGGGGGCTATGGCCAGGTTTCACGGAAAAAGCCGGCCAAATGGATCTGTACAAAGTGATATCCGTCCCCATCAACGACCCCGAAGCCTTTGCGGCAGCGGTGCATCGCTGGAATGAGGGCCCATATAAAACCGCTGGCTTCTGTCATGAAATTGTGATGATGAACTATGGCGGCATCCGCCTGTCCGAAAGCTTCCTTCAGGCGGCATATCGCGTCTGCCATGAAACCGACACCCCGGTGCTCTGCGATGAGATCCAGTCCTGCGCCTGGTATCAGGGATTGTTTTTGTTCCGCCGCTATGGGCTGACTCCGGATTTTGTATCCATCGGAAAAGGCTTCCCCGGCGGCTGCTACCCGGCGAGCAAAATTTTAACCAGCGGCGCGTTTGACAGTCTGAATCAGTTCGGCGCGCTGGTCACCAACGGTCAGGAGGAGCTTGCCAGCCTTGCCTACCTTATCACGATGGAATTCATCGCCGCCAACGGGGAGCATATCGAACAGATCGGCCGCCGCTACCACGAGAAGGCCGCGGCCGTGGCCGCACGGCATCCGCGTATCTGCACCGGCGTGGAAGGCGACGCCCATATGACGGCCCTTTGCTTTGACAGCGTGGAGGACGCAGTCGCCTTCTGCAGCGCCATGAACCACAGCCGCTGCGTGGATATCAGCGCCCAGACCTACAAACCGAACTGCCCGCCGGTAGCGCTGACCAAGCTCCCCTTGATTTTGACAGAACCCATGATCGATCGTTTGGTGGCTGTCATGGAGGAGGAGCTGACCGCGCTGGAGCAGCGGAAGGAGGGGGTACAATGAACCGTCCCGTGCGTTTCGGAGTTATTGGATGCGGCCTGATGGGCCGGGAATTCGCCAGTGTATCCATGCGTTGGCTGCACCTTGCCGCGGATCTGCCGCGTCCGGTGATTGTGGCTGCCTGTGATCTGTCCCCATCCAATCTGGATTGGTTTCGCCAGGTGCCTGATACCCGTTATTTCTACTCCGATTATAAAGAACTGCTGGCCAATCCGGAGGTGGAAGCTGTATACTGCGCCGTGCCGCACCATCTGCATGCGCAGGTATACAGCGACGTCATCCGGGCGGGGAAGCATCTGCTGGGAGAGAAGCCCTTCGGCATGGATCTGGCTGCTTGTAAAAGCATCCGCCAGGCCATGGCGGAGCATCCGGAGGTCTTTGTTCGATGCGCCAGCGAATTTCCCTATTATCCGGCCGTACAGCAAATGGTGCGCTGGTACCGGGAAGGCGCTTTTGGCCGTATTATAGAAGCACGCTTTTCCATCAAACACTCCTCCGATATGGATCTGAATAAGCCTATCAACTGGAAGCGAATGCGCGCTGCCAATGGAGATTATGGCTGCATGGGTGATCTGGGCATCCATACACAGCATCTCCCCTTCCGCCTGGGAATGTACCCGCGCACGGTCAGCGCACAGCTGGCAAACCTGGCTCCCACCCGCCCCAATGAAAAAGGGGAACAGGTTCCCTGCGAAACCTGGGACAACGCAATCCTGCTCTGTGAGGCAGAGAATATCGCAGGAGACCGATTCCCCATGCAGATGGAAATGAAGCGAATGGCTCCCGGCTGTACCAACACGGTGGAATATGAAATCTATGGTCTTACCATGTCCGCCAAATTTTCCACCGACGACCCCAACGCAATCCGCTATACCCAGTCAGTGGGACGTGAACAGGCCTGGGCCCGCCTGGTGGTGGGGCAAAAGCCTTTGTACCCGGTGATCACCGGTTCTATCTTTGAGTTCGGTTTCTCCGATTCCCTCCTGCAAATGTTCGCTGCCTTTGTAAGTGAGCTGAGAGGGCTGGACTGCTCCTTCGGCTGCTTTACGCCCGACGAAGCAGAACAAAGCCACCGTCTGCTCACCGCCGCGCTGGAATCCTATACCCAGCGCCGGGTGATGGAGCTGTAAACGCAAAACATCCTCACAAAATGGAAAAAGCTTGCCGCCTGAGTCAAAGAGCAGACGGCAAGCTTTTTTAATCGGACAAACTGAAAACTGCGTTTCAGGGATTCACCACATTCTGCGGGCTGCCTGCGAGCCAGGCTTTCAAATTATCCACCGCAATATCCATCAGCCGCTGGCGGCTCTCCTTGGGCGCCCAGGCAATATGAGGCGTGATCAGGCAGTTTGGTTCCTTCATCAGAGGATTGTCCGGCCGGGCCGGTTCCACCGTCAGGACATCCAGTCCCGCCCCCGCGACCTTGCCGGTGTGCAGCGCGTCCGCAAGTGCCTGCTCATCAATCAGCGGTCCCCGCGAGGTATTGATCAGCAGCACCCCGTCCTTCATGCGGGCAATGGCCTCCCGATTGATCATCTCCCGGTTGCTTTCAAACAGGGGGCAGTGCAGGCTGATCACGTCACTGGCGGCCAGAAGCTCCTCCAGCGATACCATGCGGGCCACTCCATCCGAACCGGCAGAGACGTGCGCGTCGCAGGCCAGGACCTCCATACCAAAGGCCGCGGCAAGCTTGGCGGCAGCCCGTCCGATGCGTCCATATCCCACAACGCCAAAAGTTTTGCCCGCCAACTCGATCAAAGGCGTATTCCAGTAACAGAAGTCCGGACAGCGGCTCCAATCCCCCGCCTTGACCGACCGGCTGTGGTCTCCCACATGATGGCACAGTTCCAGCAGCAAAGCCATGACAAACTGAGCCACCGCAGCAGTCCCATAGGTAGGAATATTGCAGACCGGCACCCCATGGCTTCTGGCGGCAGCAATATCCACCACATTATACCCGGTCGCCAGCACTCCAATGTATTGAAGCTCCGGCGCCAGTGCGGCCAATGTTTCCGCATTCAGAGGGGTTTTGTTGGTCAGGAGCACCTGCGCCCCTTTCGCACGGGCCAGAATCTCATCGGCAGCCGTGCGGTCGTAAACCGTCATATCCCCCAGCGCTTCAAACCCCTCCCAGCTCAGATCCCCGGGGTTCTCCGTATATCCGTCCAAAACTACAATTTTCATTGGGTCACTCTCCTTTCAGCCCGGCCAGGCCCGCAGCTCCCAAAGCCAGAAGGCCCGAATCGCTGTTCCACATATTGCACTGCATGCCGCGGCTGAGCCAGGGCCTGAGCGGTTCCGAGCTGCCAAAGTGAACGCCTGAAAACTTGCCTGCCGCCTGAGCCGCAGCGATCACACGCTCAAAGGCGGCCACGATCTCCGGATCGTCAAAGTGATCCAGTTTACCATAATCCTGAGTCATATCATTGGGACCGATAAAGGCCACATCAATGCCCTCTACCGCCACAATCTCCTCGATATGCTCCACTCCGGCCCTGGATTCAATCTGGCAGAGCAGAAGCGTGTCCTCATTGGATTGTTTCATATAATCCGGACCGTTTACCTTTTTGAAATCCGTGTGCGGACGGGACAGCGACACTCCCCTGTGTCCCATCGGCGCATATTTGGCGCAGTCCACCAGCATCCGCGCCTGATCGGCAGACTCGGTGTTGGGCAGAAGCAGCCCGGAAGCTCCCATCTCCATGAATTTGAGAGCATGCTCCCGCCGCATTTCCGGAATACGCACCAAGCCTGGCATTCCAATTCCGCGCGCTTCAGCCAGAATATTAGCCACCTCCCGGGTGGTGAAGGCTCCATGCTCACAATCCACAATAAAAAAATCAAAGCCCGCATTTTGCAGCAGACGGGCAATATCCGGACAGGCAAAGGTAGTCACCATGGTACCCAAAATCTGCTCACCCGCCCGAAGCCGCTGTTTTAACCCTGCCATAATCATACACTCTCCTTTATCATTTCGTTTACATGACCTCATTCAAAGACGCTGTACTCACCGGACAAACCCCGGAAGCCATCAGTTCCTCCACCTCCGCGCGATCCGGCAGCGCCATCCCGACGGCGCCTTTCCGCCGGATGGCCAGAGTACCCGCACAGTTGCAGAAGCAGGCTAACCGCGCCAGCTCCATCCCTTCCTGTATTCCTACGCAGAGAGCGGCGGCAAAGGTATCCCCTGCGCCTGTGGGATCAACAGGCGGCTGGTCAATGCCCGGAGCAAAGGCCACCTCCCCGTCCCGGCTCAGCACAGCCCCATCCTTATCACGGGTCAAGGCCACCACACGGGGGCCCATGGCATGCAGCGCGCGGAGCACGGCTCCTATCTCCTTCTCCCCGGTTACAATCCGTCCTTCCTCCAGCGTGGGCGCCACAATATCAGCGCACCGTACAGCCCAGAGCATTCTTTCCCGGGCTTCCTCATTGCCGCTGAGCTCCGGGCGGATATTGGGATCGAAAGACACCAGCACCCCATGGGCCCTGGCAATTTCCACCGCCCTGCGGCAGGCTCCCCGCATCTGAGGGGTTAACTCCAGCAGCATCCCCGGGAAATGGATTGCAAAGGCGGAGGCAATATATGTTTCATCCAAATCGTCGGCGCAGAGGGTGCTTCCCACGGAATTTTTCCGATAGTATTGATAATTGCGCCCTTTCGATAAGTACTCCAGAAACGCCAGACCCAACTGTCCGTTCTCCGCCTGCACCAGATGGCTGATATCCACCCCTTGTTCACGCAGGGTGTGGGTGGCCATGCGGCTCAGGCTGTCTGTCCCCACCTTGCCGATAAAACCGCTGTCGGCGCCCAGAAGAGCGGCTGCGCAGGCAAAAATACCGGCAGAGCCGCTGACTGTTTTGATCACCGGACCCTCGTCCTCTATGCGCATCCCGTCGCGCTCCGGAATCAGATCGATCAAAAGCTCTCCCAGTGCAAGGATCATGCCGCTTTTGTACTGTTGTGTGCTGCACATGTTGTCCATCGCTGTTCACACCGCCTTTACTGTGAGAATCGCTAATCAAATCATTAGTAATAATCGTGTTATATAAATAAAATATAACACCTACAGTATATGCCCCAAAAGCTTTTGTGTCAATAGGATATGGCCGGTTACAGCGCCAAAAGATTTTTTATGAATTTGGGCAGTTTGTTTGACTTTTTCTTCAAGGTCTTTTATAATATTAATATAATATTATTAAAGAGAGGCACGTCACATGAAAAAAGCCACTTCTCAGGATGTTGCCCGTCTGGCCGGCGTATCCCAGGCTACCGTATCCCTGATCCTGAATAACAGTGACAAAATTACCTTCAGCAGCGAAACCAAGGAAAGAGTCTTTGCCGCTGCGCAGGAGCTGAATTATGAGCTGCCCCGGCGAAAAAAACAACCCAACAAAAAAAACAACCGTATGCTTTTGGTGCTGACTCCCACCTTGACGAATCCATATTATTCCGAATTGATTCAAGCGGTGGAAGATTACGCGGATTCTCTGGGATACCGGGTGATTGTCTGCAACACCTTTCGTAAGTCCGATTTGGAAAAATATTATCTGGACACATTCCTCGGCAGTCATGTGGATGGATTGATTTACACCTTTTTGCCAAGCTTCCCTCATCTGATTGAACAGGTTTCCTCCACCACACCGGTGGTTATCATCGGCGAAAAGGAAGAAGATTTGGCAATCTGTTCCATTGAGCTGAGCAATGTGAACGCGGGCGCCATGCTGGCGGAACATCTGTATCAGCTGGGACATAGAAAGCTGGCGTTTCTCTCCACCCCGTTCAACCAGTTTACACTGGCCAGAGGACAGCGTCTGGAAGGAATCCGCCGGCAGCTGGAATCGCATGGTCTCACCGACGGACTGAAAGCCATTGTGGAGGATCCGCGCGCTGAAACCGATATGCAGGACGGCGGTTTACCTTATGAATATATTGTGGGAAGGCGGCTCGCCGCAGAGTTCCTGCGCAGGAAAGAGGATGCAACCGCCCTGATCGGCGTCAATGATATGACCGCACTGGGCATCCTGAACGAATTGCAGGCACAGGGCTTCCATATACCGCGGGATTACTCGGTATGCGGCTTTGACAACATTTTTGCTTCCAGTGTCACTACCCCTACCCTAACTACCATTGACCATCATTTGTACACCCGCTGCCGATCGGCTGTGGACATGATCCTTTCTCAGAATGAAAAACGCGCTTCTGCACAGCCTGCCATGGTGAATAAAATTGAATATACCCCTCAGCTGATTGTGCGTGGGTCAACAGGTCCTTGCGGTACAACAGCATAAAAACAGGATAAAGAATTTCGCATGGAGTTTTCTTCAAAAGAAAAGGCACCCTCTCCACCACCGGAAAGGGTGCTTTGTTTCTATATGCGATTAAAAGTACCGCTGACGAACTGATATCAAATAGATTTGTCCACCGTATTGTGCTATACTTTTCTGAAAAAACGGTAAATCGGAATTTGAGGAGGAATATATGCTTGATGTAAATCGATTGTCATCCAATTTATTGCTTACAAAAAGCGGATGGAACCGTTCCTATAAAATTGACATTGAAAAGCATTATCAAGAATGTGAAAAGGATAAGCATTTCCCTCAAGTGCCGATTCAAGAATTATTCCGAACAGCAAGAGATATTATTGAAACTTTAGATGGAATTTGCATCAAAAATCTGCACCCGGAGTTAGGTCTTGGCAGTTCCTGTGATGTAATCGAGTTTTCCTATTTTAATTATGATAGATTAAGTCATTCAGAACTGTTATCCATTCAATCTACAATCAACCGTAAAGCTCTTTTTATCGGCATCGGTTATGACATTATAGGAGATTGGCTGGTGGATGAAAGCGGAGCAATTTATTTTCGGAATAAGCTTCGAAATAAACTACATATGGTATCACAAAACATATATCCTTCATTGGACAAAAGCAAGAAATCGTGCAGCTGTGCTTTGGCCAATCCATACAGACGGTCACACAGGTCTTTGAAAGCGTCATGCCCTTTGAGCATCCCTTCATAGTCGAAGGAATCCGTCAGAGGATATATGGCACTGAATACCAGAGCTTTCTGATAATGGAGGCAGCGCTCGCGGCATGCATGGACGCTTCCAACGGCCGGAGGGCAAGCCCAGGTTTTTCCATACAGCCGGCAGACATTGCTCTCACAAATCTTTTGGATCTCTGCTTCAAAAGGAATTTCAGCTGCTGCAATCACTCCGTATTCGTGGATACCGGTTTCCTTCAGAGCACTCTCCCAAAGCATGATTCCATCATCTTCTTTCCCGTCCTGATGTTTTCATGGTTAAAGGAACAGTTCACAGCTTTTCCGATCGAAGCATACCTTTTTGAGCATCAGGCTGACGGCGGAGAGCATAACCGAATTGACTCTGCGGGCGGAATGAGGGCATACGGAAACACAGCGCATACAGGAGATACATGCCTTTTCATCCACTTTTTGCGGATTTTCCTTGTCGATGGCCTGTACAGGACATTTTGCCGCACAGACGCCGCAGCCCGTACACTCCTTTGTAGGTTTCGGTACCATACCGGCACCGGAGGTCTTTTTGTACGGGCGGCTACCGGGGATCGCGGGCTCCGAAAAATCTCCCGCGGAGAGCTTGCTCTGAATCTGTTTTGCAAACTCAGAAAGCTGCTCCGCATCCTGCGCGTCGGGCCTGCCGGAGGCAAACTGCCGTGCAATCGAGTGTTCCGCCACAGCGGCAACGGCAGCGACAACCTGAAAGCCAGCCTGCTTTGCGGCATCCTCCAGCTCCACCAGTGTATCTTCGTAAGCACGGTTGCCGTAAACGCAAACCAAAATCGCCCGAGCACCCTGCCCGTTCAGCATAGTCAGCCGTTCCACAGCAACAGAGGGAACACGTCCCGCGTAAGACGGAACCGAAATAACCGCTGTGTCCTCCTTTGTCAGGGAAACCGCATGAAAATCCTGCTTGCCGTCGGTCAGGTCAACATGCGTCACTTCTCCTCCCAATGCGTCTGTCAAAAGTGCGGCTGCCTTTTGGGTGCCGCCCGTAGGACTAAATACAATGTCATAGAGTTTCATGAAAGATATCCCCCTTTTGATTTTATCTCACCAATGTGCCAGGACAAATCTCTTTGCGTCATCGAGAATCCATGGGTTTATCCAGGACTGTACCTTTTGTTGTTCCACAACAGCCTGATGTGTTTTTCTGGGATCTCACTTGCATTTTCCTTGAGAACCGGTAAAATGATAGGTGTAACAAATGAAACTCCTATATCTTCTACAGTGTATCATCCCATCGATGTAATGTCAATATTTACAACAAATGCAAATCAAGATTGATTTGGTTGGAAAGGGTGCCGGATACGAATATGCAAATCAGTATGAAATGCTCCATTGCGGTGCACTGTCTGATATTTATCCATGAAGCAAGGGGGATCGCAAAAGTAACCAGCAATTTGCTGTCTGAAAGTACGGGCTGCAATCCTGTTGTGATCCGCAATATTCTCAGCGCTTTGAAAAAAGCGGGGCTCATCTCCGTTCCAAGAGGAACCGGCGGTGCAAAGCTGTGCGCTGACCCCTCCCAAATCACCCTGTACCAAATCTATACCGCACTGGAACCGAACGGCGCTACTTCCCTGATTGGGATCCATCCCTGCCAGGGACGTCCATGTCCGGTGGCACAAAATATCCGCAGAGTCCTGGAAACCCCTTACCACAAGATTGAGGATTCCATCCGGGAAACGATGGAGGAAATCACACTGCAATCCATGATCGATGATTTTCAGCGCATGACCCGGCAAAGCGGCATTTCCTGAAGCAAAGCCGCGGCTTTGGCGATGTTCTCCTCCCGGACCGCCGCCAAAAATATAAATTTTTCCAAAAATGGTCGATATAAACAGGATACAAGCCAGCGTCAATCTTGTTCTAAGACTCAACTTGATGCGCTTTTGAGGATTCCGAAGCTGATCGTAAGTTTCCTTCGCCCTGTTCCTTTTCCTTGCTTTTCCACCTTATATCCCACACCCCGCATAGTGATAATCCGAAAATCCTCATTCTCACGCAGCCGTTCCCTCAATCGTCCAATATGAACATCGATGGTATGAGTATCGCTGCTGGAATCGTACCCCCATACATCATCCATCAGCTGCTGACGTGTAAAGATCCTGCCCGGATAAGAAACCAGTTTATAAAGCAGCATAAATTCCTTTTGGGGAAGGACAATTTTCTTGTCCCCAAATTTGACGGTAAAAGTGTCATATTCCAAAACAGTGGCGCCAATGCTCTGTTTGCGCTCATGAATCATTTGTGCCCGGCGCAGCAGAGCCTGCACACGAAGTATCATTTCGTTGACATTGATAGGCTTGACCATATAATCATCTGTGCCTGAGAGAAATCCCATACGCATATCATCAAAGGCATCCTTGGCGGTAATCATCAAAATCGGTGTGGTATTTCCGGCATCCCGAAGCGAGCGGACCAACTCATAGCCATCCATTTGGGGCATCATAATGTCGGAAATAATCAGATCATAGTGCTCTTTCTCGATTGCGTCGAGCGCTTCCTTTCCGTTGGATACTTCCTTTGCACTGTAACCGTTCTTAATCAAAACATGTGCAAACAAGCGGCAAAGCTCCCTGTCATCCTCCGCAACTAAAATTTGAAACATTTCTATCTACTCCCTGAATTGTCTCATCTCTGTTTTTCGCCAATCAACGGGTTTGATTGCGCGGGTATCATCTAAAACCAACAAAACAACCCCCGCTTTTCCCATAACATCCGACACTATAGTACAAAGACATTCCAACAATGTCAACCATTCCAAAAGCTTTTGCCGTTTGCCTCAGTTGAAAATCATCGGCACCCTGTATCCCTGATGTTTCCAAAGCAATCACACAGCAAACCAGCAGAAATACGCCTGCATCCGCACAGTGCCTCTTTCCGCTGACGCTGTGCTTGCTGCAGGCGTATTCGTCTCCTCCACGAATTTCCTGGATGCTTTCCAGAATATTCTGCCATTGAGAAACCAAACTACTTCCAGCAGCCTGCATGGTACGCCTGTCTTTCCCCGACAGCACAAACCGTTTATAGGCCATCCTTTCCTGGTGCAGGCGCCGCATCCATCACAGGAATGGCTGCTCTCTCAAAGCTCATTGGCTTTCGGCGTCATGCTGGAAATTAATGGTGAAAATTGGCTTGGTATTTCTGTAAGAACGGATTCTCCTGTACATGATTTCACGCTGCCCGGGAGTGGGTAAGAGTTCCGGAACCGCCTCGTTTCCAACAGGCATGTAATGGAAGAACCAGGCAAACTTCGCGCCCATTTCGACCAGCATATCCATGTACCCGTTCTGAGCTGAGTGATTCCACATTGGCAGAGGTGTAGCAGCAGGAAACGCCAAAGGGAAGCTTTTTCTCTTTTAGGATGCACATCGCCTGCATGACCTTCTGGCAGGCCCCTTTTCCTCGTCTGGAATCAGTGGCTTCCTCAAACCCTTTAATGCTGATGGCCGGGATAAAATTCTTGACCCGAAGGATTTCATTGGCTAATGTTTCATCAATCAATGCCCTGTTCGTAAAGGCGAGGAATTCGCAATCTGGATGCGCTTCGCAGAGACGGATCACATCGTCCTTTCGCACCAGGGGCTCACCGCCGGAGAATATATACATACTTATCAGCCCATTCCAGCAGATTCGGCATGCTCTTATCCGGATCCTCATCCAGATATTTCAGAATCTGTTTCACAGCAAACGCCTGCATATTCTCTTTCATTGTTTTATCTCTCATGATAGACATCCTTTCTGAAAAATAACGGTTTTTACCGCGGTTTGTCTTTCATGATAAAAGTGTTTTTTCAACTCATACTCAATTCTTCCTCAACAATTGTTGATATACAGTTGAAGAACAGTTTAATTGTGTTTCCTATACTCTGTAAGGAAGAGATTCCAAACAGCAGATTAGAATGGAGGAAATGAAATTGTCATCTCACAGTAAACCAATCAGCGATGTTCTGAAACACCTCAAGGTGGATCCATCAACAGGCCTCTCATCCGCAGAAGTGCTCTCCAGAAGAAACCAATACGGAGAAAACAAACTTCGCGAAAAAAAGAAGAAAACCACTTTCCAACGTTTTCTGGAGCAATTCAAAGATGTTATGATTCTCATCTTAATTGCTGCTGCGATAATTTCTTTTGTTGTCGTCTGTGTGGAAAAGAACTGGGGAGAACTCTTTGAACCGGCTCTGATTTTGCTGATCGTGATCCTCAACGCAGTTATGGGCGTTTATCAGGAGGGCAAAGCGGAAAAGGCACTGGACGCATTAAAAAACATGTCCGCTCCCCACGCCCGTGTCATCCGCAGCGGCAAGGAGGAAATCATTGCCGCTGCGGAACTGGTCCCCGGCGATATCATCCGTTTGGAGGCCGGTGATTTTGTTCCCGCGGACGCAAGGCTTCTGCACAGTGTAAGCCTGAAAAGCGAGGAGTCCGCATTGACCGGCGAATCGGTTCCCTCTGAAAAGGATGCCGCCGCAGAAGTTGCCGAAAAAGCCCCACTGGGCGATCGCAATAATATGGTATTTTCCGGATGCAGCATTACCTATGGCACCGCCACCGCCGTGGTCACCGCAACAGGTATGGATACGGAGATGGGGAAAATTGCAAATCTTCTGGATCATGAAGAAGAAACGCAAACACCCTTGCAGCAGAAGCTTGCCAAACTTGGAAAATATCTCGGCATCATGGCTCTGGCCGCCTGTGCCATCATCTTCGTGGTCGGTCTCGCCAACGGTATCCCGGTTCTTGAAATATTCATGACGGCTGTATCGCTGGCCGTATCCGCTATTCCCGAGGGCCTGCCTGCCATTGTGACCATCGTTCTGTCCATTGGCGTGCAGAGAATGGTCAAGAAAAATGCGCTGATCCGCAAACTTCCCGCTGTGGAAACCCTGGGAAGCGCATCGGTTATCTGTTCGGATAAAACAGGCACATTGACGCAAAACCGGATGACTTTGACCAGCGCCTACTGCGACGTATATCTCGATCCGGAAAACATCAGCACCAGCAACACCGAGGGGATTCGAAAGCTTCTGATGTACGGCACTCTCTGCTGCGACGGCTCCGTCACGTTTAACGGCAGCGAAGAAGTGCATATTGGCGATCCCACCGAAACCGCGATTGTCCTGGCCGCACATAAAAACGGTATGCCAAAGGACAAGCTGAATAAAAAATATCCCCGCCTGGCGGAGATCCCTTTTGACTCAGACCGGAAAAGAATGACCACCGTCAATAAAATGGATGGCAAAAACATTGTGATTGTCAAGGGTGCTTTCGACGTCATGGAACCTCTCTGCGTAAAGGGCGATCTCAAGGCCGCAAGATCCATTACGGAGTCCATGAGTGAAAAGGCACTGCGCGTTCTTGCCATCGCTTATAAGGAGATTGATGTTATTCCCGAAGAACCCTCTCCGGAAGAGCTGGAAAGCGGGCTTACCTTTATGGGGCTGGTGGGGATGATCGATCCGCCCCGGCCTGAAGCAAAAGAGGCGGTATCTGTGTGCCGCAAAGCCGGCATCAAGCCTGTCATGATCACTGGCGACCATGTAGTTACCGCATCTGCCATTGCGCGGGAACTGGGAATTCTTGAGGAAGGGGATCGTGCGATTACCGGCACGGAGCTCGATGCCATGACCGACAGCGAGCTGGACACACAGGTGGAACACATTGCGGTTTATGCCCGTGTATCTCCTGAAAACAAAATCCGCATTGTCAAAGCCTGGCAGCGGAAAGGACAGGTCGTATCCATGACCGGCGACGGTGTGAATGACGCTCCGGCCTTGAAAGCAGCGGATATCGGCTGTGCAATGGGCATCACGGGAACAGACGTTGCCAAGGGTGCTTCCGATATGACGCTGACAGATGATAACTTTGCCACTATTGTGGACGCCGTCCGTGAAGGCCGCGGTATTTATGCCAATATCAAAAAAGTTGTCGGTTTCCTGCTGGGTACCAATATCGGTGAAGTGATCACCGTGTTTCTCGCCATGCTGCTGTGGCATAAGACGCCTCTGTTATCCATGCAGCTGCTCTGGATCAACCTTGTCACCGATTCCATGCCCGCCATTGCCCTGGGGATGGAAGCCGTGGAAGCGGACGTCATGGAGCGCAGGCCCAAGCCGAAAAACGAAGGAATCTTTGCAAACGGACTTGGTGTGCGGGTAGTTCTGCAAGGCATGATGTTTGCGATACTCTCTCTGATCAGCTTCCGTCTGGGTGAGAGCATGACCGGCACATTGGAAGGCGGCCAAACCATGGCGTTCATGGTGCTCGCTCTCTCGCAGATTGTTCAGGCATTCAATATGCGTTCCGATCATTCCTTGTTTCAGATCCGGCCCTTTTCAAATCACACGCTCAACTGGGCTGCACTGATTTCGTTCCTGCTGGTTGCACTCGTCCTGTTCACACCGGTACGGATCGCTTTCGGCCTGGTGATTCTCCCCATGCAGCTGTATCTGATTGCTCTTGGAATGATCCTTGTTCCATTTGTTGTCATGGAGCTTTCCAAAGCCTTGGGACTCATAAGACACACACATTGATGCTTTTTTCCCGGACCGGATGCAAAATCCCCCTGATGCAGCTTCTTTTCCTGCATCAGGGGGATTTGTTCTTGTAAATTGTTTTCCTGCCTGTCATTTGCTCTTCGCCCGGATCTGCAAAGAAAGGAATCATGTCAACTAAAAAAATTGAAATTCAGGAATATTTATTGTAATATAAAGAGATAAAAATTGAAACACACCGCTATGTAACAAATGAGACAGAATTTTCGCCGTAAGGGAGGAAAACAAATGCGAGAAAGGAAAAGCTTTGACGAAGGATGGGCTTTTTCTCTTTGTGATCAAGCGGAAGCAAAGGAACTATGGTTTGACGATTCCTGCTGGGAAAAGGTGACTCTCCCGCATGACTGGGCGATAAACGGCGGTTTTGAAAAACAGGCTCCCAGCGGGGAGAAAGGCGGCTTCACACGCGGAGGAACCGGATGGTACCGCAAGCTGTTTACGGCTGACCAAACTCTGCTGAACCAGGAAGTGTTCCTCACCTTCGATGGAATTTTCATGAACAGCAGTGTTTGGATCAACGGAACGCTGCTGGGAGAATACCCCTATGGATATCTGGGACAGACCTACTGCCTCACCCCACATCTGAAAGCGGGAATCAATTTGCTGGCCGTGCGTGTGGACTGTCAAAATCAGCCGCAAAGCCGGTGGTATAACGGCTGCGGTATCTACCGGCATGTCTGGCTGACCACCTGCGGCCCTGTTTTTACCGCTTTGGATGGGTGGCACATCACTTCCGCGTTCAGCGAAAAGTATGACGCTTGTTTGCAGATAGAAGCACCGCTGGAAAACCGGAGCAGCAGGGAGGAATGTGTCCAGGCCCGGCTGTCGCTGCTGGATCCCGCAGGCAAAGAAGCCGCCGAAAGCTCCTGCATGGTTTCCATCCCTTCCGATGGATATTCCTGCCGGTTTACGCTCGACGTACCCTCCCCCGCTCTTTGGAGCCCCGAATCCCTTTCCCTGTACACCGCACAAATGACGATGTGCTGTTCGGGCAGGTCTGGAGCCGCGAGGATAAGCTCTCCCTGCGGGATCGCTCCTTGATCACGATAGTCTCCCTGATGTCGCAGGGGCTTGTGGACAGCTCCTTTCAATACCATCTGAGCACCGCCAAGCAAAACGGCATTACCCGGCAGGAAATCGCGGAAATTCTGACTCACGCCGCCTTTTACGCCGGATGGCCCAAAGCCTGGGCCGCTTTCCGGATGGCCAAAGAGGTTTGGGATGAACCTCACTCCTGATCGCCATTTTGGCAGCAGCATAGAAAAAGGACCGGGAATTTGTGTTCCCGGTCCTCTCAGCCTGTCGAAAAAGGTCACCGATTGGTAGCCTTTTTCTCGTATAAAGGGAGAAAATGCGGTATAATGAGTTTGGGGTGATAAAAATGCTGGTAAAGAATGCAGAAA
>NZ_NFJU01000031.1 GCF_002160025.1 Anaeromassilibacillus sp. An200
TAAATCGTTCGTTGTTTAATTTTCAAGGTTCTGCGTCCGTCCCTCTCATCGAGGAGCGTGCTTTACATTTTATCACACTCTCGTGCGTTTGTCAAGCACTTTTTTCTTCTCTTTTTTGGGACAGCCTTGACATTGTATCACTTTCGCGATGCTCTGTCAAGATTTTTTTCCGCCTCTCTCGACGGCTTGACTATAATACCACACCCTTTCCCGCTTGTCAACGCTTTTTTTCAAATTTTTCAAATATTTTTTCTTTTTCCTTCCTGACCCCTGCTATTCTCTCCCGAAACCGCGGTTTCATGCAAAACTTCATTGCTTTGTTTTAACCCTGCCGATATAATAGAAAAGAGAAACGCAAGATGGAGGTACCTTTTCTATGCCCATTCGCATTCCCGCGGAATTGCCCGCTTATAAAGTTCTGGAAGCGGAAAATATCTTTGTTATGACGCACCAGCGTGCTGTGGCGCAGGATATTCGACCACTGAAAATTGTGATTGTCAATCTCATGCCCACCAAAATTGAAACGGAAAACCAGCTTCTCCGTCTGCTGGGCAATACCCCCCTACAGGTAGATATCACTCTGATGCAGATGGCCAGTCATGTAAGCCGCCATGTCTCCCCCTCCCATTTACAGGCTTTTTATAAAACCTTCGATGAGCTCAGGGATGAGCGCTTTGACGGAATGATCATCACAGGCGCTCCGGTGGAGAATATGCCCTTTGAGCAGGTGGACTACTGGGAAGAGCTGTGCACCGTTATGGATTGGAGCATAACCCATGTGTATTCCACCATGCACATCTGCTGGGGTGCGCAGGCCGGCCTGTATCACCACTTCGGCATTCCGAAATATCAGCTTGCGCAAAAGCTCTCCGGCGTTTTCCGGCATAAGCTGCTTGCACCCGCGCACCCGCTGGTACGCGGGTTTGACGATGAATTTTTTGCTCCCCACAGCCGCAACACCGAAGTGCACCGCGAGGATATTCTGCCCCATCCCGAGCTCGAGATTCTCTCTGTGTCCAATGCCGCGGGCGTACACCTGATCGCCCGGAACGACGGCAGGCAATTCTTTGTCACCGGTCATTTGGAATATGATCGCGAAACCATTGCCAACGAATATTTCCGCGACGTGAAAAAGGGCCTGAATCCCGCCGTCCCGCAAAACTACTTCCCCAACGACGACGTGACTCAGCGTCCACTGTTCAACTGGCGAAGCCATGGACACCTTCTGTTCTCCAACTGGCTCAATTATTATGTCTATCAGGCAACACCGTATGATTTGTACGGAACGTCGTTCTAAAAACAGTAAGAGGACTTACAAGGCCAAAAACTTGTAAGTCCTCTTTTTTCTTAATATCCGTATTTTTTCCGCTTCATCACAAAGAAGCCCGCTGATACCGCCACAGCCAGCAGCTCAGCTCCCACAATGGAAAGCCATATTCCATCCACGCCCCAAATCAAAGGGAAAACCAGAACGCATACAACCTGAAGCACCAGTGTGCGAAGGAAAGAAATCAGCGCCGAGGTAAGGCCGTCGTTCAGCGCGGTGAAGAAAGCCGAAGCAAAAATCGAGAATCCGGCAAACAGGAAAGAGAAAGAATAGATCGAAAACGCATGCAGCGTCAGTGCCAGCAGCCCCTCATCATATCCCAAAAACACACGGGACAGCGGCTCGGCAGACAGCAGCGCCACAGCAAACATCAGCACGGCGGCCACGCCGATCACGCGCAGACTTTTTTTGCGCAGTCCCCGGAGCTCTTCCCTGTTTTCCGCTCCGTACTGATAGCTGACCACCGGCGCCACTCCAATGGAATAGCCGATAAAAATCGATTGAAACACCAGCATGACATACATCAGCACCCCATAGGAAGCCACACCGTCCTGTCCCGCATACCGCAGAAGCTGAACATTATAGAGCATGGAAACGAGCGACATGGAAATATTGGAGAGCAGCTCCGAAGAACCATTTCCACAAACTTTGAGCAAAGCCCGCCCCATCCACTGGGTCCGTGTGAGACGAAGCCGGCTGGTGTTTTTTCTCCCAAAATACAGCAAGGGCAGCAAGCCGCCGACACATTGGCTCAGCGCTGTCGCAGCGGCTGCACCCTCCAGCCCCCAGGGAAACACCGCTACAAAAAGAGCATCCAGCACCATATTTGTCAGCCCCGACGCAACCGTCACATACAGTCCCAGCTTCGGCTTTTGTGCCGTGGCAAACAGGCACTGAAATTCATACTGCAAAATATAAGCCGGGTTGGCCAAGAGAATCACACGGCCATACCGCACGCAATCCTCCAAAAGAACCCCTTCGGCACCGAGGAATGCCGCCACAGGACGGAGCAGCCAGAACCCCAGGACCGTCAAAATCACACCCATCCCCAGGGACACATAAACCACCAGCGAAAACTGCCGGTTTGCCAATTCGGGATTTCCTTCTCCCATCGTCCTGGCAATCAGCGCACCACCTCCTGTACCGAACAGGAAACCGACCGCACCCAAAATCATCAAAAAGGGCATAATAAAATTGACAGCCGTAAACGCTTCTTTCCCCACAAAATTGGAGACAAAGAACCCGTCCACCACACCATAGAGAGAGCTGAAAATCAGCATCACGATAGAGGGCAGAGTGAACCGGAACAAACGGCCATATGTAAAATGATCGGAGAGCTGAATCCCCCTTTTCTTTTCAGCAGACATACATCCTCCTCAAAACTCCTTCACCTTTTCCCGCAAAGAAACCAGGAACTGCTCCGTCAGTTCCAGATAGCGCTCCACATCCTCCCGGGACCAGGAAAGCAGCGCCTCATTCTCCGCCTCCAAAATCCGCAGGGCTGTCTGGGAAGCATACCGCCTGCCCTTTTCCGTCAGCCGCAGACGCTTTGCTTTGTTTCCCGCCGCTTCCAAAGAAACGATCCCCTCCTGCTCCAGCTTGTGCACAGCGGAATGAACTGTTTGCTTGGTCAGCCCTGTCAAATGACAGACGTCCGTCAGTAGGCAGCTGTCCCCAAAATTGCAGATGGTGTAAAGGATCTTTGACGCACTGTCCGACAGTCCCAATTTCAGTGATGCCTCATGATAGACAGCATCCAGCTCCCCAATCAAATGATTGAAACGCTTTAAGCTGTGAAACTCTGTGTCCATCAAATATTACCGCCACCATTTCGTACGAAATCATACTATCTTCCGGTATTTTAGTACGAAATCGTACCTTTGTCAAGGCTGCCGCGAACAAAGAATAAAAAAGGACCGGAGATTTGCTCTCCGGTCCCTGCCAAAGTTCTATTTTTCTCTTACAGATCGATGCTGCACCCGTCGGCCTCACCATTGATCACATAATAAGCCTTCTGCTCTTCCGGCTTGACATAGAGCTGAAGCTCCGTGATAGCGGAAACATCTCCACCGGCAGCAGCGTAAGCCGCCTTTGCACGCTCCACCAGCTCGGACACCGTCCACTCATTTCCACCAAACTGAAGATGCACAACCTCTACCGGAGCGGCAGGGGCTTCCTTCTTCGTCGCTGCGGGAGACGCTTTCGCTGTAGTCTGCGCTGTGGATTTTCTGGGTCTCGCCATAATGAAATCCCTCCTGTACTCAGCCTTGCGGCAAAATCATATCACTAATTTACGGCTTTTATTGTACCCCATTCAGGCCGGAACTGCAAGGATTTTCTGGGATTTCATGCGGTTTTTACCTGTTTCAGAAATTTTCACAAAAGAAAAAGAACAGGATTGTTCCCCGCTTTTTTTCTTTTTTGTGGGAATCCCATAACAGCGGGCTTCTCCTCTATTCCGCCAGCTTGAGCCTGAGCTGCTGCAAAATCACCTTCTCCCTCCGGGACACCTGCACCTGCGTCATGCCAAGGCGGCGTGCCGTCTCGGTCTGCGTGCTGCTTTTGCAGTACCGCAGATAGACAATATTTCTGTCCCTCGGCGCAAGCTCCTGCACCGCCTGCCGGAGGGACAAACGTTCCAGAGCCGCATCCTCGCCGCTGTCCACCGCCACATCCGTCTGACCGCCCCCATCCTCGCCGCTGTCCGTAAGAGACAGGGCGGGCTGGGAAGCTTCCAGAGCCTGTGCCGCCTGTTCGGGCTCCACACCGAGAATCTCCGCCAACTCTCCAATACTCGGCTGCCGCCCTTCCCGCTGGAGAAATTTGTCTCTCTCCCGCGCCGCCTTGACAGAAAGCTCCCGCAGAGCACGGCTCATCGTGACGGTTCCGCCCTTGCGGAACAGCAGCTTCATCTCGCCCAGAATCAGAAATACGGCGTAGGTGGAAAAGCGCAGGCCACGGCTCTCCTCAAAATTCTCGGCAGCCTTGATCAACCCCAGACAGCCCGCCTGAAACAGATCGTCATACTCGATCCCCCTGCCCCGGAAACGCTGGGCGCAGCTATGTACCAGCGCCATATTGGAGCGAACCCTTTCCTCAGCGTCCATAACCGGATCGCCCGACCAGCCGTTTTTCCATGGTGACACAGGTTCCCTTTCCAGGGCGCGAGGTCACATGCAGCCGGTTCATAAAGCTTTCCATGACGGCAAAGCCAAGTCCCGCGCGTTCCTCCCCTCCCGTGGTAAACAGCGGCTCCATCGCCTTCTCCACATCCTCCATACCGCACCCTTTGTCCTTTACCTGAATGACCAGCTTTCCTCCCTCGTACAGCCGCATGAGGATTTCGATCTTTCCGATCGTGTCGCGATAGGCGTGGACAATACAGTTGGTGACAGCCTCCGAGACGGCGGTGCGGATATCACTGATCTCGTCCACTGTGGGATCCAGCTGGGCCGCAAAGGCCGCCACCGCCGCGCGGGCAAAGCCCTCATTGGACGAGCTGCTGGGAAACACCAGCTTCATTTCATTGATTGGCTCCGTTTTCATTTTTCTTCCTCCTCTGTCCTGACGACTGTGCACAGCTCACGGATCCCCGCCAGAGACACCAGCTTTTCCAACCGCTCCGGCAGATTGGCGACGCACACCTGCCCGCCCCATTCGCTTGCCAGCCGGTATCTTCCCATGATAAGGCCCACACCGGAGCTGTCCATAAACTGCACACGGGAAAAATCGAGCGTCAGCGTGTGCGGCCGCGTGCGTGAAGCTGTACTGTCGATCTCCTCCCGCAGCTCCCTGGCACTGTGGTGATCGATTTCTCCCTCCAAAAGGGCGATCAACTCGCCCTGCTTCAACTGAAGCTGAACTGCCATCTTTTTCAACCTCCTGCCTTTTTCCGGTGGAAAACACACCGGGAGTTCTCCGGATCCTGCCGCCTGTTCTCAGAATTCCCCGAATCCGGGAATATTATGCCGAAAAACAGGTGCGGCACAAAAAAATCCCCTGTCCTGGAGAGCTTTCCCTCTCAGGATAGGGGATTTCCTCCGCGCATTTGCGCGAAGTATGGGCTTCATGCCGGATTTAACAGTTTCTTCAAAAGGGGACGGGCCTCCCCCGCCAGATACAGGGAACCGCAGACCAGGACACCGCGCTGCGCGCCTTCCTGCAAAGCCTTTTCCAGCGCCTCCTGCACAGAGGATACCGGCTCCGCGTCAATGCGCCGCCGTTCCCATTCCGCCGCCAGCGCCTGCGCGCTCATCGCACGCGGGGAATCGGGCGCGACAGTGTACACCTTTTCCATCACACCGTCCAGCTTGCGCACCGCTTCGCGCACATTTTTATCCTCCATCATGCCGCACACGCCGATCATGCGCTTTTTGGTGACATACTTTTTGACCGCCTTCGCCAGCGCCGCCGTCCCTTCCGGGTTATGCGCGCCGTCGAGGAGGACGGGCGGCGTTTCGCTGAGAACCTCCATCCGCGCCGGGAAGGAAACGTTTTCAAAGCCCTCCTGCACCGCGCTGTCCGGGATTTCCCAGCCGAGGGCGCGCAGCTCCTTCACGCAGGCCAGCACAACGGCTGCGTTTTTCATCTGGTGTTCGCCGAGAAGGGGCAGCGTCAGCGGCATGCTTCGCTCCGTCAGAAGGCGCGTCCCCCGCAGAGAAGCATCCACAAACGTAAGATCCTTGAGCGGCGCCACCACCAGGCGCGCGCTCTGCACCTGTGCCGTCGTGCGGATCACTCCCTCCGCCGCGCGCGGCAAATCCGGATAACACACGCAGGGCACGCCCGGTTTGAGAATTCCGGATTTTTCAAACGCGATCTGCTCTATGGTATCGCCCAGAATCTTTGTGTGATCGAGCGAAATGGAGGTCAGCACCGTCAAAAGCGGGGACTCTATCACATTTGTCGCGTCGCACCGCCCACCCAGGCCGGTTTCCAGAACGCAAACCGCACAATTCTGCTCCCGGAACCAGAGAAAGGCCATGGCTGTGATCAGCTCAAACTCTGTCAGCGGGAAGCCTTCCGCGCGGCAATCTTCCGCTTCTGTCAGCACCCGCTGCGCCAGCCGGATCACTTCGTCATGCGGGATTTCCTCCCCGTCTATGCGAATCCGCTCGGAAAAGTCCGTAAGGTGCGGGGAAGTATACAGCCCCGTGCGGTATCCGGCTCTTTGCAGGATAGATGCCAGGAGAGCGCAGGTGGAACCTTTGCCGTTTGTCCCGGCCACATGGACGCATTTCAATTCCTTCTGCGGATTTCCCAGCCGGGCAAGAAGATGCTGCATCCGTTCCAACCCCGGTTTTCCGGGAAAAGCGGGCGTCGCATCGAGCGCCGCCACTGTCTGCTCATACGTCAACTGTGTTTCCTCCTTACAGCCGGAACGGCGCGAGCGCGTCAATGGCGCACGACTCAAAGCTTTCCGACGCGCCCCAGTCAAAGCGGAACAAACCCTCGCCGCCTCCGCCGCTCACCAGATGGACGCGCGTATGCCCCTGAAGATTGTCGACCGTCACCGCCAAAGTCAGGCGGTTCCCGGCACGCCAGAAATGCTTTTCATAGATGGACACCAAGCAGACCTTTCCGTCCGGCCCGTCGAGCATAAAACGGTCGATCTCCTCACCGGTCACACTTCCGCCCACGACGGCGGCATGAATCCGGGCCTCCGCGTCGTGCGGAGAGATGGACACATAAAACGACTGTGCCATACACTTTTTCTCCTTCCGTCCGGTTCTGCCGGTTGATGAAGTGAATTTTTGATCGCATTATAGCACAAAATTATTTTGTTGTATAGGAAGCGGCGCCTACTTATGTTATAATACAGGCAGCGGCCCGCGCATTAGCATGCTGAAAAGCATAAGCCCGGCGGCGCGGGACGGTCTGAGCCTGCTCCCGTGCCTCTCAATGGCAGCAGCGCGGGACATGAAGCACAGAAAACGCACACTGCCGGGACGGCGGAGCCGTCTTGCGCGGTTTGCCCGCCGCAGGCGCGGTATAAAATATAAGTTATGAAATGGAGAAGATTCATGAAATCTGTGGAACTGTTCACCGACGGCTCCTGCTCCGGCAACCCCGGCCCCGGCGGCTGGGGGGCAATCGTGCGCTATGGGAAGCACGAAAAGGAGCTGTCCGGCGGCGACGCCCATACAACCAACAACCGCATGGAGCTTTCCGCGGTCATTGCGGGACTCGAAGCTCTCAAGGAGCCCTGCGCCGTCACGCTGACGAGCGACTCCAAATATGTCTGCGACGCCATCACCAAGGGCTGGGCGCGCTCCTGGAAGAAAAACGGCTGGCGCAAGAGTGACAAATCCCCGGCCCTGAACGCCGATCTTTGGGAGCGCCTGCTTGCTCTGCTCGACATACACAGCGTCACGGTGGTGTGGGTCAAAGGACACGCCGGACACCCCGAAAACGAGCGGTGCGACCGTCTTGCTGTAGCACAGACCGCCAGGCACGCGGGAGGCTGAGAAAGGATTTTGCCGCCCATCGGAAAAATTTGAAAAAGGGATTGAAATGTATACTAATTTAGTGTATATTTATCTCAGAGTCCGGAGACGGACGAATTTAAGATAGAAAAAGGGATGATAACCATGTCGGAAGCCAAACGCTTTGTCTACGCGGACAACGCCGCCACTACGGCGGTTTCCCCCTCCGTTCTGCGCGCGATGGAGCCTTATTATACCACACACTACGGAAACCCCTCGAGCCTGTATTCCATTGGACAAGCCGCCAAGCGCTCGTTGGAAGCCGCGCGGCGCGATGTGGCGGAATGTCTGAACGCCGATCCGAACGAGATCTTCTTCACCTCCGGCGGCAGCGAAGCCGATAACTGGGCTATCAAAGGCGCGGCGCACTTGCTGGCCCAAAAGGGAAAGAAGCACATTATCACCACCAAATTCGAGCATCACGCCGTCCTGCACGCCTGTGCCGCTCTCGAAAAAGAAGGCTTCGAGGTCACTTATCTGGAGGTGCACAGCAATGGCGTCGTCCGCCCCGAGGAGGTGGAAGCCGCTATCCGGGAGGACACTGCCCTTGTGACCATCATGTACGCCAACAACGAGATCGGCACCTTGCAGCCCATCCGGGAAATCGGTGAAATCTGCCGCCGGCGCGGCGTGTGGTTCCACACCGACGCGGTGCAGGCCGCCGGAAACGTGCCGATCGACGTGAAGGAGCAGAACATTGATATGCTGTCCCTCTCCGCGCACAAGTTCCATGGCCCCAAGGGTGTCGGCCTGCTCTATATCCGCAAGGGGATCGTGCTGCCGAACCTCATCGACGGCGGTGCACAGGAGCGCAGCCGCCGCGCGGGCACCGAGAATGTGGCCGGAATCATCGGCTTGAGCACGGCGCTCAAGGAAGCCTGCGCGACGATGCAGGAGCGCGGCGAACGTCTCACAAAAATGCGCGATCGCCTGATTGCCGGTGCGCTGCAAATTGAGCGCAGCCGTCTCAACGGCGATTCCGTCCGCCGCCTGCCGGGCAACGTGAGCCTGTGCTTTGAGGGAATCGAGGGCGAATCGCTTCTGCTGCTCCTGGATCTGGAAGGCGTATGCGCTTCCTCCGGATCGGCGTGCACCTCCGGATCGCTGGATCCGAGCCATGTGCTGCTCTCCATCGGCCTGCCGCATGAGGTAGCACACGGCTCTCTGCGGCTCTCGTTCAGCGACGGGAACACCGAAGAGGATGTGGACTACATCCTGGAACGCCTGCCCCGCATTGTGGAGCGTCTGCGCGCCATGAGCCCGCTGTGGGAGACAATCAAAAGCAAAAATATTCAGTACGATATCCGTGAATTCTAAAAATGACAGGGAGGCTGTTTTCTGATGGCATACAGTGAGAAAGTAATGGAACATTTCGCGAACCCCCGCAACGTGGGCGAACTGCCGGACGCGAACGGCGTCGGTGAGGTCGGCAACCCGAAGTGCGGCGACATCATGCGCATGTATATCCGCGTTGAGGACAACGTGATCCGCGACGTCAGCTTCAAGACCTTCGGCTGCGGCGCGGCCATCGCGACCAGCTCCATGGCAACAGAGCTGATCAAGGGCAAGACGATCGACGAAGCCCTCCAGCTGACGAACCGCGCTGTGATGGAGGCTCTTGACGGTCTGCCGCCGGTGAAGGTGCACTGCTCCGTCCTCGCGGAACAGGCCATCAAGGCCGCTGTATCCGACTACTACCGCCGCCTGGGTATCGACCCGGTGCCGATCGTCGGTGAGCTGCACGACTGTGAAGAGGAAGCCTGCGCCTGCGGCGGCTAAGCTGCGCGTCTGCGGCTGGCAAGTCCGATGCCCGGCTGTGTGGGTACGCACACGAACCTTCCGCGGTGTTGCCAAAGGGCAACACGGGAGCAGGTTCAGACCGTCCCGCGCTGCCGGGCTTGTGTTTTCGCATTACGTTTCGGCGCGGGCCGTTTGCAGGCTTGCCTGCTTGCGAAGAACGCGCCACACAAAGACAGCGAACAGCACGGAGCTGATGCTCCATGTGATCGGATATGCCCAGTAGACCACACGGATATCCGGGATCAGCCGGATCGTGAGCGTGATGTAAGTGATGCGGAACACGCACCAGACGGCGAGCATGATCACCATCGGCACAACGGAACGGCCCAGCCCGCGCAGAATTCCGGCGCAGCAGTGGGAAAACGCCAGAAGGCAGTAAAAGAGCGACACGGTGCGCGCGTTCATTACACCGTACTCCACCACCTGCGGCTGATTGTTGAACGCGCCAATCAGCACCGGCGCAAAGGTGAAGATGAGGATCCCGATCCCTTCCGCCAGAAGAGGGCTGCACAAAAGGCCGAACCGCACACCGGCCTTGACGCGATCAGCCCGCCCGGCGCCAAGGTTCTGGCTGACAAAGGTGGACAGCGCCAGCGCGAAGCAGGTCACAGGCAGGAAGGCAAAGCCCTCTGTCTTGCTGTATGCCCCGCACCCTGCCATCGCGGAGGAGCCGAAGGAATTGATGTTGGACTGCACGATGACGTTCGCCAGCGAGATCACGGAGTTCTGCACGCCGGAAGGCACGCCGAGGGAAACCACCCGGCGCAGCATTTCACGATCAAAGCGGATGCGCCGCCAGCAGACACGGTATCCGGTCTGCACACGCGTCAGCTTGCGGAACGCGAGGAACGCGCTGAGCGACTGGCTCAGCACCGTGGCCAGCGCCGCCCCGCCGACGCCCATCTGAAACACCGCCACAAACAGCAGATCCAGCACCACATTGGTCAGGGACGCGGCGATCAGGTATTTCATCGGGCTTTTGCTGTCCCCCACCGATTGCAGGATACCCGCGCCAAGGTTGTACAGCACCACGGCGAGCGAACCGGCAAAATAGATGCGGAAATACAGCACCGAGTTCGGCATCACGTCCTCCGGTGTTCCCATCAGCCGCAGAATCTGCGGGGAGAGCACCACGCCCGCCACCGTGAGCACCACGCCAGCACAAAGGCCGAGCGCCACCGTGGTGTGGACGGCCCGTTCCATGTCCTCCTCATCCCCCGCGCCGAAAAAGCGCGCGACCAGCACGCCCGCGCCGAGGGAGACACCGTTGACAAAGCCGATCAACAGCATGATCAGGCTCGCGGACGAACCGACGGCGGCCAGCGCCTGCTCTCCGACAAAGTTTCCCACAATCAGCGAATCCACCGCATTATAGAGCTGCTGGAACAGATTGCTGAAAAAAATCGGAACGGCAAAAAGGAGCATTTTCTTTGGAACGCTCCCCACCGTCAGCAGATTTTGATTTTCGCTTTGCTTCACTCTGCTATCACACCACCCTGTCTTTTCTCTCATAAATATGCGCAGAAAAGCAGAGCGCCTTTGAAAGGGCTCCGCTTTGCTTTTTCTATGATATCACGAAACAACCGGGACGGCAAGACAGCCCCGGAGTAAAAAAGGAGGACTTTTTCATGGCAAAGCTTTTATATCAGGGACACGGAAGCCTGCGCGCCGTCACGGACGGCGGCGTGGTGCTCTATCTGGATCCGTTTGCCGGGGAGGGCTACGATCTGCCCGCCGACGTGATCCTGGTGACACACCAGCACGGCGATCACAACCAGCTCCAGCTCCCGGCAAAAAAACCGGACTGCATCATCTGGCAGAATTCCGACGCGCTCTCCGGCGGCGAATACAAAGCCGCCGATCTGCACGGCATCCATGTGGAGGCGGTGCAGGCATACAACAAGAACCATCCGAAAAGCGAGTGCGTAGGCTTTCTTGTGACGCTCGACGGCAAGCTGGTCTATTTCGCGGGCGACACCTCGCGCACGGAGCAGATGGAAACCTTCGCTCAGCGGCACATTGACTACGCCATTCTGCCCATGGACGGCGTCTACAACATGGACATCGCGGAGGCCTCCGCGTGCGCCCGCCTGATTGCGGCAAAGCACAGCATCCCCACCCACATGGCGCCGGGGCGTTTGTTTGACCGTGCCGCCGCCGAACGCTTCGACGGCCCCGGACGGCTGATTCTGGAGCCTGGCGAGGAAATCACTCTCTGAGCCGGCCGCCGTCTATCACTTCCAATATTCCGAACATATCAAAGGCCGCTCTGTCCCATTGGGAGACAGAGCGGCCTTTTTGTTCTCCGTATTCCGGAGAATTACGCTTCCACCCGGCGCAGGCGGATCGCCATGTATTCGCGGCGCGGCAGCTCGATGACAAAGCTGCCTTTGTGCGTTCCGGCGGGCGTGATGGTCATATTCCAGGTATCAATGATTTCCGCTGTGAGCGTGACATCCTCCGGGAAGGAGAAGCGGCGGCAGCAGGGGCGCATAAAGCCGTAATAATAGAGATAGTAGCCCGTATCGCCGATTCCCTCGGCAGTGGCAGCCAGTTCATCCCATGAAGCGGGCATCCGCCGCAGGCCTATCCCCGGTGTCTGCGCGAGGATCTCCCGCAAAAAGCGGATGCGCGCCGGGCTTTCCCCGTAAAGCGTTCCGCCGTGGCTCCACCAAAGCATGCCATCTGGCTTGTCAAACGTCTCTCCGTGCGTCGCGTAGCCGCCGCGCAGAGCGGCTTCCCAGAAGCGCCGCACCAGCTCCTGCCCGCTGATGTTGCCCCAACCCTGGTCGATGTCGCCCTCGTAGGCCACCTCGTCGAAGATCACAGGCTTCCCG
This sequence comes from Anaeromassilibacillus sp. An200, assembly GCF_002160025.1. Classification (GTDB taxonomy): domain Bacteria; phylum Bacillota; class Clostridia; order Oscillospirales; family Acutalibacteraceae; genus Caccousia; species Caccousia stercoris. The sequence goes on from NZ_NFJU01000031.1 coordinate 12,450, forward strand.
AAGCGAACACGCAGATCGTCGGTGAACTCCGTCGACTTATAAAGATCCGTGCGCTGCACGCTGCAATGTGTAATCCAGGGCCGTGCGTGGTCATAAGGCGTCATGCAGTTGTGGATGCTGCGCGGATGATGATACGGATCCTCGTCCAGCAGGATCTGCGCATAGCGCTCCCAATCGCTCACGGTTTTATCCGTCAAAATATCATACTCATTGGCAAGGCTCCACCAGACATTGCGGAACGCGGAAAAACGCGCGATCACATAGCGCCAGTAGAGATCATCCTGCTCCGCCGTCATGTGGGAGAAGCCCCAGCGATCGTACGGATGCATCACGATCAGGTCGGCTTCCACGCCCAGCGCGCCCAGATCGCGGATCGCCTGCTCCACATTGCGGAAATGGGCGGGATTCGGACGGGTAAAATCCCAGTCGTTGCCCGGCTGCACCTCCATGCGGAAGCCCAGCTCTGTGTCCGTCTGGTCAATTTTGCACGGCGTTCCCTCAAACGGGAAGGAAATGGGATCGTGGAGATTGTACAGGTAATGCTTGGGGAACACGCAGAAACGGATCTTGTTGAAATATCCCTTTGCCAGCTCCTCCAGCGTGCGGCGGCGCACATCCTCCCCCTGAAGCTCCCACACATAGGCCGTCGTGCCCAGCGGATAATACGGCGTACCGTCCTCATATTCAAAATGGAAGCCACGGATCCGCACCGGCCCATGGTTCCCTTCTCCCGCCGCGACGGCGGTAAACGCACCGGCCTGCTCCTCCTCCGCGGAAAAGCTGCCGGAGATCGTGAAGGTATAATCCCCCTCAAACGACGGCATGAAGCGGACGCGGTAGATCCCGTCTCCATCGTAAAAGCCCCGGACCCGAACCGTCTCATCCCGCGAGACAAACTCAGCCTCAATCGTGTAATCCGTGAAGGGGTTTCCTTCCGTCTTTCCGGGCAGGGACGCTTCAAATACGCCCCACCGTTCCACCTGTCTGGGATATTCCATTATGTTGTCTCCTCCTTCTGTGTCAAAACGGGCGGGCAAACGCTGTCCCGCTCCACCAATCGGGTGCAAATCTGGGTTTTGGTCGCGGACGAAAGACCAGCGCGCGCGCGATCGGTCAGAATTCGCACCGCCAGACGCCCCATCTCCTCCTTTTCCACCTGTACGGTCGTCAGCGGCGGCGTGGAAAACTCCGCGAACGGCATATCATCAAAGCCAATGATCGAAACATCCTGCGGTACGCGGATCCCATGCTCCGCAAACGCCTTGAGCGCGCCCAGCGCAATGTTGTCGTTGTCCGCGAAAAAAGCGGTGGGCAGACGAGGCTTTTCCTCCAGCCATCGGCTCATGGCGTGCCACGCCTGCGAGGTCTCCGGCGGCAGCGGCACCTCAAACTCCTCCCGCGCATCCAGCCCATGCAGGGCGAAAGCGCGCCGGTATCCCTCCTGACGGTAAAAGAAGTTCTTGATCCGCACGGAGCTTTTCAGATACCCGATCTCCCGGTGCCCCTTTTCGATCAGATATTCCACCGCGTGGCAGGCGCTGTCCGTGTTGCTGATCAGAAGTGCGCTGGCGCATGCACTCTCCGGCCAGTTGTCCAGCAGCAGAAGCGGAGCCTGTGCACGGGAAAACAGCTCCATATCCTCCTCAGTGGCCTCTGTGGCCAGCAGCACCACACCGCATGAAACATCCCCCAGCACCTGCTCCAGAAGTGTATCGAAATCGGGATCCGAGCGGCTGATCACCGTCAGGATCGCTTCGATCCCCAGCGTGCGGCATTCCTGCTCAATTCCTTTTGCCAGAGCCGCAAAAAAGGGCGTATCCGCCACCACAAGGCCGCTGCTCTTATACTGGACAAAGCGCACCGCGTTGATCTTCGCGGTGGAAAAATACCCGAGCCGCCGGGCCGCTTCCAAAATGCGGGAAGCCGTTTCGGCATTGACGCCGCGCTTATGGTTCAGCGCGTTGGAAACCGTGGCGGTGGAAAAACCCGTCGCCTCGCTGATCTGCTGTAAGCTTGCTTTCATGGCCGAAGCCCTCCCTTGCGGTATTCCTGTGGGGTCATCCCCGTGGACTGCTTGAATTGCCGGGAAAAATACGAGATATTCTGAAACCCGCTGGCAAGCGCCACGTCCCGCACACTCATGCACCCCTGCAAAAGCTCCTTGGCGCGGCGGATCCGCGCCCCCGCGATGTACGCCGTCAGTGAAACGCCCATCTTTTCCGTGAACAAGTGGGACAGGCGATCCGGGCTCAGATATGCCACCGAGGCCAGCTCATCGCGGCTGAGGCGATCCGGCAGATGTTCCTCGATGTAGCGGCACACCGTCCCCACGGCCGATTCCTCGCGCCGCGCTCCCGTCAGGCAGGTCCGGCAGGCCCGCACCGCACCGGATATCCACTTTTCGAGACTTTCCGCGTCGGCGCATGGCTCCGGCGGCGCCCCCTCCTTCTTCATCTCCGCCAGCAGGCAGTGCGCCGCCACGCCGCACCGCTCGAGCAGTGTGTACAGCATCTGGGAAAAATCGTGGTAAAAGCCCTCCCGATCCTCTTTTCCGGCGAGACGGCGTGCTTGCGCCGCACATTCCCAGCACAGCTCCTGCGTCCTGCCGTCCAGCAAAAGCTCCCTCCACCTTCCGGCGGGAATCTCCGGGGAGACAGCCGTTCCCCAAAGGCTTGCGTTCTCCCTCATGGCTCTCCCCCGTTCCTTCTTTTTTTCATCTTAGCACAGCCCGTCGGATTTGTAAATGGATCTAAAAAAATAATATAAAATTTAATATAAAAATTATAGATTCAGCATCCTTGTGCTAATTCGCGGCAGGATTGTTCTTTTTTCCGGTCTTTTCCATGCACTACAATAAAGACAGATTGCACGCCGGAACCCCGGCGGCAGCAGGCAAGAGAGCGGAAAAGCGGAAAGGGGAGCGGAAGATGGACAGGAAAGCCCTGAAACGGACGGCATACCAAAGACGTCTGGAGGTTCTGGAGATGGTGCACCGCACGGGGAGCGGGCATATCGGCGGCGATATGTCGTGCATGGACGCGCTGGTGACGTTATATTACGCTGGGCACAGAGCGCACCTTCGGCGCCTGCAAAGGACAAGTGGCAGCCGGGCCGATGACCTTTGTGCGCTTCTCCACAGACGACGCGAAAGGCATCCTCAAAATGTATGTGGGAGAGGGCACCTTTGAAACAGAACCACTCCCCACCAAGGGCGGCGTGGCCAACTGCCGCGTTCCCGGATTGCAGAAGCTTCTGCGCTATCTGTGCGAAAACGGCTTTGAGCACCATGTCTGCTTTGTGCGCGGCCATGTGGCCGATATTCTTGAGGAAGCCGCCAAATATCTCGGCATTTCCTGCCACCGGCACACGGCCGGATAACGGCAGGAAAAACAGACTCCGCATACAAAAAACCGGCGTCCTTCGAGCCAGTCAGGCTCTTCAAAGGACACCGGTTTTCTCTTTCTGCGGGGTGCTTTTATGTTCCGCTCTCCTGTGATTCCGCAGCGCAGATCGCACGGAAGGAGGGCTTGAGCGCGCGGTACAGATCGTTGCCGCCGTCATAGCCGAAACGGGACAGCAGGGCTTTGTTGACCTCCTGCAATCCACTGGGATAATATTCTCTCACGATGCTCACCATATCGCGGATGTCCTCGGGGGTGCGGAATTCCTCCGGGACAAGGCGCTCCATCCTCTCCCCGATTGGCTCGGACTGCTTCTTCGCGCTTCTCTTCGGCGCGCGCTTTGAGCGGGCGGAACGCGCCGCTTTTTGCTCCGGTGCGGCGGCCCGCTCCTGCTGCTCCGTCTGTTCCTGCTCGTCCCCCTGTTCCTCGGGACGGCGGGCCGCCAGCAGTTCCTTTGTATCACAGCGCACAATATCCGCGCCGCGCTCCTTCCAGAACTGAACCAGCGGATCGTACCCCTGATCGCGCGAAAGGATCACATACTGTGCCTTCGCCGAGGAGCGGAGCAGGTAACCCAGATAACTCGAAAGCTGAAAATCCAGACCGTTGCGCCCTGTGTTGCAGGGGATCAGCTCCATCTGAAACGGGTGGGTCATAATCTGCTGAAGATCCTTGTACGGGATCCCAGGGGAATTCGCCGTAAAAAAGAGCAGAATCTCATCGTTCCGCCCAAGTACCGGCAGCAGCTCCGTCCATGCGCTGCCGACATTTTCAGTATCGATCAAATATTTGATTCTTCTGACCATATGCACTCTCCTTTTGTTTTGAAAATGTTCTATTTTTCACGCCGTCCCCGCACGCGCGGGAACCGGTTCCTGGTGAAATGGATTGTTTTTATCATATACCAAACAAGCACAAAATGCAAATTTCAACGGTCTTTCAAAATGAAGGAATTTTCTTATCATCCTTCAAAAAAGAAACGCAAGGAAATGAAATATTCCATAATTTACGGGATTCTTTTTCCATTATTTCAAGTTCATAAAATACAAAATGCAGCGTCCCTTTCTTTCTTATTGCATTTTGCCGGAAAGGAGGCGAAAATCCTCCTTGTTTTTTCCCACAACGCCGATTCGGTGAAAAATGCGAAAAAAAGCTTTGCAAATGGCGGTCAAATAGCGTATAGTAAAGAGGAAATCAAAACAGAACATGGATTTGACAAAGGCGTCAAAGCGTTCCTGCCGTTTTCACGGCGAGGGGTTGCTTTGGCGCCTTTTTTCATCTGAACACACAGGAGGAGGATGGAGCGATGAGCACGAATCACCCGCAGACCCTTTACTGCCCCGAGCTGGAGCACGACAACTGCGGCATCGGAGCCGTTGTGAATATCAGAGGCGTCAAAAGCCATCAGGTGGTGGCGGACGCGCTGAAAATTGTGGAGCATTTGGAGCACCGCGCCGGAAAGGACGCCAAGGGCGAAACCGGCGACGGCGTGGGCATCCTCACACAGATTTCGCACCGCTTCTTTTCCCACGTGTGCGCTGAGTGCGGTATCGAAATCGGCGAAGAACGGGAATACGGCGTGGGCATGTTCTTCTTTCCGCAGGATGAACTGCGCCGCAGCCAGGCCAAGAAGATGTTTGAAATCATTCTGGAAAAGGAAGGGCTCGAATTCCTCGGCTGGCGCGACGTTCCCACCTGCCCTGAGGTACTCGGAAGCCGCGCCCTCGCCTGTATGCCCGTGATCTGCCAGGGCTTTGTGAAAAAGCCGGAGGGCGTGGAAAAAGGGCTTGCCTTTGACCGCCGCCTGTACATTGCGCGCCGTGTCTTTGAGCAGAGCAACGACAACACCTATGTCCCCTCGCTCTCAAGCCGCACCATTGTCTATAAAGGCATGTTCCTCGTCGGCCAGCTGCGCACCTTCTTTTCCGATTTGCAGGATGAGGACTACGATTCCGCGATCGCGATCGTCCACTCCCGCTTCTCTACCAACACCAACCCCAGCTGGGAGCGCGCCCATCCAAACCGCTTTATCGTACACAACGGCGAGATCAACACCATCCGAGGCAACGCCGACAAGATGCTCGCGCGCGAGGAAACGATGCGGGCACCGGCCTTCAGCACCGACGACATCACCAAGGTTCTCCCCGTCGTCAACACCTCCGGATCGGATTCCGCGATGCTCGACAACACGCTGGAATTTCTCGTGATGAGCGGCATGGAGCTGCCGCTGGCGGTGATGATCGCCATCCCGGAGCCGTGGAACCATAACGATACCATCTCGCAGGATCTGCGCGACTTCTATCAATATTACGCCACTATGATGGAGCCGTGGGACGGCCCCGCGTCCATCCTTTTTTCCGACGGCGATCTCATGGGCGCCGTGCTCGACCGCAACGGCCTGCGCCCCTCCCGCTATTACATCATGGCGGACGGGCGGCTGATCCTTTCCTCGGAGGTCGGCGTGCTGGATCTGCCGGAGGATCAGGTGCTGCGCAAGGAGCGCCTGCATCCCGGCAAGCTTCTCCTCGTGGACACGGTGCGCGGCGTCGTGCTCAGCGACGAAGAGGTTAAGGAACGCTATGCACGCCGTGAGCCCTACGGCGAATGGCTTGACAGCAATCTGGTCTGCCTGCGCGATCTGAAAATTCCAAACCGCAAAGTGCCGCCGCTCTCCCGCGAGGAGTCCGCCCGGCTGCAAAAGGCCTTCGGCTACACCTACGAGGAGTACCGCAGCGGCGTGTGCGCCATGGCGCTGGGCGGCAGCGAGCCGATCGGCGCGATGGGAGTTGATACCCCAATCGCGGCGCTCTCCAAGGAATACCAGCCGCTGTTCCACTATTTCAAGCAGATGTTCGCCCAGGTGACGAACCCGCCGATCGACGCGATCCGCGAAAAGATCGTCACCTCCACCACTGTCTACGCGGGCAAAAACGGCAATTTGCTGCAAGAATCGCCGGAAAACTGCCATGTGCTCAAGATCGAAAACCCGATCCTCTCCGATCTGGATCTGCTCAAAATCCAGGGGATGAACAAGCCCGGGTTCCATGTCGCAACCGTCTCGATCCTGTTCTACAAGAGCACGCCGATGGATCGTGTGCTCGAGCACCTGTTTGTTGAGGTGGACAAAGCGTACCGCCAGGGCGCGAACATCCTCATTCTCTCCGATCGCGGGGTGGATGAAAACCATGTGGCCATCCCCTCCCTGCTGGCTGTCAGCGCGGTGCACAAGCATCTGGTCAAAACGAAAAAATGCACCGCCCTTTCGATTGTTCTGGAATCCGGTGAGCCGCGCGACGTGCATCACTTTGCCGCTCTGCTCGGCTACGGCGCGTGCGCCGTCAACCCGTACCTGGCCCACGCGGCGATTGCCGCACTGGTCGAGGACGGCCTGCTCGACAAGGATTACTATGCCGCCGTCGACGACTACGACAACGCAATTTTGCAGGGTATCGTCAAGATTGCCTCGAAGATGGGCATTTCCACCATCCAATCCTACCAGGGCAGCCAGATTTTTGAGGCGCTCGGCATTTCCAGCGACGTGATCGACGCCTACTTCACCGGGACGGTGAGCCGTATCGGCGGCATCACTTTGGAGGATATCGCGGCGCGCACCGACGCGCAGCACTCCCGCGCCTTTGACCCGCTGGGCCTGGAAACGGATCTCACCCTCGCCTCCCCCGGCCGCCACAAGCTGCGCAGCGGCGGAGAGACGCACCGCTACAACCCACAGACTATCCATCTGCTGCAAAAGGCAACGCGCGAAAACAGCTACGATCTGTTTTGTGAATACACAAAGCTGATAGACGCGGAGCAGACCGGCTACCTGCGCAGCCTGATGGAATTCGCTTACTCTGCGGAGGGCGTGCCGCTCGACGAGGTCGAAAGCGTTGAATCGATCGTGCGCCGCTTCAAGACGGGTGCGATGTCCTACGGCTCTATATCGCAGGAAGCGCATGAGGCGCTGGCTGTCGCCATGAACCATCTGCACGGAAAATCCAACAGCGGCGAGGGCGGTGAGAGTGATGATCGCCTTGCCTCCGCCGGAACGGATCACGATCGCAGCTCCGCCATCAAGCAGGTAGCCAGCGGACGCTTCGGCGTGACAAGCCGCTACCTCGTCAGTGCGAAGGAGATCCAGATCAAGATGGCGCAGGGGGCGAAGCCCGGCGAGGGCGGCCACCTGCCCGCCCGCAAGGTGTACCCCTGGATCGCGAAAACGCGCCACTCCACGCCGGGTGTGAGCCTGATTTCTCCCCCGCCGCATCATGACATTTATTCCATCGAGGATCTGGCCCAGCTGATCTACGATCTCAAGAGCGCCAACAAAAACGCGCGCATTTCCGTCAAACTCGTCTCCGAGGCAGGCGTCGGCACCGTCGCGGCGGGCGTGGCGAAGGCAGGCGCGCAGGTCATCCTAATCTCCGGCTACGACGGCGGCACAGGCGCGGCTCCGCTCAGCTCCATCCACGACGCGGGCCTTCCGTGGGAGCTGGGTCTGGCGGAAACACACCAGACGCTGCTGCAAAACGGTCTGCGCGACCGCGTAGTGATTGAGACGGACGGCAAGCTGATGAGCGGCCGCGACGTGGCGATCGCCGCGCTGCTTGGCGCGGAGGAATTCGGTTTTGCCACCGCGCCGCTGGTGACGCTCGGCTGTGTGATGATGCGCGTGTGCAACCTCGACACCTGCCCGATGGGCATTGCGACACAGAATCCTGAGCTGCGCAAGCGCTTCTGCGGCAAGCCGGAATATGTGGAAAACTTTATGCGTTTCATTGCGCAGGAGCTGCGCGAATACATGGCAAAGCTCGGCGTGCGCACCATCGACGAGATGGTAGGACGCACCGACCTGCTCCGCCCGCGCGCCGATCGCAAAGGGACGGCACAGCGGCTGGATCTGAGCCGCATCCTCTGCCCGAACTGCGCGCAGAACGCCACCTTCCAGCCCGACCACGCCTACGATTTCCATCTGGAGCGCACCAAGGAAGAATCCGTCCTTCTGCGTGACAAGGAACTTCTCGATACCCTTTCGACCGGGAAAAAGCGCATGTTCCGCATCGCCCTGACCAACATCGACCGCGCCTTCGGCACGCTGCTTGGCGCGGAGATCACACGCCGCCACCCCGAGGGCATGGCGGACGACACCCTCACCATCGCCTGCACCGGAGCGGGCGGCCAAAGCTTCGGCGCGTTCCTGCCGAAGGGCCTCACGCTCGATCTGTGCGGCGACAGCAATGACTACTTCGGCAAGGGACTGTCCGGCGGCAAACTGGTGGTGCATCCCTCCCCCGCTGCCCGGTTTGTGCCGGAAGAAAACATCATCGTCGGCAACGTCGCGCTGTACGGTGCGACCTCGGGCGAAGCGTACATCAACGGCGTGGCAGGCGAGCGTTTCTGCGTGCGCAACTCCGGCGCTGTGGCCGTTGTGGAGGGTGTGGGCGAGCACGGCTGTGAATACATGACCGGCGGCCGCGCTGTAATCCTCGGGCCCACGGGCAAAAACTTTGCCGCCGGTATGAGCGGCGGCGTAGCGTATGTCCTCGACGAACACAACGCGCTGTACCGCAATCTGAACAAGAGCATGGTCAGCATGGAAAAGGTGGAGTCCAAATTTGACCGCGATAAGCTGCGCCGCCTGATCGAAGCCCATGTCAGCCACACCGGCTCCGCCAAGGGCAAGCGGATCCTTGAGTCCTTCGACGAGTACCTGCCGAAGTTCAAGAAGATCATCCCGGACGATTACAAGCGTCTGACACAGCTCTCCGCCCAGTTTGAAGACCAGGGCATGAGCCGCGAGCAGGCACAGATCGAAGCGTTCTACGCGAGCATCCATGCGTGAGAAGGAGGAAGAAAGCCCATGGGAAAAGCAACCGGTTTTTTGGAATACGAGCGCGAGGAAGGGCGCGTCACTTCTCCTCTCGAGAGAATTCAGAACTTTCATGAGTTTCATGCCCTTCTCCCGATGGAGGAGCAGCAAAAGCAGGGCGCGCGCTGCATGGACTGCGGCGTGCCGTTCTGCCAGGCGGGCATGATGATCGCGGGCATGGCCTCCGGCTGTCCGCTTCACAACCTTATCCCCGAGATGAATGACCTCGTCTACCACGGCAACTGGGCGCAGGCCTATGTGCGCCTGAGCGCGACGCACTGTCTGCCGGAGTTCACTTCCCGCGTCTGTCCGGCCCTGTGCGAGGCGGCGTGCACCTGCGGCATTTCCGACGCTCCCGTCTCCACCAAGGAGAATGAGCGCCGCGTGATCGAATACGCTTTTGCCAACGGCCTGGTCTCCGGGGATCCGCCCCGCGTGCGCACCGGTAAGAGCGTTGCCGTCGTCGGCAGCGGCCCGGCCGGACTGGCCGCCGCTCTGCTGCTCAACCGGCGCGGCCACAGCGTCACGGTCTACGAGCGCAGCGACCGCCCCGGCGGCCTTCTGCGCTACGGCATCCCGAACATGAAGCTGGAAAAGAGCGTCATCGATCGCCGGATCCATTTGATGGAGCAGGCAGGCGTGCGCTTCGTCTGCGGGACGGACATCGGAAAGGATCTCACCGGCGAGGAACTGCTGAGCCGTTACGATCGGGTTCTGCTTGCCTGCGGTGCGTCCCAGCCGCGGGATCTCGACGTTCCCGGCCGGGAATCCAAGGGAATTCACTTCGCGGTGGAATTCCTCAGCCATGTGACGAAAACGTTACTGGACAGCGACTTTTCCAAGCTTCCCGACGAGGATGTGAAGGGAAAGCAGGTGCTTGTCATCGGCGGCGGTGACACCGGAAACGACTGCGTCGGAACAGCGGTGCGCCTTGGCGCGGCGGGCGTTATGCAGCTGGAAATGATGCCCCAGCCCCCCGCGGAGCGTCTGCCCTCGAATCCATGGCCGGAATGGCCGCGCGTCGGCAAAACCGACTATGGCCAGGAGGAAGCCGCAGCGGTGTTCGGAAGCGACCCGCGCCGCTACCAGACAACGGTGAAGGAATTCCTCGCGGATGAAAACGGTTCGGTCCGCTCCGCCGTGCTCGTCTCTCTGCGCCCCGAAAAGGACGAAGCAACGGGCCGCCTGCGCATGGTTCCCGTGGAGGGAAGCGAGGAAGAAATCCCCGCCGATTTCGTACTCATCGCGGCGGGCTTTACCGGCTGCGAGGCCTACTCCGCCGATACCTTCGGCGTGACGATCAGTGCCCGCGGCAATGTGGACGCCGCCTCCGATTCCTGCGCCACCAGCGTTCCGCGCGTGTTTGCGGCGGGCGACATGCGGCGCGGCCAGTCGCTTGTGGTCTGGGCCATCGCGGAGGGCGAGGCTGCTGCGAAAGCAATCGACGAGTCTCTGATGGGGTACACCAATCTGTAACGATAAGCTGATTGAAAAAGGACGCGAAACCGGTTTTTCGGTTTCGCGTCCTTTTTTACCAGATGAAAAGCTCCTGCCCTGTCAGCTTCATCAGTGCTTCCAGAAAGTAATAATCACCGTAAATAATGGAGAACTCATGCTCCTTGTCGTGATACGCGCCCGTGCATTTTGTGAGGAGATTGTCCTCGTTTTCGTCCCAGTTGAGACGCTGATCCGCCAATGCACGGAGCAGCTTGAGCGCGGCGTCCAGATACAGCTTCTGCTGGCGGCCCTCATGCAGCTTTGCCAGTTCGATCAGTCCGCAGGCGGCAATGGCCGCTGCGGTGGAATCCTCCCATGTCACATCCTCAGGCTGGCGGAAATCGACCGGAATCAGCCCGCTCTCCGGAATGTTCGCGATAAAATAGTTCGCGATCCGCTCCGCCGTCTCCAGATACGCACGGTCTCCGGTGTCCAGGAAGCTCAGCGTAAAGCCGTACAGGCCCCAGGTCTGGCCGCGCGTCCAGGAGGAACCCTCCTCATAGCCCTGGCCGCCGTAATCCCGCACCATCTCCCCGGTGTCCGGATCAAACTCCACGATATGCCTCACCGAGCCGTCGCCCCGCACAAAGCAGCGCTGTGCTGTGTCGGCATGGTGGACGGCGATCTGACGGAACCGGGGATCGCCCGTTTCCTCGCTCGCCCAGTACAGAAGCGGCAGGTTCATCATGCAGTCAATGATCGCCCAGCCCCGGTGATCCCGGCCATTGTCGTCCCAATCGTTCCAGGCGCGGATGAAATGCCCCGCACAGTTGTAGCGGCCCGCCAGCTGCCCCGCCGCGATCAGTCCCCGGTTCCTGGACTGCCGGTTTCCCGTCTTGCGGTAATTCGCGACGGCGGTGGGCAGCCACTTGAAGCCGTTGTCGTGGTCCATCTTGTCGTAATCCATCAGGTTTGTGTCCAGCTTTTTCTCGTTCTCCTCTGCAACCGTCCGATAAAACGGATCGCCTGTAAGCGTGTAAAGCTGCCACATCATGCCGCCCCAGAAGCCGTTGGTCCACCAGCTGTCCCGTTCGCCGGATTTATCGTCGTGCACCCCGTTCACCGTGGTGTAGGGAATTTTATGCGCCGATCGCCTGCTGACCTGTTCCAGCTTTTTTGCTGTTTGTTCCAGCGTTTTGGTGGCCCATGCCAGCTGCTTTTCTCCCAGTTCCAGTTTCATTGTATGCCGTCCTCCCCATCCCCGGATTCCCGGGGAGCTTATTTGCTCCCTATCTTAGCGCATTTCTTGCACCCTGGCAAGACAACAAATTTCTTTTTTCCGTCCCCGCGCCCCTTTCCTCTCTCCCGTTTGAGAGCCAAGCCCGCCCCACGTCTGGAAAAAACGGCAGGCTGACAAAGTGCACAAATTTCCCTTTTTCTTTTTTAGCTTGTATCCAAATTTACAAATACGATCCAAAATGGTATGGTTAAATCAAAGGGGAACGGAGGGAAAAGCATGAATAGCGAAACGATTTACACCACACTCAAGCATCGTATTTTGGATCTCACCCTGAAACCGGGGCAGAGCATGAGTGAACACAAGCTGTGTGAACGCTTCGGCGTTTCCCGTACGCCGGTACGCACCGCTTTGCAGCGTTTACAGGCGGACGGGCTGGCGCATGTGATCCCCTATCGCGGCAGCACGGTCTCGCTTTTGGATTTCGACGAGATCCAGCAGATGATCTATCTGCGCACCGCTGTGGAATCACAGGTGATCCGCGATTTTCTGCCGGTATGCACCCCGCTGCTGGAAGAAAAAATCCGCTACCAAATCCGCAAGCAGATGGCGCTGATTCAGGGAGATTTCGAGCTGTCCCAGTTCTATGAGATGGACTCGCACATGCACGCCATCTGGTTCCGCACCACCCACAAGGATAAGCTGTGGGAACTGATCCAGAAGGCACAGATCCATTACACGCGCTTCCGGATCCTGGATATTGCGGAAAGCCGGAACTTCTCCGCCATCATCCGGGAACACCGAGAGCTGCTCCAAATCATCCACGAAAAACAAGCCGATGCCATCGCGCCCCTGATGCACCGCCACCTGTACGGCAGCATCGAACGGCTGGGAGAAAAGCTTCAAACCGAATTCCGGGAATATTTTATCACAAAGGAGACGGACAACTGATGGACATTCGTTACAGCACCAATCCACGCGACGTCAAGCGCTACACCACCGAGGAGCTGCGCCAGGAATTTCACATCACCGGCCTGTATGAGGCCGATCAGGTCAAGGCGGTTTACAGCCATGTGGATCGCATGGTGACGCTCGGCTGCATGCCGGTTCACGAGACGGTGTCGATCGACAAGGGGATCGACGTGTGGGCGAATTTCGGCACGCACTATTTCCTCGAGCGCCGCGAGCTTGGTCTTTTCAACCTCGGCGGCAATGGCGTGGTGATCTGCGACGGCAGAGAATACCCGATGGGCTATAAGGACTGCCTGTATATCACGATGGGTACAAAGGAGGTTTTGTTCCGCAGTGAGGACAGCGCCACCCCCGCCCGCTTCTACATGGTCAGCGCTCCGGCGCACCGCGCGTATGAAACCCGCCTCATCACGCTCGCGGAGGCCGCGAAACGCCCGCTGGGAAGCCAGGAGACGGCGAACAAGCGCGTGATCAACCAGTTCATCCATCCCTCCGTTCTCCCCACCTGCCAGCTCTCCATGGGCATGACCTGCCTGGAGCCCGGCTCTGTGTGGAACACCATGCCCTGCCACACGCACGAGCGCCGCATGGAGATTTACACTTACTTTGAGATTCCCGAAAACAACGTTGTGTTCCATCTGATGGGACAGGGAGACGAGACGCGCCACATTGTCATGCAGAACTTTGACGCGGTGATCAGCCCCTCCTGGAGCATCCACGCAGGCTGCGGTACGTCGAACTACACCTTCATCTGGGCGATGGGCGGCGAAAACCAGGCGTTTGACGATATGGATAAAATCCCCACCACGGAATTGAAGTAAAAGAAAGAAGGCTGCTTCGCATGAATATTCTGGACAGTTTCTCCCTCAAGGGAAAAATCGCACTTGTGACGGGCGCTTCCTACGGCATCGGCTTTGCCATTGCAACGGCTTACGCCCAGGCAGGCGCGACGATTGTTTTTAACGATATCCGTCAGGAGCTGGTCGACAAGGGGCTGGCCGCTTACAAAGAAGAGGGCATTGACGCGCATGGCTATGTCTGCGACGTGACGGACGAAGCCGCTGTGCAGTCCCTGGTCAAGCGCATTGAGGAGGAAGTCGGAATCATTGATATTCTCGTGAACAACGCGGGGATCATCAAGCGCATCCCGATGTGCGACATGACCGCCGAGGAGTTCCGCCAAGTGATCGACGTGGACCTCAACGCCCCGTTTATCGTCTCCAAGGCTGTCATCCCCGGCATGATCCAGAAGGGACACGGCAAGATCATCAATATCTGCTCGATGATGAGCGAGCTTGGGCGCGAAACCGTCTCCGCCTACGCGGCGGCTAAGGGCGGACTCAAAATGCTCACCCGCAACATCTGCTCTGAATATGGCGATCAGAATATCCAGTGCAACGGCATCGGCCCCGGCTACATTGCTACACCGCAGACCGCACCGCTGCGCGAGCGCCAGCCTGACGGCAGCCGCCATCCGTTTGACAGCTTCATCGTCGCCAAGACTCCCGCCGCCCGCTGGGGGACAACGGAGGATCTCATGGGCCCGGCGGTGTTCCTCGCATCCGACGCTTCCAACTTTGTTAATGGCCACATTCTCTATGTGGACGGCGGCATTCTGGTCTACATCGGCAAGCAGCCGTAAAGGAGCGCGTATGAAAACAGGGAATTTTGTGCTCACCGGAGAAGCAATGGCGCTCTTTATCGCACAGGAGGAAGCCCCCCTCGAGGAGGTTACACACTGGGAATCCGCCGTGGCCGGCGCCGAGCTGAATGTGGCGATCGGCCTGGCACGCCTGGGCCACTCGGTGTCCTACCTGACCGCCCTGGGAGACGATTCGTTCGGCCGCATGATCCGCGCATTTCTGAAAAAGAACGGAATCAGCGGGGAACTGGCCTTCACAGATCCCAAGCGGCAGACGGGCTTCATGCTCAAGGGTAAGGTCAGCCGCGGCAATCCGCCGATCCAGTACTTCCGCAAGGGCTCGGCGGCTTCGGCACTGGGAGAGACGGAGACCGCTTCCTGCCTGGACGGCAAAGAGGGCGGCCTCCTGCATATGACGGGGATTTTCCCCGCTCTCTCGGAACGGACGCTGGCGGCTTCGGAAGATCTCATGCGTCGCGCCCGGGAGAAAGGAATGACTGTCACCTTCGATCCGAACCTGCGTCCCCAGCTCTGGCCGGATAAGGAAACCATGACGCGCACAATCAACCGCCTTGCCGGATACGCCGACGTATTTCTGCCCGGCGTGAAGGAAGGAAAACTGCTGTGCGGGGAGGAAACTCCCGAGGGCATTGCCTCCTGCTATCTGGATCGCGGCGTGAAAACCGTGATCGTCAAGACGGGGGCACAGGGAGCCTACGGCGCGACGCGGGAGGAACGCTTTCAGGAGCCCACCTTCCGCGCGGAAACCATCGTGGACACCGTCGGCGCGGGCGACGGTTTTGCGGCCGGCGTTCTCTCCGCCATGGCCGAGGGCCTTCCTCTGCGCGAATGTGTGCGGCGCGGCAACGCGATCGGGACTCTGCAAATCATGAGCGTGGGCGACAACACCGGCCTGCCGGATCGGGAACAGTTACAGCACTTTATGGACACCACGCCGCAGGAGGAATCGACATGAATTTTTACGATAAGTTAAATTCCGAGAAAATAGTCCCTGTTGTTAAAATCAACGACGCGTCCAAAGCGCCGGATCTGGCGCGCGCCCTGCTGGCGGGCGGCCTGTCCGTCATCGAGCTGACATTCCGCTCCGCCGCCGCCGCCGATGCCATTCGCGCGGTCTGCCGGGAAGTTCCGGAGCTGACCGTGTGCGCCGGAACGGTGCTCACCCCCGAACAGGCACAGCAAGCCGTCGACGCAGGCGCGCAGGCCATCGTCAGCCCCGGCACCAACGAGGAAGTCGTGCGCTGGTGCCTGCACCGCGGTATTCCGGTTATTCCTGGCGTAGCAACACCCACCGAGGCCGAGGCCTGCATCCGCATGGGGCTGGACGTGCTCAAGCTGTTCCCCGCCGAGACGGTCGGCGGCGTGGGGATGCTCAAGGCCCTTGCCGGGCCTTACAGCTACCTCCGCTTTATGCCGACAGGCGGAATCAACCTGAAAAACCTGCCGAATTATCTCGCTCTTCCGAACGTCCTGTGCTGCGGCGGCAGCTGGATCGCTTCCGAAAAGCAGATTGACGCGGGCGAGTTTGCAGAAATCACCCGTCTCGCACAGGAAGCCGCCGCCGTTGCTCGTGCATAAAATATCCAAACAGGAATAAATGCGACAAAAAATACCGTGTGTTTCGATTTTTTCTCGATCCACACGGTATTTTTCTGTCAGATCAAATCCTCTGTGTCGCAACCCAGCGCATGGGCGATCCGGCCCAGCAGAGCGGTTCCCGGCTCCACCTCGTATCGCTCCCAGCGATAAACCTCCATCTGGGAAGCGCCAAGCGCTTCCGCCAGTTCGGCCCGCGAAATGCCTGCCCGCTCCCGCATCCGCTCAATCTTGCGGTCACGCTCCAGCAGGAACGCGCGTTTTTTTGCTTCATCCACCAGCACCGGCAGCCCGTTGTGATTTTGCAGGGCGCACGGCTTTTCCCCACGGATAAACGGGGAACCATCCTCGGAATCCATCGTGTACCCTACGGGAAGCACGTAGTCGCGCCCGCCGTCATCATCCCCGTTCTCCTCCGGGAAAAAGGCAAACACGGGTTCCTCCTCTCCCCAGCGGTATATCCGAATCACCAGCCGTTCTTCCATCGGCTTTTCCTCCTTTTGATCATTCCCCGCTGAACAGCGGCGTGCTGAAATACCGTTCCGCCGTGTCCGGCAGGATGGTCAGCACCGTTTTTCCCTTGCCCAGCTTCTTTGCCAGCTTGAGGGCGGCGGCCACATTCGTTCCGCTGGAAATGCCGCACATCAGCCCTTCCCGGCGCGCCAGCTCTTTCGCGGTGCGGATCGCTTCCTCATCCGTCACGATGCAGATTTCATCGTAAATCTCCTGATTCAGGTTTTCCGGAATCACACCGTCTCCGATGCCCATTTGCAGGTGCGTGCCGACGCTTCCGCCGGAAAGGATCGCCGCGTTCTCCGGCTCCACGGCCCAGATCTGCATTCCAGGATTCTGTGACCGCAGCACCTCACCGATCCCGCTGATCGTGCCGCCCGTTCCCACGCCGGAGCAGAAGCCATGGATCGGCCCCGCCACCTGTTCAAGAATTTCCACGGCAGTGTGGTAATGGTGCGCTTCCAGATTGCCGGGATTGGAAAACTGCTGCGGCACAAAAACCTTTGGGTCCTCACGCTGCATCCGCAGAGCCGTTTGCAGACATTCCTCAATGCAGTCCCCGATGTTTCCGGCATCGTGGATCAGGATGACCTCCGCCCCGTAATGACACACCAGCTTACGGCGCTCCTCGCTGACGGAATCGGGCATGATAATGATCGTCCGATAACCCTTCACCGCACCGATCAAAGCCAGGCCAATCCCCTGGTTGCCGCTGGTCGGCTCAACAATCACCGTATCCGGGCCGATTTTCCCTTCCCGTTCCGCGTTTTCAATCATCTGACAGGCTGTGCGCGTTTTGATCGATCCGCCAACATTCAGGCCCTCGAACTTCACCAGCACCTGCGCTCCCTGCGGATCCGGCAGATGCTGCAAGCGGATCACCGGCGTATGGCCAATCGCTTCCAGAATGGTGTTGTAAATCACTGCGGTCCCCCCGTTCCTCTGTCTCTCTGACAGGCAATCAAAAAGCTTTTCTTTCTATTATAGTATGATTCCCCCGATTTGGAAACTCTTTTTTCCTCCCCGCCCATTTCCTCCGCCAGCCCTAAAAATGAACAAATTTCCAAAAACGTCTTGACAGAGCGAGTTAGTTGCAGTAAACTAACTATGTTCCAAGAGGTTAGCTTATTCTAACCTTAATCCGCGTCACCAAAAGGAAGGGATTACAATGATACCGCTGACCATGGCCCGCCCGGGCGAAACCGTTACCATCCGCAAAATTACCGGGAAGGACGAGGTGCGCCAGCATCTGGCGGAGCTTGGCTTCGTTGTGGAGGAATCCGTCACCGTAGTAAGCGGGATCGGCGGTAACCTCATCCTTCAGGTCAAGGACAGCCGGATTGCTCTGGACCGCTCTTTGGCAAACAGAGTGCTGTTCTGATAAGAAAGCCGCGGACAGTTTCGAAGCAGGAGGAGGCGTGAAGCATGAAAACATTGAAAGACGTGAAGGTCGGAGAGAGTGCGGTGGTGAAAAAGCTCCACGGGGAAGGGCCCGTGAAACGCCGCATTATGGATATGGGAATCACCAAAGGGACCGTACTTCTTGTCCGGAAGGTCGCTCCACTGGGCGATCCGATGGAGCTGAATGTGCGTAATTACGAATTGAGTGTGCGCAAGGCGGACGCAGCCATGATCGAGGTCGAATAATTTTTTTCCTCTGCGGTTAGATAGATCTAACCGCAAGAGCTTTGAGCAAATGAGGAGCGGCAGCTCATGAACAAAGACAGAAGGAGTGACATCAGGTGAGCATTACCATCGCACTTGCGGGAAACCCGAACAGCGGCAAAACCACTCTGTTCAACGCCCTGACCGGCAGCAACCAGTATGTCGGCAACTGGCCGGGCGTAACGGTCGAGAAAAAAGAAGGCCGTCTCAAAGGCCATAAGGATGTAATTTTGCAGGACCTCCCGGGCATCTATTCCCTGAGCCCCTACACACTGGAGGAGGTCGTCGCGCGCGGCTATCTCGTCAAGGAACGCCCGGACGCCATCCTCAACATTGTGGACGGCACAAACATCGAGCGCAATCTGTATCTGACCACCCAGCTGATTGAACTTGGGATTCCCGTTGTCGTAGCAGTCAACATGATGGACGCGGTGCGCAAAAACGGCGATGCTATTGACCTTGTAAAGCTGGGAAAAGAACTGGGCTGCGCCGTTGTACCGACAAGCGCCCTCAAAGGCGAGGGAGGCATGGAGGCAGCGGAGAAGGCCATCGAACTGGCCAATACCAAGCAGCAAGGCGAGCATCCTCATGTGTTTACCGGCAGCGTCGAGCACGCCATCGCCCACATTGAGGAGTCCATCTCGGCACTGGTAGAGCCCGATCTCCTTCGCTGGTACGCCATCAAACTCTTTGAGCGCGATTCCAAGGCGGCCGAGGAGCTGGGGCTGGATAAAAGCCTAATGGATCACATTGACCTGCACATTCAGGACTGTGAGAAAGAGCTGGATGATGACGCGGAGAGCATCATCACCAACCAGCGCTACGCTTACATCAACAAAGTCACGGACCAGTGTGTAAAAAAAGCGCGCGCCCGGCACAGCCTTTCCACCTCCGATCAAATTGATCGGATTGTGACGAACCGGATTCTGGCTCTGCCAATCTTTGCCCTTGTCATGTTTCTTGTTTATTTCATTTCCATCGGTACAGTGGGAACCTTTCTTACCGACTGGACCAACGACACACTGTTTGGCGAACTAATCTGCGGCAACCTGGCCTCATGGCTGGAAGGGATGGAGGTCGCTCCGTGGCTCAATGGTCTGATTGTTAACGGTATCGTTGGCGGTGTGGGTGCGGTCATCGGCTTTGTGCCGCAGATGCTTGTGCTTTTCCTGATGCTGTCCCTGCTGGAGGATGTCGGCTACATGGCGCGCATTGCCTTCATTATGGACCGTATTTTCCGCAAGTTCGGCCTTTCCGGAAAAAGCTTCATCCCCATGCTCGTCGGCTCCGGCTGCGGTGTGCCGGGCGTCATGGCTTCCCGCACAATCGAGAATGACCGCGATCGCAAAATGACGATTATGACCACCTGCTTCATTCCGTGCGGAGCAAAGATGCCGATCATCGGCTTGTTCGCGGGCGCGCTCTTCGGCGGCAGCGGCCTTGTGGCGACAAGCGCTTATTTCATCGGTGTCGCCGCTATCATTCTGAGCGGAATTCTGCTCAAGAAGTTCAAAGCGTTTGCCGGAGAGCCTGCTCCGTTTGTGATGGAGCTTCCCGCTTACCATCTCCCCCGCGCCGTTAACATTCTTCGTGCAACCTGGGAGCGCGGCTGGAGCTTCATCAAGCGTGCCGGCACTGTGATTCTGGCTTCCTCTATCATTCTGTGGTTCCTTCAGGGCTTCGGCTTTACGGATGGTGTGTTCGGGATGGTCGAGGATAACAACACAAGCCTGCTCGCTTCCATCGGCCAGGTGGTCGCACCGATTTTTGCTCCGCTGGGCTTTGGCACCTGGAAACCCGCTGTCGCCACCTTTACCGGCCTGATCGCAAAGGAAAATGTGGTGGGAACCTTCGGCGTGCTGTACGGTTTTGCGGAGGTTTCCGAGGACGGTCAGGAAATCTGGGCGAACATTGCAGCTGATTTCTCTCGCCTGACGGCATACAGCTTCATGATTTTCAATCTGCTCTGCGCTCCGTGCTTTGCCGCAATGGGAGCCATCAAGCGCGAGATGAACAACGCCAAATGGACGCTGACTGCGATCGGCTATATGTGTGTGTTCGCCTATGCGGTTTCCCTCATTGTCTACCAGCTTGGGAACCTGCTTCTCACCGGCGTCTTCGGGCTTGGCACTGCGGCGGCCCTGATTCTGCTGGCCGTGCTGATCTTCCTGGTAGTTCGCCCGAACAAATACAATTCTGATTATGCAAAGGATGCTTCGGTTTCCGTTCGCCTGAACCGGAATACCAGTGTCTGAAAGGAGGAACCTTTTATGTCAGCCGCTTTCCCCATGACTCTCTTTTTTCTCTCCGCATGGAACGGCCCCACCATTGTTTTAGCCCTGCTGATCCTTCTTCTCTTTGCGGCTGTGGTGGTTCACTTGGTACGAGGCCGTAAAAAGGGCGGATGCAGCTGCGGCGGAGGATGCTCCGGATGCGCGGGTGCATGCCATTGCCATCCATCCACTAAAACAGAACACAAGTAATACCATTTGTAATACTCTTTCCTTTTTTGAAGCGGCACCGCGGATAACCGCGGTGCCGCTTTGCACTGTCCTGAAAGCAAACGGAAACGGGATCGAACACCCCTCCCGGGGCATTCGATCCCGTTTCTCCATACGCTTTGAAACTTCTCTCTACCTCATGTCTTTCGTTCTTGGCGAAACACAAGAGGAAAAAGATCAGGCAATCGTCACAACGGTGACGGGCTTGGGAGACTTGTTGATGTAGAAGCCGCAGGCGTCGCCGGGTTTACCGGTGGCGCGGATGCGGAAGAACCAGTCGTTTCCTTCGTTTTTCACAAATTCCACGTCAAACGAGGGAGATCCTGCCACAAACTCAGGCTTTTCGTTTGCAGTCAGCTTAAACTGGTATTCACCGCTCTCACCGACCTGGAAGGGAGTTGTCGTGTCACTGATCACACCGCCGTGGGCGTTCCCGCCTGTGACGGAGACGACTTTCCCACCGTTGACCAGCACATCAGCTGTTTTGCCGGGGGTCACTACAACCACACGGAAGAAATAGTCATTGCCTTCCTGAGAGACAAGCTCTACCCGGAAAGCGCTGTTAGTGACGGTCATCACCGGAACGGTGCCATCCTTTGAGGTAATACGGAACTGGTAAGAACCATTCGTAATATGCAGATCGGCAGTGGTGTCGCTCGCAAAAGAGGAGGACATCGGCGGATAAGAGGAATCAGCTTCCGGAATGGGCATCGGACTGCCGATATCATTGGGGTCTTCCTGGCTTCCGGGATTGGAAGGCTCAGGATCTGGAGCGGGATCCGGATCCACGCTGTTAAAGGACGCACTCACAACCACCGACTCCGCAGGCATTTCGAAATGATAGGTCTTATCCTTTTCCTCTTCTGTAACCTGCTGCTCTTC
>NZ_NFJU01000032.1 GCF_002160025.1 Anaeromassilibacillus sp. An200
TATCCCCCGCGAAGTTATAGGCATACTGCTCTGTGGAGCCGTCCGCCTTCCTCACGCCGGTGATCCGGCCCCACTCATCCAGCAGGTACCTGGTCTCGTTTCCGTTGCCGTCCACAATGCCGGTAATCCGGCCCTGGGCGTCATACTCCAGTTCCTGGCTGGCACCGCCCATGCTCTCCATGCGCCGCTGGGCTCCGGTGAAATCATACTCATACTTCACGCCGCTGCCCACGCCGTCCACACGCTGGAGCAGGCGGCCCGCCCCGTCGTAGGTGTTGCTCTGGAGCACATGGCCCTCCGGGCTGACCACCGTAAGTACCCGACCCTCGGCGTCGTAGGTAAACTGGAAGCCCTCCCCGCCATCCGTCTCCGGATCGTATTCATTGGGACGGATCAGACGCACCACATGGCCGTTCCGGTCGTAGACTGTGCGCTGTACCCCGCCGTCCCGCTCAGTCCTCCGGATCTCCCGGTTCAGCAGGTCATAGGCAATACGGGTCTTGCGCCCCTGGTTGTCCGTGATTTCAGTCAGATTGCCCGCCGCATCGTAGCCAAACTCCGTCCGGTTGTCGATGCCGCTGGCCGTTTCCCTGTGAATCTCCGCCGTCAGGCGGTTGGCCGCGTCGTACTCCCGCAGAATCTCGCCGCCCTCTGGCAGAAGAATGCGGGTCATGTTCCCGTTCCGGTCGTACTCATACCGTGTGCTGACAAAGTGGCTTCCACAGCCGTTCGGGTCCGCGCTCTGCCGTGTCTCCACCAGCCGGCCTGCCGCGTCATAGCGGTAGTCCAGCCGCTGGGTTAGATCCTTACTGAGCAGGCGTGTCTCCCGGGTGCGCTGGTTCAGCCCGTCGTACTCGTAGAGTACCACAGCTCCCAGGCCGTCGCTCACCCGCACCAGCCGGTTCTGCTTGTCATACCCGAAGGTCAGCGTGTGAATGCTGCCCCTGGCGCTCTCCGCATCCTGGAAGGACAGAAAACGCTTTTCCTCCGTCCGGCTGCCGTTGGCATCATAGGTATACTGGGTCAGCCGGTACTGGACCGTGCCGTCCTCCGCCCTGGATACCGGCTCCCGTTTTTCCAGAAGCCAGCCCGCCCGGTTGTAGGCGTACAGCGTCCCGATCCGCTCCTCATCTGTCTCTCCGGCCAGATAGCCGTCCGCGGAGATCTCCTTGACCACCAGGCCCCGCAGGCTGTACAGATACTTCTTTCCCACCGCCCCATCGGGGCCGATGATCTCCACCAGCCGGTTAGCTGCGTCATAGCGGTAGGTATATCCAGCGCCGTCATCTGTTTGGGGATCGTACTGCTCCGGCTCAATCACCTTCACCAGGTTGCCCATAGCGTCATATTTCAGACGCCGGATGCCGCCATCCGGATAGATGACCCGAATCCTCCGGTTATCGGTGTCATACTCATACCTCACACCCTGGCCGCTCCTGGTTTCCGGGTCGTAGGTATTGGGATGGATCTCCATCTCCAGCCGCCCTGCCATGTCATGCGGGGTAGCAAACACATTCCCCAGCGGATCGATGGTGCGGATGCGGTGATCCATCGCATCGTATTCATACCGGTAGCAGGAGCCGTCTCCCGTTTTCTCGTCGTACTCATTGGGCAGCACCTTGGCAGTCAGATTGCTCAGCAGATCATAGCGGTAGCGGGTCGTATTGCCCAGTGGATCAATCTCCAGCGCCCGCGCCCCCAGCCTGGTGTAGCCAAACTGGACTTCACCGGCCTCGCTCTGGATCGCCATGCATTGTTCAATCTTATCATAGCGGTACTGGAACACCGCACCCTCCGGCGTGGTGAGCCGGGACACCCGGCCGCTGTGTTCCCAATACTCATACTTTGTCTCATTGCCATTGCCGTCCGTCATGGAGATCATACGTCCCAGGCGGTCATATTGGTAAGTCTGCACCCGGCGGCGCACCGTGTCGATCACCTGCTCCTCACGGACGCAGTTGTTATGTGCGTCAAACTGGGCAAAGAATTCCTCACCGTCGTTGTTCCACCAGTGGATCCGGTTGCCCCGTTCATCGTACTCATACTCCCAAACCAGGCCGCCGGGCAGCTCATGGCGCACCAGCTTCCCATCCTGCCGGTAGGTCCAACGGGTGATCTCACCGTTACGCCCCTTCTCCTGGATGCGGTTGTCCCACTCGTCATATACCAGCTCCTGAGTGGTGCCGTCGTCATATTCCGTTTTTATATTTTGCTTTTTCTCATTGTAATAGTGCACGATTCTTGCACCGCTGTGTATATTGCAATAGGTGGTCCGGCGAAGCGCGTCGTCATACATGAAAATGTGCTCTTCCCCGTTTGCCAGGTCCTGCCTCACCACTCTCCCTTTTTCGTCGTAGCTGTTGTTCAGATAGTTGACGCCATTTTGATCCGTCACCGAAACAATCCGGCCTTCCCTATCATATTGATAGCGCATGGTTCCACCGTTCGGATAGGTTACTTCCGTCAGCAAGTCCCCATCATACTTATACCGAACCGATCTTCCCGCCCTGTCTGTGATTTCCGAAATCTTGCCTGCCTCATAGCGGAAGTCCAGATACTGTCCGCTCGCAAGTGTCAGTCTCTGAATCGTTTCCCCACAGTAGCTGATCTCCGTCCGGTTCCCATGTATGTCCACAATACTGACCAGGTTTCCATGCCCGTTGTATCCATACCTCTTCCCTGTCACGCTTTCATAAATCCAGTACCCCTCTGCTGTTTCCGTCATCCTGTATTCCAGGCTTCCGTTTTTGGTGTTGATCCAACCTTGCTCTGTCTTTTCAAAGTGCTCTACGCTCAAATCATCCTTGAGCATCGCCGCTTCTCCGTCCTCCACGATCAGGCACATCCCTATGCTGCTCACCCAACGTGTTCCCAGAAGCTGTTTTTCATAGCTGCTCAGCGACTGATGGCGGCGCATCAGGCGAAACTCCCCTGCGATATCCGGCAAAATAAAATCCGTCTGCTCTGCAACAAAGCTTCCTGTCACAGGATCCACCGGATCGCCCTGAGGATCCCGTATCCCTTTGAACCAGGCTTTGAGTCCCTCAAAGCTTTTTCCCACCAGATTCTGCACACCGTTCTTTCCGCTTTTCAGACCCAGATACACCGCTCCCGCGGTAGATTCCCCTGCTTTGCTGAACGTTTCTATGGCCGACTTCCCAGAATTTTTCAGCGAGGACAACGCCTTGCTTCCCACTCCCTTCGCTTTCGCAGACGTGTCCTGCAGTATTTCTCCTATGGCTCCTGTCAGTCTTTGCCGCGTCGTTCCTGTTTTTTGGCTCATTCTGGCCCCCAGATTTCCTCCTAGCCTCGAGGCAGCCATGAATGCACCGGCTGTTCCCACCGAATAAGCGCTCATTTTCAACCACTGCTGAAACGCCTGCATATTTTCGCTGGTCCAGCCCTCCTGACTCACCTTCTCCCAAATTTCCTTCAAACTTTTTATGTTCTGACCCAACATAATGGATGTGCACACCATTCCATAGATAGCTTCTATTTTACTTGTTACTTTGCTCACACGGGTTACCGTGCTGAGCACTTTTCCCATCTTTCCCACCTTCGACACGATTCCAACCACATCTCCGAACACTCCCAGAACTCCTATCCCTACTCCTATCATGTCTCCGCGGTTTATCGAAATCCCCACGTCTATTGCGCTTGCCGCAAGGGCAACAGCCCATCCGATGGGCGGCAGGCACATTCCTATCAGGCTGATGGCACTCAACGCCAACTGGATTCCGTCCAAAATCAAATCGCGCGTGGTGTAGTTTTCCAGCTCGACTCGCTCATAGTTCCCCCGATGTGAGCCATACATCGAATAATGCGGTGAGGAGAGGACCATGATTCCGTCCTGATCCATCTGGATGGCGCTGCTTGTATCATGCAGCGATAATACGAAACTTTCCGATGCGCGCAGGGAGATATTCCCTGTCAGGGATCCGGTATCTTCCTCTTCCTCTTCTTCTTTTTCTTTTTCTTTTTCCTTTGCCGGCTGCTGCGAATCATCTCCAGATATTATGTCGCTGATCGTCTCCACTATGATATTGTTTTTGAACTGCTGCTCTATCATGTTCATATACTGCACGCTGCGGGATTCCTGATAGCTTTCCCATGTCAGCGGGTACACCGGTGCCTGTGCTCCTCCTCCATGCAGTTCATAGTCCGCGTGGGCTTCGTCCGTATTCTTTTTCATTTCAGCAAAGCTGTTCTTATAGCTGGTTTTTATGTTTTGCAGCGTTTCCTTCCTGTTGCTCAGGATAAATTCATCTGCTGCTTTGAGCAATATGCTTTGCTGGCTCTGTATCGTAATCCCTTCGCCCTTTTTGAACGTAATATGCGTCTTTTCCTCGTTTTCGGGATCCTCATGGTCGCGTTTCACCACGAATTCCAGCTTCTTTTCTGACGCTTTGATCATATGCTCCTGCGCCACCAGAACACGATCCTTCGGATTCCCAAAATCCGGCATTTCACCGTTCCACTTGCTTCCCAGGCAGACGATGGTTCCGTCATTCTGATAATACGCAAAAACCTGATCCCCTATATTGGGCATACAATAAAAGTAGTTTCCGATGGAGCTTTCATAGGGAATCCATCTTGTTCCTGCCGCAGGGCCGTCACTGCTGAATTTCACCAGCACCAGCACTCCCTGTACATCCAACACCTCACCTGTAAGGACTGTACTTAGCAGCGTGGTTTTCGTGCCATCTACCGGAACTGCACCCACAGGGTCTGTCAGGGTAAGGTGATTTTTCACCAAATCACCATCGCTTGCAATACGGCTCCCAACAACTGCATAGTCGCGGGAATCTCCTGCCATCTTACAGCCAACGCCAATTTCCAGGTCAGAAGAAACACCGATTTGTTTGGACATTTGATAGGACAATACTTCTCCGCCCATGCGTGCCTGCATGGTCAGATAGTCTGTCAGATCCTTTTCTTCGCGCTCCAACTCAAAGCTGCTGTAGGAAAATGTGGAAAACGGCTCCAGACCCACACTAATATGTGGCTCCAGCGATTTGCTGTCCGCATATACATAAAACCCCTGCTCGTTGGCAATTCGAACTGTAAATTCCCATGGTGTTTCATTGTTGCGGGAAAGCATTTGTGAAATGGGAATATCATTGGGAATAGAAACCTTTACGCCATAAGGAGCCATGACAGAGTGGAGCACCTGCCCCAAGGTTTTCCCTGTGCTTTGGAAGGTTTCACTCTTGCGATCCTGGTCTGCCAGGCAGGAATAAGTGTATGCCGTAATCAGAAGCTCCTGATATTGAGCACTATGTTCCAGTTTCAACCTGGTCACCATACCGCTGAATATCACTTCTCCTGTCCGTCTGGCAAGTGTAATCGGTGTATCTTCGCAGCGGAGAATATCTTCCTGTGAAACTTCCGCTGGAATAACAGCCTTTAAAATCATGGTACCATGTGTGTTCGCCATACTGGACGCATCTAAAAAGAGAATTTTGATACACGGTATCCCAAACTCTATTTTCAAACTGCCTAATGCATCAAATTCCTTTGTCATGGTTTCACCCCGTCTATGGTCTTTCAACCCAAAATTGTTGTGACTACCGGAACTACAGAGTTTTCTGTCTCCTCGTTTTCTCCGCTTTCTTCCACAATATTTGCTACTGCCGTTCGTAAAGGCTTCTCTTCCCCAAAGCTGTTTTTGACTGTCATACGATCACAATCCATGTTGGCAAGTGGTGAATCATTATGTTCCAGATATAATTTGAATTTATCATACTGTGCTTCTGTACTGGCATATTCTTGTGCTTCCCCATCCTGAGAATCTCCGCTGTGATTGAGTAGATCGCTAAACAGCTGATTAGCAGTCTCCACATCTCCATTAGCAAATTTCAAAGCCTCGGTATAGCCATCCTTCATAAACTCAGCAGTCTTGCTGTCCACTTTTCCTTGTGCCTGTGCCTGATCCACACAGGCGTTAACTTCCGCACAGGTTTTTTCGATATCTTCCGCTTGCTGCTCGCTTTCGGCACTTTCCAACGGCGTAGATTCAATTGTAATAATTCCCCCACATTTACAAAAAAGCATGCTTTTCATTAATAAAGCAGGCGCTCCATCTATTAAATATTTATCGTCTGTCTCGTACCACACGGTTTCAATCATTGGCTTACATTTCTGTGCGACAAAAAACTCGTTAATACTTTGAAAAATTTTTTCAAATCCCTGTTTTTCAACAGCTAAACCAGTTTCTTTGTCTTGCTGCCGTGGGGTGCAATCTCCAAAATGGATGATATTGATATTAGGCTTCCAATCATTTGCGTTCAAAACTGGTTGAGCTTCTGGACCAAACAGAACACCATGTCCACCTTTTACTTCCGCCACATTGATAGGGTGACTCATGGAACCATAGCTGCATTTAGCATATAAAAGGCGGTAAACGAACCGGTTTTCCGGCAAGATTTTTGAATCTGACATTTATTTCACCTCCACGGGTGTTAAACCTACACCGTACGGGCATCGACGCAAAATACTTTCTGCAACAGAAAGCTCCACTATTACTCTGAATTCCAGAATTTCATTAACTCGAAAGATAGGAATGTGTGGCAAACGTGTTTTATCTATTATGAGCTTTTTTATGGAACCGTCTGGATATCTTTCTGCGTCTTTATGTAAACAGGAAACTGAGCGGAAATAAGGAAGCCAATACATACAATTTTCATGGCGTTCCTTTTCTCCTGCAAACAGTTGAACTATCTTCATCTGTAGATCCGGCATATACAAACAAAAGAGCTTTTTTAATTCATCGCTGATAAGAAAGCTTGGATCATGTAAAACGCAAGGGATCTCCTCTTGCGCTTCCGCGCAAAAGTATGCAACAATAGCCTGGTCCAGGCGATCAAACGCCTTTTTATCCACCACCCTTTGATATCTGGATGGAAGCCCCAAAATTGTCAGGGGACGCTGAACCCTGTCGCTCATATGTAACAGGAAGTAGGACTCCATTGATGTGCTCACTCCCTCGTTTCCGGAATTAGAACTGAAAAATCTGATAAGTCTGTTAATGTATTCTCCAGTGTAGTAAATGTAGTTGTGCACTGCTCCATCAGTGCTCCTCGTAAATCACACTCGCAAAAAGCGACATGATTGATAGAAGTATGAAACAGCAGCAAAGAACAATACCAATCATCTGCCTTTTCTGGCGGAAGGCCTTCAAAACAGGCTATTACTTTTTGGAAACTGCTATTCTCTAAAGTACACTCTTCAAATCTTGCTCCTGCCAAAAATGAGTCTTGGAAAGTAACATCCGTGAATTTGCATCGCTTAAACACGCAGTCGTTCATGACTGATTGCTCAATACTGCAATTTTTAAATTCACAATCGCAAAACACACAACCTTTTAAATTGAGCCTAAAAAACCTTTTTTTCTGAAATAGCCTTTGAGTGAATCGGTGATGTGCAAACTGTCTCCCACGGCTGTTAAAAATATCAATCTCTGGATACTCAGCTGACAAAAAAACTTTCCAGTCTAAAAACTCTCCAAACTCAATATGAAATTCATTTCCCTTTATTAACTTTTTGTAGCTTTCTGTTTTATTTATAGTTTCCAAACTATATTTGAGAAGTGACCCCATAAAACTCCATGCAGGTCCAATACACTTCCAGGCAGCCTGCTCTGCCTGAAGCGGAAAACAGTTTTTTTGTATCTCCTGATTTTTCAGGATGCCTTCAAAGTAATCCAAAAGCGCTTTCCAAACAGGGAGAAACCAGTCACATGCTATAAAGACAGTGGAAAGAGGACGTTCATACAAAAGCCAATCCTCACCATATGCATCGATACGATACCCAAACTCTTCATTGGCCAGAGCTGTACGCAGCATAGATAGTGAGATACATGAAATCGGCTCGAGCTTTTCCTGACGTTGTTTTTCACACAGCTCATTCATAAAATTTTCAACTGGAGAAAAAAAGAAATCTTCTGCATAATCGGAAAGAAGCTCCGTCAATTCAGAAATCATTTTTTCTGATGCATGAGAAAATACTGTCTGATTAAATATGGTTTCATCCATGCTTTTTCCCCCTGCTTTACTCAACAATAACTTCATTTCCCAGCAAAGTGATCCCTGTTTCTTCCATATCAATAAACGCTCGATCTGTTCCTAAGGAAATCTTTTCATCTGCAACTAATTGAATTGTTTTAGCCTGCATTATAATGTCTTCCTTTGCCATAATGCTCAGATTCTTTTTGCAGCAAATGGTAATTCCATTGTCAGTAGACAGATCAATATAAGCTTCTTCCCCGTCAGATGTAATTAAAATTCCAGATTCTGTTAATTGGATGCACTTTCCATGCGCCATCCATATTTTATCTTTTGGATTACTTGCAGCAAACATTGGTACAGAACTGGCAGCAAACGCTTCTCCTTCGTTCCCCGAAGGAAAAAATACTCTCACAGTATCGCCTACTTCGGGCATGCAGTACCACCCGCTCTTATCTGAGGATGAATATGCGGTAGAATACTCAAACCAATAATCTCCATTGTAAGAGCCATCAAACGAGAACTGTACCTTTACTTTGTTTTTAGATACATCCTGAACGGTTCCTGTAAACATTTTGCCGCTGCAATTTTGATTTGATATGGGGGGGACCGCCAATCCTCTTATATCTGTTGTACTGCCTGCTTGCGGCTCCTCATTACCCATCGGCAAAAGTCCATAAGTCATTTCAAGAATGCCATCCCGCATTTCAGCATTCACACTTTTAACAGCAAAAAAACGTTTTTCAACCTTAACAAAATTACCAACAAAAGTATAATAATATGATTTTAAACCAGCATCAGAGCTATCTTCACTTACCATAATCTTTTCGCCGGAATTTTTTCCGACAGAAGTTCCTTTGTCCATTTGAAAAGATGCTGTGGTTAAATCTTTTGTCTGGTCAGATGACGGAAGTCCTACATA
Organism: Anaeromassilibacillus sp. An200; assembly: GCF_002160025.1. Lineage (GTDB taxonomy): Bacteria > Bacillota > Clostridia > Oscillospirales > Acutalibacteraceae > Caccousia > Caccousia stercoris. The sequence continues at coordinate 8,926 of NZ_NFJU01000032.1, forward strand.
CAGATGAGGTTCATCTGCTTGTATGTCAGAAAAAAGTGGTGCACCAAGTTGAGAAGCCATGCGAATGCAAAAATCCCAATTTGTCTCATCGTATTGCATTACAATGGAGCCTGTTTTTCTGTCTGTAACTGTGATTTCAGCTGTCCCTTCTCCTGCTATGCTTTGACAAATTAATTCCCCATAAGTTGCAGATGTGTTTTGAAAAGAGCGCTGATGTGTTTGAAAATCCAACTTTTTACAAGAGTCTTCCAGCATCACTGTAACCTTGGCATATTCATTAAGATATTCCACAGCAATGTTTTTGACGATGCCACAGAATAATCTTGCAGGCTGATTTTTAGCCGTTGTAATAACCTCTGTCGCGCTTAATTCATCTGTTCTTTGTGCAATATAATCTGCATTCTCAGGAAGCATTTCTCCTTCAATAATACATTGTCCAAAAGAATTAGGACCATGTTCAATTTTCAAGTTAATAATCTTGGTAAAAGGAAACAATCCTACGAAAATATTTACATGGGAAATAACTTCTATCTCATTCATTTTTTCCGACCTCTTCCACACTATGATTGGGGAAACGTATGCTATCAATCATTTCCTGCATAATCGGTTGATACCGCTTTTTTAGTCTGGATGGACAGGTAATGCAGCCAATTGCGGTCATCTTATTCAGTGGAAAAACAAAGACTGTGCGATAGCTTGGCTCAGTGATCGTTTGGGAAATTGCCTCAAACCAACGCACATAAATATCATGTATTACTTTTTTTCCAGTTGATAATATCCGTACATTCGGTCCCACAGTTTTTACTGTCCGTACCATATAAGGAAACATCTGCTCAATATACGTTTTATCACCAGGAATGTTTGTCACTGTAAATGTAATGCCAAACGGGAGATATGGATTTTCATAAACATATTGCGGCTTACTTTCCATAATAAACTGCTGTTTGATGATTGCATCAGAAAGCGGTTCAAAATCTTTTGGGACCCGCATGAATAAACGTCCATCCAACAACATTTTATCTTCAAATACTACTGGTATTTTTGTGATATACGTTACCGGATCATAAATAGACTGCTGCAGTTCTTCTGAAAGGGTTTCTTCTGATGCCTGCTGTTTTTTAAACTCAGCGGCTTTTTGCCTCATGCGCAGCAATTCTTCATCTTGGTATGACATCAATAGTTCCTCCAATCAATCCATCATAATGCTCCAGGTTTTTCGTTTTGCAGGCATTTCTTTCTGCTCACCTTTAAATTGTGTGAGGCAAGAAATCAGTCCACGATATAGCTGGATATTTGAGTCGCAAGAAAAGTCGGCTCCCAGTTTAGAGTGGATATATGCTTCCAGTGCCTCCGCTCGGACAGGTTCTTTGGAAGAAAGTAACATCATACAGAATATGGCGTCTGTTCCATCTGCTCCTAATCGCAACGCTTCCTGTGCAAAGTGCATTGTGATTTGGGGGGAGAGTGTAGAGCGATCCATACCACAAAATCTGGAGTGAATGGTATTTAGTGTATCATACTCCGTTTCCCGATCGGCAAAGCTCGTATAGGTATATCTCAGTCTTGCTCCGGGCTGAAGCTTAAACCGGCAAAGTTCAAAAAATCTTTCCTCAGCAGCTGGCCCTTCTGTAAAAACCAGTTCCATTTCACGAGTCACAAAAGAATCTGTCTCTACCTGGTCGTGGAATACCAGATTGAGAACTCGGGTGGTATTAGTTGGCGCGTAGGCCGCAAATTGCGGTTTCTGAATCAGATATAGTTCACCTTCATAACGGATTACACCTGGATTGACCACAATACTATCCTCTGTTGTCGTCAGCACGCAACCTGCCACGATCCCATCGGAGCAATTTTGATACAACAGGGGTCCCAAACCGTAGAGATAAGAGGACAACTCTGTCATCATTTCTCGTTTAAAGATGTGCCCACTGTGAAATTCCGGAATCTTTTGTACCCACATAAGAAATCACCTTTACTTTGTCCCATCAAAGAAATTTGTAAGCCAGCCCTCTGTTTCAAAGCGGAAGAACTGATCCGGTCCTAACTGAAGCTGCCCTTTTCGGCGCAAAACTGGTACCACTGTAAAACCCCAACGATTTTCGTCTGCCAGAACAAAGAATTTCAGTTCTCGATCGACAATATCATCCAGATCGTCTTGAAGAATTTGTCCGCCATACCGATCTACAATTTCCTCTGCTTTTTGATTTTCAAATTTATCTGGATCGCAGGAACAGTTATAAATATATCTCTGCCGCCCCTCCAAATCTTTTAAGTATAGTTTTAGGGTAAGATCGGCCATATTACGGGAAATAAACCCACGGATATTTTCTCTGTCCAGACTATGGATGAGTGTAACCTCTTGATTTGTATGCGTAAAAGCAGTAACCACATAGGGAAAAGCCGCCTGCTCATGAGTAATACTGACATCCGCATATCCAAACATTTTATCCTTTAAGTATTGAATCGCACCATTTAAGCATGTCAGTTTTAAATCATAATCATACTCTTGTCCTTGGTGATGTCGTGAAGATTGAATGATTTTTCCCGGTATAAATTCTTTTAGTGCGTCCCGAAATATATCAATTTTGCAGGACTGTCCTGTGAGTTTTAAGATGCTATATTCAGGAAGTTCTCCAGCTGTGTAAGGTCCCTCCATAAATTGCCGAACAATTCCATAAATATCTGCTTGTAGTAAGAGATTCAGTGCATAAATATTGAGATAGACTGTCGGTATATCTTTCATTACCTCCAGAGTTCCGTTTGGAGTCTGAAATGCTGAGAGTTTCCAGCGATCTACCAACATACATTGTGTTGCGGTTTCCTGAATTGGTATGCTGGAGACAGCCACACGTAAAATATTGGTATGGCTGTAGAAATTGGTTTTAATCCGTTCTGCAGTCTCAAACAGAAAATAAAAATTGTTTTTTACAGCATAATAGTCTCCCCGGCTCTTATGCTCATAGTCGCGAAAACGAGTTGGAATCACCTGTTCTGCTTTGATATATGATTCATCCAGTTTAGCGTATACCTGATCTATCCCTTGTTTATCTACCGTACGGAATAGGTCTATATCAAAATTGCGAATCAAATCATCTGTATCAGGAAGCTCCTCGCTACTTAACTGACGGGCAAGTGCCAGCTTCAGAAGCTGCATAACACGATAAGTTAAGTTATTGCCTCCAAAATCAGTGTTCCCGTTTTCATAAGCGGTCGCAATGTCAATCTGATAGGCTACCCGGCGGTCTGTGATCCGGAACCGACAAGAAGAGAGGTCGGTGGTTCCTCCACCGCAGTCAATAATCAGAGCTCGATATATTTCCCCATCTTTATAATGTTCCTCTTTGATCAGTGTTGAAATAGTATTGTAAAGGACTGCTACGCCTTCATCCAGCATATTTTCATTTTCCAGTCGATAGTTAGGTAAAATCTCTTGAAACAGCTGGATAAACAATGGTTTCTGCTTAACTGGAGCAGAGATATGAATTGATTTAAAGTTACATTTAAACCTCTGTCTGGCACATTCAATTACATACTCCAGATAGGCCTGGATAATTTCTTTGCGTGGGACAAAGCTACGATGCCCCTGACGGTCCACCACTTCTTCCAATCGATCTGAATCGCCTACCCATCTCTTGAGATCATAGAATACGCAAAATCCCTCGTCGATATAGCTTAGATGAAACAGACGGTTTGCTTCGTACCCAAATTTATATTGAATATTCTGTCCATTTACTCCAACTACTGCAACGGCGCTTGGCAATACTGGTGCCACAGTGTCACCATTCTCAACGTTTAAGTAGGACACATAGTTGACCTGATCTCGCCTGAGAATTTGGGCAATGGGATCACCAGCTATTTGTTCAAAATAGGCGCTATCCAAATAAATTCCCGCCGTTGTATTGGATGAACCAAAATCAATTGCAAGAGGCATTCGACTTTCTAAAAGCGAACGCACCTCAAAATTCAGCACAGGAACTGTACGAAATGTAAGATGTTCTGGAACAATTGATGCCTCTCCCTTATAAATACGGTAAAGAAGGTCCGACTGCTTTCGATCCATACAGTAAAGAGTGTAATTTCGTATTGTAGACTCTTCGCATTCGATGTCTGCTGCTTTTGTTATGAATAATTTTTCTGGCTCGCTTTGATAAGTGCGAAGATTAAAAATCGCACATATCTTTCCGCCACTGACCAACAAAGCATTAGTATCCACCAATTCAGGGGTATATCCAATTGTATAGCGATCAAAGTATTCTACAGAAATACCATGATAGACAATCAGTTTGGCACACCCTTGTAGTGAAGTATTGATCAGATTCAATCTTGCGGTGGAAAGCAAGGTTTCCAGCCGTTCTGTTCCTTCGGCTGTGGACTCTGTAATAAATAACCTGTCTGCTCGACCGCGAAAACGCAGAATCTCACGAATCAATACATCCTTGTCCAACGGCGCATGAATACCATTGATAATACGCTCTCGATAACAGATATCCCTTAACTGATAAGTGGTCATCAATTCCAATTCATCCCGTGAATAATAGCGAAGATCCTGTTTCGGATCTGTGTCGCGATTATATGTATAGGAATACTTGCTCAAGTTCCCCACCGCCTTTCTCATGCTTTTTAATAAATTTCAATTTCGTCGAAAATCATAGTTGCATCTACATCCCAAACTCCAAAATGTTTGGACCAGAAGATCCGAACTTGATATTGCAGCGGCAGAAACAGATCCTGAAGCATTTGTATGATCTCCATATTTGCATTTGTCAATCCCAAGTAAAGCAATAGCTGCTCTGGGTGAAGTTTAAGCTGATAGAGGATAGCTTGTGGGTAAAAAAGAGTTAATGATTGGCGAAACATAAGTAAAGATGAGCCGGTTTCATATTGTGCCAGAAGCAGTGAGGCTACACTATGCTTTTGTGCATCAGATAGCGTTTGAAATGTCTGAGAGACAGAAGTACAGAATTCTCCCTTTTCCATATCCCTCAAAAGCTTTTGGACATAGAAATCTCGCTTACTAACACCAGACATAGTTTCTTGATCTGCTAAAACGTGAATTCCAACATCAAACAGAAAACGTAGATATTCAGAGTTCTCCATCTCATGAAGCAGTTCTTGGAAAATAGAAGAAAAACGACACAGACTGTTGATTTCTACAACAGGACCTGTCACAGTATCTTCGTTGAGGCAGGGAAAAGACTGCTCATACCATGGGCTACACTCCTTGGCCTGGGCAAAAAACAAGTTTTCATCTAGCACACCATTTGCTCTCGTTCTTAGCAAAATTTCCCAAATATAATTCATACACTAACCCCATATACTCATCAATCCAATACCCCAACACAGTGATACTCAGGAAAAAGTTTTTGCGCTTTGGTTACGAGAAAACTCATAATATCCATATTTAAGAAGTTGCCTGGATCAGCAGCGGTAAAATGGAGAATCATGGTTTCCTGTTTTTCCCTTTTCCGTAATTCATCAGTAATAAACTGATCCATATCATAGGTTTCCGGTATTTTGTTTTCTGGAATTCCCAATTCAACATTTTGGAATGAAACCACGCTATCATATCCAAAGCTTAGAATAACTCGTCGAAGTTCTCCTCGGGTCTTTACACCTTGTTGATACAGGGAACTCAGATTTGAGGCAAAACTGGCCGCCGGCTGATTTACTAATGGCTGGTATTCATAACGAAGTTTACGGGATTCTGGGTTGACTTGAATCAGTTCCCAATTTGCAGGCCCTTTTTCCTGACAGGTAATAAGCATATCCCCATCTACTAATCGAACATTCTGCAAAACACGATCTAAATTAGCAACAAGATAGTTGCAGTCTGGTGTCAGCCTATGAGCAAAAATCCGGTGTTCATAATGGATGTGATCTACGCAAGGAGACGGATACATACTGGTGCTCACCTTAATATTTTTTAAATTCCAGAGTGGAAGCATTCCCCTTTGAAGAAATGGATCATAGGTTCCAAAATCAACGGATACAGCGAGAATTTTCTCCCCAATGTATTGATCCATACCCTCAGCGTCAGAGAGGTAAACATCGAACATTTTATACAGGTATGCTGCGCAAACTGTGGACCAAGGAATATGGTTTGCATGAAATATTTGATAAAGGTGTTCTATTTTATTCAGATAGCGTTGGCTTCTTTTAATAGAGAATGTGGCAGGGAATGTACCTTTTTCAACAGTCACAGTGCCATGGTACACACTTCCGTCTTGTTCAAATCTTAGCGTTTCTTGAGTGTTTTGGCGCAGGAATACTCTTTCCACCGGCACAGGCTCTTTTGTATCCAGACATTCAGAAACCATGGGATGATCCTGATTGATATCTTCTGAACAAATTGGTGTCAGAAAACCATCACTTGCATCATAAAATCTACTGTTTACAATGCCAATATAAATTGGAAAGTCACTCTCTCGGTTTTGAACTTCTGATAAGATATGTTGCTCCAGCTTACTCTGTTCTTCTGTCAGATACTGAAACAGGCTTACCATCATCGTGTTCGTCACCTGTCGATATAAGGCTCGTTCCTTTAGGTCCTGAATATCCATAGAACGTTTATGGATATAATCCTGTAAATCAAAGCCTGCTCCAAATACGCTCTCGCCCATTTCAATTCCTCTCTTCAGCTAACCGCATCTGGTGTTGAAGATTGCTGGGGACTTGAACTCTGTTCCGTTTGATTGGCGGCCTCTTGTGCTTCCTGTGCGGCCTGTTCTTCCTCACTGATCCCCATTTCAATCAGTTCCAGTTTACGAGTAATTTCAGATACCTTACTGTCATTTTCTAACTCCGCATATACATCTTTTGCCAGAAGATAATACTTTTTTGCCTGAACATAGTTCTTGCTCGCATATTCATTCTCAGCTTGCCGTATATACCCTTCTGCTTCTGTTTCTAATTTTGCTTGGGTTGCCAATTTGTTTTCTGCTGCCTGCAATTTGGTATTAATTGCATCGATTTGAGCCTGATCCTCCAGCGCGGTATATTTCTGAAGCGCAGTAGTATAAAAGGCCTTTGCACTTTCATAATCGCCTTTTGAGAATGCGGCATCACCCTCCGAGGTCACACTAGCTGCAGCAGTCTGTGCTTCCGCATTTTCTTTTGCATCCTCAGCCTCTTGCTGTTGTTGCTGTTCTTGATCTGCGTACAACTGCTCCAATGCGGCCATAGCATCGTCCCGACCAGTATCAAAATAGAGTTTTGCCGCCAGTGCTTTGGCGTTCAAGTACTGTTCCTCTGCCTTTTCATATTGAAGATCCTGTGCCAAAGTATCTCCTAAAAAAATTAGTTCATAGACAGACATATACTGACTTGTTTGATCCAAGCGCTGATCAATATAATCCAAGCCCACATTATCCGCATAGCGGGCCCGATTTCTTGCATTTATAAAATTGCGTTGAGCGTCGCTATATTGTCCATTTGTCAAAGCGTCATCTCCAGCAATCACACTTTCGATGAGTTTCATATAATTTTCAGTGTCCTCTTGGATTTCCTTGTCTTGAAGAGACTCGGCTAAATCCAAAGCGTTCTGGCACTCCTCTTTGGCACGAATATAGTTATCTGCCTGTATATACTCCACTGTGTTATAGAAACTCTGTTCCATGGATTTTATCTTTTTCTGGCGGTTATTGAATAGTACTATCAAAATAACTGTTACAGCAAAAATAGCAACAATAATCGGAATGGCAATGGTAATTGCTCTTTTAATTTTCCGTTTTCGATTTGGGTCATTATAGATTTTATTAAAAAAGATTGCTGCAAATGTGTATGTACCAAGATCCTTAGGCTGTCCGGAAAGTAGCAATTCCTCCACACTATCTACTGTCTCTTGGGGGTCGTCAGAAGCGTCAGCAAAGGCATCTTTTAGCAGTCCATCATCCACATGTTCCCATACTCCATGTGTTAACAGTGCAGCTGCATCAGAGTCAGAGAGCTTAAATTTTTTAGAAATGTAGGGGTGAAAGTCTTTTTCTTGTCCCAGATAACAGTAGAGGTTATGGCGCTCCTGATGCTTTGTTAACTTATCGGGATCCAGTTTTTCTTCGGATACCAAGTCCATACTTAGGGACTGATCTTTAGATTGAATACGTAGAAATCCGTCCCGAAACAGTCGAAATCTGGTATTGCCCGCTTGCCCATAACGACATTTAACATAGTTTGTTACCAAAACAGTAACAGACGCTTTCAAATGCATCTTACTATTCGCGGTGAGCAAAGCCTGATTTGCCGCACGTAAATAACGAAGCAATGCCCCCTTTTGTATAGAGGGAGATTCTGTGAATGCAGAGATAATCGTATCCACAGCTAATTTAGCACTCATCGCATCTACTTGGTCATCAATCCCATCAGAAATTACATAACAAGCGTATTTATCCAACTCAACAAAGCCAAACGAATCTGTATTCTTTAAATGCTGATCTGCTTCTGAAGTAAATGCTGTTTTGAAGGTAGAGTTCTGTTTTCTCATGTTCTGCTTTCGCTCCCGTCCCAACGCAGCAGGATTACACTAGCGTTATCTTTATCTTGCAAAGAGCTCTGGTTGACTTTCTCAACCAGAGAATAAGCCATGCTTTGACAATCCTGCCCACTGGAAAGTATATCCTCAATCTCTTTCCAGGGAATCAGTTCATAGAGTCCATCGCTCATGAGAACAATAATATCCCCTTTCTTCAATGCGATTGGACGATCAAATATTTCTATATCTTTGAATCCATCTTGACCCAAATAGTTATATAAACGATGATTTTCCAGCATGGTCAATGCATCTTCCCGTGAAAGCCTGCCAATCCGAAATGTCTCCTCTGCAAGTACATCTAATGTATGACCAGCTGAAACGGGTACCAAATCTCCATTGCGGTAAACACATAGTTTCACATTTCCCACAACAGCATAGAACAACCAGTTTTTTCGAATCATTGCTGCACCTACACTTGCTGCTCCATACCCTTCATCACCAACTTCTCTCAAAATAGCACGATTAGCTGCATGAAACGCTTTTCGGAAATAATACTGGGGGTTATCAAATGCATTGTAGTCTCGGAATAGATCTAAAAAAGTTTCAACTGCAGTACGACTGGCAATGCGCGCACCATATACCTTTCCCATCCCATCCGCCAGAACCGCAATTAGTCCCGTGGTATTTGCCAAGGTACCCACATAGTCTTCCTGTACTTCACGCCCACCGATCGTCATAGAACTTCCAATATCCGGACCATGGTAACAATTTTTTGCGCCACCCATAGATACCCGAATAACCAGCAGAATCACAGCAGCGGTGCACAGGCAGCCCAGAATGAATTCTGGAATCATATGCCTTGCCTCCTTATTTGATTACTCTGTCTTCTGCCCCCACATAAAATGCTCACCACAGAATGGTAAAAACAGAAATTTTGACTGCCCCAATTCTATTTCATCGTACCGATTAAGTGTACTGGGCGCATATACTGCATTTCCATTAAGATAAACGATACCATTAGAATCGCCGGGCAACAAAACTGTCTCTTTCTTTTTGGGATCGAAGACAATGACAGCATGGTTGCGGCGGGAAATCTCGTTATCACCTAAAATCTGAATATCCATATCATCAGCGCGGCCTACAAAGTTTTTGCCCTGCACAATTTGATAATCCTTACCTTGACGTGGACCATCAATGCAAACAATCCATCCGCAGACCGGCTTAATATCTTCACGGAACAGATCTTCTTCAATCTCTACTTCAGAACGCTGTATCTCTCGCTTTTCCTTGGTTGCTGTCTCCACATTACAATATGGGCACACGGTTCCATGTCTCTTTTTACTAAACACATGACCATTCTGGCAATGGATCAAATTAGATTCCGACATCGTACGGCCATCTCCTTTTCTATATTTTTTATCTAACCATTAGTCGCACAAGGCCAATGTAGAGGATATCTCCGGAGGCAAGCCTACAAGGTTGTCCTGGAGCTAGTTTATATTTCCGTTTGTCTTTTTTTTGAACACTAACTCCATTTTTTGAACTTAGATCCTCAATGTACCAACACCCTGCTGCATAATTTAAAACCGCATGTTCTACTTCTACAGTACTTGCATAAGCCGAACTGGAAAGATTGATATTAACCTGATTTTCTCCAGAGTCTCGTCCAATGGCTAATCCTGTTTTTCCATACAAAGTCCAGTATGTCAGCGGCTGGTCCTCTTCATTTAACAGAACAATTTCTGTCAAATTCTCTGTTGAGATAAAGTTTTGCTCATCTGCTGGATGTACAGGAGGCTCCGGTCCCAGAGTTCCGTCCCGAACCATTAAAATCAAAAATATAACCGCTAGAATAATTCCAGCTGCTACTACAATCCAAACATACCAGTCTTTCACATAAAAACATCCCATCAGTGCAATTACTCCACCCAACAATGCAAGTAAAAAGTCTACCACCCTTTTTCTTGTCATCTTATACTCTCCCTTAATAAAAACTTTGGTATAAAGACTGACTATTTAAATCCCATAAATCGTTCAAAAAGGTCTGTGGTATCCAGAGGGTTTGTTCTTTTTCCAGAGACTTTCTCTTCATTGATTACTTGCCCGGTCTTGGGATCAAATCCAAAAAACTGTGCAAATCCACTTTGCATTTGAGAAAAATCAACTTGCCCGTTGGTGGGGGTATGGATAGCAGCCTGCGTTTTTTTTCTGAATGGCTCACGCTGTTGAGCGGCTTGCTGTTGATCATCATATTTTTTTCGCTTTTCTGGGTCGCTTAAAATCTCATACGCTTCATTAATTTCCTTAAAACGGGTTTCCGCTGCATGATCACCAGGGTGTAGGTCAGGATGACACTCTTTCGCTAAAGCTCGATACGCTTTTTTTAGGTCATCTTGTGATACATTCGGTTGTACGCCCAGTTTTCGGTAATATTCATTCATCGAAATTTAATCCTCCTCACTTCTCGGTCTCTGATCCTTGTGAAAATTCCTGCATACACAGTCCGGTATTTTCACAAAGACCACAAACAGAATATTATGGAAGAAGGGCGCGCCCAACCTAGTCGGACGCGCCCCCTCCTCTCATGCGAAATGCCGCGTCACACGAAGCCCTACGGCATCAAGCGGTGGCGGGATAGCCACCTTCGATCGTGATTCCGCTGATCTTATCCTTCTTCTGCTTGATGGTCAGTTTGAAGGTTCCGACACCATCCGTATCGCCGTAATCCTCATCATAGTTCACCACAAATGCATTAGGGAAATAATACTTCCGCTCCACAATACCGGCCTGAATAATCTCTACCGTAACCTTACGATAGCAGGCAGAGTTCTCTGCGGGTACCATAGACCACAGACCCATTTGACGTGTGGAATCAAAGGGATCACCATCAGTCGCAGTCAAAATTTTGCCGGAAATCTCCAATGTACTGCCTACATCCTTGGTGCGGGCGTTGGAATCTTGAGGAATATCAGTCTTATAGATGACCTTTTTGACACACTCTTTTGCAATTTCAAAAGAGCCCTGGCCCTCAATTGTTACTTTCAGAGACATAGTTCACAACTCCTTTCTGCATTAGGCGCTGAATTCGCCGTCGATGGTAACCTTATCCGTCTGATCCTTCTTCTGCTTCACATGCAGATAGAACGAACCTACTCCGCTTTCATCATCCAAAGCTTCGGAGTATTCTACCACAAATGCATTGGGCAGTGTGACACGACGTACAATCTGGGAGGCAGATACCACATCCACCTGAACCGTACGATAGCTGTCCGCAGATTCGCTGGGTACCAGGCTCCACTGAGCCAGATTGAGTGTGGAATCCTGCTCTTCTCCGCCTAAGGAGAACAGCAGCTTTCCCCAAATCCGGATGGATGCACCATTGTCAGTAGCGCGGGCATTAGAATCCTCAGGAATTTCACTCCCAAAGGTTACTTTAGTAATGGCGCGCTCAGTAAGTTTGACAGGACCTGCCCCGTCGATTTGCAGTCTGAATCCCATAACAGTTTACCTCCGTTTACATTTATTTAGAAGAAATGCGGCTGATCAAGACTTCCAGATTTCGAGCGTTGCCATCAAAATAGATGGTCAGATCGCAGATACCGGTACTCTCATCAATAGTATAGTCAAGATTGTCGCCCTCTTCCAGCACAGCATTTACGCAGTCCTTCTTTGCCAACCACAAACTTTTCTGACTCTTCGGATTATTGGAGAAGAACTGGACAATATTATCCTGCTTGAAGTCTCCAGTAGCATGTCGCAGGATACGCTCAATATAAGTTGTCACCTGTGTTTTGTATGCAGGCTCATAAATGGACTTGTCAGGATCATAGAGCAGGTTACGCGCTTTATATACAGTAATTTGTTTAATATCCTGACCATCCAAAACTGCATTTTCCGAAGCAAAAATCCAACCGAAGTTTTTACGATTGATTTGATCTTTGATGGAGTTGGTAAATCCGGTGATTTCTTTAGGCATGGTAGTGCGGGTGCAAAGTGCATGGTTCCCAGCCTCTACATCATAGCGAACACCAGGAAGCTCAGAATCAACTTTCAATCGGCGGTAGTGATCTTTTAGATATTCAGGGCACTGACAGGCAGCGCGAAAACCGGCAGCAATATACGCGGCATTGATATATACACCTTCAATCCACAGCCGCATCACATCTTCCTTCGCTTCAGAAAGCTGAGCACTGGTACTGTCTTCAGAAATCGTCATCAATTTATCCAATGTAACCCCGGATTTATTTTTGGGAATTACAGTAAAGTTAGGCAGACACGGAACTGCAAATTCGCTATATGGTTTACCCACCAGCGGTTCACAGCGATCAATAAATTTCTGAATTCCTTCCGCTGCCACCGCATTAAAGGTTGTCTCTTCTCTGGACTCAAAAGAGAAGAAAGTTTCTACGCGGTAGTCTTTGAGTACATCCAGCAAAGAAGAGAGCGTTTCCAGACTGTTCACATCCTCATTAATCTTATGAACATTGCCAGCAAAACGCTCGCGGCGCAGCTTTGAACCAGCTTGAAGGGTAATGGAGAGGTTGGGAAAGATGGCATACCAGATGGTATTTTTAAAATTGTTTTTACTGTTCACAGTGTTAAGATACGCATGAAACATAGGCAGGCTGCTGCTCTTTGCCAACATCTCCGGCTTCAGATTTGCCACCACCAAAGTAGGAATCATTCCCTTAGTTTTGCACTTGTACTGGTCAAAGAACATTTTAATCCCAAGAAGCTTTTCTACCAGGGGCTTGACCACTTTGATGAAATCATCTTTTGCATTCTTATAAAACTGAAGATAAGAATTGTAGTTTGCCACTTCGGTTGGAACGTCAATCTTAGACTGAGTGGTAGATGACAACGGACAGAAAGTACGCACTACCAAGCTCTGTACATAATCGGAGGGTGACTCGTTAATGGCTTGATAGTCCTCCTCCAGTGCAGCAACCAACCCCGTGTTGATATTATCATCCACAGTAGCCAATGCAGTGGACTCCTGCTTAGGTGCTTCCAATACTTTGAGCTCACCCTTATCGCCCATAGTAAGCATACCCAGAGCAATTTGATTGTTGTTTCCCTTTTGGTCTCCAGTACCCAGCAACAGTCGGGTTTTGATATCCTCAATTGCAAGAGGCAACATAGCCATAACATTGTTATAATTGTTACTGGCTTCCTCAAACAGTGTGTTAAGTTTGTCGCCTACATCTAATTTAGCAGGATCACCATCTTCCAGTTCTGCATATTTGGCATAGTTATAACGAATTTCCTTACGCACTTGGCGGATGTCATCCATGACTTTTTTAGGAGAGATCATATCCAGCAGATTTTCAAAGCCAAAATCCACATTCAAAACTCCCTGGGATTTCTTAGATTCCATCAGTGTGAAAAGCATTTTCAAGAAATCATTGCCCTGGTTTAAAGGAATCTCGGTAAGCATACTATCTGGAATATTTTCCGGCTTTTTTAGAGTGTACTTGACCGCTTGCGAGTTGGCATCAAAAAAAGAGTAAATACAGGGGGCAAATTTTTCCTGGAATTCTTCATAGCTCCGGCACTCCAGGTGCTGATTAATCTCTTTGATTTTGTCGTCACTGAGGCTGTCAATACCCTTAACATCGCCAATCAATGTCAACAGATCCAACTTTTCAGGATTGATTTCCTCTAACAATAAGGTCCTGTTTGTTTGGTTAATGATAGTCACTCTAACCACTCTCCTTGCAGTTTGTTTTCTACACTAAACTGAGCCAAACATCTCAAGTGTGTGCGTAATTTCTTAACTCATTAGGACGGACTTCACGATATTGAAGTGCCATCTCTGTAATTTCATCTTCAAAAGTGATATCTACTTTCGAGTCCAAACCAATTAAATAACTACGGCCTTTCAGCAAAATTTCTCTGTTTTGCATGATGGTACAATCTGAGTCATTAGATAAAACCAAGCAACGACCAGCACCAGCTTTGAAGTAGATCCGGTCTGCTCCTTCCATCGGTTCACTGACATCACAGCCATCTAAGATCTCCTGGAGCGACAAAACTTTGCCACCAGGAATACGGAACAGATTATAAGTGAGGGGAGGTATATCCCGACCGGATTTTGTTTGGGTAATATAGATATTGAGACGTCCTGTGTAGTCATATTTACTAGGCTCAGGGGGCGGTGGATCAGGAATGGTTCGTGGTTTTCTTCTTTTGTGCCCAACTACCAGATAAACAAGCAGCAGGGCAACGAGTAGGATTCCTATTATCCCCCCAATAATCACTGGCCGGTAATCCGGAGGTTCTGGGAGTACCGGAAGTTCTGGAGCTCCGTCCAATGACACTGTTAAGGGCTGCTGTACAATTATGTTGGTTTCCAAATTATCAAAAGCGACGACAATTTCCGCCGTTTGATTTTCTGCTATATCACTTTGCGGTGGAAGAGATACTATACCAGACTTAAATGATCCAGACCACTCTTGTCCATCAATAGTTCCTGACAGAGACTTACCTTCAAAAACTGAATCCGTTAACACTTGCCTTTCTGGATTCTCTATATCATAAAAAGACACATTGATCTGTGCGGTACGCTCATAATGAGTAGCATCTTCTTCATTTGGTGCAACGTCATCATAGACTACCTGTGGAATCATTGTTAGATAGTACTCTGTGATGACATCTACCTTGACCTGACTTCCTGCATTTCCCTGAAAACTGACATGCACCTTCTCCGCACTGGGATGATTCAGTTCTAGCAATGTGTAATGCGCTCCAGAGACTTGACGAACATTACCCGCATTAAAATCTGCATTCAAATTTTCTATGGGGTTATCACTAATGAACAAAATTCTTGCATTTGTAGCATTAGAGGTAGGAATGTTAATATCCAGTGTCTCTGTTCCGCCATCCGCGTCCACAATGGCCGCAGTTGTTTTTTTAATATGCAGTTGATCCAGAAGAATAGAGTCCACTGCCTGTTGGATATCCTCTGCTTTTGGAGCATGGTAATTACTCCCGCCTGTCTCCGCAGAGGCCGAAAAGATAGTGTTCTCCTTATTTTCCATGTCAGCCCCAAGACCAATCACATGAATTACAACCTGCTTTTCTTTGGCCTGGGTAACCGCTGCTTGAAACTGGCTGGAGGAAAGCGCAGTAGCTGTGTCATCTTGCATAATGATTTCGCCATCAGAAAGCATCACAACTGTTTTTTCTGCAGCGTCTATGGTGTCTAGTAGTTCCATAGCCTTAGTTAATCCTGCTCCTGCGTTGGTATAACCTATGTAACGCACAGAATTAGCTGCTGCCATAATACTATCTCTGTTTTCACTGTCTGACATTCCCACAGCTGCGATGACATCGGTATTATACGCAACCACACCTACATAATAATTAGATGGAAGACTGTAAATGAGTTGTGCAATGCTGTCAATGGCAAAACGATTTCTATCATTTCCATTCATGCTATTGCTGGCATCAACAGCAAACACAATGGCCTTTTGTACAGAATGGTCATTATTATCATTTTGCAGCTCTGCTGCGGATACAACTTGGCATAGCACTAAAGAAAGTGTAGCCATCACCATGCCAAAAAAACAGAACACTCGTTTCATGCGCTGCGCAACTCCTCCCTCGGCAAGGTATTCTATTTTTTAGGATGCTTTATGGAATAATAATGCAGTTTTCGCATTAAAAGCAATAAAGGATACATACTAGTTTGAAGGCAAATCAGAACATAACAGACTAAAATATAGATTTATCGAGGGGTTTCGGCACTTCTTCCTTTTTTCACCACAGTTTTCCTTTTTTCCCTCCAGTATATGTATGTCTAAAATGAGTGCTTTCGTTGCACAAATTTACAATTTTTTAAAAAATGTATTTATAAAGGCAATAAAGCCTCTGCAATCCATTATCAAGTGTTACAATTTGCGATACCATATCTATCAAAGATACTTTCGCCTTTTTCTTTTAAATTCACGGAGGAATATGGCACATGGAATTAGATTATCAAGAAATTGGCCGAAATGTCCGCCGATATCGGCTTTCAAAAGGCTTAAAGCAAAAACAACTTGCTGAGTTAATTCAGGTTTCTGACCAGCATATTAGCCATATAGAGAACGCTCATACTCAAGTCAGCCTACCAACCTTAATTGCCATCGCCAATGCTCTGCAAACAGACTGTAATTCACTTTTGGGTACCACACTCACAGGAGCCAAACAAAGCATCTTACAACAACGTCTATTGGATACTATGGCAGATATGGATATGAAAAAGGTTGAGCTTATGGTTCAGTTTTGTTCTATGCTGTCTGAATTTGACCTTCAAGAATAAAAAACCCGAGGTGACAACTGCTTTGAGCCAAACCAATCGCTCATTTCAAGAGCTATATGAGATGCTGCACGATAAAATGCTGCGCGTAGCATATCGGATGGTGGGAAATGTAGAAACAGCGGAAGAACTGGTGCAAGATACTTTTCTGCTGGCTCTGTTTCAAAAAGAGAAACTGGCACTTCACCCATCACCAGAAGGATGGCTCATGCGTGCACTTCAAAATTTAGCTCTCAACGAACAGCGCCGCTTGAAAAATCATCCTCAAATATCGTTAGATTCTCTTTTGGATGTGGCTGGAGAAAGCCATCTCAATTCCATAGAGGAGATTTTACCAAAACAGTTGTCAAAGCAAGATTGTGAAATTCTTCGTTGGCGTTTTGAACAAAATATGGACTACGACAAAATCGCAGACCGCCTTGGAATCTCAACCTCTAGCTGTCGAAGCCGAGTATCCCGTGCGGTAATGCGATGCAAAGAACTTTTGCAACAGTCTTAGTATACATAAAGTCTCGATAAAAATTTTTAAACTATGCTGCAACAAATACCTCTGTTTACGACATATAATAATAGAAGGGGAAGAAGGGGGCTGCTATGGATTCTCCTTTGAATCATCATACTAATCGGTTCAGTAAACCTGCTTGTCTTGACATATCCGCAGAACGTCTCGATTCCATGTCCCCTTCTGAACTAGAGCAGGCTATGGAAGATGCGCTGTCCATCATGACGGAGGATAACTATGATCCCGCCGTGATTGATGCGTATCTTGATGCATTGGATCGAAAGGCCCCTATGCCTAAGTATCCAGATGCAAAAAAATCTTATTCTGCCTTTCAGAAAAGAGTTCAATCTTTGTCGAAAAACACGGCACAACAAATACCACTAAGACATAATCGAGTGCAGCTGCGCGGTACAATGCGCATAAGTCTGGTGGCGGTTATAATAATTGTTTGCTTGCTCTGTGGCATGGCAGCAGTTCAGGCTGCTGGAATTGATATATTTGAAGCAATAGCACGTTGGAGTGAGAGCGCGTTTAGTTTCGGCGATCTTCCTAGTGATACCTCAGAGAACCCTGTCCTTAGAGCAGAAGAAGATGGAAACTTCTCCATACCTGATATTCCAGAAGAGTATCAAGAACTACAGAAAGAATTGGAAAAGCGCGGATTACCTCTGTGTTATCCTAAAATTCCACTCGGTTTTAAACCGGAAGAACCTTTTATGGAAATTGATCCCGAAACCAACTGTGTAAGTTTTAGTATCATTTATACAGAGGAGTCGGATTATATTGGATTTAATGTAACGCAATACTTTGGTGAAATTGAGTATGTATACGAAAAAGATGCCAGTGATGTGAAACAGTATGAGTATAATGGAATTACTCATTACATCTTCAACAACAATGACAGTACCACTGCAACATGGGTTAATGGTTATTTAGAATACGCTTTATTCGTAGATTCTCCCACTGTTGATATAATAGAACTGATTCAATCTTTTTATGAGGTGTAGACTATGCTGAAAAAGAAACATTTGTTATCCCTACTTTTGACTGTAATTTGTATATTTTCTTTTACTATCCCGATATCTGCTGACAGCTCCAAGGCTAGTGATCAAATCAGTGCATACCTTATAAACGTCGATTCGCGTAACAGCGCAATAAATGTCAAATTTTCTGTCATAGGGGATGGCATTGCCAATAAACTTGGATGTGAGAGTATTGATGTTTATAAGCAATCTGGTTCTCAGTGGGTTCTTTCAGAGTCAAAAGATGAATATGATACAGGTATGAGCCAATATAACAGCTTTACTTATACAAACACAATTTACTGCAATGCAGAGGCAGGAGCTAGATATAAAGTGGTTGTAACCGTTTTCGCAGAAAATGATGCCGGTCGTGATACTAGAAGCAAGACAGTTTACGTTACCGGAAAATAAAGAGTAATTGAATCCTAAAAGCCCTATTGCAAAATGTAGTTTTTACCCAAAACAGGAAATGGGCACATTAAAAAAGGTTGCCGAGAACCGTAACTCTAGCAGTTCTTGGGTAACCGTCAAATCTCCCGGTGTATAAAAGGCCGCCATCTCAGCGCATAGGCAATGAGATGGCGGTTGGCATTTTTATTTGGTTTAGGAATTCTGCATTCAAGGGGCGCGTTCACCGAGAGGAATGTCTCTACACAGATCTCCTCTGTTTAGCTCAGATCAGGCGCGTTGTTTAGCAACCAAACTAGGTATCGGTAGGAATCCAGGTCATTCTCCTTTGCAGTTGCAATCGGGCTGTAGCTTTCAGTGTTGAACTGCGCCAGTAGAAGTGTTGGAAAAGAGCCAGTTCTTCCAGCCCATCACAAAGGGCTTATTCAAGTGCGCCATTTCTAAGGGAATGCGGTACGCTTATGAGTATGACGTCATAGAGCGCATGACCTGCAAGAGTGTCAGCGGTCGCACACTGCTGGCACTGATCTACGACTGTGAGATCCATGGCCCCATCCGGCAGGAGTGCGCCTATGCCATGGACAAGAACCTGACAGGGTTGACCGTCCATTCCGGAGACGCGTTCCTGAACCGAACCAGCTATGCCTACGACGGCATCGACAACCGGACGGAATTCGGCTACGATGCGGCAGGCAATCTAACAAAAATCATGGACAACCAAAGGATCAAGACCCGTATTGCCTATGACCTACTGAACTGGGAGATCCGGCAGATCGAAAAGGATAGGCCTTTTTCTTGTACTGGATGAGATGGATATTACTTGAAAACAGACGATAATTTAGAAATACGCCTAGAATCTAATTATCTGCTATGATATATTATAGTAGATAATTCTTAATTATCTGCCGCTTCAAGATATTACTGCTCTGCAGTGGTGTTATTGGGATAATAGGAAAAAGCGAGGGAATCCATATGAACTATAATAGTTATTATGATAGACTGGTTTCATTATACGACGAATACGGGGAGTTCGATCGTTCAAAAATTCCCCTTTGTGCAGCGGAAAACTATGTTTCTCCCTTTGTAAAGCAAGGCCTCATTTCCAAATATGAAGGAAAATATATATCCGGATACATTAATCGAGACCGAGAGAAAGATTTTATTGGGAGTGACTATTTGGAAAAAATTTTATTGCTTGCCAACGACATGGCGGCCGACTTGTTTGGTGCAAAGTATAATGACTTCCGCAGTTTAACCGGTATGAACACTGTAGCTCTTATCCTAATGACATTGATTGATAAGGAGACGAAGATACTCATCACAGATCCTCAATCAGGAGGACACGGGTCGCTACCTAAGTTGTGCACAAATCTTGGGGTTCGGTACGAGTCTATTCCTTATAACTATTCTCTCATGCAAATAGATTATGACAAACTCAATTATATACTGGCACATGATGATACAATATCTTTTCTGTTCTTTTGTCAGTCCGATGTCATACAGCCACCTGAGTTGAAATTAATCAAACTACCTCCCCACGTTGGAATCATATATGATGCAACACAAACTTTAGGGTTGATTGCAGGGAAGGTTCTTCCTAATCCTTTGAGTGTCTATGACAATACCATTATAATTGGAGGAACACACAAGACGTTTCCAAGCGTAACTTGCGGATATGTCGCCACAAACAATGACGGCTATATTCAAAAAGTAAACCAGAACATATCACCTAATTTCTTAAGAAATGTCCAAATCAATAATATTACAAGCGTATGTCTAACTATGCTAGAGATGCTTAAATTTGGGAATGACTACGCCAGCAAGACAGTTTGTATCGCTAATGCTTTAGGCGCGGCATTAAATGAATATGATATCCCTGTAAAACATACTACTGATAGCTCATTTTCACATACACATCAACTATTTATTGAGCATCCCTTGGACAAGGTGGATTTCACCTATGCTCAATTCCGAAACTATGGTATTACGTTGAACAAGCGCAAAACAAATTACTTAACTGGATTTCGAGTAGGTGTTCAGGAGATAGCTCGTTATGGGTTTGATAAGCATATTCCTGAACTTGCCCGTTTGCTTTATCTCATACTTCGTTCTCCGGCAAAGAAATCAGAAATCATGTCCATAAAAGCGCAGTTGGCACAGCTGAAAACAGACCAATATGTTATTGATACTCTATTCATGGAATTGGAGTAATCGTAGACCGATAGTGGGCTAACCAATTGCTACGATATTCTGCATTTTCTATTGCGAGTTCCATAGTGGAAATTAGTCTATGATGGAATCCATAGCCTTCCCGTTGTTTACATTCTGATATGGTATTATCCCAATCAAATGGAATTTTAGGTTGGACATTTTCAAATCGTTGGAGACATTTGCAAGTAATCGCAATTAGATAAAGGATGTCCTTATCTCCATTGTTTGTACATATGTCATAACATAATGTGTAATACTTTTCGGCCTCTTTCCACTGCTCGCTAATTCTTAGAAACTCTGCTTTAATAAAATAACAATTTGTCAAATATCTCCGCTCTTCAACTTCATAATATGCAATAGCACTTTCTTCCTGTTTAATAAGACTTGGAATCAAGGAATGGTCAAAACGTTTTGAATAAAAGTCAACAATTGGATAATAGGTTTCATAATAATAGTAACTTGAATTAACTAATTTACGTGCATTTCGGAATTGCTCCATCATTGATTCGAGGTTGCTTAACAGCCTCCCCCATTCGGCGGATGGTTGAACAATCTCATTTAATCGCAATATTATAACAGAAAAGTGAGCTCTTAGCCAAACCGTGTTTCGATCTTGAGTTCCAACTTGCTGCAACACTTTAATCGAATCTTCAAAGCGACCAAGATGTTTTAGAATATGCGACTGTAGCAAAATGATATCAAAGTACATGGCTTTGCCAATGTTACTATTTATAAATGTGTCTCTATTGCAGATTTCGGCCAGTAAGCAAATCAGCGATTCGTATGCATCGTTGTACTTTCCGAGGAAATGATCCAAATTTGCTTTTTCATATCTCGTTTTGTACACTAAAGCCCTATTTTGAGGAGACGGTAGTGGCAAATCATTATAAAGTTTTGTGGCTTTTGCATACTGCCCTTGTCTTAACGCCAGATAAAACTCTACAAACGAAGCGTCCATTTCCATCAGAAGGGAAAAATCGTTGGATATAAGTAAGTCAACGATTGTCCCAATATTATTATGTGAGAGTCGCCCCAATTTTTCTGCCATAAAATCAATTTGGCTTTGCGATTTGTCTTGCAATAATTGTGCGAAAGAAGGAACACTCTGCAGTTCATGCAACAATTCCACTATTTTGTCATCGGGAAAAAGGAGGGAATCAGCTGAAATATTATTAAAGTTCAAAAGAACGAAGAAGATGTCTGGGTCTTTTAAATTGTCGCTCCAGGGGAATTCCTGATTCTGAACATTAGTAACTACAACAAGATTAATTTTGCCTCTAATATATTCATAGTCTGATTTGATGTGAATTTCGAAAGAATCTTTGTAGGTTGTATAATCAACCAAAATTATATTTCCAAATTTTGAAGCTATCTTAGGATCAAATTGAAAAGAACCTCTCTGTCGTTTGTTTTTTATTTCTTGAAGCTCCGCACATACCCTTTGCGCAAAAGCGGTTTTCCCATTTCGTACACCGTACCGAATGCTCTTGGAGTAGTAATTTTGATGAGCAGTGATTTTTTGAGAGATACCAGCCAACACTTCCTCAATAAGTTCTTCTCTATCTACAAACGGTATGTCTTTTTTGTTTTTGAAGACAAACCTATCGGGAGGTGTTTGCGAGGTTTGGCGAATGTCCTGTACGACACAATATAAAATACTAATACAGCTAATTACAAAACTTGCGATGGATGCAGTTAATGTGCTAATTGATGAATAGCTAGCAGAACTGATGAGTGTACAAACGAAACTTGCTATATTGGCGGCAAGAGTTATTCCTCCAATTATGCTGTAGACAACGAGCTTTCGTTGTTTGGAAGTCCTTTTATTGTACTTAATTGTCATTTTGCATCTCTCATCCTAGCATAAAAGTATTTTGGCAGATTGGCAGATAATTAAGAATTATCTGTTTATATATCAAAAGCCCGTACTGGTATACCAGTGCGGGCTTTTGTAAGTGTTAAAGCTAGAAGTTACCTTTGTAAGCGTCAAACGTAACGGCGCATAGACAATCCCAGCTCAGAGATGATTCTCAGAGCTGGGATTGTCTCGTCATTTTACTTTACACGTCTCCGGAGCCTTCCAGGGGA
>NZ_NFJU01000033.1 GCF_002160025.1 Anaeromassilibacillus sp. An200
TTCTGCATTCTTTACCAGCATTTTTATCACCCCAAACTCATTATACCGCATTTTCTCCCTTTATACGAGAAAAAGGCCACCAATCGGTGACCTTTTTCGACAGGCTGGGCACATGGATGAAATCCATGTGCCGCAGTAATGTTTTCGTTCACTTTTAAAGAAAAGCCTTGAGCTCTTCAACTGTCTGCTGCTGGGCAGAGAGAAATTCCTCTGCCAGCGCGCGGGCCTGCCCGTCCGCGTGCGCCAGATCGTGCATGCATTTGGTCAGGCTGACAATGCCCATTGTGGTGCCGTTGATGGTCAGCTCGGCCAGGTGGGAGGAGCTGGTGTTGGTGAGGGTGCTCATCTGCACGGAGCCCCAGAGCATCGCCTTTTGCAGAGCCGGGCCGGGTTCGGGGCGCAGCCCTTTTTTCTCCATCAGGTTTCTTGCGCGATCCGCAAGCTTGCGGTAGCTTTGTTCCTGCCGTTCCAGTTTGCCGCGCAATGCGCTGTCCTCCGCCTTGGAAATTACCAGCTCCATCGCTTCCACTCCCATGGCGGCGGTGCGGGACAGTTCGCCCAGCAATTCTTCGTCGGCGTTTTCCGTCTTTTTGGTTTCCATATGACACTCTCCTTTTTCGCAGAATATCCATAGTATATCCCGGAGAGTTCTTTTCATTTGCACACGGTGCTGTTTTTCTTGCAAACGCCGTGCAAAAATAGTAAAGTGATAAAAAGAAGATTCCGATTCTGTCTGAAAAGCGCTGGCATTCCGGCGCGGGGCAGATCGGGAGGATGGAGGCTCAGAAGGAAACCATGAGAACCGGAATCTCAACCGCATGTCTGTATCCGATGGAAATTGAAAAGTCGCTGGATCTTCTTCTTTCCATGGATTTCAGGCTGTTTGAACTTTTTATCAATACCAGCAGCGAGCTGGATCCCGCCTTTGTCCGAATGCTCCGGACGCGCCTGGAGGAGACAGGAGCACAGGTGAAATCCCTGCATCCGTTTACCTCCGGCTTTGAGGGGACACTGTTTTTCTCCGAATACCTGCGCCGTGTGGAGGACGGACTGGAATTTTACAAACGGTATTTTGAAGCGGCCGGAATGTTAGGCGCGAAGCTCCTCGTCCTGCATGGGCAGCGCGGCTACCGGGAAGGAAAGATCACGGAGGAAGAGTATCTGGAACGCTATCTGCGTTTGTACCGTTTGGGACAAAGATTTGGAATCGCCGTCGCGCAGGAGAACGTCAACCAGTTCCGCAGTGAGGATCCTGAGTTTATTGCCCGGATGCGCGGACAGCTTGGCGAAGAATGCGCCTTCGTGTTCGATATCAAACAGGCGGTGCGGGCAGGCAAGGACCCCTTTGCCATGTGCCGCGCGATGGGGGAGCGCCTGATACATGTACACATCAACGATAACGCTCCCGGCGCGGATTGCCTTCTGCCGGGGTGCGGTACGATGGCGTATGAGAAGCTGCTTGATTTGCTGCGGGATTCCTCATATGCGGGCGATCTGATCATCGAAGTATACCGCAAGAATTTTGGGGAGCCGCATGAGCTGTTTGCTGCGAGGGAACGGGTGGAATCGCTGTGCCGTTCTTTTTCAGAGCGCGTTTCCGGCTGAGATGGCCAGCCCGGCGCTTTCTCCGCATCCGAACAGCGGCGTGACGTAGGAGCCGGTGAAGCAGGCCCGGCACAGGGAATCTCCGCCGCAGGCCCCGCACAGCTCGCTGTCCGGCAGGAAGCGGAGAGAATCGGCTGCCAGCAGGCGGCAGAGCTCCTGCGGCGTGTGATTGGCGCTGGCCAGCTCCGCGCGGGTGGAAGTGTCCACCCCGTAGAAGCAGGGGAATTTCATCTCCGGGGATGCAATGCGCAGATGGACCTCGGCCGCGCCCGCTTCCCGCAGAAGCTGGACGATCCGCCGGGAGGTGGTACCGCGCACAAGGGAATCGTCGATGAGTACAACACGTTTTCCCTCCACCACAGGTTGGTTGGCGGAAAGCTTCATGCGCACGCCGGTATCGCGCAGTTTTTGGGTGGGCTGGATGAAGGTGCGGCCGGTGTATTTGTTTTTGATCAGTCCCATCTCATACGGCAGGCCCAGCTCCTCGCTGTAGCCCATGGCGGCGGAGAGGGAGGAGTCCGGCACGCCGACGACGATATCGGCAAACGTCCCGTTTTCTTCCAGCCAGGCAAGCCGCCGTCCCGTCTCCTTTCGCACGGCGTGGACGCTGCGTCCCTCCAACATGCTGTCGGGACGGGAAAAATAGATGTATTCCATGGCGCAGAGCCGGTGGGTGCATTCCTTCGTATAGAAGAACGATTCCGCGCCCGATGCGGAGAATTTCACAATCTCTCCCGGCGCGACGTCGCGCACAAACCTGGCGTTGATGACGCCGAAAGCACAGGTTTCGCTGCTCACACACCAGCTGCCCCCAGCCGTGCGGCCGATGGAGAGCGGACGGATCCCGTTTTTGTCCCGGATAGCGTACAGATTTTTTTCTGTCAGAATCAGAAAGCTGAACGCGCCCTCCAGACGGCGGCAGGCGGCTTCGATTTTTTCAAGCAGGCTGCCCGTTCCACCCTGGATCAGATGCAGGATGATCTCGCTGTCGCTGGTTCCCCGGAAAATGCTGCCCTTTTCCTCCAGCTCCCGGCGTAAGGGAGCGGCGTTGACGATCTGCCCATTGTGTACCACGGCCACACAGCCGAGGTAGGAGCGGGCGGCGAGCGGCTGCACATTCTCCAGTTCATTTCCGCCCGCTGTGGCATACCGCACATGGCCAATACAGCTGTGCCCCTTTAGCTCCTCCAATGTTTCGTGTCGGAACACCTCGGTCAGCAGGCCGCAGCCCTTGCGGCAGGTGATGTCCCGGCCGTCGGCGCAGGCGATTCCCGCACCCTCCTGGCCGCGGTGCTGAAGGGCATGCAGGCCGAAATAGGTTAACAGAGGGGCTTCCTCTTCCCGATACACACCGAACACACCACATTCCTCGTTGATCTTTCTCATCTTTGACTGGCTCCCTTTCTGTAAATTGAAACGGCGAAAAGCCCGGGCGTTGGCGTCCGGGCCTTTCTTTTTATTGGATTCAGTCCTCACCCTGGAGGGCGTCGAAGCCCTGCTCCCCGGTACGGATCCGAACCGTGTTTTCCACATGGTAAACAAAGATTTTGCCGTCGCCCACATGGCCGGTGTAGAGGGCCTTGCGTGCCGTTTCGATGACGGTTTCCACAGGCACCTTGCTCACCACTACCTCCACCTTTACCTTCGGCAGAAGTTTGGCGTCGTCCAGCTTGACACCGCGGTAGTAGGTATCGCGTCCCTTTTGCAGTCCGTAGCCAAGCACCTGCGTGACGGTCATACCGGTCACACCGATGGAGTTCATGGCGTCCTTCAGCTGCGAGAAGCTTTCCTGACGGCAGAGGATGGAAAGCTTGGTGAGCGTTGCATTTGTGGCGGCGGGCTGGATGGCGGGCGCCGCTGCTGCCGCTCCGCTCTCATGACCCTGCAGGAGAACGGAGGTGGCGTTCTCGGTCTCGCCGGTCAGCACCTGAGGCGGCATAGGCAGGAAGTCGGCATAGGAGCTGACGAGATTGTGCTCCGTGACGTCCAGGCCGCGGACTTCCTCCTCACGGCTGGCGCGCAGGCCGATGGTTTTCTTGATGATAGTAAACACAATCGTCATGGTAATGGCAACCCAGGCGATAACGGAAATTACACCGAGCAGCTGCGTGCCGAAGAACTGGAAGCCGCCGCCATAGAACAGGCCCAGGGGGTTGCCGTTGTCGTCGGTGAGATAGTAGGCAAACAGGCCGGTCAGCAGGGTACCGGTTGCGCCGCAGAAGCCGTGCACGCCAATCGCGCCGACCGGATCGTCGATTTTGAGCACCTTGTCGACAAACTCAATGCCAAAGACGACAACAAAAGCGGCAATCAGGCCAATGAAGAACGCGCCCGCGGGGGTTACCGCGTCGCAGCCTGCCGTGATGGCGACAAGCCCGGCCAGGGAGCCGTTCAGTGTCATAGAGACGTCAGGCTTTTTGTAGCGGATCCAGGTGATGATCATGACGGCGACCGTCGCGGTGGCAGCGGCAAGGTTTGTGGTGAAGAAGATGCGTCCGGCGGCGGTCATGCTCTCATCGCTGGAAACGGAGATGGTGGAGCAGCCGTTGAAGCCAAACCAGCAGAACCAGAGAATAAACACGCCAAGAGCGCCAAGCGTCAGGCTGTGGCCGGGGATCGCGCGGGGCTTGCCGTCCTTGTCATACTTGCCGATGCGGGGCCCGAGGATCTTCGCACCCACCAGAGCGGCCACGCCGCCAACCATATGCACGGCTGTGGAGCCCGCGAAATCATGGAAGCCCAACTGAGCGAGCCAGCCGCCGCCCCAGATCCAGTGGCCGGAGACGGGATAAATGAACGCGCTGATGACGGCGCTGTAGATGCAGTAGGAGATAAACTTGGTGCGCTCCGCCATGGCGCCGGAAACGATGGTGGCGGCGGTGGCGCAGAACACGGTCTGGAAAATCGCGTAGGCCCACAGCGGCACGGAGAGGCCAAGGAAGCTGTAGTCCTTCTGAATGAAGAAGTCGAGGCCGCCGATCAGCGCGCCGGAGCCCGCGAACATAAGGCCAAAACCGAAAAACCAGAAAATCGGGGTACCGATGGCAAAGTCCATCAGGTTTTTCATGATGATATTGCCGGCGTTCTTGGCTCGTGTAAATCCGGTCTCCACCATGGCGAAACCGGCCTGCATAAAGAACACCAGTGCCGCACCCAGCAGCACCCAGATGGTGTCAGCCGATGAAAAGCTCAGTCCCATTGAGAATCCCTCCAGAATTTGCAGAGTCAAACGCATGGCCATACATTCACAAACAAAAAGAAGGGTGCCGCGGTTTTCACCGCAGCACCCTTGCTTCATGTCTGTATTATAGCGCGCAGAGAAAGAAAAGTCAATCGAATTTTTGCAAGAAATACCACATGAAAATGCAAAAACGAAATTGCACAGAACAAGGAAAGCTTGTATATATTTTACGAACTGTAAAAATTAGAAAATAAAAAACGAAAATCGCCCTGTTTTCGAGAAATCGAAGAACAGGGCAATCGTTCATAATGCAGCAATATATCAGATATAATTCAAAAATCCAAACGATGAAAAATCAGGCAAGGAGCTTTTTCAGGCGCTCCATAGCCTCCTGAGTGGCTTCAGGAGAACCGAACGCGGTCAAACGGAAGAAGCCTTCGCCGTTTTTGCCGAAGCCGCTGCCCGGCGTGCCGACCAAGTGCGCCTTTTCCAGCAGGAGGTCAAAAAATTCCCACGAACGCATTCCGTTCGGGCACTGCATCCAGATATAGGGGGAGTTTACACCGCCGACATGCCAGATTCCCAGATCGGTAAGTGTGCGAGAAATCAGAAGGGCGTTTTGGCGGTAGACCTCCAGGTTCTTCCGGCATCCCTCCATGCCCTCCGGCGTAAAGACAGCTGCCGCTGCGCGCTGTACGGGATAGGAGGCGCCGTTGAATTTCGTTGTCTGGCGGCGCAGCCAAAGTGCGCGCAGGGAAGCACCGCCGCGTTTCAGGTCGCCGGGGATCACCGTATAGCCGCAGCGCATTCCGGTGAAACCGGCTGTCTTGGAAAGGGAACAGAACTCAATGGCGCAGGTGCGCGCTCCCTCGATCTCAAAGATGCTGCGGGGAAGCTCCGGATCCTGCACGAAAGCTTCATAGGCAGCGTCAAAGAGCAGAACCGCGTCCTGTGCGTTGGCATAGCGCACCCATTCTGTGAGCTGATCGCGGCTGTACACCGCGCCCGTCGGGTTGTTGGGGGAGCACAGATAGATAATGTCCGCTTTCTGGGTCGGATCGGGCATCGGCAGAAAACCGTTTTCGCGGTTGGCGTCCATGTAAACAATACGCCGTCCCGCCATCAGGTTGGTGTCCCGGTAAACAGGGTAGACGGGATCGGGAATCAGGACGGTATTATCCGCGTCAAACAGGTCGAGGATGTTTCCCACATCGCTCTTGGCTCCGTCCCCGATAAAAATATCGGCGGCGTCAAGGGTGACGCCGTAGGAGGCGTAATAGTTTTTTACAGCCTCCCGCAGAAAATCATAGCCCTGTTCCGGGCCGTAGCCGTGAAAGGTTTCCTTTTTGCCCTGTTCGTCGGCGGCTTCGTGCAGCGCCTGCACTGCCGCGTCACACAATGGAAGCGTGACATCTCCGATTCCCATGCGGATCACCTGGGCCTCCGGGTGCTCCGCCGTGTAGCGGGAAACGCGGTGCGCGATCTCCGAAAAAAGATAGCTTTCCTCCAGGGAAAGGTAATGTTCATTCAGCTTCATCGTATCGGTTCCTCCATCTTTCTTACGTTTTACCCTCATGCGTCAGCGGCAAACTTGATGCCATCCGTGATGGTGAGATTTACCGCACCCACAAGGGGCGCGAACTGCTGGCGTGCCGTTTCTTTCATTATTATAGCATAGTATAAAAGCGATATCATCCGTTTTTTGCGGGGGTGATTTTTGCAATATCCAACGGAACCAGATCCTCCTCGCGGAAATTCCGGCCGAGAATAGATGCAAGGGCTGCCGCCGTATCGAGAGCCGTCAGACAGGGGATCCCCAGCTCGACTGCTTTGCGGCGGATCTTCACACTGTCGCGCGCCGGAATACGCCCCTTGGCGGAGGTGGAGAGGATGCAGCCGATTTTTCCGCTTTCCAGAAGCGTCATTGTGTTTTCCTTCGCCTCATGGATTTTCTGTACGGTTTCCACTGTCAGTCCTGCTTCGCGCAGGATATTGGCTGTGCCCTGCGTGGCGTAGAGCGGGAAGCCGAGGGCGGCGAAAGCAGCGGCAATCGGCGCGATTTCGCCCTTGTCGGAATCCCGTACCGTCACCAGCAGGCCTTTCCCGGTTTCGATCCGGTAGCCCGCGGCGATCAGCCCTTTGTAAAGGGCTTCCTCCATGGTGGGCGCGATGCCGAGCACCTCGCCCGTGGATTTCATCTCCGGGCCGAGCTGGGTATCCACCCCGCCGAGCTTCTCAAAGGAGAACACAGGAACTTTGACCGCGTGATAGGCGGCGGGGGCAGCCAGGCCGGTGCCGTATCCCATGTGGGACAGCTTTTCACCCAGCATAGCGCGCACGGCCAGCTCCACCAGCGGGATCCCCGTCACCTTGCTGATGTAGGGGATAGTGCGCGAGGAGCGCGGGTTTGCTTCGATGACATAGATTTTTCCTTCATGGATGACGTACTGGATGTTGACCAATCCTTTGACTCCAAGGGACAGAGCCAGCCTTTTCGAGAAGTCCACAAGCTGGCGGGTCAGTCCCTCGCTCAGATTCCATGCCGGATAGACGGCGATGGAGTCGCCCGAGTGGATTCCGGCGCGCTCAATGTGCTCCATGATGCCGGGAATCAGCACATCCTCGCCGTCGCATACCGCGTCCACCTCCACCTCGGTTCCCATCAGGTATTTGTCAATGAGAACATCCGCGTCCGGGTTGGCTGTGATGATGACATTCATATATTCCCGGATGTCGTTATCCGTAAACGCGATGATCATATTCTGTCCGCCGAGCACGTAGCTGGGACGCATTAGGACGGGATAACCGAGCTCATGGGCGGCTTGGAGCGCTTCCTGTTCGGTGAGAACGGAGCGCCCCGATGGGCGGCTGATTCCCAGTTCTTCCAATAGCGCGTCAAAGCGTCCGCGATCCTCCGCGAGATCGATCCCGTCCGGTTGTGTGCCAAGGATTGGCACGCCCGCCGCCGCGAGGGGTTTGGTCAGCTTGATGGCTGTTTGTCCGCCGAAGGCCACGACCACGCCCACAGGCTTTTCCAGCTCCACAATGCGCAGAGCATCCTCTGCCGTGAGCGGATCAAAGTAGAGACGGTCAGCGGTGTTGAAGTCGGTGGAGACGGTTTCAGGGTTATTGTTGACGATGGCCACCTCGTATCCCGCGCGCTTGAGCGCCATAACGCAGTGGACGGAGGCGTAGTCGAATTCAATTCCCTGGCCGATGCGGATGGGGCCGGAGCCGAACACCAGCACCACAGGTTTCCCGCTGGCTTTCCGTTTTAGGAATGGCAGGGCTTCATCTTCCTCGCCGGGGGAGGAATAGAAGTACGGCGTTTCCGCTTCAAACTCCGCGCCGCAGGTGTCGACCATCTTGCAGGAAGCGGGCAGGGCAAGCGGGGGCTCCTGACCGGAAAGACGGCGCACTGCGCTGTCCGGGAAGCCAAGCAGCTTGGCTGTGCGGTACAGTTCTTCCGTCAGTGGCTCGTCCCGCAGGGCGCGTTCCATCGCCGCCAGATTCCACAGCTTCGCGAGGAACCATTCGTCAATCTTGGTTTGGCGGTGCAGTTCACCGATCGGCGTGCCGCGGCGCAGTGCTTCATAAACAGCAAAAATGCGCTCATCATCCTGCGCGTGGATTTTCTTTTTCAGCTCCTCCTCCGTCAAGGATGCAAGCTTCGGCATAGCGAGTGTGTCCAGTGAAACCTCCGCGCCGCGCACCGCCTTCATCATGGCCTGTTCAAAGCTGCGGCCGATGGCCATGACCTCGCCGGTTGCTTTCATCTGCGTGCCCAGACGGCGGCATCCATAGATGAATTTGTCAAAGGGCCACTTCGGGAACTTGACCACCACATAATCGAGCGCGGGTTCAAAGCAGGCCGCCGTCTTGCCGGTGATCTCGTTCGGAATCTCGTCGAGCGTCAGGCCGACGGCGATTTTGGCGGCGACGCGCGCGATCGGGTAGCCGGTCGCCTTGGAGGCCAGAGCTGAGGAGCGGGATACGCGCGGGTTGACCTCAATCACGGCATACCGGAAGCTTTCCGGGTCGAGGGCAAACTGGCAGTTGCAGCCTCCCTCGATGCCAAGGGAGGAGATAATGTTGAGAGCGGCGGTACGCAGCATCTGATATTCGCGGTCCGCCAGTGTCAAAGCCGGGGCGGCGACGATGGAATCGCCTGTGTGGATGCCCACGGGATCCAGGTTTTCCATGGAGCAGACGGTGATCACGTTTCCGGCTCCGTCGCGCATTACCTCAAATTCAATCTCCTTCCAGCCGGAAACGCATTTTTCCACCAGAATCTGATGGATGGGGGAAAGGCGCAGGCCGTTCGCGGCGATCGCGGAAAGTTCCTTTCCGTTCCCGGCGATACCGCCGCCGGTGCCGCCAAGTGTGAAGGCAGGGCGCACAATGACGGGATAGGAGATGAACTCCGCGAACGAGAGAGCATCTTCCACCTCAGTGACTACACGGGAGGGAATCACCGGTTCGCCGATGGATTCCATCGTCTCTTTGAACAGCTCGCGATCCTCCGCCTTCTCGATCGTTTCCAACTTTGCCCCAAGCAGCTCCACTCCCTGTTCCTGCAAAAAGCCCTCGCGGGCAAGCTGCATGGAAAGCGTCAGGCCTGTCTGCCCGCCGAGGGTGGAGAGCAGGCCGTCCGGCTTTTCCCGGCGGATGATTTCGCGCAGGGAGGAAAGTGTCAGCGGCTCCACGTAGACCTCGTCCGCGATAGCTCCGTCCGTCATGATGGTGGCTGGATTGGAGTTGACGAGGACAACATTCAGCCCTTCCTCGCGCAGTGCGCGGCAGGCCTGCGTTCCGGCATAATCAAATTCCGCGGCCTGGCCGATCACAATCGGGCCGGAGCCGACGACAAGAACTTTCTTGAGGTGTTGTTTCAGCGGCATGAGAATCCCTCGCTTTCCGAATGATGGACGAGTTTGAGAAAATCGTCAAACAGATAGGCGGTGTCGTGCGGGCCCGCGCAGGCTTCTGGGTGAAACTGGACGGAAAAGGCGGGCGCGTCGCGGTAGACGATTCCCTCGCAGGTACCGTCGTTGCAGTTCAGAAAGCGCAGGGACGCGCAGTCCGGCAGGCTGTCCGGGCGGACGGTGTAGCCGTGGTTCTGGCTGGTGATGGAGACGCGTCCCGTCTCGTTATCTTTGACGGGCTGGTTGGCGCCGCGATGGCCGAACGGAAGCTTTTCCGTCTGCGCGCCGCGCGAGAGTGCCATCAGCTGATGCCCGAGACAGACGCCCATCATCGGGATTTTCGCCGCAAAGAGACGCGCTGTTTCCTGAATGACCGCTGTGTTGTCGGCGGGATCGCCGGGGCCGTTGGAAAGGAGCACTCCCTGCGGATGCAGCGCCAGAATCTGCTCCGCCGTAAAGAAGGAGGGAACCGCTGTCACCCGGCAGCCGCGCCGGACCAGCTCACGGATCAGATTCTGCTTGGCTCCAAAGTCCCACAGGACAATATGGGTTTCCCCCTCCCCAAAGCGTTCCGGTTCCCGGCGCGTGACCAGCGGCACGGGGGGTTCCGGACGTGTGTTCCGCAGTGCCTGGATGGTTTCCTTGGAGTAAGGGGGAGGAGTCAGAGTCAAAAGGCCGTTCATGGAGCCATGATCGCGCAGGCGGCGTGTCAGGGCGCGTGTGTCGATTCCGTACAGCCCCGGAATTCCCTTTCCTTTTAAAAAGGCGTCGAGATCCCCCTCATTGCGAAAGTTGGAGGGAACCCGGCACCATTCTTTTACCACATAAGCTGTAAGCCGCGGGCGGCTGCTTTCAAAATCCTCGGGGATGATTCCGTAATTTCCGATGAGCGGAAAGGTCTGCACCACGATCTGCCCGCAGTAGCTGGGATCGGTGAGAGTCTCCAGATACCCCGTCATGGCGGTGGTGAAAACGACTTCGCCGGAAATACCGCTGTTTGCAGGCTGTGCGCCGAAGCTTTTTCCTTCAAACCATTCTCCGTTTTCCAGCAGAAGATAAATTGGCTGTTCCATGGCGTTCCCTCCTGTGCCGGGCAAGGCGGCTGTGCGCGCCCGGAAAAATACATAAAGAAAAAGACGTCCCCAGGCCGCTTTGTGGAAAGCGGTCTGCGAACGCCTTTGTTCATCGCGAAGCATTATATCACTTTGCAGGAAAAAGATCAAGATCCTGCAAGATGGCATTTTTGAAATTTCAGAAGAAGAGACGATTCCGCAAAAGAAAATCCCGCGATTTTACAGCAAAGTATAAAATCTGCGCACTTTGCGCGGATCGGCTTGACAGACGCACCGGAACGCGGTAAAATAACAATCGTAAACAGCAAGGGCGCTGCGGGGTACATACTTCCGTAGTGCCCTTTGTGGATCAACTACGGAAATTTGCCGCAGGAAGAGAGGATTTTGAATCATGGAAAAACTGGAACTGCTTTATGAAGGAAAAGCAAAGAAGGTATTCAAAACGGACCGCCCGGATGTTTATCTCGTCCAGTATAAGGACGACGCCACCGCAGGAAACGGCGCAAAGCGCGGGACGATTCGCGGCAAGGGCGCGGTCAACAATCAGGTGACGAACCATCTGATGAAGTTCCTGGAGAGCAAGGGGATCCCGACCCACCTGGTGGAGGAGCTTTCCGAGACGGAAACCCTCGTCAAAAAGGTGCAGATCGTTCCGCTGGAGGTCATTGTCCGCAATGTTGCCGCAGGCAGCCTTGCCAAGCGTCTCGGCATGGAAGAGGGTACCAAGCTCAATTGCACCGTGCTGGAGTACTGCTATAAGGACGATGCGCTGGGCGATCCGCTGGTGAATGATTACCACATCGCCGCTCTGGGCGCCGCCACCCCCGAGGAGCTGCGTCAGATTGCGGATTACAGCATGAAGATCAACAAAGAGCTGGGCGAGTACCTCAAGACCGCCGGCATCGAGCTGATTGACTTCAAGCTGGAATTCGGCCGCGATGTGAACGGCAGCATTATTCTGGCCGACGAGATCAGCCCCGATACCTGCCGTTTCTGGGACGTCAAGACGCATGCCCACCTCGACAAGGATCTGTTCCGCCGCGATCTCGGCGGTGAGGAAGAGGCCTACCGCGAGGTCATGCACCGACTGCTGGGCAAATAAGATTTGTCAGAAGCGGGGACGCGCCGGAGCGCGGCCCACGAAAGGAGAGCGAGTCCGATGACACAGGGAATTTCGGATATTCTGCAATTTGTGGAGGAAAACGATGTCAAGTTTATCCGGCTGGCATTTTGCGATATCTTCGGCGTTCAGAAAAACATCGCCATTTTGTCGTCGTATCTCGAACACGCCTTTGAAAAAGGTGTTTCCTTTGACGCTTCCGCCATTCCGGGCTTCGGCAATGTGACGGAGTCCGATCTGTTCCTGTTTCCGGATCCCGATACGCTGACGATTTTCCCGTGGAGACCCTCGGAGGGCTGTGTGGCCCGCTTCTACTGCACCATCCGGTATCCGGACGGCAGGCCCTTTGAGGGGGACGCCCGTTTCCTGCTCCGGCAGGCCGAGCGCAAAGCGATGGAGCAGGGGATTTCTTTCCAGCTTGGCCCGGAATGTGAGTTTTACCTGTTTTCCACCGACGAGCGGGGAGAGCCCGTTCTCAAGCCGTATGACAAGGCGGGCTATTTCGATATGACGCCCCTCGATCATGGGGAGAACGTCCGCCGGAGCATCTGCCTGACCCTGGAGGAAATGGGCCTGCGCCCGGAGCGCTCCCATCACGAACAGGGACCTGGGCAGAATGAGGTGGATTTTCATCGCTCCGCCCCGCTTCAGGCGGCCGACAATCTCATGACGCTCCGCACGGCCGTGAAGGCTGTCGCGGCGCAGAACGGCCTGTTTGCCTCTTTCCTTCCCAAGCCGATTGAAAAGGAGAGCGGCAGCGGACTGCATTTCAACCTTTCCGCCTGGAAGGATGGAAAAAATCTGTTTGAGGACTTTTTGAGCGATCCGGATCCTCTGGCATCTTCCATGCTGGCCGGTATCCTGCGCCATATCCCGGCGATCACCGCGTTTGCGAATCCTCTGCCGGGCTCCTACCGGCGTCTCGGCAGCTTTGAAGCGCCGGCCGGCGTGGGCTGGTCGGCACAGAACCGCTCCCAGCTGGTTCGTCTCCCTGCCGCGCAGGGGGAGGATTCCCGCATGGAGGTGCGCTCGCCGGATCCGGCCTGCAATCCTTATGTGGTTGCCCTGCTTCTGATGGAAGCGGGACTCAGCGGCGTGCGGGACAATTTGCCGCTGCCGTCTCCTTCGGATTTCGACGGCTCGCTGACCCCTGCGGAGAAGCGTCTCCCGCAGACGCTGGGCGCGGCGATTGACGAGGCATGGAAGAGTGACTTTATCCATGCTGTGCTGCCGGAAAAATACCTTTCTCAGTATTTCGTTCAGAAGGGAAAGGAGTTTGAGGCATACCGGGCCGCGAATGACCCGTACCGCTACGAGATTGAGCGGTATTTCGATCGGATCTGAGAAACGGATCGGGCGGATTCCACCGCGATACGGGAGGGATGGACAATGGAGAGCGCTCTGATTGTGAGTGGGGAGAAAGCCCTTCCCGCCCTGACCTCGCTTCTCAAGGGCTGCGGCTGTTCCAAAACAGTCACGGCGGCCAGCGCGGGGGAGGCCCGCCGCAAAATGATGGAGCTTTCCCTCTCTCTGGTCCTGATTAACGCGCCGCTGCCGGATGAATTCGGCAGCGATCTGGCGGCTTCCCTGGCAGATGCCACCACGGCGGGGATTATCCTGGTTGCACCCGCGGTGCAGGCCGCCGACGTAGCCCTTCCGCTGGAAAACCTGGGAGTTTTCGTTTTGGAAAAACCGATCTCCCGTTCCGCTTTGGCGCAGGCGGTTCGTCTCATTTCCGTGTCCCGCAGAAGGATTGCGCAGCTTCAGAAAAAGAACGCGGAGCTGCTGCAAAAGCTGGACGATACCCGTCTGGCGTGCCGTGCGAAATGTCTTTTGGTCGAACGGCTGCATCTGACGGAGGACGAAGCGCACCATTGTCTGGAGCGCCGCGCGATGGATCTCCGGGTTTCCCGGAGAGAGGCCGCGCTGACGGTGATCCGGCAGTATGAGGATTAAATCTCGCTTCTCAAAAAACAACTGAATACAGGCAGCAAAGGCGCTGCGGTGCAAGGGGATTTTCCCCTTCCCGCGGCGCCTTTTTACATAGAAAAACAGGCCGCTTCGGCGGCGGACAGGAGAGTGTTTTGTATGAGCAGAGTCCCGGAATTGTTTGGAAGCCTTTCGTTTAACGAAGCGGTTATGCGCGACCGGCTTCCGAAGGATATTTTTCGCGCGCTGAAAAAGACGATGGAAGAGGGAAGTCCTCTGGCGCCTGGCGTGGCGAATGTCGTTGCGTCCGTGATGAAGGACTGGGCGATCGAGCATGGCGCGACCCATTTTACACACTGGTTCCAGCCAATGACGGGAGTCACGGCAGAGAAGCACGATTCCTTCCTTTCCCCGACCGGGGACGGGGCGGTGATCATGGAGTTCTCCGGCAAGGAGCTGACAAAGGGCGAGCCGGACGCTTCCTCCTTCCCATCGGGCGGCCTGCGCGCCACCTTTGAGGCCCGCGGTTATACCGCTTGGGATCCGACCTCCTATGCGTTCATCAAGGATAAGACGCTTTGTATTCCCACGGCGTTCTGTTCCTACACCGGAGAAATCCTGGACAAGAAAACGCCGCTTCTGCGCTCCATGGACGCGATCAGCCGTCAGGCCTGCCGCGTATTGAAGCTGTTTGGAAAAGATGTCCGCCGTGTCACCACTACCGTGGGCGCGGAGCAGGAATATTTCCTGATTGACAAGGAGGACTATGCGAAGCGTCTGGATCTGATCCTGAGCGGGCGCACGCTGTTCGGCGCGTCTTCCCCCAAAGGCCAGGAGCTGGAGGATCACTATTTTGGGTCCATCCGCCCGCGCGTGAAGGCTTTTATGGATGATCTGGACGAGGAACTCTGGAAGCTGGGCGTCGCCGCAAAAACGGAACATAACGAGGTGGCGCCGTGCCAGCACGAGATGGCTCCGGTCTTTTCCACCACGAACATTGCCACCGACCACAACCAGCTTGCCATGGAAATGATGAAGAAGGTGGCGGGACGCCATGGCTTTGTCTGTCTGCTGCACGAGAAGCCGTTTGAGGGAATCAACGGTTCCGGCAAGCACAACAACTGGTCCATTTCCACCGATACGGGAGAAAACCTTCTCGATCCCGGCAAGACACCGATCTCGAACGCGCAGTTCCTGCTGTTCCTCACGGCTGTGATTAAGGCGGTCGACGAGTACCAGGATCTGCTGCGCATTTCCGTGGCCAGTGCGGGCAACGATCACCGTCTCGGCGCGAACGAAGCACCGCCCGCTATTGTGTCAATGTATGTGGGCGACGATCTGGACGCGGTCATTGAGTCTCTCGTCTCCGGAAAGGATTGCGAGGGCTGTGAGGACAGCGCGAAAACGCCGCTTTCCGTTGGAGCGTCTGTTCTTCCTCCGATTCCGCTGGATAACTCCGATCGCAACCGCACTTCGCCTTTTGCGTTCACCGGCAACAAGTTTGAATTCCGTATGCCTGGCTCTTCCTTCAATATCGCATGCACCAACATTATGCTCAATACCGCCGTTGCGGAAGCGCTGCGCGTCTTTGCCGATGAACTGGAAGGAGCGGGGGACTTTGACACGGCCCTTGCCGCCCTGGTTCGCCGTGAACTGAGAACGCACCGCCGTATCATCTTCAACGGCAACGGCTACAGCAAGGAGTGGGAGGAGGAAGCAGCGCGGCGCGGTCTGCTGAACCTGCGTTCCACGCCGGATGCCCTGCCCCTCTATACCAGCGAGAAGAATGTTTCCCTTTTCACACGTCATGGTGTGTACACCGTTGAGGAAATGAAATCCCGCGAGGAGATTGGGTTGGAGGAATATGCCAAAACCATCCATATTGAAGCGGAAACCATGCTCCGCATGATTGGCCGTCAGATTCTTCCCGCCTGTGTGGAATATTCCGGAAAGGTGGCTTCCTCGGCTGCCGCCAAGGCTGGGATCGGGATCGATGCTCCGGCAGAGAAGAAGCTTGCCGGTGCGATCAGCGCGAAAACGGAAGAGCTGATACAGGCGCAGGAAGCCTTGCAGGGCAAAGAGCAGGGAACGCCGGAGGATGTGCATCTGGCGGCAGCCTATTGCCGTGCGGAAATTATCCCGGCCATGGAGAAGGCGAGAGCCGCGGCCGACGAGCTGGAACTGCTTGTCGGCAAGGAAAACTGGCCCTTCCCGGTCTATGAGGATATTCTGTTTTATGTCTGATAGCGCTTGAACAAAGCGATTTGGAATAACCAAAAAAGCGATGCTTTTGCAGACGGAAAAGTTCTGCAAAAAGCATCGCTTTTTGATATTTTACACACCCTTCATAAATCTCTGATTTGTAATATCCATGACAGGAATTTTACTGGAGTCTTATAGGGGGCAATGGTATAATGAAAACATGGAAATTGTCAGATTTTGGAGGCGGATCCCATGAAACGAAGGAGAAGAACAAGACATCTGCGCAATGTAATCCTGTCGCTCTCGGCGGTTGGACTGTTTTTGCTGTGCGCTGTCATTTTTTATGACGGCCTTTTGGATCCCGTCCTCTCAAATCGCGTGGAACCGGAGCATACAATTTCTGTTCCGGTTTCCGGGAGCTCGGTTCCTTCCTTGACGATTTCTTCCGCTGTTCCGGTTTCTCAGGAAGAATCAGAGCCGGTTTCCGAGGCACCCGAAAGCGAAGCGTCTGTTTCGGCAGCACTGCCCACCGCTCCTTCTTCCACGCCTGTCGTTTCCTCCGAAATGCCTCCTGTTTCCTCTCAACCGGTTCCCGTATCCTCTCAGCCCCAGAGCGAGCCGGTTCCTCCCGAGAGTGTTCCGCCGGTTTCGGTGCCGGAGAACGATCCATATCCGGAGCTGTATGTGACAAAACAGGAGTATGTGCCGCATGAAGCGGGGGATAAGGTGGTTTATCTCACCTTTGACGACGGCCCTTCGAACCTGACGCTCCCAGTCCTCGATGTGCTGGATCGCTATGGAATCAAAGCTACCTTCTTTGTGGTGGGAAAAACCTCCGAGGAAGATAAGGAGGCTCTGCGGGAAACCGTAAAGCGCGGCCATACCCTGGCGGTTCACACCTATACGCATGACTACGCAAGCATTTACGCTTCCCCCGAAGCGTATCTCAGCGACTTTTCCCGGATACGGAATCTGATTTACGATACCACCGGGGTCGAACCCACCATTTACCGCTATGCGGGCGGAAGCGTGAATGGCTACAACAAGGGTACAGCGCGCGCCATAGTGACAGAGATGGATCGGCGGGGTTATACTTATTATGACTGGAATGTCGATTCGGGCGACGCTCAGCATGGTGCCACAGCGGAATCCATCTACCGCAATGTGATTGATCAGACCTCGCGTCATGAAAAAGCGATTGTTCTGATGCACAACAGCGGAGCAAAAAAGGACACGCTCGATCAGCTT
Source organism: Anaeromassilibacillus sp. An200 (assembly GCF_002160025.1). GTDB lineage: Bacteria > Bacillota > Clostridia > Oscillospirales > Acutalibacteraceae > Caccousia > Caccousia stercoris. The sequence goes on from NZ_NFJU01000033.1 coordinate 17,284, forward strand.
CCCCGCATCATTGAGAAGCTTCAGAGCATGGGCTACCGTTTTGCCGCCCTTGACGCGACGGTGGAACCCATCAATTTCCGTCTGCCGGACTGATGAAAACGTGGTGCGGTTTTATTCTGCCGTCGGGATCTCCGGGGGATAATGGCCATGCTGCCGCCACAGATCGATCATCCGCTCATAGCGTGCGAGCGGCATTCCGGTATAGGCGCAGTTCGAGGTAGCGAACACATAGCCTTTTCCGGCAGCCATCCCCTCGCGCAGGGAACGGAGCACGTCCGCGTCACATTCCTCGTCGGAGCCGGTTTGCAGCAGGGCACAGTTCACGTTGCCGATCAGGCAGATGTTTTCTCCTACGATTTTTCTTACCTCAGGAATGCTTACGCCGCCCTGCGGATCGAGCGAGTGGATGGCATCCGGCTTGCAGTCCGCGATCTGGCGGAGAATCGGCATGATGTTTCCGTCCGTATGTTTGATGGAGTAATAGCCCATTTCCCGGAAGCCGTCAATTACAGCGCGGAGCGTGGGCTGAATCAGCTCCTCAAATTGATCCGGGGTGAAAAACGGGTTGGTGTTCAGGCAGTAATCGGAGCACAGGCCGAAGCCGTCGAGCAGATGGCCGTGACGGTCAAGCCAGGAGGCGGCGCGCAGGATATCGTCCAGTCTCTTTTTCGATTCCTCGTCAAGTCCTTCGGGATCCTCGTACATGCGCACGGAGAACTCCATCATGTGGGTGCCGTCAGGAATGGCCCAGGTGGGATCGCCATGGAGCATCAGGAAGTATTCGTCTCCGGATATCTCGCGGATGGTCTCAAGAAGCTCCTGCGTTACGCTCATGTCGTCGGGATTTGGAAATTCATTCGGCTGGACGAAAATGGCGCTGTGGCCGTAGCGTTCCGCCGTCTGGATGTACAGCTGTGCCATATCGCGAATGTGCAGCTTCTGTTCGGTGCGGCTCATCTGTTTCCATTGGTCGAAGCGGCGCTGTGAAAAATGCAGCTTGCCGAAGGCTTCCATGGTGAGGAAAAAGACGAGCTCAAATGTCGGCACCTGGCCTCCGATTGGCTCACATTTAAGTGTGCGGGTAAATCGTTCTTTGTTGGTCATGGCTGTATTCTCCTTTATTTTGCGCCGGTCTTGAATTGGAAAACGGCGTCGATCGGTTAGGGAAGCGATGCTTCGTAGAGAGCTGCCAGGTTTTCCTGCTTCCAGTCCGAGGTGGAACCATTGCCCATCGTCAGCATAAAGCGGCCGTCCTGCCGTGTGAAGATACGGCGAAGGCGTGCGACCTCCTCCTTGACCTCGTCGGGGGAACCGAACGCCATCAGATATTGTACGTCAAATCCCGAGAGAATGCAGATCTTTCCGCCGTATTTTCTCGCGATCTCTTCCTCATCCATGGTGTTTTTCTGAATGGGATGGATTACATCCAGGCCGATCTCGATGAAATCCTCCAGGAAGGGCTCAATGTTGCCGCAGCTGTGCAGCCAGAAATGAGTGCCGAGCGCGTGCGCCTTTTCGATCAGCTGGCGATAGTAGGGCTTGAAAAATTCCCGGAAAATCTCCAGAGAGAAAAAGGGGCCGGTCTGCGTTCCAATATCATCGGAGACAAAAAAACCGTCCACATCCCATTTTTCTTTTGCCCGTTCCATACTTCTGAGGTAAAATGAGGTCAGGCGGGAAAAGAGACGGTGCACCTCCTCCGGATACAGCAGGAAATCCGTCAGCGCGTTTTCCATGCCGCGCAGCGACCACAGACGCTCAAAATAGCAGTACCACCAGCGGCCCAGAAGGTAGCGTCCATCCTTCTTTTTTTTCGCCCTCCACAAGAGCGGGCGATTCTGGGTCGGGAAAGGTGCGATAAAATTCTTCCGCGTCCTCCCAGTCCTCCAGCACGCTGCGGGCGTCCATGCCTCCCGTCTCATCGTACACGGTTCCAGGAGCTGCCCAGAAAAAGTCCGGGTCGCGGGGAGGGCCTTGCGTCATGCCCGGCATGGTAAGGAAGATTTCGTCCACATCGCACGGATACCGGCGGAACCATTGCTCACGCTTTGCGGGGTCTCCGCCGAATACGTTGTCCGCGATCCAAACATCGTACAGCAGGGGAATTCGCGGAGCAGCGCCCTTCCCCTCGATCACACGAGTTACCTCGTCGCGGCTCAGGTTCGCATATTGCATACTTTGAGCTCCTTTCGGAATCGAAATTCTCTAAGGTTGGGGATGTCCTTCCTGAAATGCACTCTCATCTTACTTGATTCTCTGGTAATTTTCAAGTTTTTTAGAAAATTTTATAGAATTTGGCGGTTGTGCCGCAGAAAGGTATTTTTTCTAAATAGGCAGGGAATGCACACAATTGTTTCGAGGATGAAAACACCATCCTTCTATGTGTGGAATTAACAGACGGGGTACTGTTTTCACACGGCACACGATACGAGATATATTGAAATGCATTGTAATATGCTGCTGGCATAATGTCAATGGAATTTCTGATACAAACAGCAGGAAAACCGGTATTTTTAACCGGGGCAATTTGGTTTTCTCTGGAAACCGGCTGATTTGAGGAAGAAATGGCCAGGACCGTGTGCCGGCAGCTGAAATTTGTGAGGAAAAGCATGATTGAAATTAAAGGAAAGTATAACGAAGCAAAAATTTTTACCGATGTGGTGGATAGTGCGTCCATCGCACAGGTACAGGAACTGTGCAATCAGGAATTTACAGCGGGAAGCCGCATCCGGCTGATGCCCGACATTCACGCCGGAGCAGGCTGCACGGTTGGAACGACCATGACAATTTCCGATCGGGTGGTGCCGAACCTGGTGGGAGTGGATATTGGGTGCGGGATGGAAACCGTCCGCATCCGGGAGTCTCATCTCGAGCTGCAAAAGCTGGATAAGCTGATCTATGAAAAGATTCCCTCCGGTTTTTCGATCCGAAGCAAGGCTCATCGGTATCTGGATCAAATCGATCTGTCGCAGCTGTGCTGTGCCCGCCATGTGGACCTTCTTCGGGCGGAAAAAAGCATCGGTACTTTGGGGGGAGGGAATCACTTTATCGAGGCGGATCGGGATGACGAGGGAAATCTCTATCTTGTTGTCCATTCCGGAAGCCGTCATCTCGGGGTGGAGGTTGCACGATACTATCAGGAGGAAGGGTATAAGGTTTTAAACGGCACGGACGACGCTTCGATGGAACAGTTTATCGCACAGATGAAGGCACAGGGCCGCCAAAAGGAAATTGAAAAGGAGCGCAAGCGTCTTAAAAATCTGAAACGGACGAGCATTTCCAGAGAACTGGCTTATGTATCGGGAGAGCTGTTTGAGCGGTATCTTCACGATATGAAAATTGTGCAGCACTTCGCGCAGCTGAACCGGCAGGCAATGATGGATGAGATTGTGAAGGGGATGAAGCTCCACGTGGAAGAGCAGTTTACCACAATCCACAACTATATTGATATGGACAACATGATTCTGCGAAAGGGAGCCGTGTCCGCACAGGCGGGAGAAAAGCTGCTCATTCCCATCAACATGCGGGACGGAAGCCTGCTGTGTGTGGGAAAAGGAAATGAGGATTGGAATTTTTCCGCTCCCCATGGGGCGGGACGGCTTATGAGCCGGGCGGCGGCCAAGCAATCCTTCACTGTGTCGGAGTTTAAAAAGCAGATGGCAGAGGTATATACCACCTCTGTGAGCAGGGCTACCCTGGATGAGTGCCCCATGGCTTATAAAGGAATGGAGGATATTGTGGACAACATTGGTCCCACAGTGGAGATTAGCAAAGTGATCCGTCCTATTTACAATTTTAAGGCGGGGGAAGAGGACTGAACGGAAAAAAGACATGGCAGGCACAAAGGCCTGTCATGTCTCTCCCATGTCAATGAAACGCGCTGTTTCCCGGATAAATGGCCGCACTTCCCAACATGTCCTCCAGACGCAGAAGACGGTTGTATTTGGCGGTGCGTTCCCCTCTGCTTGGGGCGCCGGTCTTGATCTGGCAGGTGTTCATGGCCACAGCCAGATCTGCGATCGTGGTGTCCTCCGTTTCACCGGAGCGATGAGACGCGATGGCAGTGTATCCCGCCTGATGTGCCATGCGGATGGCGTCGAGTGTTTCCGAGACTGTGCCGATTTGGTTGAGCTTAATCAGGATAGAGTTTCCGCAGCCCAGCTCGATTCCGCGGCGCAGCCGTTTGGTGTTGGTGACAAACAGATCGTCTCCGACAAGCTGTACCGTCTGTCCCAGCACGCGCGTCATTTCTTCCCAGCCTTCCCAATCCTCCTCATCCAGGCCATCCTCAATGGAACGGATGGGGTACTGCTCGCAAAGCGATTTCCAGTGGGCTATCAGTTCCTTTGAGGTGTACTTTTTTCCGGATTTCGGGAGCCGGTATTCGCCCTTTTGCCCGCTTTTCCATTCGCTGGAAGCTGCGTCCAAAGCCAGGACAAAGTCCTTTCCCGGTTCATATCCCGCCTTGGAAATGGCGCTGAGAAGATATTCGATTGCCTCCTCATCGCTGGACAGATCCGGCGCGAATCCGCCCTCGTCTCCCACGGACGTGGTTAAGCCTTTTCCGTGCAGAAGGCTTTTCAGCGTGTGGAACACCTCCGCGGACCATCGCAGTCCTTCACGAAAGCTTGGCGCGCCTACAGGCATAATCATAAATTCCTGGATATCCACCGTGTTGGCGGCATGTGCTCCACCATTCAAAATATTCATCATCGGCACAGGGAGACAGACACCGTTTACGCCTCCCAAAAAGCGAAACAGCTCTGTTTGGCATGCGTTGGCTGCGGCATTTGCCGCCGCGATGGAGACAGCAAGAATGGCGTTTGCGCCAAGCCGCGATTTGTCCTTTGTGCCGTCTGCCTCCAGCATGGCCCCATCGACGCCGTAGAGATCAAATGCATCCTTTCCGTGCAGCGCCTCATGCAGCACCGTGTTTATGCTGTGGACCGCCTTGGTTACGCCTTTTCCCTGATAGCGTCCCGTGTCACCGTCCCGCAGTTCCAGCGCTTCAAATTCACCTGTTGAAGCTCCGCTGGGAGCTGTTCCGCGTCCTGTTGCTCCGCAAAACAGCGTGACCTCCGCCTCGACAGTGGGGTTTCCGCGTGAGTCCAAAATTTCACGTCCTATGATCGTCTCGATTTCGCAGCGCATGCAGCTCATCCTTCCTTTCCCGGGTATGGAGTTTTCGTTAGTATCTCCAGCGGGAAAACCTTCATGCAAAAAGTTTTTCTTTTGATGAAAAATTGTGAAGAGGGGCTTGCGCTTACAGGAAAATTGCCGTATGCTGAAACCAGCATTTTTTTATCTGATTTGAATTGATCCCGCCAGATTACAGAATGGTTTTCGGGGGGGAAGGGGAGGAATAGCAATGCCGAAATGTAAACTTTGTGGACAAAAGAAAGAATTTTATAATGAACTGGGTTACTGTGACGAATGCCTGGATGAAATCCGCGCGTTCCTCAAAACGAGCAAGCAGCGCCTGAATGCCTGGAAAGAAGAGAGCCTGGAAGCAGGAGAAGAACGCCGGGCGGAGATAGGCGCACAGGCGATGGCTCTGGAAGAATCGCTGCAGCAGTATGAAAAGCGCGGCGTGGCTCTGAACCGAAAGGAATACCGTGCTCTCCTGCGCGCTGTCTATGCGCATTGCGGTGTTACGCGCCCCAAAAAGAAGCAGACCCCGCTTTTGATCGGCATGGGTGCGGTTTGCGCGGTGTTTGCCGTTCTGTCCATTGTGTTCGCGGTGCAATGGCAGCAGGAGAAGGCAGCCGGTGAGGAGCTGAGAATACAGAACGAGCAGCTTTCCATGACTCTTTCGGATTTACAGATGCAGATGGATGGCAGCCAGGTTTCCCCCGAGGGCGGCGATACAGCCGGGGTACCGGAAGGGGATATACCGGTGGGCGGCGGATCCGTGGGGAATGCTGTGGGAGGCGCGGCTTCTCCGTCCGTTGGCACGGATGTTGTCATTGGCGGCGCGGTAGCGCAGGACGGAGGAACCGTCATTTTGGGATGACAGGAATGGGCTCAAAGCCTGCTTTCCTCGAAAAGCTCAAAATAATTTCGTTCCTCCTGCGCATCCCTTGGCTTCCCTTTCAAATTCCCGGCGCAGGATCCCCAGCGCTTTTTTCTCAATGCGCGATACATAGCGACACGCCTATTGTAAACGATGCCCTTTAAGAAATTGCCTCCAGCTCGTGGAAGCGGAATTTGATGATGATCTCTTTTCTCTCGGTCAGTTCCACCCGTTCGATGAGGCTGACCAGCAGCTCCCGACTGCTCAGTGCTGAGTCCAGAAACTGTTTCACCAGCGCCTTGGCTTTTTCTTCGGCGCTTACCGGCTGCTTTGCCTGTTCCTGAAGGTTCTTCAGCCGCTCTTCCAGAACTGTGCGGTCCATTTTGACCTTCTGATAAATGCGCTGGAAGTCCTCTTCGGAGAGCAGGCCGTTCAGCCGGTCCATGTACATCTGATCCAGGTTGGTGGTCAGAGCGGTGATTTTGGATTGCAGCGCCTGTATCTCCGCTTCACAGCTGGCTGCTTTGCTGGCGTTCTCCACTGCTTCTGCCGCAATTGGACACAGTGCATCCGGGTTCAGATAGGTCTGGCAGACATCTCTTACCTTGGTGAGCACGGCTTTGTTCACCGTTTCTTCCTTGATGGAGTGACAGGTACAAATGCCAGCTTTGGTAAACCGCTGATAGGTCCGGCAGACAAAGTACAGGCGATCCTCACCAGCGGCATTCTTGCGGTTGAGCACCGCCATGGGGTAGCCGCACTCATGGCAGAAGATCAGCCCTTTCAGCAAGAAGTCATAGGTTCGGCTTCTGGTGTACTTACGGCTGTTCACCAGCATCTGTACCTTTTGGAAGGTTTCCGGGTCAATGATCGGCTCATGCGTTCCTTCTACCACCACCCAGTTTTCCGGGGATTGGCGCAAGCATTTTTTAGATTTGTAGCTGATTTTCACCGTGCGTCCCTGCACCATATTGCCGATGTAGGTTTCATTTTTCAGCATATCGGCAATTCGTTCGCTGCTCCACAGACCGCTGTAGGGGCCGGGTCTTGCCACCGAGAGATTCGCATAAGTAGCCGGGGTGGGGATGCCTTCTTCATTAAGCGTGGTAGCAATTTTGCGGCAGCTCATGCCCGAAAGAGCCAGAGAAAAGATCCGCTGTACTACCGGAGCTGCTTTCTCATCAATGACGATCTTGTTTTTCTCGGTGGGGTGCATCTTGTATCCGTACATGGGCTTGCCGCCAATGAATTGTCCCTTCCGCTGCTTATCCCGCTTGACGCTCTTGATCTTCTTGGAGATGTCCTTGGCGTACATGTCGTTCATAATGGCGCGGAATGGGGTGATGTCGTTGGCGGTGGAGTCCACGCCGGTGTCAATGCCATCCAGCAGAGAAATATACCGTACCCGGTGTTCTGGGAAGTACCGCTCCATATAGTGACCGGTCATGATATAATCACGGCCCAGGCGGGACAGGTCTTTGGTGATAACCATATTGACCTTTTGGGCTTCGATGTCGCTAATCATCCGTTGAAAATTGGGACGGTCGAAACTGGTACCGCTCCATCCGTCGTCCACATAAGTGTCAAAGACGGACAAGCGATGCTGTTCGACAAACTCCCGCAGAAGGGACTCCTGATTCTGGACACTTTGGGATGGTCCTTGGTTTTCATCCTCCTTTGATAGCCTGATGTATAAAGCCACATGGTAATCCATGGGGTTGCTTATCTCTAAATACATACCATACCTCCTGAGATAAGCGGCCATTCACTTATATTGTACAATGGAATACTCCATTATGGCAAGGATACGGCTAAGATAAAGTCGAAAAGATTCTTCTAAAATTTCAGATACACTCTTTTCGGTATTGCAGTAAGTACAGTGCACAACAGGCAAGTTTTCTTTTTTCATACGTTTTTCCTCCTTTTGTTCATCGTATGTAGGAAACCGCTTCTTCTTGCCTGTTTTTTTGAAAAAGAAAAGTGACCTGCTTTTTAGGCAAGTCACTCAGCGGTTTTCAATTTAAATGTGGAATAGCTTCGGAATATGTTTTTATCCGTTTTTGGAACCATGGTGAATGGATTGGCCGAGGTGACTTCTGCTTCCATCAACAAACTCATTGCAAAACAGTGGGCAAAGAATTCTTTATAGCCAACACCATCCAAGTTTAGATGAAGCAGAGCAGAAACAACCTGAAAGTCATCTGGTTGTACTTCTATCGTGCCAGTCAGCGCCAGATTGATCATATGCCCGATTCCATGGAGCAAGATGCTTTAAGGCTGATTTGAAGAATTTCCTCAATCTCTTGAACTGAATAAGTTCGCTTTTCCGAATCGACTTGATTGGTTGTGTTTTTTCTTCAACTGCCATACAATCTATTCTCCTTTCTTTGCAAGCAACATAGACCTTGTGAAAAGCTCTCTATATAACTTAACACTAAAGTGAACGCCCTCTTTTCAACTGCGATAAGCAAATTTTTTATCGGAATATAAAACATTTCAGGCCATTTCCTGCGCCGGGTTTTCCGCCGCGTATTATCAGGTTCTGCTATGCAGTATTTCAATTGAGGGCGAGCTCGGTATGATCATCGCACACTATCCACAATACCTGTATAACTCCTGAAATGGAGTATGAAATTGTCAAGATACAAAAAGAATGTGCAGACTGGATAACGATTTCTGTACCAGGCCTGTACACCCTTATAAATAGACAAGCAGTTGCCAATTTTCTGCATATCCTGCAATTTTATTTTTTATTTTTGCACTTTCAACACAATATGTATGTGTTTTCGCTTGACTGATTCTATATGTTGTGTTAAACTAAAAATGTAATTGATATTTGTGCGTTCCCTTATGGAATACAGATTGATTTCTGTACCGCAGGCTAAATGCCCGCATTGCACACGCAGTTAAGTTTGTACTTGTGCCAGTAGTATCACTGCGCCTTTGGGGCCAGTGTATTACTGGTTTTTTGTTTTTTCGGGAGTTTTATTCCCAACAGCGAGGAGGACTTTGGTTCATAGGTTACTATGAACGGCAGGCTTTAGGCCGTGGTCAACCTCGCCTATTTTTTTGCCCAAATGCCGAAATCGGCTTTGAGGATATAGCAAATATTAGAAAGAAGGTATGTAAATGAACACGAACATGCAGGGGTGGATGATCCCCAACAAAAAAGGGAAAACAAATGAGGCTTGGAAATCGCTTAGAAAGCAGAACCCCATTCAGCGTCGCTGCCCGGTAATGAAATCGCATGTCGTTCCCCGTCAGACACGGAGGGGGTGCTGATCCATGCCGGTCACTGACTCGGCTGCTGAAAAGCGGCTGGAACCTTTAGTGTTGGTTGATACAGTTGGACTTACAGAGGAAGAATGGCTCTCTTATCGTCGCCGCGGCATTGGCGGAAGTGATGTGGCCGCTCTTCTGGGGATTTCCCCATGGAGGACAGCCCGAGACTTGTATTACGACAAGCTGAATGTTGCGTCAGTTGAAGATGAGGAAAGTAATTGGGTAGCGCTGGAAATGGGACATCTGCTGGAACCCCTAGTGGCAAAGATTTTTGAACGCAAAACAGGTTACAAAATCTACCAGATTAAAAAGATGTTCCAGCACTCGAAACATCTATGGATGCTGGCAGATGTAGACTACTTTGTTGAACTCCCAGATGGCACTACTGCCATTCTGGAAATCAAGACAACAAACTACAACGCCCGGGATAATTGGTGGCTGGATGGTGAGGAAACTGTTCCGATCTACTACGAATCTCAAGGTAGGCATTACATGGCTGTAATGGATGTAAACCGTTGCTTTTTCTGCTGCCTATATGGCAATAATGAAGATGAGACTATCATCCGTGAAATCCGGCGTGACATCGCTTACGAAGAAGAAATGGTTTATCTGGAACAGTATTTCTGGGAAAATCATGTGCTCACCAAAACACCTCCGCCCTATACCGAAGACGGAGATCTTGTGGTGGAAAGTGTTCGCCGACACACTGGCACTGCAGATAGGGACGCTGCTGTTGTAACACTTGATTTCAGTCTAACAGCAAAACTGATGCGCTATCTCCAACTTCAGGAGGAAAAAAAGCGCGCAGAAGCCGGCAGCAAAGAGATCGAGGCAGACATGCAGCGTCTAAAAGCGGCCTTAATTGCTGAAATGGGACAAAGCTGCAAAGCGGTATGCCAGCAGGATGGTATAAATTATACCGTTACCTATAATCCGGTACGCAAGACCACCATCGATAAGGACAATCTGCTTCGATTAAAGCTGGATCACCCAGATATTTATGAGCAGTATGTAACTGTCTCAGAGTCCAGGCGGTTTAGTGTAAAAGTCAGCGCAGGCGCAGCATGAGGGAGTGAAAACATGATCCATATTGGAACATTTGATGGAACTGTTTACTACAACCCGGCGAACAAATATTCCGTCATTCAGATGAAAACCAAAGACCAATCTATTCCGCAGGAAGGGCGTTCTTCCCGCCGCTACAACGACCATTTGATCCGCTTTACTGCCGTGGGCTATGAATTGCCCAGGACCGATGCGGTAGAAGTGGAACTGGATGGTGAATGGAAACAAGGCAAATACGGGATGCAATTTCAAGTAGAGCAGTGGCGGGAAATCGTGCCCAAGACCAAGGCCGGTGTGGAGGGTTACTTGTCCTCTGGGCTGATCAAAGGAATTGGGCCAGCGCTTGCGTCACAAATTGTTGCCCGATTTGGTGAGAACGCATTGGATATTTTGGAGAAGTATCCAGAGCAATTGTTGGAAATCAAGGGTATTACAGCAAGCAGACTTCAGGATATCAAGGCGTCCTATGCGGAAAACCGGATACTCCAGGATCTCATGGTGCTGCTTTCCCCATTCCAGATTACTCCTAAAACAGCTCTGAAAATTTACGAACACTTCGGACCCTCCAGCGTGGAAATCTTGAAAGAAAGCCAATTTGAACTATGTCAGATTTCCGGCTTTGGTTTCCTGCGCGTGGATGCCATCGTTCAAAAAAACGGCGGCAATCTTCATGACCCCAACCGAATCAAAGGCGCTCTGTTTTGGATGCTTTCGGAGAGCAAAGGAAAAAACGGCCACCTGTTTCTGCCCAGCGAAGTTCTTCGCAAAGAGGCTCTGCATCTTCTGAACTTGAAAGTCCCTGTGGCAGCGTTTAAACTGCACGAACAGGACGTGCAAGATGTTTTGGAAGGCATGATCCTTAACGGCGAGGTCGTATCAGTGCAGGGAAATATCTATCTCCCCCAGGTATTTGCCCAAGAAGATGCTGTGGCTCGGCACATTGCGGTACAGCTGGCTGAACTGCCGATACCGGAACAAATTGACCAGGTATTGGAACAGGTCAAGCGTGAACTGGGCTTCTCCTTGTCTGAGAAACAAGAAGAGGCGGTTTATGCGGCATATCGCAACAATCTTTCCATCATTACCGGCTCTCCCGGTACTGGTAAAACAACAGTACTGAAAACCATTCTGGAGGTATATCGCCGTCTGCACCCACAGGGTGAAATCACTCTGATGGCACCCACAGGCCGAGCCAGTCGGCGAATGGCAGAGAGTACAGGATTTGACCAGGCCCGGACGCTTCATAGCGGACTGGGGCTTGGCAGTGAAGAGGAAGACAGCAGCCGCAGCAGACAGCGGGAGCCGTTGTCTGCGGATCTGATCATTGTGGACGAGTTTTCCATGGTAGATATGTGGTTGGCAGACAAGTTTTTCTCTCACATCAAAGCAGGGGCGCGTGTTGTTCTTGTCGGAGACCCGGATCAGCTACCCAGCGTAGGCGCTGGGAATGTGTTCCGGGAGCTGATCGACTGCGGGCTTGTGCCGGTAACAGTGCTGAATCAGATTTTCCGGCAAGCCAAGGATAGTTTGATTGCACATAATGCCAGATTCATCAATGAAGGGACTACAAATCTGTACTTCGGCCCGGACTTTACTTTTCTTTCCGGCGGCAGTCAAATTGAGACAGCAGAAAAAATCATCGACCGATACTGTATAGAAATCAGCCAGAGTGGAATTGAACGGGTGCAGATTCTATCTCCGTTCCGGTCCAGAGGGGAAACCTCATCGGAACAGCTCAACGAGGCAATTCGAGAACGGGTAAATCCCTTTCGATCCGCAGAAGATGAAATCCAGATCGGAATGAAGATCTTCCGCGTGAATGACCGTATCATGCAGACCAAAAACACCGAAAAGGTTTCAAATGGCGATTTGGGCTTTATCCGTTATATCCATGATGATGATAATGGCAAGCATATTGGCATTGATTTCGGTGTAGGTCGGGAGCTAGAGTACAGCATAGAAGATATGGCAAATCTGGATCTGGCCTATGCCACGACAATTCACAAATCAATGGGATCGGAGTATGAAACGGTTATCATGCCTCTGCTGAAGGCACACACCATTATGCTCTACCGCAATCTGCTCTATACCGGCATTACCCGCGCTAAGAAACGGGTGATACTGGTCGGACAGAAGCAGGTACTGTTTATGGCGATTCATCGCAGTGAGATCAGCAAACGCCATACAATGCTGGGCGAGCGCATTGGAATGTATTATCAGACATACGTTCAGCGACCTTTCTTCGGAGGAACGATACGTCCAGCGGCTGGAGCAGGCAAAACCTGTTCTGGACGCTTTGTTGGCATGGGCAAATACCAGAACAGCAGCACC
>NZ_NFJU01000034.1 GCF_002160025.1 Anaeromassilibacillus sp. An200
CGGAATCTCCCCAAATTATTCCCCACGCTAATTTGGGGAGATTCCCCCCACCAGCCGGCCAGTCTTGCGCGTCAGCGCAAATTTGGCCGGCCGTGACGGGGGAGAGGGGTCACAAACCTAACGTAGAAAAGAAGGCGTGGGGTTCGAAGGGGCAAGGCCCCTCGCGGTTCTTTCCCCCATTTCTTGGCGGCAAGAAATGGGGGGCCATGCGGCCTGAGCTAAAAAGAGAAAATCAGAAGAAATGAAGGAGAAAGAGCTCATCGCACGGAAAAAAGCGCTTCGCTGTTTTTCTCGCCCTTTCCTGGGCTTCGCATATTTTTTAGGGGCTCCGCCCCTATAACCCCGCGTCTCCGCTGCCGCTCCGGTCGGCGCCTTGTTTGTGTGCCACCGGCACACGGCGCCCTTTTATAAAAGGCTTGACCGAAAATTTCAGGCGGCTACGCCGTATAGACAGATACAGGAGGACCCATCCATGAAAACAGCTCTGCTCTGCGTCAGCTTCGGCACCAGCGTGCCGTCTGCCCGCGAAAGCATCACGGCGGTGGAAAACGCGCTGCGCGAGGAAGCGCCGCAGGCCGACTTCTTCCGCGCCTTCACCAGCCCCACGATCCGCCGCCTGCTCCTGCGCTGCGGCGAAACCGTGAAAAGCCCGAAGGAAGCCTTAAAGGAACTGGCCCCTCTCGGCTATGACCATGTCATTCTCCAGCCCACGCATCTCTTGTATGGAATCGAATACGACAACCTGCGCGCCTGCGCACAGGAATGTGAACCCCTCTTTCCGCGCCTGACATTTGGCCTGCCGCTGCTCTCCGGCTCCGGGGAGCTGTGCGGCCTTGCGCATATCCTTGAAACGGAATACCCGCCGGAGGACGGCCTTGCCTTCGTTTTCATGGGCCACGGCACGCCGCATTTTTCCAATCTGGTCTATCCGGCCTTGCAGGCCGTTTTTCATATGGACGGGCGCAAGGAGTGCTTTGTCGGCACGGTGGAGGGGTGGCCGGATCTGCCCACCGTCGTAAAGGAGCTGCATGAGAGCCGCTTTTCACGCGTGCGCCTTGTGCCGCTGATGCTTGTCGCGGGCGACCACGCGCTCCACGATATGGACGGGGACGACCCGGAAAGCTGGACAAGCACACTCACGCGCGAGGGCTTTTCCGTCGACTGCGTGATGCAGGGGCTCGGCATGCTCCGGGGCGTGCAGGATTTGTACCGCCGCCATCTGCGCGCGCTGCTGTGAGAAGGGAGGGCGAAGCCGATGGCGTTTGATCATTATATAGAGAACGGCGCGCAGCGGCTTCGCTGCGGATACACCACAGGCACATGCGCCGCGCTCGCGGCGGCGGGAGCGGCTTCCCTGCTGCTCTCCGGCGAAGCGCCGCGCGCACTCTCCCTCGTCACCCCGAAGGGAATCCCCGTCACCGTGGAACCGGTGGAGCTGTTCTGGGAGAACGACGCGGCGGTGTGCGGCGTGGCGAAGGATGGCGGCGACGACGCGGACGCGACGGACGGCCTTGTCATCCGCGCGCGCGTCACAACGATGGAGGAACCGGAAATCCGCATCGACGGCGGGGAGGGCGTGGGCCGCGTGACAAAGCCCGGACTCGACCAGCCCCCCGGCGCGGCGGCCATCAACCGCGTGCCGCGCCGCATGATCGAGGAACAGGCCCGGCGGGTGTGCGACGCGCTCGGCTACGCAGGCGGGCTTTCCGTGTGCATCAGCGTTCCCGGCGGGGAGGAAGCGGCCAAGCGCACGTTTAACCCGATGCTCGGCATCGAGGGCGGTATTTCCATCCTCGGCACGTCCGGCATTGTGGAGCCGATGAGCGAAAAAGCGCTGGTGGACACCATCGCCGTCGAGCTGCGGCAGGCGGCGGCGCTCGGCGCGCGCGACGTGATCCTCACGCCCGGCAACTACGGCAAAACCTTCCTGCGCGACCATCCGCAGGCGGCGCACGGCGTGCCGGTGGTCAAATGCTCGAACTTCATCGGCGACGCGCTTGACCTCGCGGGAAACCGGGGCTTTTCCCAAGTGCTGCTCGTGGGCCACGCGGGAAAGCTCGTGAAGCTGGCGGCGGGCGTGATGAACACCCATTCCCGGTACGCGGACGGCCGCGCGGAGGTGTTCTGCGCCCATGCCGCCGTGTGCGGCGCGCCGCAATCGCTCTGCCAGGCACTGATGCAATCGCCTTCCGCCGACGCCTGCCTTGCGCTGCTCGACGAAGCGTCCCTGCGCGAGGCGGTGATATCTTCGATCCTCACCGCCATCCAGCGCCACCTCGACCGCCGCGCGGGCGGGCGCTTTCGCACGGGGGCCGTCCTGTTCACGAACACGCTCGGCCTTCTGGGACAGACCACTACCGCAAAGGAGATCATACGCTCATGGAATTGAAACACGGAATTTTTTACGGAGTGGGGATCGGCCCCGGCGACCCGGAGCTGCTCACGCAGAAGGCTCTGCGCGTGCTCAGGGAATGTCCCGTGCTCGCCTGCCCGCAGACGCACAGCGGAGAAATGCTCGCGCTTGACATCGTGCGCGGCGCGATGGATGTTTCGGAAAAGACGATCCTCCCGCTGCGTTTTGCCATGTCCCGCGATCCCGCCGTGCAGCGCAAGGCGCACGAGGACGCGGCGCGCGAGGTGTGCCGCTGTCTGGAGCAGGGCATGGACGTGGCCATGCCGAACCTTGGCGACGTGTCGATCTATTCGACCTACTGCTATTTAATGGAAATCGTGCAGGCGGCGGGCTTTGAGACGGCCATGATCCCCGGCGTGACAAGCTTCTGCGCGATAGCGGCGCGGCTCGGGATCAGCCTGACGGAGATGAACACGCCGGTGCACATCGTCCCGGCGGGCGGCGATCTGGAAACGGCCCTGCAATGGCCGGGCACCAAGATCCTGATGAAATCCGGCAAGCAGCTTCCGGAAACGATACAGGCCGTGCGGGAGCACGCAAACCCGGCGCACAGCGCGCTGGTGCAGAACTGCGGCCTGCCGGACGAGCGGGTGTTCCCGAACCTCGCGGAGAGCGCGCCGGGGCCGGAGGGTTCCGGTTACTTTTCCACTGTGATTGTAAAGGAGTGAACGGGCGATGGTACATTTTGTGGGAGCCGGGCCGGGTGCGCCCGACCTGATTACCGTGCGCGGCGCGGATCTGCTCAGAAAGGCGGACTGCGTGATCTACGCGGGAAGCCTTGTCAACCCGGCGCTGCTCGAGAGCACCAAGCCGGGCTGTGAGATCCACAACAGCGCCATCATGACGCTTGAGCAGGTGATCGAGGTCATGCAGAAAGCGGACAGCGAGAAAAAGGACGTGGTGCGCCTGCACACCGGCGACGCCAGCCTGTTCGGCGCGATCCGTGAGCAGATGGATGAGCTGGACCGGCTCGGCATCGCCTACGACTCCACGCCGGGCGTGTCCAGCTTCTGCGGAGCGGCGGCGGCGCTTTCGGCGGAATACACGCTTCCGGGCGTGAGCCAGAGCCTGATTATCTCCCGCATGGCGGGGCGCACACCCGTGCCGCCGGGGGAATCGCTGTCCTCGCTGGCCGCCCACGGCGCGTCGATGGTGCTGTTTCTCTCCTCCGGCCTGCTGCACGAGGTGCAGGACGAGCTGCTGCGCGGCGGATTATCGCCCGAAACGCCCGCCGCGATTGTATACAAGGCCACCTGGCCCGACGAGCGCGTGATCCGCTGCACCGTCGGAACGCTGGCGCAGCGCGGCGAGGAGGAAGGGATCCGCAAAACGGCGCTGCTGCTGATCGGACAATTCCTCGACCCCAGTTATGAGCGAAGCTGCCTGTACGACCCGTCCTTTACGACGGAGTTCCGGCAGGCGGAGCAGCCGAAGCCATGAGCGGGCCGTCCTTCCTCGCCTTCACGGATCGCGGCGAAGCGCTCGCGCGGGATCTGGCGCATGCGCTTGGGGGCGAAGCGATGCGCTCCGGGAAACCGGAAACGCTCCGCGAGTGGACGGAAAAACGCTTTGTTTCCGGCGGCGCGCTTGTGTTCGTCGGCGCGGTGGGAATTGCCGTGCGCGCCATTGCGCCGTATGTGGATAAAAAATGGAAGGATCCCGCCGTCGTTGCGGTGGATGAGTGCGGGAGGTTCGCCGTGCCGCTCCTCTCCGGCCATCTCGGCGGGGCGAACCGGCTGGCGCGCGCGATTGCGGAGCTCTGCGGGGCCACGCCCGTCGTGACGACGGCGACGGATCTGCACGCCCTGTTCGCCGTGGACGACTGGGCGCGCGTGCAGAACCTCTGCGTCGTCGAGCCGAAGCGGATCCGCACGGTGTCCGCGAAGGTGCTCGCGGGCGGCGTCCTGCGCTTATGGAGCCGCTTTCCCATCGAGGGAACCCCGCCCGCTGAGGTGGAGCTGCTTTCCACCCCGCCCGCAGGGGAAGAATCCGGCGCACCTTCCGGGGAATCCTCTCCCGCGCCCGACGTATTTCTGAGCGTCCACCGCGAGGACGGCACAGCGCTGCACCTTGCGCCGCGCGCCGTCGTGCTCGGCGTGGGCTGCCGCCGGGGCATTTCCCGGGAAAGCATCGAGGACGCGTTCGCCGCGTTTCTCGCGCAATCCGGCCTTCTGCCAAAAGCGGTGCGCACCGTGGCGAGCATCGATCTCAAAAAAGACGAGGAAGGGCTGCTGGCGTTCTGCCGCGCGCACGGCTGGCCGCTCGAGACGCGCTCCGCGCGGGAGCTCAATGAAACGCCGGGCGATTTCACGCCCTCGCCGTTTGTGCGCTCCGTCACCGGGACGGACAACGTGTGCGAGCGCAGCGCGGCGGCGGTGAGCGGCGGGGAAATCCTGCACCGAAAGTATTCCCTCGGCGGCGTAACGATGGCGGCGGCTCTCGCCCCGCTTCATCTGACGTGGAGCCGCGATTGATCTGATTTTTTCACAGGAGGAACCACCATGAACACCTTATTTGTTGTCGGTATCGGGCCGGGAGGGCCGGAATTTCTCACGGGCGAGGCCCGCGAAGCGCTCTCCCGCGCGCAGGTGCTGTGCGGATATACCGTCTATGTCGATCTTGTCGCGCCGCTCTTTCCGGGGAAGGAGACGTACACCTCCCCGATGACAAAGGAGCTCGAGCGCTGCCGCTGGGCGCTGGAAACGGCGCAATCGGGCCGCGACGTGGCCTTTGTGTGCAGCGGAGACGCAGGCGTGTACGGCATGGCCGGGCTGCTGCTGCAATTAGCGCCCCAGTTCCCGGCGGTGGAGATCCGCGTGGTGGCCGGGGTGACGGCGGCGCTCTCCGGCGGCGCGGTGCTCGGCGCGCCGCTGGGGCACGACTTCTGCGTCATCTCGCTCTCCGATCTGCTCACGCCGTGGAAGGTCATCGAAACCCGCCTGCGGTGCGCGGCGCGCGGCGACTTCTGCCTGTGCCTGTATAACCCCAGCTCCCGCAAGCGCGCCGGGTATCTGCAAAAGGCGTGCGACATCCTGCTCGAAGAGGGCAGAAGCCCGCAGACCGTGTGCGGCTGGGTGAAAAACATCGGCCGGGAGGGGCAGGAGTCGCGCGTGCTCTCCCTCTCCGATCTGCGCGCAGAACAGCTTGACATGTTCACCACCGTGTTTATCGGTTCGTCCACGACGCAGGAGGTCAACGGCCGCATGGTCACGCCCCGAGGGTATGAACAGAAATGCGGGTGGTGATCTTCAGCGGCACCACGGAGGGCCGTGAGCTCTCCGCCGCGACGGTGGCGCTCGGGATGGAAACGGCCGTCTGCGTCGCCACCGAGTACGGCCGCGACGTGCAGGAGAGCGTGCCGGGCGCGGCCATCCACACCGGGCGGCTGGACGTACCGGGCATGGCGCGCGTCCTTTCGGGAGCCGATCTGTGCGTGGACGCGACGCACCCCTACGCCGCCGAGGCCAGCCGGAACATCCGCGAGGCCGCGCAAAGTGCCGGGGTGCCGTACCGCAGGCTTTTGCGCAGGGAAAGCGATCTGCCCGCCGGGTGCCTGTGCGCCGGATCGGCAGAGGAAGCCGCCCGGCTGCTCGAGGGCAGAGAAGGGAACATCCTCCTGACCACCGGAGCCAAGGAGCTGCCCGCGTTTGCCGCGCTCGGCGGGCCCCGGCTGTTCCCCCGCGTGCTTCCGAGCGTGGAAAGCCTTGTCGCGTGCGAAGCGGCGGGGATTCCCCGCGCCAACATTATTGCGATGCAGGGGCCGTTCCCGTATGACCTCAACCTCGCGCTGCTGCGGCGCTTTTCCATCCGCTTCCTCGTGACGAAGGACGGGGGCGCGCCGGGCGGCTTCGCGGAAAAGGTGCGCGCGGCACAGGACGCGGGCGCGCTTCTCTTGGTCATCCGCCGCCCCACCGAGGACGGCGAACCGTTCGACTCGATTTTACAGACATGCAGGGAGATGATGGGATGCGGGTGATTCTGGCGGCGGCGGGCGGCGGCCTGCCCAGCTCGATGACACAGGAATGCCGCGACGCGGTGCGGGAAGCAGCGTGCCTGATCGGCGCGCCCCGGCTGCTCGCGGATCTGCCGGAGCACGGAGCGGCGCGGCGGGTGGCGGCGACCAGACCGCAGGAGATTCTGGACACGGTGCGCACCGTGTCCGAAGGGACGTGCGTGGTGCTCTACAGCGGTGACACCGGACTGTATTCCGGCGCGCGGCTGCTCGTGCCGCTTCTCTCGCGCGAGCACATCCCCTGCACGGTGCTGCCGGGCGTTTCGAGCGTGCAGCTATTCGCGGCGGCGATCCAAAGGCCGTGGCAGGACTGGCTGATTGTCTCGGCGCATGGCGTTTCGTGCCGCCCCGTGGGGGCTGTGATGCAGGGAAAGCCCGTCTTTTTCCTCACCGGCACGGGACAGGGCCCGGCGGAGCTGTGCCGCGAGCTGGCGCAGGCCGGTCTCGGCGCGCTGCGCGTCACGGTGGGGGAGGAGCTTGGCCGCCCCGGGGAGCGTGTGACACAGGGGACAGCGGCGGAAATTGCCCGGCAGACCTTTTCCCCGCTGAGCGTCCTTCTCGCGGAGCCCGCGCCCGCGACGGTGCGCCGCGCGCCCGGCTTTCCCGACTCCTTCTTTGTGCGCGGGGAGGTGCCGATGACAAAGCGCGATGTGCGCGCCGCCATCCTCGCCCGGCTCGCGCCGAACCCCTCCGACGTGCTTTGGGACGTGGGCGCGGGGACGGGCAGCGTGAGCGTGGAGCTGGCGCTGGCCGCGCCGTGGGGGCGCACCTACGCGATCGAATGTGAGGAAAAGGCGATCGATCTCATCCGCGCAAACCGCGAAAAACTTGGCGCGTGGAACCTTCGCCCCGTTCACGGGAAGGCCCCGCAAGCCCTCGAATCGCTCGAAGCGCCCGACGGCGTGTTCCTCGGCGGCACGAAGGGATCGATGGCGGAGATAGTGGATCTTGTTCTGGCACGCAGTCCGCGCGCGAAGATCTGCGTTTCGGCGATCTGTGTGGAGACGCTTGGGCGCGCCGTCGACGCGCTCAAAGCGCACGGCATCGAGCCGGAAATCACGCAGGTAAGCGTGTGCGGCGCGCGGGCCGTGGGAAGTCTGCACATGCTGACGGCGCAGAATCCTGTCTTTCTGATTGCGGGGAATTGTGATGCTTGAATTTCTGGTGGCGGCCCCCTCGTCGGGCAGCGGAAAAACCGCCGTGACGTGCGCGCTTTTGGCGGCGCTCGCCCAGCGCGGCCTTTCGCCCTGCGCGTTCAAGTGCGGGCCGGATTACATCGATCCCATGTTTCACCGCTCCGTGCTGGGCGTGGAGAGCCACAACCTCGACCGCTTCCTGTGCGCGGATGAAACGCTGTTCCGCGCGCTCTACGACCGCTGCCGCGCCGGACACAAAGCCGCCGTCACCGAGGGCGTAATGGGCTACTATGACGGCCTTGGCGGCGTGACCGATGAAGCGTCCGCGTGGGACGTGGCCCGCACCCTGCGCCTGCCCGTGCTGCTGGTGCTCCGCCCGAAGGGGTCGAGCCTGACGCTGGCGGCGCAGGTGCGCGGCCTGTGCGCATTCCGGGAGGACAGCCGCATCCGTGCGCTGTTTCTGAACGACTGCTCCCCGATGCTGTTTTCGACGCTCGCCCCGATGCTCGAGCGCGAGACGGGACTGCCGGTCGTGGGCTTTTTGCCGCACCGCGAGGAGGCCGCGTTTGAAAGCCGCTATCTGGGATTGTACACCGCCGGGGAGATTTCCGATCTGCGCGGCCGGATCGGCACGCTTGCGGGGCTGCTCGAGGAATCGGGCTGCCTCGATCGGCTGCTTTCCCTTTTCGGCAGCGCAAGCGATCCCGCCGCCCCCCGCGCGGACGGATTCCCGCCGCCTATGGCGCGCATTGCCGTGGCGCGGGACGAAGCCTTCTGCTTTGTCTATGAGGAAACGCTGGACGCGCTGCGCATGGCGGGCGCGGAACCAGTCTTTTTCAGCCCAATGCGGGACGCGGCGCTCCCGGCGGGCGCGGGCGGGCTGTATCTGCCCGGCGGATACCCGGAGCTGCACGCGGCGGCGCTCGCGGAAAACGAACCGATGCGCCGGGCGGTGCGCAAAGCCGTTTTGGCCAGGATGCCCACCGTGGCCGAGTGCGGCGGCTTTTTGTATCTCGGGCAAAGCTTACAGGATGAAACCGGCGCGCCGCACCCCATGGCGGGAGCGCTGCCGGGGGACGGGCTGCGCGGAACGCGGCTGGTGCGCTTCGGCTACACGGAATTGACGGCCAAAGAGCCGAGCCTGCTGTTTGAGCCGGGCGACCGCGTCCCGGCGCACGAATTTCATTACTGGGACTGCACGGAAAACGGCGCGTCGCTGACGGCGCAAAAGCCCGTCACCGGAAAAACGTGGGACTGTGCGTTTACGGGGCCGTCGCTGTACGCGGGCTTCCCGCACCTGTACTTTGCGGGCTCGCCGCATCTCGCGGAGCGGTTCGCACAGGCCGCGGCGTGCTATGCCAAATCCGCGCGCGGCGTGTGACGGTGCGGGAAGGGAACACCCCGGCGGCGCCGCCCCGCCGCAGCATGGGGACAAGATGGGAAAAGAGAGGATGCAGAAAATGGACGCCAACGAAAGAGAACTGCTCCGCCTGCTCGAAAGCGTGACGGAGCCCGACGAAGCGGCGCGGGAAGCCGCCGCCCGTCAATGGGCCTCGTGCGCCAAGCCGCTTGGGAGCCTGGGACTGCTCGAGGAAGCCGTGGAGCGGATCGCCGCCCTGACGGGGAGCTCGCCGGTTTCGCTCTCGCCGCGCGCCGTGCTGGTGCTGTGCGCCGACAACGGCGTGGTCGCGCAGGGCGTGACGCAGACGGACAGCAGCGTGACGGCGATCGTCACGCAGAATCTCGCCAAGGGGCGCACCTCGGTGTGCCGCATGGCGTCGGTGGCAAACTGCCGCGTCGTGCCGGTGGACATGGGCGTGCTCGATTTTCCCGAAACGCCCGGCGTGCTCCGCCGCCGCACCGGCAACGGCACGGGGGATATCTCCCTCGGCCCCGCCATGACGCGCGGGCAGGCCGCGCAGGCCCTCCTCACCGGGATCGATCTCGTGCGCGAGCAGCGGGAAGCGGGCGTGCGTCTGCTGGCCACGGGTGAGATGGGGATCGGCAACACAACGACCTCAAGCGCCGTGGCGAGCGTCCTTCTCGCCCGCCCTGTGCCGGAGATGACCGGGCGCGGCGCAGGCCTTTCGGGGGAAGGACTGCGCCGGAAGATCCGCGCGATTGAGAGCGCGATCCGCGTCAACCAGCCCGATCCGTCCGACCCGCTCGACGTGCTCGCAAAGCTTGGCGGCTTTGATCTGGCCGGGATGTGCGGCGTGTTCCTCGGCGGTGCGCTGTACGGCGTGCCTGTCCTCGCGGACGGCTTTATCAGCACGGTGGCCGCGCTGTGCGCCGTGCGCCTGTGCCCCAAAGCGAAAAAGGCTGTATTTGCCAGCCACGTCTCCGCTGAACCCGCCGGGCGGCAGGTTCTCGACGCGCTTGGCCTGCCCCCGCTCATCACGGCCGGGATGCGGCTGGGCGAGGGCACGGGAGCCGTCGCGGCGATCCCGCTGCTCGACATGGCGCTCGCCGTCTTTGCGGAGGGCGACACCTTTGAGGAGAGCGGCATCGAGCCCTATGTGCCGCTGGGGGACACAGAATGACGGCGCTGGTGATCGGCGGGGCAGCCTCCGGGAAAAGCGCGTTCGCGGAGCAGCTGGCCGTCTCGCTCTCGGACGGGCCGCGCTGCTACATCGCCACCATGCAGCCCTTTGACGGCGAATGCCGCGCGCGGATTCAGCGCCACCGGGAGCAGCGCGCCGGAAAGGGCTTTGCAACGCTCGAATGCTTCACCGGCCTTCACCGTGCCGTGCCGCCCGAAAAAAGCACGGTGCTGCTCGAATGTGTGAGCAATCTTGCCGCGAACGAGCTGTACAGCCCGGACGGGGCGGGAGACGGTGCGGTGGAAGCCATTGTGGAGGGTGTGCGCTCTTTGCGCCGCCGGTGCGAACACTTGGTCATTGTGTCGAACGAGGTGTTCAGCGGCGGGTCCTCCTACGCGGGGGACACGCTCCACTATCTGCGCGTGCTCGCGCAGGTCAACCGATTGCTGGCGCAGGAAGCGGATGAGGTGTATGAGATCGTATGCGGCCTGCCCATATGCCACAAGGGGAAGGGAGTGGGGGCATGACGGCGCTGGAAACGATCGCGGTGGCGTTCGCCATGTTCTCCGCGATTCCCTGCCCACAGCCGGTGTGGACGCAAAAGAACATGCGGTACTGCATGTGCGCGTTTCCGCTGGTGGGCGCGGTGTGCGGCCTGCTGTGCGGGGGCTGGGCGGCGCTTCTGGGCACACTCCACGCGCCGGATCTGCTGCTTGCGGGCGGGATCTGCCTGATTCCTGTGCTGGTGACGGGCGGGATCCATTTAGACGGCTTTGCCGACACCTCCGACGCGCTCGCGAGCTGTGCGCCGCCGGAGAAAAAGCGGGAGATTTTGCAGGATCCGCGCTGCGGGGCGTTCGCCGTCATCCGGCTGTGCGCGTGGTTCCTCGCGGACTTTGTGCTGTGCGCCGTGGTGCGCTGGGACGCGCGCGCGCTCGTCTGCCTGGGGCTTGCGTTTGTGCTGGAGCGGTGCCTGTCCGGGTGGGCGATTGCGTCCTTCCCGATGGCGAAAAACACCGGGCTGGCACACACCTTCGCCGCCGCCGCGGACAAAAAGCGCGTGCGGATGGTGCTGGCCATTTTCAGCGCTGCGCTGGTGCTGGCGCTCGTCGCGGTAGGCCGCGCGGCGGGCCTTGCCATGGCGGTGACGGCCGGGGTGGTGCTGCTGCTCTACCGCCGCACGGCGGTGAAGCAGTTCGGCGGCATCACCGGCGATCTGGCCGGGTGGTTTTTGCAGCGCGCGGAGCTGTTCATGCTGGCGGCGCTCGCCGCCGTGCAGCTTCTTGCGGCCCAGCCGTGGGCCGCGCAACTGACAGAGGGGGGATGGCTGTGATACTCATCACAGGGCCGCTGTTCAGCGGCAAGCGCAGCACCGCGAAGGCGCTGCTGCACTGGACGGACGAAGAACTCGCGCAGAACGCCGTCCGCGACGCGCAGGAGCTGGCCGCCGGGTGCGCCGATCTGGACGCGCTTGCACAGGAGCTGGCGCAGAAGCCGGTGGTCATCGTGACCGAGGTGGGCGGCGGCGTGGTGCCCGCCGACCCGGACGAGCGCGCCGCGCGCGAAGCCGCCGGGCGGCTCTCCTGCCTGCTCGCGGAGCGGGCGGAAACGGTGATCCGCGTGTTCTGCGGCATTCCGACCATACTCAAGGGAGGGATTGCGCCATGATTCCGTTTGCCGCTCTGATTGCTTTCGTGCTTGATATGTTTCTGGGAGACCCGGAAGGTTTTCCACACCCCGTCGTTTTTCTGGGGAAAATGATCACGCGGCTGGAAACGTATCTGCGCAGCCGCTTTGCCGCCACGCCGGAGGGCGAGCGCGCCGCGGGGCGTGTGCTCGCCGTGTGTCTGCCGGTAGGGACATTCCTCGCCACCGGCTTTGCGTGCTGGCTGCTCTCCGCAATTCACCCGCTGCTCGGGCTGGCGCTGCACGTTTTCTGGGGCTGGCAATCGCTTGCCATGCGGTGTCTGGCGCAGGAGAGCGCCAACGTGTGCCGCTGCCTGAAGGCGGGCGATCTCGAAGCGGCGCGCAAAGCCGTGGCCCGCATTGTGGGGCGCGACACCGCCAGCCTTTCCGCGCAGGGCGTGACGCGCGCCGCCGTGGAGACGGTGGCCGAGAACGCTTCGGACGGCGTGACTGCCCCGCTCTTTTACTTCCTGATCGGCGGCGCGCCGCTCGCGCTCACCTACAAGGCCATCAACACCATGGACAGCATGGTGGGCTATAAAAATGACCGCTACCTGCACTTCGGGCGGGCGGCGGCGAAGCTGGACGACGCGGCGAACTATGTGCCCGCGCGGATCGCGGCGCTTTTGTGGATCCTTGCCGCCCCGCTGGCGGGCGGCAGCATGCGCGGCGCGTGGCGCATCTGGCGGCGCGACCGGCGCAACCATGCCAGCCCGAACTCCGCGCAGACGGAATCCGCCTGTGCCGGATCGCTCGGCGTGCAGCTGGCCGGACCGGCAAGCTATTTCGGGCATCTGGTAGACAAGCCCACCATCGGAGACGCGACGCGGGAGATCGAGCCGGAGGACATTCTGCGCGCCAACCGGAACATGGTATGGGCAAGCGTGCTCGGGCTTGTCATCGGCCTTGCCGTGCGCTTTTTCCTGTGGCTGATGGTCATGATCCCCGTGTGGTTCGCGGCGATTTTCTCTCACATATTCCTGTAAGGACGCTGGCTTTCTGTCTCTGTGTCCGTCCGCGCGGCAGCGCACAGCATCTTCCGCGCGCCCGCATTTCACCCCCGCGCCCGTTTTCGCGGCGTTATTCTGTCCCAAAAGGAGGAACCGGCATGGAATCCGAACCAAACCGCCGCCCCGCTCCCCGTCTGACGCACGGCGGGGACTGGGCGGGCTATCAGGAGGAATACGGCGGCCAGCCGCTCGACTTCTCCGCGAACGTCAGCCCGCTGGGCGTGCCGCCGGGCGTGCGGAAGGCCATCCGGCAGGCGGCCGCGTCGGCAGACCGGTACCCAGACCCGCTGTGCCGGTCGCTGTCCCGCGCGATTGCGGCGCACGAGGGCGTGCCGGAATCATACGTGCTCTGCGGCAACGGCGCGGCAGATTTGATCTTCCGCGCGGTGCTGGCCCGCAGGCCGCGGACGGCCCTTGTCACCGCCCCGGCCTTTTCGGAGTATGAGACAGCCCTGACCGCCTGCGGCTGTGCGGTGCGCCGCCATCTGCTGCGCGAGGAGCAGGGCTTCCGGCTGGGGGAGGACTTTCCCGAAGCGATGGGATCGGGCGCATCCGGTGCAGACCCCGACATGGTGTTCCTCTGCGAGCCGAACAACCCGACGGGCGTAACCTCCCCGCGCGAGCTGCTGCTGGAAACGGCCCGCCGCTGCCGGGAGACGGGCGCGCTGCTCATCCTCGACGAGTGCTTTGCCGACTTCCTCTTAGACCCGGACGCGCACAGCCTGCGCGCCTTTCTGCCTGAGTTCCCGAACCTTTTGATCCTCAAAGCGTTCACAAAGCTTTATGCCATGGCCGGGGTACGGCTTGGGTATGCCCTGTGCGCGGACGCATCGCTTCTTTCCCAAATGCGCGCGGCGGGCCAGCCGTGGTCTGTGTCCTCGCTGGCGCAGGCCGCCGGGGAAGCGGCGCTCTCGGAAACAGACTATGTAAAGCGGGTGCGCGCGCTGATTGCGCGGGAACGGCCATGGCTCATGGCACGGCTCGAGCAGCTTGGCCTGCGGGTGATCCCCGGCGAAGCGAACTACCTTCTGTTCTTTTCGCCCGTGCCGCTTCTCACACCCATGCGCCGGCGCGGGATTCTCCTGCGAAGCTGCGCAAACTATCACGGGCTGGGCGAGGGCTGGTACCGCACCGCCGTGCGCACGCACAAGGAAAATCTTCGTCTGGTGGAAACGTTACGCGAGGTGATCCAATGAAACACGCATGCTGCATCATGGTACAAGGCACCATGTCCGGCGCGGGCAAAAGTTTGCTGTGCGCCGCGCTGTGCCGCATTTTCAAGGAGGACGGCCTGCGCGCCGCTCCGTTTAAAAGCCAGAACATGGCGCTGAACAGCTACGTCACGCGCGACGGGCTGGAGATGGGCCGCGCGCAGGTGGTGCAGGCGCAGGCCGCCGGGCTGGAACCGGACGTGCGCATGAACCCGATCCTGCTCAAGCCGTGCAGCGACACCGGCAGCCAGGTGATTGTCAACGGCGAGGTGCGCGGCCAGATGAGCGCCGCCGACTACTTCCGCATGAAAAAGAGCCTGATCCCCGAGATCCTCGCGGCCTATGAAAGCCTTGCCGCCGAATCCGACGTGATTGTCATTGAGGGCGCAGGAAGCCCGGCGGAAATCAACCTGCGCGGCGACGATATCGTGAACATGGGTCTGGCGGAGCTGGTGGACGCGCCCGTCCTGCTGGCGGGGGACATTGACCGGGGCGGCGTGTTCGCTCAGCTGTACGGCACCGTCGCGCTGCTCGAGCCGTCCGAGCGCGCGCGCATCGGCGGACTGGTCATCAACAAGTTCCGGGGAGACGAAGCCATTTTGCGCCCCGGCCTTTCCATGCTCGAGGAAAAGACCGGCATCCCCGTGCTCGGCGTGGTGCCGTACCTGCGTGTGGACGTGGACGACGAGGACTCGCTCGCCCCGCGTCTCGGACAGCAGGCGGCGAAGAAGCCGATTGACGTGGCGGTGATCCGTCTGCCGCGCCTGTCGAACTTCACGGACTTCTCCCTGCTCGACGAACACCCCGCGCTCGGCGTGCGGTATGTGGAGGACGCACGGTCGCTCGGCACGCCGGATCTCGTCATTCTGCCCGGCACGAAAAGCACCATATCCGACCTTCTGTGGCTGCGGCAGAACGGGCTGGAAGCCGCCGTTTTGAAGCTGGCGCACGGCGGCACGCCGGTGCTCGGCGTGTGCGGCGGCTATCAGATGCTTGGCCGCACGCTGCGCGATCCGCTCGGCACGGAGGGCGGCGGGGAGGTGCGCGGCATGGGCCTTCTGCCCGTGGACACCGTGTTCTGCGAACAGAAAACGCGCACCCGCGTGCAGGCGTGCGTCACCGCTCCCGCGTTTGCCGGGGCCGCGCTCGACGGCTACGAGATCCACACGGGAAAAACCACCGTGGAGGGCGAGCCGTTCTGCCGCCTTGAAACCGGCGCGGACGATGGCTGTGTGAGCGGGAACGTGTACGGCACCTATCTGCACGGCCTGTTCGACACCGGAAGCCTGGCGCAAAAGCTTGCGGCTTTTCTGTGCGGGCGGAAGGGAATCCCCTGCGACACCGCCGCCCCGATCTCCCACCGGGCCTACCAGGAGCAGCAGTTCGCGC
The DNA here is from genome assembly GCF_002160025.1 of Anaeromassilibacillus sp. An200. Taxonomy (GTDB): domain Bacteria; phylum Bacillota; class Clostridia; order Oscillospirales; family Acutalibacteraceae; genus Caccousia; species Caccousia stercoris. The sequence continues at coordinate 15,401 of NZ_NFJU01000034.1, forward strand.
TTCTGGCCGAGGGCGTGCGCCATGCGCTTGATATGAAAGCCGTGTACGCGATGATGGAACAAAGGAGAGGATAACAGCATGGAAAACGGACTGATCCATTTATATTGGGGCGACGGCAAGGGCAAGACGACCGCCGCCATGGGCATGACGCTGCGCGCGCTTGCGGCGGGAAAGCGCGTGGTCATCGTTCAGTTCCTCAAGGGATCCGAGAGCGGGGAGATCCCGCTGCTCCAAAAGCTTGGCGCGACGATCCTGCGGGGCAAGCCGGGACAGAAATTTGTCTTTCAGATGAACGAGGAGGAGAAGGCCGAAACGCGCAGACAGCAGCAGGAGCTTCTGCTCGCCGCCGTGCGCGAGCCCGCCGACTTCCTTCTGCTCGACGAAGCGTGCGCCGCCTTGCAGCTTCAGATGGTGGACGAGGACACGCTGCGGCGCGCGGTGCTGGAAAAGCCTCAGGAGCAGGAGCTGGTGCTCACGGGCCGCACTCCCGCGCCATGGATGCTGGAAGCCGCCGACTACTGCACCGAAATGCACTGTGTGCGCCACCCGTATGAAAAGGGGATCGGAGCACGGCGCGGTGTGGAATATTAAAGAGCGCAAACATGAAGTTTTCGCCCGCCTTTTTCAAAAGGCGGCGGGGATTGGGGCAGAGCCCCATAAAATTCTGCGAAGCCATGAAAAGGCTAGAAAAAAGAGCGCAGCGATTTTTTTCGGACCTTTATCGCAAAGCAAAAGCCATAATGCTTTGCTGTATAAAAAGCTTTTTGACAAGCCAGGTGGATCCTTTCGACCGGATCCGCCTTGACTTTTTCCTGGAAATACAGTATATTAGCAATATCTTAATTACTAAATTACCAGGGAGGATCTTATGGCTCAATCGCTTAAAATCGCCGTGGTGGGCAGGGAATGCGTCGCCTGCGGGTGCTGCGCCCGCGTTTGTCCCAGGGAAGCTATCGCCGTCGAATGGGGGATCGCCGCCCGCGTGGACGCGCAGAAATGCGTTGGCTGCGGGAAATGCGCCAAGGTATGCCCCGCCGCCGTCATCGATCTTGTGAAACGGGAGAAAGCGGAATGAAACAAAAAAAGAGATGGTCCGACTACCTCTGGATCGCGGAGCTGCTCTACCTGTGTCTGGGGTTATTCAACATCCTGTTTGCGTGGCTGGGGATGCTCTTTTTCTGCATCCCGCTTTTAGTCGCCATTGTGGGAGGCAGCAAAGCGTACTGCAACCGCTACTGCGGGCGCGGCCAGCTGCTGGGGCTGCTGGGCGAAAAGTTAAAGCTCTCGCGCAACGTGCCGCCGCCGAAATTTCTGCGCAGCCCGTGGTTCCGCTACGGCTTCCTGACGTTTTTCATGATCATGTTCGGCCTGATGCTGGTGAGCACCTGGAAGGTGTTTACCGGCGCGCCGCTCTCCGAGACGGTGACGCTGCTTTGGGTGTTCCGCCTGCCGTGGCAGTGGGCCGACGTGAGCTTCGCCGCGCCGTGGATGGCACAGTTCGCCTTCGGATTTTTCAGCGTGATGCTCACCTCCACGATCCTCGGCCTCACGACGATGGTATTGTTCCGCCCGCGCTCGTGGTGTGTGTACTGCCCGATGGGCACGATGACGCAGGGAATCTGCAAACTCCGGAACGGAAGGAAGGCGAAAAGCTGTGGAGGAACAGGCAAAACGAATTGCGGAGCTGCTCAGGCTCCTCGCCAATGAGCACCGGCTGCTGATTCTGTGCGCGCTCATGGAAGGGCCGCGGACGGTGGGGGAGCTGCACACCTTCACACCGCACATCACCGCCTCCGCGCTGTCCCAGCATCTTTCCCAGCTGCGCACCGCGGGGATCCTCTCGTCTGAAAAGCAGGGAATGAACGTGGTGTACACCATTCGGGACGAGCGCGTGTCGGCTCTGATCCAGGCTATCAAGGCACAGTATTGCCCTGACATGGCTCCCTGAGCCACAGACCGCTTCCGCCAAAAGGGGGATCGCTCCATCCAAGAGCGATCCCCCTTTTTCTGTCCATTTTATTTTCCGTTTGGCGCGCTGCCCTCGATCTGCATCGTGGCCATCTGCTCCGCCGTGACGCCGTTTTTCGCACCGTACCGGATCCAGTATTTGGTGGAAGCCTTTACGAACATTCCCCGGGAAATGGGCATTGTCACCCGCAGGGCGCTATGCTTTCCCGTCTCAATCGCCCGCGCCAGCTTTTTGATTTTCCCCCGCACCATCGCGCGAAACGGCGTGTCAAGGATCGCCTCACCGCTGCCGATTTCGAGCACCGAACCAAACGGGAACCCGGCCTGGCGGCAAAACTGACGCACCATGTCCACCGCCGCATCGTTCTGCTCCGACTCGTAAAATCCGCAGTTGATCAGCACCGAGACCGTGGGCCTGCGTTTCGGCGGCTGCTCCTCAAACGCTTTGAGGGCATGGAGAAGCGGCACCGGGATGCCGTCCGCATAGAGGGGAAACACCAGCAGCAGATCGGTGCAGCCTTCCAGCGCGCCGCACAGCTCCTGGTGGTTATCCCGGCCCACGGCCAGATACCGCGTCTGTCCCCGGCAGCTTTCGGAAAACAGCTCCGCATACCGTTTGGAATTCGAGCGCGGCGCGCGGGGGCTTCCGTTGAGAATCAGGATCTCTGCCACGCTTCCACCTCCTTCTGCGCGAGCGCTTCCACCTCGTCCTCCCTGGCAAACAGGACGCGATAGTCCGCAAAATTCATATTTTTCGCGTTCCTTTCCACCAGCCGGCAAAACAGCTTTTCTTCCTCCGGCGACGTGCTGCCATAGGCAAGAATCGTGGCCTTCTTTGGGGCCACCGCGCGCTGCACATGGTGCGTTTCGCCGTCCAGCACCCGGATAAACGCCTGCTGCACAGGGATCGCTCGTTCGATCATGGTTTTCATCACGGTATCGTAGCCGCCGTACCGAATACGGCTGACGTACAGAACCGTTTCACTTTGGGCAATCAGCGGATACACCTTCACCGCGTCGTCCCGGATCACACACCGGCCGGGGGTTTTCGTCCAACACCCGAAGCAGCCCACACAGTTGGCTATCTTCAGCTGCGACAGATCCACAAACCGGATGGACTCGTTTTGCATCGGCAGGGCAAGCGGCCGATCACTCAAAATCAGTTTCATCTCTCTTTCCTTTCCACCAAAAGCTATGCCTTCACATCCACCGCGTTCCCGCTGGTCAGCGTAAGCGAATTGCCTGCCTGGACAATCCGGCTTTCCACCTGCTCCCTCGTAATCCCATTAAGGACGCTGGCATTAAATTTCTGCCCTGGTTTCCAGTCGGGATATGCTTCCTTGACAATACTGTAAAATGCCCGTTCATAGCATCGCTCATACTGTTCAAGCGTCCACGTTCCCGCGAGCCGGTCGGATTTTTTCACACTGAGCTGATAGCGGGTAAACACGGCGGTGCGGTCGCTGTCGCCGCTTCCCATGCCGTTATACCGAATATATTCGCGCAGGGTCGTGTCAAACATATCCTGCCGCGCCGCCTCCGAGACGTCAATAATCTTTCGGAAGGTTGAGGGATCCTTTCCCGTAATATCCATGCCGGCCACGCCGTAGCAGTTGAGCTTGTCCCCGTCCTCGTCCAGCCGCCCCATGATGTTGCGGATGGCCATTTCTTCATCGCCCTCGTACAGCTTGGCCATCTCATCCACCACACTGGTATCCTGGCCCAGCATAAGAAGCAGGGCGCGAAGCTCCTCCAGCTTGGCCTCGTACTTTTCCTGCACCGCGGACTTGGTCACACGTCCTTCGTTCAGCATCGCCTTGGCCGTCTGATAGCGTTTGCTGGTGGGATCGATCACACCCGTATAGGGCTTGAATGGGATTGGTTCGATTGCCATAACAGTTCACCTCCACAATTTTTTCGCACGTCCGCTTCTACTGGGATCATCGACCTGTTTGGGGGAAAAATAAGAGGACGGCCCGCCCAGAGCGTTGGCAACAAAATAAATTCCATCCCTACCATGCGTTTCGGGGCAAAAAGAAAAGGCCGGGCGCAGGGGGATTTTTGCCGCCACATATTTGGGTATTATGCACAAATTTTTAAGATAATTTTCTGGTTTCAACCCTGTTTTTCTTGTAAAAACTATCACATGCACATGAAATCTTGGAAAATGCAATGTATAATATATACGGCCAACGCCACGGGCTTTACCATGACCGGCTGCAAGACACTGCCGAATACAAAGAAAAAAGATGGGGAAAGCGTTGAGAACTCTATGGCGGCTCTGTCCGGCCTGATCCGTGTTTCGACCGATGACGCCATTATTAAGAAAAACAATTTTGGTGAAGGCACCACCATCTGCGCAGGGTGGAAGACCGTTGTGAACGAAAAGCCCACATCCTATTACCATGTTGACGTTTCTGAGAACTACTGGGGAGCCGGTGTCACGGAAGAGGATATTAAAGTGTTGCTGGACGGCGCAGTCTTTGAAAGCTACTATGTTGACGAGGCCATGACCAAGCTGAAAAGCGTTTTGAGCACGCCTTCCCAGTCCACCACCGACAACGATTCATCTCTGGGGCACAGTCTGCCGTCCGTAAGCGAGGGTACGAGAAACTTTGTGAGCGACACGACGAGCAACCTGACGGTCAACGGTAAGTACCAGTTCCGCATCACCAGTCTGAACGGCCACAAGCCAGTGATGACGGTGAGCAATGCGAGCTTCACGGTTGAGCTTGCGAGCCAGAGCGGAAACGACTATTTCTACGTCATCCGCTGCGTGGGCGCGGCCGGCAGCACGGCGAACGTGCTGGTCGACGGCTATCATGTCGTGTCCGTGACGGGCGGCACGGCGGGCGTTGTCTCCGACACGACCCAGCCGTTCACGGTCGCAAAGGGCGCGGCGTACCAGTTTAAGCTGACGAGCGCCTCCCGTCCGGTGTTCACAGGCAATAACGCAAACTTCACGGTTGCGTATGTCTCGAACAGCGGCAACGACTGGTTTTTCAAGGTAACGGCAACGGGTGAGAAGGGCGCTTCAACGACCTTCTCCGCGAACGACGTTGTCGTGACGACGGCGACGATCGCGTAACAAAACAGAGAAATTTCGGAAAGACCGCCGGGAAGCGGAGAAATTCTCCGTTCCCGGCGGTCTTTAAAAAATCCCAGAAAACGCCAAATGATTGACTTATATTAATGCTTTTCCTTCCAAACAGGGGGTATCATACAAGAAGCAGGGGCTGCCAAAAGGCAACCCCTGCTTCTTTGGCCCGCCCAGAGGGATTCGGCTTCGCTCTCCACGAAAGGAAGATTCACGGATTATGAATCTTTTTTCGCGCCCTTTTCCCCGGTAGGCCCGCGGACTCCCCGCCTGCGCGGGGCCCCGCTCGCGGGCTCTCCTCGCTAAAAACGTGCCACCGGCACGTTTTCTTCACGCTCGGATCTTCGGTTCGAATCCCTCTTTGAATGAAAAAATAACAGGACGGCCCCGTTAGGGTCGTCCTGTTATTTTTGAGCGGCGGCAACAGAATAGATACCGCCCTGGGCGCGTGCGGAAAAGCTCAAATACATGAAAGACCTGTTCCATGAAGGCTATTTTCGGGTATCGTATCTCTGATACGATGTCCGCTCTATTTTTCCTCTCTCTTGCTCTGCTCCTCGATTCGTCTGTAAAGCTCCGGACAGAAATGGCAGCATAGATACAGCGTAAACCACCATGCGGCTAAGCTTGGGATTGATTGCAGTTCTGTGTCAGAGTAAAGTCCATGACACACGTTGTTTCTCATGTTAAAACCATTTTTCCCGGTATAAAACACACGCACATTGAAAAGAATTTTTTCTTCTACTGATTCTTTTATTTCAGGCTGCTGGAGAATGCTGTCCAGAGAAAGCACTTCTTCCACACCGTTTGAATCTGTTTTGTATACCACGGCGCCGCAATTGCGCGCTAACTCGCGGATTGCATTTTCAACCTGCGGCATGAGAAGACACATGGACAGTCCCAGGTCTCCCCGAAATCCCGCAACCAAACCTTTGAGAAAAGATTCCTTTCTATCTGCTGGAACAAAAAGATTATCTTCAACAAGAAATTGCAGGTTTTCTTCGGTGAATTCCCATTTTTCTCTGGCAATAGCCAAACATCTTGTCGCAAACATGTCTGTTGCAATGAGATATTTCTTGGCGGCTTCATGCTCGCAGATGCATAGCTTTTCTTCATCCGACGCGCCAAGAATAGACGGGATCTTGTTAATCACTCGCCCCTGCGAGTCTATGGTTTGGGATGAGAATAAACCTGCAAGAGAAGAGCTTTGTTCAATTTCCTTGAAGAGCTTTTCTGGACTCTCTAAATTTAATAGAGCAGTAAAGAAGTACAAAAACTCTTCAAAAGTAGACTTCTGAATCCTTTGCTTTAGTTCTGTGATCGTTTCGCTCAGATCAACAGGCTTGCTTTTTATCGTTGACATCATTCCCATTCTCTTGGCTTTCAGAGGTTCCAGAGTCTTTGCCAATCTTTTTCGCTCCTGCGTTCCTTTCGCTCGGTTGGAAAGCTGGCTCCACATATTCATGGCATTATGATAAGCGGCAATCGCTCTGATAATATCAGGGGAACTGTCTTGAGAGAAATGCTGAGCCTCCCGCTCATACTCAAGCGCAATGTTCTCTATTATTTTTTGCTCGTCGCCAGGGCGCTTTTCGCTCTTATAGAGGCTATGCAAAAATTTCTTTAGCTCAATTCCCAAATGCCAGTTTTGATTTTTGCAGAAGTACTCAGCTGCGGAAATGGCTGCTCGTTCTATTTTTTCCCTGCTTTCCGGTTGCTCCTTGCTGCATGTCAGTAATCCTTCCAGGAGATAAAGAGTGCAGAACGTTGCTTGTTCGTTTAAATTCGATTCAATATGGTCGAGACATTCTTGAAAGAAGCTGTCAAAGGGGAAAGAGTCCGGCCTGTATTTTGACCAAATGCGGCAAATACCCAGGGCAATTTGCGTAAACGAAGAATTTGATGAATAGGTCGGCTCAGATAACTCCTGTTTGTAAGATTCAAGAGAAATGCTCGCATATTTTTTATCGTGGGTGTGCCACCAAAGGATTTCTCCGCAGACGGCGTTAAAATAGGAGTTCCTGGAGGCGCGGAGCAGCTCTGAAAGTGCGTCATAAACTGCTTCCTCAGCATTTATAAGATAAAATATCTGCTTTGAAGGAATAATAGGAAGAACCGTTTCTTTGCAAAGGTTTTCCACAAAAAGGGCCACTTTTTGATTGAACGGGTTTTCTGAGCCGGAAACAGTCAAAAGACTCTTTGCTCTTTGAGAGGGGGAGAGATCGCTGTTTAAGAGGCCGCTGACCTTATCCAGAAAATTGGTATCCATATCTAGTACTCCTCAATGGCGAGAATCGTTTTAGAGGTTTATATCCTCAGCAAACAAGATTTCTTGCCCTCTGAGGGTAACTTTCCTGAAGTAAAACACCATCACTTTATAACATTATACCGAATCTTGACGGCAATGACAATAACATCTGTCTGGGAGCCATGCTTTGCCGGGAATCAGCTATTTTTCGCTGCTTTCTCCAACCCTCCTCCTCATCTCCATCCCCCCGACAAGCCGAATCACGATCTCTTCCCTGGACAGCACGGTCACGCGCTCAATCACGCGGCGCACCAGCTCGTTGGAGTATTCTGTCAGATTCAGATCTTTATCGTCGAGCAGGGCGATCAGCTCCCTCATCTCGTCCTCTCTGCCTCTTGCGTAGTCCGCACTGCAGGCAAACTGCTTTTCCTGCTGCCTGAGTCGGAGCATCTCATCACTGATCTGCTTGATTCTCAGATCCGTCAGGTCATTTCCGGCAAACGTCAGAAGACGGTCAAGCTCCCGGTTGAGCTCTTCCAAACGGTGGCGAAGCTCCTCCGGCTGGGAGCCCTGATTCTGTTGTGCCGTGCATTGGAGGATGATTTCCTGCAGGGAGACAGCCATATCGTTCTGATTGTCGCGGATCAGGCTTTGCATCGCTTCCATTATGGCATCATGCAGCAACTCCTCCCGTATGGTAGGAGAGGAGCCGCAGATTCTGGAACCGTATTCCAGGCGATTGATGCACCGCCACACAATTTCCTTTCTGCCATGGATACTCCAGGTAACCCTGCGGTACAGGCTGCCGCAGATGCCGCACACCAATCGCTCCGTCAAGGCATATTTGCTGGAAAACCTTCCGCGGTTGGTTTTCGCTCTTTTGGCATTGGCGGGCCGTTTGCTGTTTCTGCGCGAGATCTCTTCCTGAATTCTGTAAAACGTCTCGCGCGAAAGGATTGCCGGATGGTTATCCCGGATATAGTATTGCGGAAGCTCGCCGTTGTTCTTCTGCTTTTTTCCTTCCATAAAATCCGCTGTAAAGCTTTTCTGGAGAAGAACATCTCCCATATACTCCTCATTTTGCAAAATGCTGAGAATAGTCGTTTCCCTCCAGATGCGCGTTCCACCCGGAGAGGGAATGTTTCTATCCTCCAGAAAGCGTTTGATTTCCCTCAGACTGTTTCCATTCAGATAGCTCTGCGCGATCTGACGAACGATCTCTGCCTGCTCGGGGACAATCTCCGGTTTTCCGTCCGCTCCCTTCCGGTATCCCAGAAACCTGTCATACCGAAATACAAACCGTCCCTGCCGGTATCCCATGCGAATTCCCTTCGTGACGTTTCCGCTGATGGATTCGCTCTCAGCCTGCGCAAACGAGCTCAGACAGGTCAGAATCATCTCGCTGTTCATGTTGGCGGTATCAATGTTTTCCTTTTCAAAGATGATTCGAATACCCCAGCTTTTCAGCATCCTGACATACCGGATGCAGTCCAGCGTGTTTCGTGCAAACCGGGAGATGGATTTGGTCAGAATCATATCGATTTTCCGGCGTTTGCACAGCGCGATCATTTCATTGAACTGCGCTCTCTTCCGCGTACTGACACCGGAGATTCCCTCATCGGCGAAAATCCCTGCGAGCTCCCATTCCGGATTACCGCAAATTTTCTGCGTGTAGTATTGGATCTGTACCTCAAAGCTGTTTTGCTGCTCCTCTTCTTCCGTGCTGACACGGCAATAGGCGGCAACTCTCAGCCGGCGTCTGGATTTTCGAATGTTATGGAAAACCGGGTTCGCCGGTATTTCTGTTATCTTTTTCTCTGGCACCTTCTTTTCCTCCTCAGAACTCTATGCCGTTCCAAAGTCTCAGCCGGATGGTGCAGCGCTCCATCAGCACAACCCCTTTGATCGCCTGGTTAAAAAAGTTCGGATCCAACTCCTCGTTATCCACGTGTTGTGCGAGCAGCGCGCGGATTTTTTCTTCCTGCGGATTGGAAGCCAGCCGGCTTCGGCTGTATTTTTCCTGTGCGCACTCAAAAACCAGCGGGAGCAGCTCATCCGGATCGACGTCCCGACTGTCAAGCAGATGGTGGATCTGATTTTTCAGGCGGACGATGTACAGGGAGATCTGTTCCTTATGCGCCTCTGACGAAAGGGAGCGCTCCGGCGTCCGGCAGAGCTCGTGCAGCTTCTTTTTGATTTCCCGCAGAAGCTCCTGATCCGTCTGTGGCCCAAATCGTTCGCCACAGGATTGGCATTTCCATACAATATTCGGAGAGCTCCTGCTGTCCCGGCACAGAAGGCTGCCGCATTTTCCGCACAGAACCTTTTTCCGAAGAAAGGGGAGGGGACAGGGAGCGGAGGCCTGGTCCTTCCGGCGCTGCAAAACGGCCCTTCCCATCTCCGCGCCGATGACGGGAGGGAACTGTTTGCAATCCCAATACCGCTCATCCGCAAGAATTCGGGAAACGGTACATTTGCTCCAGCCGTTTCCGTTTTCATGATAGGGAATCCCGGAGCGCATGGCCAGCTCCGCAGTCTGGCGAAGCGAGGCTCCCTCCAGATATGCGGAAAAGAGATGTCGCAGCAGGTCGGACTCCTCCGGGACAGGGAGAACCTGTCCCGGCTCCATCCGATATCCAAAGGGTAGATATCTTTTTTTCTTCATACTTCTCTGGCCTCCTCGAGCTGCAGTCCGTTGATCAGCAGGAACCGGAAACGATCCGGTTTTACCACTACCGCCCTGATGATTTCGCGCGGGACAGGGGAGAGGGAATCCAGAGCATACAGGAGCTTCCGGGTATCCCGAATGGTTTCAACAATACGATCCGGCACAGCCGTTTTAGCCAGCTCTGCCCGAATGTGCTCAATCTCCAGATTGTTCCGGTTGCTTTTCTCGATAAAAATAGCAGAATCCAGCATGCCCCGGCTCCGCAGCCTGGACAATGCGTGATTCTGCCTGATGAGTTCGGCAAGCTTTGCCTCGAGTTCTTCTGTGCCCGGTTTGTTCCTCCGGCTTTTCCACTTGATTTCTTCCAGTTGTGAGAGCATTTCTCCAAGAATACTTTCCCGGTTTTCGCTCAGCTTCCGGCAGAGCCGGGACCAGGCTTCCAGCAGCTCCGGCTCCGGCACCTTCTGCTGGGGGCAAAGTTCTTTTCCCTGCAGATGCTGGCCGCAGACCCAGCTTACCTTTCCCCGGTTTACCCGTCGTCTCAAAACAGCACCGCAATACGAACAAACGAGCAGCTTCGTGAACGCCGACTCCTTTTTCCGGTATGCCGCAAAATGAAGAGACGATCTTTGCCGAAGAAGAAACTGAACTGCTTCAAATTGTTCCGTTGAAATAATAGGCTTATGAGAGTGTTTAATATAATATTTCTTTTCCTGTCCGCGGTTTCTCTGTCGGCGAAAGGGGAGCTGCTCCGGAGTAAACCATTTTTGAACCAGCGCGTCTCCAATGTATTTCTCATTTGTCAGAATATACTCTATTGCCGCTGCGTTCCATCGTTTTTCTTGCTTGGCAGATGCTTGCAGCAGTGTCTGAGATATTTCTTCAAGGCTTTTCCCACTGAGGTAACTGCCAAAGATATATTGCACCACAGGAACCTCCTGCGGATCGGGGATCAGTGTCCGATCCTTCAGATAATATCCCAGCGGCGCACTGCAGGTAATAAAATCACCAGAACGCATTCTTCTGCGATAGCTCCATTTCAAATTGCGGGAAATTGACAGCGATTCTTCCTGAGCCGCCGCGCCGAGAATGCTCAGCATCATCTCACTGCCCAGATGTTCGGTGTCGATTCCTTCCTTCTCAAACAATACCGTAACACCAAGGCTTTTCAGTTCGCGTACAGTCTGGATGCAGTCCAGCGTATTCCGCGCAAATCGGGAAATGGATTTGACAAGAATCCGATCAATCTTTCTGTTTCTGCAATCCTTGAGCAAACGCTGAAAATCGTTCCGGGAGGACGTTGTGGTACCGGAAACGGCTTCATCGGCATACAGTCCGGCAAACTCCCAGTCCTCTTCGGATTGGATGACGTCGGTATAGTACGCAATCTGCGAGGCGAAGGAATTGAGTTGGTCGGCGGAATCGCTGCTTACTCTTGCATAAGCAGCGACACGGAGCCTTTCGGCGTGCTGAGAAACGGGTGGGATGATTTTGACTTCCGGCATGCCTATTTCCCTCCTTCTCTGAAAGACTATCTGTCACCAGCAACAGTACCACAATACACGGCGGAATTCTATCACACTACCTGCTAAATATTGTATTGGGAAACGCCGTATTGTTCGGCAAGAGCAACATTGGCTTTTTTCAAAATCTCCTGCCCGACGCCCTGTTCCATCAGCTTTTTCAGATAAGAATAGGCTGCGTAATAGAGGATTTCATTGCGTATGTTTCGTTTTTGTTCTTCCATGATCGTTCCTCCCGAAAATACTCCGGCCCCTTCTTGAACCGGAGAAAAGCTTCGATCTCTCCCACGCTTTGCGTTACAGGGCACTCGGGCAGAGCGTCAAGGACAGCCTGATGGTACCGGCCTCCGGGGCAGGCCCTGCGGTCAAGGATACTCACCGCGCAGACGTCCGTTTCCGTCCGGATTGCGCGCCCGAAGCCCTGCCGGAGCTTTCTCTGCATCTCCGGGACAACGGCCTCGCGGATATAGTTCTCCAGCGTGGGATATTGTTCCCGCTCCGCCTCGCTCAGAGGATCGGGGGCGGAGAAGGGGAGGCGCGGCAGGATGAGCGAGGAGACCATATCTCCCGGAAAATCGACGCCTTCCCAGCAGGAGCCAGACGCGAACAGCACCGCGTTGTTACACTGCTTGAACTGACGAATGACGTCCTGCGCGTGACGCCATACCTCCATGATCGGAACAGACAGCCTTCCTCTGAGACGGTGGGCTGCGGTACTCATCAAAGAGTAGGAAGGGAACAGCACCAGCGTGTGCCCGTTTGCCGCAGTCACCAGATATAAGATCTGCTCCGCAATCCAATCCGCCTCCTCTCCGCTCCCAAAACGGGCTGCCGTTGGATTCGCTGGAAAGTAGAGCAGGCAGTTCTCCTGATAAGGAAAAGGAGAGGCTGCCTTTGTCTCCGTCCACCTGCAGGAAATCCCCAGCGTCCGGCGCGTCCGCTCGAAGCTTCCGCCCGTCATGAGGGTGCCGGAGGTCAGAACCGCAGGAATCTCCTGCTCCCACAGGAGACGGCGCAGCTGCGCAGGCGTGTCCCGAACATCGGCGCGCAGCTGGAAGAAGCCGTCCCGATGGGATCGAAGCGTCAGGACATAGTGCTTGTCCCGGCGGCGAAAAATGGAGAGGAGCCGTTCCGTTTCTTCCAGTCGGTAATGGAGTGAAAAGGGAAGCGATCGTCGTTCCGCCAGAAGCCGTCTGAGAAGAGAAATGGTGTTTTGCAGCGCCTCCTTCCGTTTCTCCGTGAGGAGAAAGGCTGTGCACAGAGAGCGCTGGCCGGGTTCAGTCAGAGAATGAGCCAGCTCCTGCACAGAACCGCGCAGGGCCTGGGAGCCGGGAAGATGTTCCCGTTCCAACAGGCTGCACAGCTCCGTCAGGTCTGTTGTGGAGACGGAGCAGGCGCACATCTGCCGGGCGGTCTCCGGCAGACGGTGCGCCTCGTCGACAATCAGCAGCCGGGAGTCGTTCAGCAGGGGACGCCTTCCCTCCAGCCGGTGGACGGCGTCCGCCAACAGATAGTTGTGGTTGCAGATTTGGATCATGCTCTCGCACCGCGAGACCTCCCACAGATACCGGTGGTACCGGCAGCTCCGGGCACCCGGACAATTTGAGGGACAATGTGCGGGAACGCATACCTGCCGGCGGTCAAATCCGCTGAGCTCCGGCAACTGATCCAAATCCAGCTTTCCGCGCAGGGATAAAAGTGCTTTGAACTGCTTCTCGTTTTTTTCTTTCTCCCTAACAGCTTCCAGACGCTGGGCGAGCCGAATGTCGCAGACAAATCGCTCCTTTCCCTTGCGGACGGCAGCGTAGAGCGGCCGGTCGATCACGCGATTCTTCAGCAGCACACGGGAGAGAAAGGGAAGATATTCCCGGCAAATGGCATCCTGAAGCGCGACGGTCGCGGTTGAGATGGTGATGGATTGTGCTCCGCGAGAGGGACGGCAGCTCCGGAACAGGACGGCCGCAGCCAGGTAGGCGTATGTTTTTCCGATACCGGTGCCGGCGTCGCAGAGCGCAATGCGGCGGCGCTGCATGGAATCGATCATAAAATGGCAGAGGGCGATCTGCTCCTCCCGCACAGTCATTCCATTTTCAGGGAAAAGACGGCGGAAGAGCCGCTCCGCCTGTGCGTGGGCATTCTCCTTTTCGCTTGTGATGGCGCATTCCTCCCAATGGCTGACGGCAAACTGATGCGGCGCGGTTTTGGGCCGCGCCGCACGGATTCGCCGTCAACGGCAATCTGAATTTTCTATTTTGTTTTTTCTATTTCAGCGCCGTATTTGCTGCCCGCACCCCCGGCGCTTGTAGGAACCATGCAGGCAGGTCTGCGGCATACAGACCTCCCACCGGCCTTCTGAGGGTCTTACTGATTACAACCCGGAGGCAGCCGACCCATCTGACGTGTGAGCAAACGATTGTGAGTATCTCAGCCTCGTCTGAGGTCATGGCGAAAGAGGCGTGCCGCGCCTCCCTCCGGGCAAAAGGAATCGCTCCAACGCCAACAACACAGGCCGCTTCCTCCAAAAGAGAAAAGCGGCTGCATTGCGGCGCTATCCCGGCGTTTTCCCCGGCGTCGCTCGCTCAGACGGGAACGTACCCGCATGGCTGATATTCAGTTTTCAACGCCTCATGAAATGCCATCACAGCTGAGAATGAAAATAAAGGCAGTGCATAGGACGGCGGCATCTGCTACACTAAAGTCAGCAGGCGTAGTCCG
>NZ_NFJU01000035.1 GCF_002160025.1 Anaeromassilibacillus sp. An200
CTCAATAGCTCAGCCGGTAGAGCATGCGACTGTTAATCGCAGGGTCGTTGGTTCGAGTCCAACTTGGGGAGCCAGATGAAATCCGAACGTGTATGCGTTCGGATTTTTTTGTATCTGATAAAATTTGCGTTTGATGATGCTGCAAAAGGATAGGAGGAAACCCATGACGAAAAAAGAGCTGGCGCTGGCTGTGGTAGAGCGCTTGAAACAGGAATATCCCGACGCAGGATGTACATTGGATTACAATGAGGCATGGAAGCTGTTGGTCAGCGTCCGCCTGGCCGCGCAGTGTACCGATGCGCGCGTCAATGTCGTGGTGCAGGATTTGTATGCGAAGTATCCTTCCGTGGAAGCGCTGGCGGCAGCAGAAGAGGACGACGTGGAGCGCATCGTGCGTCCCTGCGGCCTGGGACGCAGCAAAGCAAGGGATATCTGCGCCTGCATGAAGATGCTGCGCGATGAGTACGGCGGGAAGGTGCCGGACGATTTTGACAAGCTGCTGAAGCTGCCGGGTGTCGGCCGCAAAAGCGCCAACCTTATTATGGGCGACGTGTTCGGCAAACCTGCCATTGTGACCGATACGCATTGCATCCGGCTCGTCAACCGGATTGGTCTGGTGGATGGGATCAAAGACCCAAAGCGCGTGGAGATGGCGCTGTGGAAGCTGATTCCGCCCGAGGAGGGCAGCGACTTCTGCCACCGTCTGGTGTACCATGGGCGCGACGTCTGTACCGCCCGCACCACACCGCACTGCGATCGCTGCTGTCTGGCGGAGATCTGCGGAAAGCATGGCGTAGAGACAAAAGACTGATTCTCTTTTATAGAAAAAACAGGCTTCCGATCCTTCGCAAATTTATTTGTGCAAGGAATCGGAAGCCTGTTGTGTTTTATTTTTCTCCGGATTTTTCAGGATGCTTTTCGCGTTCCATACAGCGCGGGCATTTTCCGTAAAGCGTCAGGCTGTGGCTCTCGATGGAAAATCCGGTGTCGCGTTCCAGTCCTTCCTCCAGAGCGGCAAGCGGGCAGCCATCAATGCGCACGCGAGCGTCGCAGCCGGTGCAGATGAGGTAATGCCCGTGACGGCGCGCGGGCGAATAGCGAACCACACCGTCCCCAAAGGTGTCGCGGTGCAGAAGGTTTTCCGAGCAGAAGCGTTCGAGATTGCGGTATACGGTGGAGAGGGCCAAAGAAGGCTCCTCTCCGTGCAGCCGGGAGTGTACCTCCTCCGCACTCAGCGGCTCCGCGCTCTCGTCGAGCACGCGCAGGATGGCGGCGCGCTGGCGTGTGTTTTTCATCGAAGGTTCCTCCCCTTTCCCGCAAAACAGCGTTTTCTCTGTCTCCATTATACCCGTTTTTTCTGTTTTTGCAAATGTCATGCTTCGTTGCCGTTTTCGCCTGATTTGTGATATAATTGTGATAAATAATAGGGACAGAATAAAAAGCAGCTCCGGGTTTTCGTATATGCAGAAAGGAATCGTTCATAAAATGGATCTCACATATTTTGACAACTCCGCCACCACACAGCCGTGTGAGCAGGCGGTGAAAAAGATAGAGGAAATGCTGACAGCCTGCTGGGGGAATCCCTCCTCGCTGCACAGCCTTGGTTTTGCCGCCGAGGAGGAGCTGAACGAAGCGCGGCGCGCGGTGGCAAAGTCGCTGTCCTGTATGCCGGAAGAGGTGTATTTTACCTCCGGCGGGACGGAGAGCGATAACCTTGCGATTTTCGGCGCAGCGAAGGCGCGGCAGAAACGTGGGATGCACATTGTCACCACGCAGATTGAGCATCCCGCCGTGCTGAATACTATGGCAGCCCTGGAGAAGGAGGGCTTCACCATCACCTACCTGGCTCCTGACAGCGAAGGACACATCAGCGCACAGGCCGTGCGCGAAGCCGTCCGGCCCGATACGATTCTGGTCAGCCTGATGGCGGTGAACAACGAGGTTGGCACCATCCTGCCGGTGGAGACGGCGCGGGACGCCATCCGGGAGCAAAACGCCCCGGCGCTCCTGCATGTTGACGCGGTGCAGGCGTATGGTAAGCTTCCGCTCGCACCCGGACGGCAGGGGATTGACCTGATGACTGTCAGCGCCCATAAGATTCACGGCCCGAAGGGCGTGGGCGCGCTGTTTGTGAAGAAAGGCGTGCACATCGCGGCGCGCGTGTTCGGAGGAGGGCAGGAGCGGAATCTCCGCCCCGGCACGGAGGGAATGCCGCTGATTGCGGGCTTCGGCGCGGCGGTGCGGGTTCTGCCCGATTTGGCCGCTGAGGAGGAGCGTATCCGCGCGCTGAACCGCCGCCTGCGCGAACGGCTGGCCGGGATGGGGGGCGTGACCATCCATTCGCCGGAGGACGCGCTGCCGTATATTCTCAGCTTTTCGGCCTGCCCGGTGCGTGCCGAGACGATGCTGCACTTCCTCTCTGAGCGCGGGATCTGTGTGTCCTCCGGTTCCGCGTGCGCAAAGGGGAAGGCGAGCCATGTCCTCACCGCCATGCGCTTGCCGAAGGAACAGATTGAATCGAGCCTGCGCGTGAGTTTTTCCAGAAACAACACAGAGCAGGAGGTCGACGCGCTCGCGGATGCGCTTGCCGAGGGCCTTTCCACGCTGGCCGCGCGTTCGTCTCTGCGCGCCCGCCTGAAAAAATCATGACATAAAAAGGAGAACATCCGATGAAGGAAGTTATTTTGCTCAAGCTGGGGGAAATTGTTCTCAAGGGCTTGAACCGCAATACGTTTGAAAACGCGCTGATCAAAAACATCCGCCGCCGCCTGGCCCCGCTCGGGGAGTTTGAGGTGCGTATGGCGCAGTCGACCATCACCATCACCCCCGGCCCCGGCGCGGATTTGGAGGGCGCGGTGGAGCGGGTGCGCAAGATTTTCGGCGTGATCACTTTCTCGCGCGCCTGCGTGACGGAAAAGAGCATGGAAGCCGTGCGCGCCGCCGCCGTGGAGTATCTGCGCCCACAGCTTTCCACCGTGCGCACCTTCAAAGTGGAAACCAAGCGTGCCGATAAAAAGTTCCCGCTCTCGTCGCCGGAGATTTCCGCTGAGGTGGGCGCGTGTCTGCTGGATGCCTTCCCCAACCTGACGGTGAACGTCCATGAGCCGGACGTGACGGTGCGGGTCGAGATCCGCGATTTCGGCGCGTATGTCCACGGCGAGCCGGAGCGGGGCGCGGGCGGAATTCCCGTCGGAACAGGCGGCAAGGCCGCGATTCTCATCAGCGGTGGTATCGACAGCCCCGTAGCGGCCTGGATGATGGCCAAGCGCGGCGTGGAGCTGACCCCGATCCATTTTGCCAGCCCGCCCTATACAAGCGAGCGCGCCGAGCGCAAGGTGGCCCAGCTTCTGGGCCGCGTCGCGGAGTATGCAGGGCGGATGTATATGATTACCGTTCCCTTTGCCCGTGTGCAGGAGGAGATTCTGGACAAGTGCCCGGAGGATTACTTCACCATCCTGATGCGCCGGTTTATGATGCGGGTTTCCGAGCGGATCGCCGCGATTGAGGGCTGTGCCGCGCTGATCACAGGCGAGAGCCTGGGGCAGGTTGCAAGCCAGACGCTCCAGGCGATTGCCGCCACGGACGAGGCCGCTTCCATGCCGGTGTTCCGTCCTTTGATTGGAATGGACAAAAGCGAGATTGTCTCCATTTCCCGGAAAATTGATACGTTTGATCTCTCGATCCTCCCGTATGAGGATTGCTGCACCGTCTTTACGCCGCGCCACCCGCGCACCCGGCCGGAGCTGGCCGCCGTGCATGAGGCGGAGAGCGCGCTTGATGTGGAGGCGCTGGTGCAGGCGTGCGTTGATGGCCGCCGTGTGACGAAGATTGTCCCGGGCGAGGTCTGAGCCCCCGGAACCGAAAGGAAGGATGAGTCTTGCAGGCTGAACTGATTGCCGTGGGGACCGAGCTGCTGCTTGGCCACACGATCGATACCGATTCGGCGTATGCCTCCCGGGAGCTGGCGGCTTCCGGGATCGACGTACTGCGCCGCTTCACCGTGGGGGATAATCCCGCGCGTCTCGAGGAAACACTGCGCCTGGCGCTGTCGCGCAGCGATCTGGTGGTGCTGATCGGTGGGCTGGGGCCGACGAAAGACGATCTCACCAAGGAGATCGCGGCGCGCGTCTGCGGAAAACAGCTGGTGATGCACGAGGACAGCCGCCGCCGGATTGAGGAGCATTTCCGGGGCCGTGTCTGCGGCGAAACCCAGTGGAAGCAGGCCATGCTCCCCGAGGGCTGCGACGTGCTCCCGAACGATCATGGCACCGCGCCGGGCTGTGTGTTCCGCGCGGAGAACGGCTGTCTGGTGGCGCTGCTGCCCGGCCCGCCGTCCGAGTGCGAGCCGATGATCCGCGACCGCCTGATGCCGTATCTGCACCGGCTGGGCGGCGGTGTGATTGCGTCGCTCATGGTGCGCACCTTCGGGATCGGGGAAGGCACGGCGGCGGAGCGGGCGGAGGATTTTCTGAATCTTGTGAACCCTACCGTGGCCCCCTATGCCAAGGACAGCGAGATGTTTTTCCGGGTGACGGCGAAAGCGTCCTCGCAGGAGGAAGCGCAGAAGGAGTGCCGCGCTGTTGCGGACCGGCTGTGTGAGCGGCTGGGCTCGTATGTTTACGCGGTCAACACGGACGGCACATCGCAGAGCTGCCTGGAAAACACCGTGGTAGAGCTGCTGGCCCAGCGGGGTCTGACGGTGTCCGCCGCCGAATCGTGCACCGGCGGACTGATTGCCAAGCGTCTCACCGACGTGCCGGGTGCTTCCGCCGTGCTGAATATGAGCTTTGTGACGTATTCCAACGAAGCCAAGCACCGCCTGCTCGGCGTGCCGCTGGAGATTCTGGATCGGTATGGAGCTGTCAGCGAACAGGTGGCGCGCGCGATGGCCGAGGGCGTGCGGCGCTTTTCGGGCAGCAGCGTCGGCGTGGGTGTGACGGGTATCGCGGGGCCGGACGGCGGCACGCCGGAAAAGCCGGTGGGGCTGGTGTATCTGGCTGTGAGCGACGGGGAACACACCTGGGTGCGGCGGATGAACGCACCCGCACGCTTCCAGTCAAGAGAAAAAATTCGCTTCCGCGCCGCCAGCACGGCGCTGGATATGGTACGCCGCCTGTTGTGCGGCCTGCCGATGGAGGAGGGACCGGTGTGAGGGCGGCGCTGTTGTTTGTGAACGCGCATCAGACCTTTTTTACACAGGACGCGATCCGGGTTTTTCTGGATCGCCTGGACTGCCGCCTGACCTGCTCGGAGGCGGCCTTCGGCTCCTTTCTGCCGCAGCTTTCCGCTCTGCTGAAGGAGCATGATACCGTTTTTGCCGTCTCTCCGGCGGAAGGCTTTCCTCCGGCGCGCCCTGTGTGTGCCGCGCCGCTGTTTGAGCGGCTGCATATTCCGATCGGCCCGGACGGCGAACCGCGCGGTATCCGGCGTTTGCTGGTGGGGGATGTGGAGGGCTATTTGATCGAGAGCCGGACGCAGGCGATCTGCCTTCTGCCGGATGACGCCCGCGTGCTGCCTGCTATGCTGGATCAGGCCGCCGCACCGCTGTGTGAAAAATTTTCACTCACCCGACGGGCGGTTCCTCCCCCGCCCCCCATCCATTTTGAGGAGGAGCTGGAGCGCGAATACGGCAGCACACCGTCGATCTGAGAAAGAGAGGGAACCGGATGGATCTCATCAGCCAGGTGAAAATGGCCGACGTTATGATGAAGTTTCTGCGGGGGGATATGATACATCTCACCCCATACCCCTTCACGGCGGGGAAGCCTGCCTTTGAACCGGACGGGGATCCGCGCCTGCCGCGCAGCACGCCGGAGCGCGAGGGTATTCCCTCCGGGTATCTGCGGGACTTTTTCCGGCAGGCGGACGGGGCGGGAGAGCTTCCTCTTCTGCACAGCGCGGCGGTACTCTGCCATGGAAAGCTGGTGGCATGCGTCAGCCGCGCGCCATACTCGGCGGCTCTGCCGCATATGACCTTTTCGTTCTCCAAAACCGTCGTTTCCATGGCGGTAGGTATGGCGGCGGCAGAGGGACTGCTGTCCGTGGAAGATTCGGTGGTTTCGTTCTTCCCGGAAAAGCAGCCGCCGCTGTTCCGCAGCCCGCGCATGGCGGCGATGAAAATCCGTCATCTGCTTACCATGACCAGCGGGGCCAATTTCAGCGAGGCGGGCAGCGAGATGGAACGCGACTGGGTGCGCGGCTTTTTCTATTCCGATTGTGCCTATATGCCGGGAGAAAAATTCCACTACAACAGCATGAACAGCTACCTGCTGGCCGCGATCCTGCGCAAGGTGACAGGACAGACGCTGACGGAATACCTTACGCCGCGCCTGTTTGAACCGCTCGGGATCCCGCCTGTTTACTGGGAAACGTGCCCGATGGGGATCGAAAAGGGCGGCTGGGGCCTGTACCTGCGCGTCACGGACATGGCGAAGCTGGGAGAACTCTGCCTGCGCGGCGGTATGTGGGAGGGAAAACGGATTCTCTCCGAGGAATGGCTGAAGGAAATGCTGTCCTTTGAGGTGGAGACGGAGCACGACGGCATGACGCGCTACGGTTACCAGCTTTGGAGCTTCCCGGCTCCGCATTCCTATCAGTTCAACGGCGTGTTCGGCCAGTATGCCGTCGTGCTGCCGGAGCTGGACATGGTGATCGCCACGACAGGCGGGGACGCCTCCTTGTTCTTTAACCGCGTGCTGGACGCGATTGATGACTTTTTCGGTTCCGGCGCACCCGCGCGCTATGCACAGTGGCTGGAGGAGCATCCCTCCTGCCGGGCCGGGCGGCTGTGCCGCGATCCCATGCGGGACGATCCGAAATCGCTGCGGCTCCTGCGCGATCCATGGACGGATCCGGAGCCGGTGGGCTGGTTCTCCCGCCTTTGCGCGCTCTTTTCCGCCCGGAGTTCCGGGGATTCTTCCCCTGCTTCTGTGCTTCCGGACGCAGCCCTGCGCTTCTGCACCGCTGTGGACAGTGGGGAAAATGCGGTGTGTTCCGTCGGGCCGGGCTGGTACCGGCTGGAAAAAAGCTTTGCTTCCCTGCTTCCGCTGATTCTGGCGGGCGTGACGAATAATTTTTCCGCGCCTTTGTCCGGCCTGCGCTTCCGCGCGGAGGGGGGACGTTTGTTTGTGGACGCCGCCATGGGCGGGGATGGAGCGGTTTCGTTCCCTGTGGGCGTGAATGGCCGCGCCGAGCGCGGCACGGTGGTCATCCATGGGGAACCGTATGCCATAGCGGCGCGCGCGCAGTTTCGTCTGGACGAGGAAGGGCGCGACGTGCTGTTTCTCGATGTGTTTTTCCTGGAAGCGCCGAGCGTGCGGCGCCTGAAAATCATCCGCACGGGAGAAGATTCTATTCTGGTACGCTTTCTGGAATATCCTTCCGTGGAGGAGGCGGCGCGGATGCTGCTCACACTGGTGGGCGGGGATACAGGTGCGTCCGGAGGGGTGTGGGATCTCTTCGGGCAGGATGTGATCCGGCACCGTCTGTATGGGCGTATGAAGGAGATCTGCTTCCCGCGCGCCGCCGGAAGGCTGCAAGCGCGTCGGGAGGAATTGCCGGAGTCTGTGCCGGAGCAGAAATAGCTGTGCTTGTTCCAAGATGTGCGTTTCGTTTTTTTAAGTTTTCTAAAAATCAGGGCATATTGCTTGTTCTTTTTGTCTCCTTTTCGGTATAATGAAAAAATAAAAATGCAGTGTCCGCAGCAAGCGGAGAAAAAGAGGTTTCAACGGAAGGAGATGCAGGCACATGAAACAGCAGCCATGGAAACGGGCGTTATCCCTCATGCTCGCGTTTGCGCTTATGTTCGCCATGCCGTGCGTGACGGGCGTGTATGCGGCAGGAGAACCAGTGGACTATATCGAACGGTGGTGGGACAGCCGGAAGCAAGTGGTGGATTCCCGTGCAGACTCCGTAACGGTCTACACAGAGATTGATCCAAATACCACGACGTGGAACGGCGGTACCACCGGCGGCTGGTATGTGGTCAGCGGCAATGTGGAAATTACCAGCCGTGTCACTGTCACCGGAGATGTGCACCTGATCCTCATGGACGGCAGTACTCTCACCGTCAACGGCGGAATCCAGGTGAAGGACGATGACGATAACCCCGATACGCCCAGTGCCGACAGCCTTACCATCTACGGACAGGAAAAGGGCAGCGGTACAGTGAAGGCCATTGGGGGGCTTGGGCTTCCGGCATCGGCGGCGGTTCTTATGAGTCGGGCGGCGCCGTCACCATTATGGGCGGCATAGTGGAGGCTTCTGGGGGCGAATACGCCGCGGGAATTGGAGGCGGCGGTTGGTACGGCGGCGGCGGCACTGTCACCATCTATGGCGGCACGGTCACAGCCATCAGCAGCGACAGTGTCAGCCAGGGCGGTGCAGGGATCGGCGGCGGTGAAGGCAACGGTACGTTTTCCACGACCGCGGCAGACGATACACCCGGCACGGCGGTGATCTATGCCGCGGGAGGTACGAGCGCAAGCGCCATTGCCGACCAGAGCGGGAAAGAGAACTGGAGCGGCATTATTTTTGAGAAAAATGCTGCTGACAGCAAATATTCCGGCGTTGTTTACGGCGATCAGACGCTGCAAGAGGATCTGACGCTGCCGAACGGGGAGGATCCCCAGACGCTCACCGTGAAGGAGGGTGCGTCTCTGACGGTACCGGATGGGAAAACGTTGACGGTGAAACAGGACGGCGAACTGCGTGTGGACAGCGGCGGTGAGCTGCATGTGAACAAAGGCGGCACGCTGGAGATCCAGCAGAACGGCAGCGTCACAAACGAGGGTACCATTCATAATTCCGGAACCATCAGCGGAACAGTCGATGGAAGCGGCAGCCTCGTTCAGTATGTTATGAGTGTGAAGCTGGATCCGGCAGCGCTTTCTCTGACGAAGGGTCAAACAGCCACCCTCACCGCCACGGTGGAGCCGGATAACGCGACCAGCAAAGCGGTGGTATGGAACAGCAATCATACAGGCGTCGCCACGGTGACAGAAAACGCGGACGGTTCCGCGACTGTCACCGCTGTGAGCGCGGGTGTGGCTGCGATCACCGTGACCGCGGAGGATGGCAGCGGCGCAAGTGCTTCCTGTACTGTAACGGTCAAAAATCCGGACCCGGACCCCGACCCAGATCCCGATCCGGACCCGGATCCGGACCCGGATCCCGACCCTGGCAAGCCCTCCGGCGGTTCCGGCTGGAACGAGCCGTCCATCGGCGCGGAGATGCCGATCGCGGAGCCGGAGGAAGCTGGCCAGTCCGGCGCGTTCTCCCAGCCCGTGGGCTGTGTGAGCGATATGCTCGGTGAAGTAAGTGTTTCCGGTGCATATCAGTTCCGACTCACCAGCACCAATGGGACAGCGCCTGTGGTGGAGCTTGACAGCACGAATTTCCGCGCTGTCCTGGCTTCGCAGGAGGGAAATGACTACTTCTGGAAGGTCTACGCCGTCGGCCTGCCGGGGCAGGTGTGTACCGTCAAGGTCAACGGTACGGCGGTGGCGCGGCTGACGTTGATTTCCTCCATATTTGGCGGAGTCTCGAGCGATACGACAGCCCCGTTTACCGTGCCGCAGGGCGGCAGTTATCAGTTCCGCCTAACGGCGATAGAGCCGCCCAAGCTGAGTGCGGGCTCGTCCTCGTTCACTGTGGAGTATGTGGGGAACGAAGGATTTGACTGGTACTTCAAGGTGGTTGCCGTCGGTAAGCCCGGTGACGGCTGCGGCTTCTACATCAATGGCGCGCCTGTGCCTGTCGCAGTGGCGCATATCTCCTGACAGCAAACAGCGCCCCATCCCGATTTTCGGGATGGGGCGCTGTTCTGCTGTCTTGCAGAAAAGAAATCTTATTCCTCAAAGAATTTGTCCCAGTCGAAGGATTTGGCAGCGTCAGGGGAAACGGGCGTGGCCTGCGCCTTCGGCTGCGGCTTTGCTCCGGACTGTGCGGCGGAGGGCTGTTTCGCGGGAGCAGCTGCCTGCAAAGGAGCGGAATGCTGCGGGGAAACGGCCGGTTTTGCCGCCGGAGCGGCATTCGGCACAGGCGCTGCAGCGGGAGCCGCACTGTGCGCCTGCGGCGGCTGTGCCTGGCGTGCGCCGCCCTGCCGGACAATTTTTTCGGTTTCATCGGAGGAGAAAATATCCTCCATCTGCGGCCGCTGTGGAGCGGGACGCCGCAGGCCGGCGGCGGAAATCTCCATCGTTTCCTGATTGGCAAAGGCCTGCTGCTCCGGAGTCACCCTTTCCGGCACGATTCTCTGCTCCGGCTTTTTGTCACCGGGGCGGTTCACTTTCACCACGCCGCTGCCATCCAGATCCGTCATGGGTTCCACGGAAGGATCCGTGCGCCCGCCTGTGAGCGGAGCGGGGGAAAACGCGGGCGAGGAGGCTTTCATGCGCGGGGCGATGAATTGCAGATACACAAATACGGCGAAGCCCGCGAAGGCGAGAAGGATCATCACAATGCCGACGGGGAGCAGCCAGGAGCTGCGGTTGGAAGCGGTCATATCGCCCGGTCCGTTCGTATCGTCGTCAGTAGGCAGGATAGCGCCGCCTGTCGGGGAAGAATCCGAGGAGGGGCTTTCGCCGTCCGCCTGTGAGAGCAGCTCGCTCCAGTCCTGGGAGGTCAGAACGTCCGGATCGCTGTTTGCCGTGGCGGCGTTGGAGGCCAGCTGATCAATCAGATCCTGATCGGTGTCGGGATTGTTGATGACGGGCGGGATATATTCCGGCTGGCTGGGAATTATGGTCTGCTGCTGGCTTTCCGCCGGTTCCTCGGAGGAGACTGTTTCAGAGGATACCGGCTCGGAGACCTGGCCCTCCGTTTCGGAGGAAGGAGCAGAGGAGCCGTCCGGCAGAGGCTCGATGCCGCCTGATTCGGTTCCTCCCGGTTCTCCGGAGACCACAGGGGGAACAGAGACGCCTCCCGTGGGATCGGAAACTTCCGGGGTGGAGACTACAGGCGTTTCCGAAACAGCCGGGGGCGGTTCGGAAGGAAAGATAGGCTCCGTTGATTCCGCGGGCTCGGAAGCAAGGGGCATCTCGGTGGCATAGATGAGCGGAGCGGAAAAAACAGCAAGAGAAAAAAGAGCGGACAGAGCGACGGCAAACGCCTGCTTTCTGGTGAATTTCATCATAAAACGAAAGCCTCCTGTATCAGCATAAGGGGGCGGGCAGGAGAGCGGCTTTGCCGTCCTGTCCGGGATTGCGGCCCGGCTCCCCATTCGGTCCGGGAAAGGCCGCTTATACGCTTTATCATATCACATTTCAAAACCATAAAACAATAGAGAGAATGTGAATATGTAAAAATTCAGAGGATTTTGGGCTCCGACGGCCCGCCCCGCCTTCTTTCCCACGGGATTCCCCGGCGGGAAGAATTGAAATTGTACATAAAAAATGCTATAATAACCGCAGGCTGCCTGGCGTTAAAAGACGCACGCATCCGGGCGACCGGAAGGAGCGTGCCGCGCAGAAGCGCCGTGCCTGGCCGGGAAGAAACAGCTTCCCGCGAAACCAGGGCTTATTTGAAAATGAGAAAAACGGTGTTTATGATGCTTCAAACAAGCCCTCACAACAAGGAGGAAGGACTGTGAGCAAAAAAGTAAAGATAGTGGCGGACAGCACCTGCGATCTGAACAGCGATCTGCTGGAGCGTTATGAAATTGAGACGATTGCCCTGCCTGTCAATCTGGGAGACAAGGCATGTTTGGATGGAATAGATGTACATACCCCCGATTTGTTTGCATACTATAAGGAGACGGGAAAGCTCCCCACGACGAGTGCCCCGACTCCGGCTTACTATGAGGATTTCTACAAAAAGTGGACGGATGAGGGCTTTGAGGTGGTCCACCTGAGCATCAGCGGTGAGATGACCGTGACGCCGAACATTGCCCGCATGGCCGCCGAGAATTTTCCGGATGTGTATCCCGTCGATTCCCGCAACGTTTCCAGCGGGATGGGCATGCTGGCTGTCTATGCTGCCGAGCTGCGCGATCAAGGGCTTTCCGGAGCGGAGATCGCGGATAAAGTCCGGGAGCAGTCGAAGAAGGTGCGCACGGCTTTTGTAATCAGCACGCTGCTTTATATGTATAAGGGCGGGCGCTGCACCGGCGTGCAGATGCTCGGCGCGAACCTTCTCAATCTCAAGCCCTGCATTGAGGTGCAGGACGGCAAGATGGGAGTCACGAAAAAATATCGCGGGAATCTGGAGTCCGTTGTGTGCCAGATGATCACCGACAAGCTCACAAACGGCGAGAAGCTCAACCCCTCCCGCATCATGATTGCTCACTACGACGCGGGTGACAAGGTGCTCGCGGCCGCGCAGAAGAAGATCCGCGAGCTGGCTCCCTTCCAGGAGATCGACATCAATGACACGGGCTGCTCCGTCTCCGTTCACTGCGGCCCCGGTACCCTCGGCATCATCTACATGGTGCAAGACTGAGTCTTGACGCACGACGCGCACCTGCGGTGAGCATGCCGCGCACGCCGCGTCCCGCGGCGCACCATGGCAAAGCACGTCGGCCCCTTTGCGATCCATGTCGCAAAGGGGCCTTTCTTTGTGTCCCGCGTTGTTTCCGCAGAGCGGCACGGGAGCAGGGTCAGACTGTCCCGCGCTGCCGGGCTGACGTTTTGCGCTTTGCTTGCCAGTGGGCCATAACGACGAAACGCTCCGGATTGCTCCGGAGCGTTTCGCCGTTTAGAGGAAGAATTTTATGAAAAAGAGTCTTGTAATCGGATGAGAAAAGGAAGTTGTGGGGTTATTCGCCGGTAGATTGGGCGAGTGTAACCTCCACGGTGAAGGTTTGCTGGCTCAGGCCATTATAGACCTCCAGCGTAACGGTGTCCCCGGCCTTTTTCTGCGTCAGGTAAGAGGTGATGGCACTCTGGCTGTCCACCGTGACATCGTCAATCTTGGTGATCAGGCAGCCCTGCGTGATTCCCGCGGAGGAAACGGAGGGGTTCGTGACGCTGGCGACATACATACCGGCGGTCGGATAGCCGTAGAAACGGGCTGTCATGCTGTCAATATACTGGCCGGTGATGCCGAGCACGGCGCGATCCTTGACGTAGCCGTATTCCTTCAGGCTGCTGATGATCGGCTGAGCGGTGTCAATCGGGATGGCAAAGCCAAGTCCCTCGTAGCCGGTGGCGGCAATCTTCGAAGAGTTGATGCCGATAACCTGGCCGTATTTATTCACAAGCGCGCCGCCGGAGTTGCCGGGGTTGATAGCGGCGTCGGTCTGGATGCATTCCATGGTATAGCCGTCCTCCGAGGTGACGGGACGGTTCAGAGCGGAGATATAGCCAACTGTGACGCTGGAGCTGAACTGCAGGCCGCCGGGGTTGCCGATGGCCATGACCTGATCCGCGACCTTGAGATCCTCAGAGGATCCGAAGGTGGCAGGCACAAGGTTGGTCGCTTCAATCTTAATCACGGCAAGGTCGGTCACGCTGTCGCTGCCGACAAGCTCAGCCTCATAGGTGGAGCCGTCATAAAGGATAACCTTGAGCGAATCCGCACCATCCACCACATGGGCGTTGGTAATGATATAGCCGTCCTGCGTGGCGATGATGCCGGAGCCTTCGCCCGCGTCCCGTTCCTCCGATTCCGTGTTGGGAATCTGGCCGAAATAATAGTTGCCGTTTGTTTTCTGGAAATTCTGAATGCACACAACGGAAGGAACAACCTTTTCGGCAATCTCCGTCAGGCTCAGCTCGCCGCTTGTGGAGGTCTGGCTTGTGCTGCCGTCGTCACTGACCATCTTGTTGATGGTGAAGGCGGGGTTGGTGGAGCCGGTGTTGTTCACGGAGATGTATCCGCCGTTGATCAAGGCCGCAAACCCGGCGATGGAACTCGCCGAAACCAGCACGCACGCCAGCACGGCGGCGGTGATTTTGACAGCCAGCCGCTTGCCGCGGCTCATGGGCTTCTTTTCCTTCTTCGGCTTTTTCGGCGGCTGCGGGGCCTGCTGCGTGTAGTGGTAGGAGCTGCCGTCCCACACCGTCTGCCCGTTTGGCTGGCCGCCCTGCCATACCTGCTGGCTGTAGCCGTTCTGATTCTGCTGCGAGCCGTAAGGCGTCTGGTACTCGTTGTAGTAAGCGCCGTAGGTGTTGTGCTGCGAGTTGTTGGAAGAAGCGTTCTGGTTCGTCGTATCCTGTGTTGTATGAGAATTCTGGTCGAAGTTTTGATTTTGATTCAAGGGATCGAACATCATCTATCATCCTTTCCCGGTATGGGACTTACGGCTTTCTGCCGGTGTCCCGTTGTTTTATTTCCCTTTTGTGACTCTTATTATGCAGGGCAAATGTGAAAACTATGTGATGAACTGGGAACAGTTTGATGATTATTTTAAGAACAAAATATGAAACCCCTTGTTTCTTTTTGTCTGTCCATTTCAGCCGGACGTCTGTCCGCCGCCGGTGCGCTGCGCATACCGCCGCAGCCTGCGGTGCTCCGGCAGGGAGAGCGTGGGATCGGCGCGCAGGAGTGCGGCGGCGGCGTCCTGCGCGTCGCGAAGCACGGCGAGATCCTCGGCCATGTCGGCGATGCGCAGTGTGGGCAGGCCGTGCTGGCGGCTGCCGAAAAAGTCGCCGGGGCCGCGCAAACGCAGATCCTCGTCCGCCACGCGGAATCCGTCCGTGGTGGAGCACAGCACGCGCATGCGGGAGACGGCTTCCTGATTTTGCGCGTCCGTGACGAGGATGCAGTAGGACTGCTGGGAACCGCGCCCCACGCGCCCGCGCAGCTGGTGCAGCTGGGAAAGGCCGTACCGCTCGGCGTTCTCGATCATCATCACCACAGCGTTCGGCACATCCACACCCACCTCCACCACCGTGGTGGAAACGAGAATATCCAGATCCCCACAGGCGAAGCGCCCCATGACCTCCTCCTTCTCGGCGGGCTTCATGCGTCCGTGCAGTTCTCCAATCCGCAGGCCGGGCAGCTCCTCCGTGCGCAAGCGGGCGGCGTACTCCGTGACGCTGGCGCGGTCGTCGTCCCCCTCATCGATCATCGGGCAGATGATGTAGCTCTGCCGCCCCTCCTGGGCGTGGCGGCGCAGAAAGCCCAGCGCGCGCCGCCGCTTTTCCGAGGAGATCGCGTAGGTAAGGACGGGCGTGCGTCCCGGCGGCAGCTCGTCAAGCACGGAGAGATCCAGATCGCCGTAGAGCATCAGAGCCAATGTGCGGGGGATCGGCGTGGCGCTCATGACCAGCATATGGGGCGAGCGGCCTTTGGCCGTGAGGGCGGAGCGCTGTCCCACACCGAAGCGGTGCTGTTCGTCCGTGACGGCGAGGGCCAGCCGGGCAAACTCCACCCCCTCCGAGAGCAGGGCGTGGGTGCCGACCGCAACCTGCGCGCTGCCGTCCGCGAGCGAAGCGAGGATCGCGGCGCGCTCCTTTTTGGGCGTGGAGCCGGTCAGCAGGACTGTGTGTACGTCCGTGCCGGAGAAGAAGGAGGACAGCGTCGCAAAATGCTGGCGGGCCAAAAGCTCCGTGGGGGCCATGAGCGCGGCCTGCGCCCCGTTTTTCGCCGCCTGCCAGCACAAAGCCGCCGCCACGGCGGTTTTGCCGCTGCCCACGTCGCCCTGTACCAGACGGCGCATCGGGGAATCCCCCGCCATATCGGCCACGGCCTCCCGCACGGCGCGGCGCTGCGCGCCCGTGGGCGTAAAGGGCAGAAGCTGCCAGAATTCCTCTGTGGCGTCCTGTGTCATGCGCCAGCCGGATTCCCCCCGTTCGCCGTTTTTGAGCAGGAGCAGCGAGATCTGGAGCAGGAACAGCTCCTCAAAGATGAGGCGCCGCTTGGCCTCCTCCAGCGCCTGCATGGTGGAGGGAAAATGAATGTCCTCCAGGGCCTGCCGCAGCGGGCACAGGCCGTGCGACTCGCGCAGATCCTCCGGGAGAGGGTCGTGCACCGTTTCGGGCAGGAGCAGCAGCGCCTGTTTCATGGCCTGCTGAATGGTGCGGCTGTTGAGCCCTTCCGTCTGGCGGTAGATGGGGCGCACGGGCGGGCACGACGCGGCGGGAAAAAATTCCGGGGTGGTCATGCCGGGTTTGAGGTGAAGAAACGTCACCTTTCCGTAAAAGAGATATTCCTCTCCCTCGTGCAGCGCGTGGGAAATATATGGATTGTTGAAATAGGTGAGGGGAAAAACCGTCTCGCCGTCGTCCGCGAAGCCGCGGTACAGCGTAACCCCGCCGTGCACACGGACGGCGGAGGGGGTGCGTGTCACAAAGGCGCGCACAGCGCACGGCTGATCCGGGGAAGCCATACGGATGGGGATAGGGTGGCTTAAATCTTCGTAGCCGCGCGGGAAGGTATACAACAGATCGCCCACGGTCGGCGCGCCGATCCGCTCAAAAAGCTTCGCCTTCTTTTCCCCCACGCCGCGCAGGGCTGTGATGGGTGTTTGAAACAGGGATGCCACCGCCTTTTTCCCTCCTTTGAGAAAAAAATCCGGGCCGCACACGCTTTCGCGAGGCCGCGGCCCGGAAGAAAATACAGTTGATAAAGGGGGTTGCGTTATTCCACGGAAATGAGGAAGTAGTACACAGGCTGCCCGCCGTTGACCAGCGTGACCTCGATATCGCTCGATACCTTGGTGCGGATGCGGTTGTACGCGTCGTTCGCCTGCTCCTCCGTCACATCGCTGCCGTAAATGATCGTGATGAACGAGGTGCTGCGGCTCACCATGGAGCGCGTCAGCTTGCTGCAGGTGTGCACGATGTCGCGCTCAATGAGCGTCAGCTTGCCGTTCTCCAGGCCGAGGATGTCGCCCTCGGAGATCTTGTGCCCGCCGTACTCGGAATCGCGCGCCGCAAAGGTGACGGAACCGGTGTTCACACGGGAAGCGGCCTCCATCATGCTGACGGTGTTCTGCTCCGTGGAAGCGTCCGGGTCGTAAGCCAGAAGCGCGGAAAGCCCCTGCGGGATGGTGCGGGTGGGCAGCACGATGACTTTGCGGTCCGTGACCAGCGGGATCGTCTGCTCCGCCGCCATGATGATGTTCTTATTGTTCGGCAGCACCAGGACCGTCTTGGCCGGGGTGGCGCGCACAGCCGCCAGGATATCCTCAGTGCTGGGGTTCATCGTTTGTCCGCCGCTGACGATCTGGGCGCAGCCCAAGTCGGAAAACAGCGTGTTGAGGCCTTCGCCCGCCGCCACCGCGACGAAGCCGACCTCCTCGGTGGGCTCAACAGGAGTCAGCGGTTTTTTTTCCGCTTTGGCCTTGTTCTCCTCGTTGGCTTCCTGTGCCTTGCGGTGCTGCTCCTTCATGTTTTCAATCTTCACGGTGAGCAGCTGGCCGAAGGTCAGACCCGCCTGCAAAGCGTTGCCGGGATCCTCGGTGTGCACATGGACCTTGATAATCTCCTCGTCGTCCACCACAACGACGCAGTCGCCGATCCCTTCCAGGTACGCGCGCAGCTCGGAAGGCTCCTTCTTGCATTCGGGATCGCGGCCCACGATGAATTCGGTGCAGTAGGTGAAGTTGATTTCCTGGTCGAACTCCGCCGCGGCGTTGCGGAAGAAGTCGTCGGAGGAAAGATCGCTCTTGGCTTCGGGCTGCTCGTTGCTGACGATCACGCCGTCCTTGAATACGCTGAGCATGCCGTCGAAGATGTAGCACAGGCCCTTGCCGCCCGCGTCAACGACGCCGGCCTTTTTCAGCACGGGAAGGAGGTCGGGCGTCTGCTTTAGCGCTTCCGCCGCGCCCTTGCAGATGGCGCTCCACACATAGACGGGATCGTTGTCGATCTCCGCCGCCGCGCGGCCCTTCTCGCAGGCAATGCGCGAAACGGTGAGGATGGTGCCCTCGGTCGGCTTCATGACGGCTTTGTATGCGGCCTCCACGCCCACGCCGAGCGCGTTGGCGAGATCGGAGCCGGTCAGGGCGGCCTTGCCCTTCACGCTCTTGGAAAAGCCGCGGAAGAGCAGAGAGAGGATGACGCCGGAGTTGCCGCGCGCGCCGCGCAGCAGGGCGGAAGCAGCCGTATGCGCGATCTGATCCGCGCCGCCCTCCTCGGCCTTGGCCAGCTCTTTGGCTGCCGCACCGATCGTCATGCTCATGTTGGTACCGGTATCGCCGTCCGGCACGGGGAAGATATTCAGCTCGTCGACCTGTGTTTTGTGGCGGGCGATATTGTTAGCGCCGGAGATCAGGGCGTCGCGAAGCTCATTTCCTTGAATCACATACAGCACTCCCTTGAAAAGATATTTCAGTAAACATCAAGAGCGGGGGCTCGTTATACTGATCAAATTTATACTTCCCTATTATAGCATATCCCCCGGACAACTTCAATCACTATCTTTCCCGTCATCCGTGGAATTGGAGCCCGTTTCAGGCAGATTCTGACGGCGGAAATCCTTCGGAGTCAAGCCGGTGAATTTCTTGAAAAAGCGGATGAAGCTGCGCACATCGTTGTAGCCGAGGCCGGAGGCGACGGCGTTCACGGTGGCATCCTCCCGCAAAAGCAGTTCCTTTCCCATCTCGATCCGGTAATAGTTGAGGTATTCGGAGATGGTCTTTCCCGTGGCCAGCTTGAACAGCTTGTTTAGATAGACGGGGTTGACTGCCACCTGCTGGGCGATCTGCGGCACGGAAATATTTTCCCCATAGTGCCGCTCAATAAACGCGATCGCCTCGCGCACATATTGATAGGATTTTTCCGGCAGAGCCGAGCCCGCGTCGATCTGCGCGGAGCACCAGCCGAGCAGGATGGACAGGCAGGCGTCGCAGGAGGGGGCGCTGTCCAGCTTTTTCATGGCGGCGGTGAACGGCGCGGTCTGGCTGGGGATGTCCAGCTCAAACAGCCGGGCCTGCACATGGTACAGGATCAGCTGGGAAAAGCGCCGCAGCTGAACTGCGTCCTCGGGGCCGGGTGTGAGAGCGTCGAAGCACTGGGAAAGCCGCTCCCGCAGGGCGGGGGCGTCGCGATCCAGCACGCACTGGGCCAGGCCGCGGATGAGCGAGGGATCCACCGGCAGGGCATATTCCCCCGGACCGCTGAGACCCACGGTTTCCTCCTCGTCGAGAAAGGGCATGGCGCGGCGTGCCTGCAAATACGCCTGATACGGCACACGCACCCCCTTCGGGCCGATTCCGGCGGAGAGCAGGACAGGCATGGCGATGGCCTCGCGCAGCTCCCGGCTCAGTTCGCCGCACAGCCGCTGCAATTCCTTCTTGATGCCGGGCGTGTAATCCATATTAATAAGGAAAAGCACATTCTGCGATTCTCCGAAAGCGCTGTATACCCGCCCCAGCGGGGCAAGCTTTTCGAGCGAATGGCGGCGCACAATCATTTTCAGCGGCTCGCGCAGTGTGTTTCCCGGCTCGTTGACGCGCTCCGGCAGGGAAGCGGAAATAACGGCGAAGGAATCGAAGGGGAAGGAGATCCCCTGCTCGCTGTAATCTTCTGGCACCTCGGTGTAATTGCCAAGCAGCGTCAGGATAATTTGGTCGCGCACGAGCGGCAGATCCCTCTGCATCTGCCGCTGGATCCGGCTGACCTCATCGCTCAGCCGGTCAAAGGCGCTGTTGAGCTGATCGTATTCGTTTCCAGGATCGATCACAAGGCTTCCGGCTTTGCGGACCAGCTGATCCACCGGGCGCAGAAGGGAAGCACTGTAAATGTATGCGCCCACGGCGGACAGCACCAGGATCGTGAGATACACGATGACGGCGGCAGGCACGAAGGGCATGAGGGAGTCCCACAGCACAGAGCGCGGTACCAGCACAGCGCACTGCACGTCCGTTCCCTCGCCGGAGCAGGCAGACAGGAACCCATGCGAGGAAGCATAGGCATTCGCGTCGTCAAAAAATGTGCCGGTGCTTTGGAAATCCTTCTGGGTGCTGTAGATCGGTACGCCCTGATAGGACAAAAGGATCCCATAGCCGGGCTGGCGGCGGGCTTCAATCAGACGGCTCACGGTTTCAAAGGAAAGATGGATGGCAATGAAGCCCGTGCCGTTGGAGGAATCGATCGGCAGGCGGAGCAGATAGGTCGCCACAGGGATTGGATATTGCTCGCTGTAGTAGCGTACATAGTTTCGTCCGACAAGCCATTTGGCCCCCATGATGCTGTTTTCCTCGATCAGCGCAATCAGGTCACGGCCGGGATAGTCGCTGAATTCGTACATGCCCATGCGGGAAACATAGACACGCCGCGGTTTCAGCAGAAAGATGTCGACAGATTCGTAATCGATCGTACTGGAAAAGGCGGAGAGATCGGAGCTGACGTCCACATAATCATCCAGCGAGGGACGATCCAGATTCACAATCTCCTTGACGGACTTGAGTGAAGAGATCGAAACCGCGTTGGACTGGATGGCGCTGAGCGTCCCCTGCATATCCGCGCAGACGGTGTTCGCCGTGCCGACTGCCTTGTCCGTCATTGTCCCGGAAAGCTGGCGGACCACAAAGGCAACAATCAGGAAATACAGAAGCGTGCAGATGATGAGGGACAGGCATAAGGCAGAGCGGAAGTGGCGCGAAGACAGGATGCGCCGGAATTCATTTTTGTGGGGAAGCGAAAAGCGCTTCATGGGATCCCTCCCTAGAGACTTTAGAAATCAAAGGCAAAATATGCCGCTTTTTTAAAAATCTATATAAATCATACCAAAACAAGATCAAAAAATCAAATTTGTATAGGCGAAAAGCATAGCAAAAAATCAGTTTCTTTTCATGGAAAAGTTGAATATTTGAGTTTTTTTCTCCTGAGAATGGGCTTTTTTCTGCTTTGCCATCAAAACAAAAGAAGTGGGATTGAATTTTTGATATGGAAAAGATGTAGAAACGAAAATATAATAAAAGCACAAAACAAATTCACACAAATCAAAATGTTTTGACGAATTCGTGAAATTGCCTCGTGGACAAAAGGATCCAGCGGGGGCAGGAAAGGGAGGAGTTCATATGGCCGCAGCAACCGTGCGCAGGCCTCCTGCGAAGAAAAAAGAAGGGGTGGCAGGATTTTTCCGATACCTCTGGAAGCATAAGTACATGTATCTTATGTTGGTGCCCGCCATTGCGTTTTATGTCATCTTCTGTTATGTGCCGATGTACGGTGCGACGATGGCTTTCAAGGATTTCAATCCCATGATGGGCATCTGGGACAGTCCCTGGGTCGGCTTTGAACACTTTGAACAGCTTTTTGCGCTCGACAAATTCTATTCCGTTCTGTGGAATACGATCTCGATCAGCGTCATCCGCCTGATTTTCGGCTTCCCCTTCCCGATCATTGTTGCCCTCATGCTCAACGAGGTGCGCAGCAAAAAGCTCAAGCAGGGGATCCAGACCGCCATCTATATTCCGAACTTCATTTCCTGGGTGGTGCTCGGCGGCATTATGGTGAATCTGCTTTCCACCGATTCCGGCATCGTCAATGGCATCATCAAGGCGTTTGGGTTTGAGCCGATTGGTTTCCTGGCGGACGATCGCTATTTTGTTGGCACGATGGTCGTCTCGATGATCTGGAAAACGTTCGGATACAACACCATCATCTATCTTGCGGCACTCACTGCCGTCGATCCCCAGCTTTACGAGGCTGCCACTGTGGATGGCGCGGGACGCTGGAAGCAGCTGTTCCACATCACCCTGCCCTGCATCATGTCCACCATCGTGGTTATGTTCATCATGCGCATCGGCAGCCTGATGCAGGCCGGCTTTGAGCAGATCTTCGTGCTTTACAATCCCGGCGTGTACGGCGTGGCCGATATCATTGACACCTATGTATACCGCATCGGCTTGCAGGAGGGAAAATTTGAGCTGGCCGCGGCTGTGGGCCTGTTCAAATCCGTCATCAACTTTGTGCTGATTATCATTGCGAACAAGATTGCCCGCATGGCCGGAGAGGAGGGCGTGTACTGATGACAAAGGTGAAACGCGATCCAAGAAACCGGATCCGCCGCAGCTTCGGGAGCCGCCTGTTTGATGGGATCAATATCATCCTGCTCGTACTTCTGGCGATCACCTGCATCTATCCGTTCTGGGATACGCTCGTGGTCTCCTTCAGCTCACTGAAATCCTATCTGAGTACGAGTGTTCACCTGTGGCCGAGCGAGTGGTCGTTTGAAGGCTATCAATTCATGATCAGCAACGCCGATCTGTGGACCTCCTACGCGAACAGCATCTTTATCACGGTGGTTGGTACGGTCATTAACCTGATTGTCACCGTCATGGCGGCGTATGTCCTTTCCAAAAAGGACCTCAAGGGACATCGCGTGCTGACCTTCCTCGCTGTATTCACCATGATGTTTTCCGGCGGCATCATCCCAACGTATATTGTCGTCAAGGATCTGCATCTGATGAATACCCTCTGGTCGATGATTCTCCCCACCGCGATCACAACCTCCTATCTCATCATCATGCGCAATTTCTTCTTTGATCTGCCGCATGAGCTGGAGGAATCCGCAATGCTTGACGGCTGCACCGAGGTGGGAGTGCTCTTCCGCATCATCCTGCCGATTTCCCGCCCGTCCATGATCACCATCGCGTTGTTCTATGCGGTGGATCACTGGAACGACTTCTTCTCCGCGATTCTGTATATCATGGACAACAGCAAATGGCCGCTCCAGCTGTTCCTGCGCTCCATGCTCTTCGAGACGGAAGCATCGTATTCCAGCTCCGCGAGTCTCTTCCTGCTTGGCCAGCCGATGAAGATGGCGGCCATTATGATGGCGATTATTCCCATCATGCTGATGTTCCCCTTCTTCCAGAAATATTTCGCCAAGGGAATATTGATGGGGGCTGTCAAAGGTTAATAAAATTTTGTTAAAAAAGGGATCCAATTCAGACGAAAATATGATATCATCAGGAAAGGTGGTCTATCTATGAAAGGAACCAAGAAAATTATCGCGCTGCTTCTGGCCGCGGCGACAGCGTTTTCCGCCGCTGCCTGTTCGGGCGGCGGGCAGACGGCTTCCGGCGGCGCTGCCTCCGGCGGGGCTTCCCAGGAGGGAAATTCCGATCCTGTGCCGATCAAATGGCTGACGACAGGTGACGCGGCCGCGGAGCCGATTGAAAGCGGCGACCGTATC
This sequence comes from Anaeromassilibacillus sp. An200, assembly GCF_002160025.1. GTDB lineage: Bacteria > Bacillota > Clostridia > Oscillospirales > Acutalibacteraceae > Caccousia > Caccousia stercoris. Next base: position 23,032 of record NZ_NFJU01000035.1, read on the forward strand.
ATCACGGAGATCAACAGCCGTCTGGGTATCAATCTGGAAGTCCAGATCGTGCCGGAGGGCAACGTGGAGAAGGTCAATGTCGCCATGGCTTCCGGCGATTATCCGGATGTTGTGACCGGCGCTTACGGCACCTCCGCCACACAGGGCTGGATCGACAACGGTATGGTCGTGGAGCTCAACCAGTTCTTTGACGCCAACCCCGACATGAAGGCATGGATTGAGAACGACTATCCCTGGAGCGGCACCGACGGCAAGTACTACGGCGTTCCCTTTATCGTACAGTACAACTCGGCCAATAACCTGATCATCATGCGTCAGGACTGGCTCGACAATGTGGGCTTGTCCTATCCCAAGACGCTTGACGAGATGCGCGCCGTGCTCGAGGCCTTTACCAATGAAGATCCCGACGGCAACGGCCAGAACGATACCGTGGGCTACACGGCGGAAAAGCCCTCCAACACAGGTGGAACCGGCTTTGACTGGGTATTCTTCGCCTATGGCAGAGAGTATTCCGATTATGCCCTCGATGAGAACGGCAATGTCATCCCGTGGTTTGAGTATGACGGCTTTGTGCCGGCTATGACGTACATCAAGGATCTCTGGGATAGCGGCTTGGTTGACAAGGAGCTCATGCTCAACGACGCAACCAAAAAGGAAGAGAAGTTCTATCAGGGCCGCGTGGGCGCGATTCCCGCCGTGCTGTACCGTCACGTCAGCCGCCAGGAAAACAGCCTGCACGAGCTGTTCCCCGATGCTTCGATGGTCTATGATCTGCCCCCGACAGGCGAGGACGGAAGCTTTGGTCTGAACAAGCAGGGCAAGAACGGCATGTTCACCTGCATCACAGCCGCATGCCAGAACCAGGCAAAGGCCGCTGAGTTCATCAACTTCATGGTCTCCGACGAAGGCAACGAGCTGCTTCGTCTCGGCCTGGAGGGCATCCACTACACGAAGGACGGCGACACCATTACCTATAATGAGGAAGAGCGCGCGAAGGACGCCTTCTCTCCCGATGGCTGGGCGCACGCTCTGGCCTGGGGCTCCTTCTATTGGCCTCTGGAGAGCGGCTACATGCCGGATACCGAGCCCAACAAGGAACGCGCCCTTGAGACGGTTGAGATGGCCACTGAGGCACAGGTACCGAACCTGGTCAAGCAAAAGACTCCCCTTGAGATTGAAAATGGCAGTTCCCTTGAGGATATCTTCATTCAGTATTTCTCCGACATGCTCCAGGGCAAGATCGAGATCGAGGCCGGAGCCAAGGAGCTGAGTGAAAAATGGCGTTCTCAGGGCGGCGAGGAGATGCTGAAAGAAGTCCAGGCCGCCTATGAGGCACAAGGGGCCGCAGAATAAATCTATTTCGGTAAATCTCTCCTGACATAGTCCGAACTTCATAGCTGCAAGTGGACACGCCGCGTTCCCCCTCCCTTTGGGAGGGCGGAGCGCGGCGTCCCGTCCTATCATTTTATAAACGGAGGTTGTGTCATGCCAAAAAAACCGAATATTATTTTCATCTTCCTGGACGACATGGGGTGGAAGGATCTGGGCTGTACCGGCTCCACCTTCTATGAGACCCTCAATATCGACCGCCTGGCGCGTGCGGGCATGGTGTTTCCGAACGCTTATGCCGCCTGCCCGGTGTGCTCCCCGTCCCGTGCCAGCTATCTGACGGGAAAATATCCCGCCCGCGTGGGCGTCACAGACTGGATCGACATGGAGGGCTCCATGCATCCGCTCAAGGGACGTCTGATCGACGCGCCCTACCTCAAGCATCTGCCGCCGGACGCGCGGACACTGGCCGCTTCCCTGCACGACGAGGGCTACGCTACCTGGCATGTGGGCAAGTGGCATCTTGGCGGTGAGGAATACTATCCGGAGCATTTCGGCTTTGAGAAGAACATCGGCGGCTGCTCCTGGGGGCATCCGCACCAGGGGTATTTCAGTCCCTATGGCATCCATACGCTGAAGGACGGCCCGGAGGGCGAGTATCTCACCGACCGCATCACTGATGAGGCGATCCGCTTGATCCAGTCCGGCGAGGAGCGGCCGTTCTTCCTGAACCTGTGCCATTATGCCGTCCATACGCCGATCCAGGCCAAGCAGAAGGATATTGATCGTTTCCTGAAAAAGGCGGAAGCCATCGAAGAAAAGGAGCAGGTGCTCGTCACCGGCGAAAAGATCCCCGCGCACCACGGTTCCCGGGTGATCCGCCGCATGGTGCAGTCAAACGCCGAGTATGCAGCCATGATCTGGAATCTCGATGAAAACATCGGCCGCCTGATGCAGGCGCTCGAGGAGAGCGGCAAGGCGGATGATACCATCGTGGTCTTTACCTCCGACAACGGCGGCCTTGCCACCTCTGAGGGCTCGCCCACCTGCAATCTGCCTGCCCGTGAGGGAAAGGGCTGGATGTACGAGGGCGGCACGCGCGTCCCTCTCTTTGTCTGGTATCCGAAGCTGGTGAAGGCGAACACCTGCTGCCGCACGCCCATCACCACGCCGGACTTTTATCCCACCTTCCTCGACCTCATCGGCGCGGCGGACAGGCTCCCGCAGGATCTCGACGGTGTGAGCTTCCTTCCCCTGCTCAAGGGCGAAGCAATTCCTGAACGCCCGATCTTCTGGCATTATCCCCATTACGGCAACCAGGGCGGCACGCCCGGCTCGTCCGTCGTGCTGGGCCGCTATAAGCTGATCGAATTCTTTGAGGATAACCACTGCGAGCTGTATGACATCGAAACCGACCTGAGCGAGCGGAACAACATTGCGGCGGAACACCCGGAGAAGGTGGAAACCATGCGCGCCATGCTGCACCGCTGGCAGCAGGACGCGGGAGCGAAGTTCCCCAGCGTCAATCCGGATTGGAACGGGGAAGACTGATGAGGTGAAACGATGAAAAAGCCCAATATCGTTTTTATTCTGAGTGACGATCAGGGCCCCTGGGCAATGCACTGTGCCGGAACCCCGGAGCTTTACACGCCGAATCTCGATGAAATCGCGCGGCGCGGGATGCGATTTTCCAGCTTTTTCTGCGCGTCCCCCGTTTGCTCTCCAGCGCGTGCCTCCCTGCTGACGGGCACTATCCCTTCGGCTCACGGCGTGCTGGACTGGCTGCGCTCCGGCAACGTTGACCGGGAAAAGTTTGCCGCGCAGGGCGAGGAAAACCCCTACGGCGGCTACCGCGACGAGGACAAGCCGATCCAGTATCTCGCAGGCAAGACGACCTACACCGATATTCTGGCACAGAACGGCTACACCTGCGCGCTGGCGGGAAAATGGCATCTGGGAGACAGCGTGACCCCGCAGCATGGCTTCTCCAAATGGTATACAATCGGGAAAGGCGGATGCTATTATTACCATCCGGATATTGTAGAGCATGGGGATATCCATGTGGAGCACGGAAAATATGTGACGGATCTCATCACGGATAAGGCGCTCGAGTATCTGGACGAGCTGGCGGCGGAGGATGCTCCGTTCTATCTGAGCGTCCACTATACCGCGCCGCATTCGCCGTGGGGGCCGGAACATCATCCGAAAAAGTGGCTGGACTATTATCAGGACTGCAAATTTGAGAGTATCCCGGATATCCCGGATCATCCAGATATGACGACGGGGCCGGTGTACGGCACGCCGAACCGCGAGATCAACCTGCGCGGCTATTTCGCGGCGATCTCCGCGATGGATGAAAATATCGGCCGCATTTTGCAGCGTCTCGACGAGAAGGGCCTGACGGACAACACCCTGTTGATTTTTGCCGCGGACAACGGCATGAACATGGGCCAGCACGGGATCTGGGGCAAGGGCAACGGCACGCGTCCGATGAATATGTACGACACCTCCGTGAAGGTGCCGTTCCTCATGGCGTATCCGCCGCTGATTCCAGCGGGCTCCGTCTGCGACGACATGGTGAGCGCCTATGATTTCTTCCCGATGCTGCTGGATCTGCTGGGCTTTGACCCGCAGACGGCGGCGCGCCTGCCGGGGCACAGCTTCCTGCCATGCCTGCGGGGCGAAGCGCTTCCGGACGGCGGCGAGGTGGTGGTATTCGACGAATACGGCCCCGTGCGCATGATCCGCTCAAAGGAGTACAAGCTGGTTATCCGGTATCCTTACGGCTACCACGAGTTCTACGATCTCAAGGCCGATCCGAATGAGGAGCACAACCTGTACGGCGATCCCCAATACGACGCTCTGATTCTCTCCTATCGCCGCAAGCTGGAAAAATGGTTCAACACCTACGCGGATCCGGACATTGACGGTTCCCGTGAGGGCGTCACCGGCTCCGGCCAGCTCTGTTCCCCCGGCCTCTACGCCCAAAAACTTGTCAAATATTCCCTCCAAGGCTGAGCCTTGACGCAAGTCGCGCAAGCGACGGGCTTGCCCGTCGCCCGGCTTAATGAAGCACATCGCCCCCTCTGCGATCTCACGTCGCAGAGGGGGCTTGCTGTGCAGCCCGCGGCCCGGCCACGGAGCGGCACGGAAGGTTGGCTGTGATTTTCAGCTGGGTTCTGATTGACGCGCACAGCTTCCCGCAAGCCCGTGCCCTCCACCCACGGGAAACCTCACGCCCTGGCTAACGCCAGTTCGCGGCTTGAACTTCAATTTTGCGGTTCTGCGAACCGGAAAATCAAAGTTCAGCAGCTCAGTGCTATCCGCAAACTCCCGTAGAGCCGTACCCTAATCCACGGAAAACCTCGAAATTATTCCCTACGCTAATTTTGAGGTTTTCCCCCACCAGCCGGCCAGTCTTGCGCGTCAGCGCAAATTTGGCCGGCCGTGACGGGGGAAAGGGGGCGGTAAACGAACGTAGAAAACAAAGCGTGGGGTTCGAAGGGGCAAAGCCCCTCGCGGTTCTTTCCCCCATTTCTTGGCGGCAAGAAATGGGGGGCCGCCGCGGCCTGAGCGAATTGCTCCCCGCTTTATTGCAGCGAGAGCGCGGCGCTGGCCTGGCCGGAGATCACCTGAGCCGGATCCGTGCCCGAGGCCGAAGCGTAATAGACCAGCAGCAGCCGTGTTCCGGCGGGCTCGGAAACGGAAATGGGGCCGGAGACAGCCGAGAATGTCTGCCCGGCGGGCACCTCGCCCGTGGCGGCGGGGGAGAGTGTCACAGCGGTTTCCGGGATCGGCGTAAAGGAGGACGCTCCCGGCTGCTGGGCAAACATGAGCGCCGACACATTCAGCACCGTGCCGGACAGGCTCAGGGGGAAGCTGCTGCGGAAGCTTGCGGCAATGCCCGTGATCGTTGCGGCAGAGGGCAGGGGGAACGAGAAGGCGCTGGCCTCCTGTCCCGGAGCAAGCTCAGCCGTGAGCGGGGAAGGGATCTGCACAAAGCTGCCGAAGCCGAGGAAGCAGGGCTGGCCCGCTTCGCCAGAAGAGCCGGTCGTCAGGCTGACGGTGCCGCCCGAAGCAAACGGAATCACGGAGACGGACGCGGGCAGAACGAAATCCAGCACGTGGTTCGGGGATCCCGTTGTGTCGATAACGGCGGCTGTCTGTCCCACGGTTGTCGTGCCGATGGTGATGGTGTCGGCGGCTCCCGCGGCTCCCGTGGAACCGGTGGAGCCGGTCGGCCCCTGCGGGCCGGTCGGGCCTGTGGCTCCTGTGGGGCCGGCCGGACCCTGCACGCCTTGGATTCCCTGGACGCCCTCCGGCCCCGTGGGGCCAATCGGGCCGGGAACACCCTGGATCCCCTGTACGCCCTGCGGGCCTCTCGGGCCCATTGGTCCTTGCGGACCGGCGGGGCCTTGCGGGCCTGTTGCGCCTGTCATGGTGGCACTTCCGGCGGGGCCCTGCGGGCCCATGGGGCCGGTTGGCCCGGTCGGGCCCATCGGTCCGGGGCAGGGGCAGGGGACGCAGCACGGAGCGGGCG
>NZ_NFJU01000036.1 GCF_002160025.1 Anaeromassilibacillus sp. An200
GAATCCAGCACAACATTATGGCGATGAACGCCTACCGCAACTACACCAACAACACCAGCGCACTGTCCAAGAACCTTGAGAAGCTGTCTTCCGGCTACAAGATCAACCGTGCAGGCGATGACGCCGCCGGTCTGGCTATTTCCGAGAAGATGCGTGCTCAGATCACGGGCCTCGACGTTGCTCAGAAGAATGCCAAGGACGGCATCTCTCTGGTGCAGACCGCTGAAGGCGCGCTGACCGAAGTGCATGACATGCTCAACCGTATGGTCGAGCTGGCTGACCAGTCCGCCAACGGCACCTACGACAACGAGACCGACCGTTCCAACCTCCAGAAGGAGCTCGAGCAGCTCACGAGCGAGATCGATCGTATCGCTGACTCCTCCAACTTCAACGGCATCAAGCTGCTGGACGGCTCCATGTCCGGTGCTACGGGTGCTACCTTCACGCAGCGTACTTCTGGCACTGCTGCGATGTTTAGCCTGACCATCAACGCGAATGGTGCAGATTTGATCGGCGGCAGCATCCAGATCGGCAACAAGACCATTCAGGTTAAGGCCGGTACAGCTGCCGTTTCTGTTGATGCGTCCGCTGCGACATTTGCTGGTGGTGTTCTCTATGTTGGTAAGGATGCTACCGCTGCCGTGATTGCCAGTGCGATCGCGAGTCAGTTTGGCGATGCCTTTAAGTTCAAGGATCTGGAAGGCAACGAAATTAACGTGTCGGTTACAGTTAACGGCGCAACATTCACCTTTACAGCCACCGCTACGAATGTCGATGTCCGTATCACCAGCATCCCGACCTTCAATGTCAACAGCGGCCTGAAGCTGCAGATTGGCGATACCAGTGATTCCTATAACCAGATGATGGTGGGCGTCAATGACATCCATGTGGCGGCTATGCAGTTGAGCAACATCTCGATTGCGACGCAGGAAGACGCAGCTAATGCAGTGGATTACATCCGCTATGCCATCAACTATGTGTCTGACGTCCGCGGCACGCTGGGTGCTACCCAGAACCGTCTGGATCACACCATCAACAACCTGTCCGTCATGGAAGAGAACATCCAGGACGCCGAGTCCACCATCCGCGACACCGACGTTGCCGAAGAGATGATGGCTTACACGAAGAACAACATCCTCGTGCAGTCCGCTCAGGCCATGCTGGCTCAGGCCAACCAGGTTCCGCAGGGCGTCCTGCAGCTGCTCCAGTAATTCCATATCGGGATTATCGAACAGAAACACTCCCAATAGCAAGAGGGGGCCGGGTCAAACGCCCGGCCCCCTTCTTTTTTAATGATAAAGGAGAAGCCCCGATATGAGAACAATCGAAATTGCCAGAAAACTGGCGCAATATAAGAAAAACAAGCAGGCCCAGACAGCCTATATCGCTGCTTTGGAACAAGGGGAGCTGACACCACAGGAAGAATTGGAGGCTGCCAGTTATCTCTTTGTGTCAAAGGGTGACTATAAGGTTGCCTACTCCACCTTTGTTTCCCTTTTCAATCGGGGCCTGTTTCAAGCTGAGCTGCTGGATCTGATGAGCCAGGCTTTTTACTTTCCCAATCTGAACAAGCTGCGCCAAAGATATGAAGAAAACTGCCGTGCACTTGAAAAGTATCCATATTTATTTCGTAAGGATTTTGTTCCTTTTGAAGATTTACCCATCTGGTTTTTTCCTTATGACGATAAAAGCTATATCCCCTATTATCCAGCAGAAAGCCGGTTCGGCAATCATTTAAATCTAAATCATCCCGTAATCGACAGGTATTTTTTTAAAGACTTGGAAAATCCCATCCTTGCAAAGGATGTTTTGTCCCAGTACCAACTGGAATACTTAAACGATACTGTGCGAAAAAGTGAGTGGGTTGGACGGGAAAACCATATCTATCTTCATTATTCCGACTGGTCCCAGTTCTGTGCCTATCTTCAGGTTTTAGAAATCAAAAAGCTTCTCCAAGAGGAAAAGCTGGTTTTTCTGATAGAAGAGGAATCATCTCTCTACCCCATTGACTTTAAAGCCCGTTTTGGCATTGACTACAGCCAATATCCGCTTCGCCCGGTGGGAGTGCGGGAGGTCAAGAGAATGATCTGGCATACCCAGCTGGCCACCCACAACGGCGGCGACTTTTTTAATGAAATCCTGTACGAACACCCAAATGTGCTGGCTTTGGAATCTATCATGATGCAGAATGTGGAGGAGGTTATCCGGCAAGCCAAGTTTTCCTGGAAACGCGATCGGGCTCATTTTGGAGACAAGCATCTGCAAAGCCTCCTTTCCCATATCAAATCTCCCACCGACAAGGATTTCTTTGTCGCAGCCTTTTTGAATAATCCCATCTGCACCCGTTTCATTGATCCTGGATCTCGAATTGCTCCGATCCTGCTTTTCCAGCCTCACTTTCCAAACATGGTATACGAGATCCATGGTTCCAAGGACAGCAAGCGGTGCATTCTGTACTCCAAGCAATATGAGCAGATTCGCAAATCTCCTATTTTCCGGCAGTTTAAATACATTAAGACTTTCACTCCTATGCGCCGTATTACCACCAGCTATGCGGCATCTACCCGCTTTGCTTACCAGCTCGCTATGAAAGATGAAGAGAGAAGCCATGTTGTTAATGATATGCTGACCACCCGTATGCTGAACCGCAGCTTTATGGTAGATCCTACTGACCGCCTTTATCAGGACAGTGTATTGGTGCGTTTTGAGGACGGTAAGCTCAATCCAACGGCTACCTTTACCGCTCTTGCAGAATTCCTGGATATTCCATATACGGAAAGTTTGACGCATTGTACGACGGCAAACGGTATCAACCAGCCTGCAACCAAAACCAGAGTGGGTGGTTTTGATCTCTCAACGGTTTACCGGACTTATGATGAATTTGCTGACGACGATGACCGGGCTTTTCTGGAATATTTCATGCGGGATGCGTATGCGTATTATGGATATGACTTCCATTATTACCATGGAGAAACGGTAGACGATGCCTGGATTGAAGAAAAATCCAAAAAAGCCTATCATTTAGACTCCTTCATTTATGAAACCTATTTTGAAGCATGCAAAGGGGCATGGAGAAAAGAACTGATAGAAAAGAATCTTCCTTTGGACGATCCTGCAAACGTAAAAAATGTCGAGGAGCAGGCCGATGTCCAGGCTCAAATGCGAGTCAAGAAATACCAAAATAATCGGGTACAGGTGGCCAATACACTGCGTCTTGGACTGCAATTTGTCAACAAGCAACTCCAGCCCCTGCATATGATGCCGCTTTTGAAGCTTAATCCTGATTTACTGGAAAATCCATTGTACCGATAGGATGTGATCGCATGAATAAGCAAGGAACCGTATACTTTTTTACAGGCTTATCGGGTGCGGGAAAAAGCACTATCGGCGGCTTGTTTTACCACAGTCTTCTTCAGAAAAGCCCAAATGCCATACTTTTGGATGGCGACGTCATAAGAAGGATGCAGAATGAAGAAATCCCCATGCCGTTTTCCGATGGATGGAATCTGGCTCTTCAGGGAGCCGTTTTGCAACCTTTTGACTATACCCGCGAGGGACGTCTAAAGGGTGCCTGGGTGCTCTTTCGTCTCTGCAAATATCTGGCGGATCAGGGCCAGGATGTGGTCTGCTGCTCCATCTCCATGTATCGGGAGATTCGCAGATGGAATCGGGAAAATATCCCAAATTACCGGGAAATCTATGTGAAGGCTTCCATGGAGACACTGTACCGAAGGGACCAAAAGGGGCTGTATTCTTCCCACACGAAAAATGTCGTTGGTGTGGATATTCCCGCAGAGGAACCCGAAAATCCAGATATTGTGATCCAAAACGACGGCGAGACAACGCCGGAAGAAATCGTGAAACGATTGGAAAGGCAGTTCGACTTATGAAGGTTGATTTACATATGCACTCTACCGCCTCCGATGGTCAACACCGTCCCGAGGAATTGATTAGACTGGCAAAGGATGCGGATCTGGATGTTATGGCATTGACCGATCATGATACGCTCTCAGGCTTGAAAGAAGCATGTGAAGCAGGTCAGGCCTGTGGGCTGCATGTGATTCCCGGCATTGAACTAAGTGCAATGGAATATGATAATCTGCATATTTTAGGGTATGCCTTGTCCCCGGACAATGCAGAGCTTCAGGAGTTGTGCGCATTCGCGCTGGCGGAGCGGGAGCGCCATACATTATACATTATTGATTTTCTCCGCAGAAAAGGAATTCAGATTGACTTGGAAGAGGTCAAAGCTCTGGCTGGACAAGCCGCCATCGGACGTCCACACTTTGCAAGAATTATGGTGGAACATGGTTATGTAGAAAACAGCCGCGAAGCGTTTGATCGCTATCTGGACACAGAGGAATATCATCGCGTGGACAGAAAGAAGCCTCCGGCTCAGGTTTGCATCGAAACGATCCACAAAGCCGGCGGATTTGCGGTACTGGCCCATCCTTATCAGCTGTATCTGGAACCGGGACCTTTGGAGGAGCAGATCCGAACGTTCAAATCCTATGGACTGGATGGAATCGAGTGTTTGTATCCCAAACATTCACCAGAACAGAAGGCTCTTTATCTCCAATTGGCTCAAAAATATCAGCTGCATGTGACTGCTGGCAGCGATTTTCACGGGCAGCAAGTACACAAAAAAGACAGAATCATTCCCACCGATCTGGACATTGAGTGGATTCTAAAGAATCGCTGACTGCTGTCGTCAAAGAAAAAAGTTTTATAGCAAATACATCTCTTGTTGCAACGATCATTCAGCAGAAAAATTCACAAAACGGATGTTAATATAAAATCTTTTCGGAAGGGGACAACGAATCATGAACGTTGGTCTGATTCTTGCAGGTGGAAACGGCAGCCGTATGGGACAGGACATTCCCAAACAATTTATAAATATTTATGACAAACCAGTTATTATTTATACTTTAGAAGGATTTCAGCGACACCCGGAAATTGATATGATCGTAGTAGTTTGTGTTGATGGATGGCACGATGTACTGCGTGCTTATTCCAAACAATTTGGGATTGATAAGCTCAAAGAAATTGTGTCAAACGGAAACACTGCACAAGAATCCATTCGCAATGGATTATTTGCACTTGAAAAATATTGTACCTCGGATGATATTGTTATTATTCATGACGGTATTCGTCCCATGATAGAAAACTTTGTCTTATCTGATATTATTGTCAAGTGCCGTAAATATGGAAATGCTGTAACATCTTTACCTTACAACGAACAGATTTTTGTTGCTGATGATGAAATTTCAACTACCAAGTATATCCCGAGAGAGACTTTAAGACGTGTTTCGACTCCGCAAGCATATACCTATGGAAAGATTTTATGGGCATATCAAAAAGCTTTCCAAGAAAATATTGGTCTGCAAGATGGAACCTATGCCAATACCTTAATGGTGGAATTGGGAGAAAGGCTTTATTTTGCGGCTGGATCGGAAAAAAATATTAAACTTACAACAAAAGATGATTTGGAGCTTTTTAAAGCATACATAAAAATGGAAAAAGATGTCTGGCTAAAATAAACCTTTTCCATTTTGATAGTTCTTTGAATTTACAAGCAGGAGGAATCATTTATGAAATACGGAGTGCTCTCCCATTTTAGTACAAAAAATCTAGGGGACGATATACAAACCTATGCGGCAGTAAAGCTTTTGCCTAAAGTAGACTATGTTTTGGATCGTGAAAATCTGGATTCCTTTTGTTCTGAGAACGGAGAACCTGTCGCTGTGGTAATGAATTCCTGGTGGATGTGGGAAAAATGGAACTGGCCGCCGGCCGACTGCATTTATCCTCTGATGATCAGTATGCATATCAATAATTACGATCATTATCATGGTGCTTCTCCTATTCGAGACGAGTGGATAAAGGGAATCGGCGGCGATTATTTTCGCGCATACGGCCCGGTTGGAGCACGAGATCAAACAACCATGAAGTACTTTGCTGAACATAATATTGACTCTTATTTCAGCGGATGTCTGACCCTCACATTGCCTAAACAAAAGAAAACATCTGATGCAGGAACTTATATATGTGTGGTTGATTTGAAGCCGGAGTTAGAAGAAAAGGTACGTGAATGGCTGGCGGATACCGGCCTGGAAGTTCGTAAGATAACACATAAATATGACGCCCGCAATCCAGATACCCCGCTGGAGGAAAAGCTGCGGAAGGCAGAAGAAGTACTGACTCTCTATCAAAACGCCAAAGTTGTAATTACCGAACGACTGCACGTTACCCTTCCTTGTCTGGCAATGGAAGTACCTGTTATATCGGTTGTTGATCTGCAGAATCCCGATAATTATACCCGCTGGGCTCCCTATAGTGATTGGGTTCACCATATCTCGGAAGAAAATTTTATAAACCATAATTTTCAATATGATTTTCTGAATCCGCCTCACAATCCCACAAACTATCTTGCTACGCGGGAAAGCCTGATCAAAAGAGTACAGGATTTTGTTGCAGAAACAACTGGTGAATACTCTATAGAACAGCTGAAAAAAACCACTTACACACCGGAGGAAGCCCGTAACTGGCAGTACAATTTGATGCATCAGACCTTAGATACATGGTTATATGCCAGCAGGGATTTATTGAGAGAACTTAAAAAACTGAAGCAAACTCTTCAAAGCAGTAAAAATGAGTAAACCTGCCATAGTGAGCAAAGTGTAAATTGATTTTTCCGAATAAAATAACTCCAGATAGCATTTTTTCCTGATGTTCCGGAACAGCAGGCTGTATAGCCAGCTTTACCAGTCCGTGTCCAATTTCTTGAAAACTCCAGAGGAACGGATGAGAATGAAAATCTGGAGCTGAACAGACAGTATAAAGAGACCCGAAAAATATTACAGATAATATATTATAGAATTGGTGAGAAAACTGAAAAAGTCGGTGGAAGTCTTGCCGCTGATAAACGAAGGGAGAAAATTATCATGAGACTTTTTGAACATCCTGTATACCGTGCTTCTCTGGAACGGGTTCTCACCGATGTGAATCTGGACTTTCTGAAAGATGCTTCCGTAATGGTAACAGGAGCTACCGGCATGGTGGGAAGCTGCCTGATAGATGCTTTGGCTCTCTGGAATACGGCCCAGAACACCCCCTGCCGCATAATAGCACTCAGCCGCAGTGAAGACAGGGCCAAAGAGCGGTTTTCCTGCATCTGGAAGGAACCAACGTTTTCCTTTCTCGCGCAGGACATTTCTGAACCTGTTCAAGAATTTGGAGAAGTATCTTATATTTTTCATGGTGCCAGCAACGCAGATCCGATCCAGTATGCTCTGCATCCTACTGATACTTTTTTTTCCAATATTTTAGGTACAAAAAACCTGCTTGATTACGGTCTAAATCATGGTGCGAAGCGGTTGCTTCTGATTTCCTCCGGAGAGATCTATGGTCATCCGTCCAGTATGGAAACAAGCTTTTCAGAAGATTATTGCGGCCCTTTGGATTTGACAAATCCGCGTTCCTGTTACCCGGAGGGAAAGCGGGCAGCGGAAGTTCTCTGTCAAATCTACCGGCAGGAATTTGATGCAAATGTTGTTATTGCCCGTCCCTGTCATTTGTTTGGACCAACAATGACTACGCGGGACAGCCGCGCTGTTTCGGAATTTCTTCGCGCGGCTGTATCCGGCAGCCCTATTAAATTAAAAAGTACCGGGCAAGTCGAGAGATCCCATTGTTATATTGTGGATGCAATTAAAGCTCTTCTAACTATTTTAAAATTGGGAGAAAGTGGACAGGCATACAATATCGCTTCTCCCGGATGTCAGGCAACTATCCGCTGCTTTGCAGAAACAACAGCAGAAGTGGCGGGAAGCCAAGTGGTGATAAGTACGCCCACCTCTCTTGAAGCGAGAGGCTATTCAACTGTCAAACGTACAATTTTAGACTGCCAAAAGCTGCAAAACATAGGATGGGAAAGCCATTATACCCTTAAAGAAGGTATTCAGGAAACACTTCAGATTTTATCGGAACTTGATAGAGCAAAATAGAGCAAAAATGTGTTCACAATGATCTTGTCTGTGGCTTGAAGCAGGAGGCTTTTATGACAGAGCAAGAACGTATGCTGGCTGGTAAACTTTTTTATTCCGGTAACTCTGAGTTAAGAAGTTTGCGCAATCGTGCCCGTGAGCTGTTATCACAGTATAATTCTACGGGAGAAGATCAAAAAGAGCTTAGAAAAAATATACTGGCGGAACTGTTGGGAACTATGGGAACCCATGTATTCATCAAGCCACCTTTTCGATGCAGTTATGGAACCAATATCCATATAGGAAATCATTTCTATGCCAATATGGATTGTTTGATTCTGGATTCATGTCCAGTACAAATCGGCAGTAATGTGATGTTTGGCCCTCGTGTCAATGTATTTACTGATTCTCATCCTCTGGATCCAATAGTACGCACCAGGAAATTAGTCTATGGAAAACCCGTTATAATTGGAGATCGTGTATGGATAGGAGGAGGGGCAATTTTGTGTCCGGGTGTGCAGATTGGAAAAGATTCCGTTATTGGGGCAGGCTCCGTTGTAACACATGATATACCACCGAGGACTGTTGCTGCAGGGAATCCATGCCGCGTGATCCGTAAACTGACTGATGCTGATACACAATATTGGCAACAAATGCAGGCAGAATATGATGCTGATCCTGATATCTGTGCATTGAATTAAAAAAATAATGAGCATAAAACGAAAAGCCCGCTCTGGTTGGATTCCAGAACGGGCTTTTCTATCGTCTTTAGTTAGCGTTTCACAAAGAATTCGTCGTACCAGAGAAGGAAGGAATAGATGCTCCAAATGGGCTGCATATGGTTTTCGCCCGCCTTGTGTCCGTCAAGCAGGCGGAGAATCGCTTCCTGGTTAAAGTACGTGGCGGCCACATCGCTCTCAAAGGCTTCCTTCACCATCGCATAGTATTTGTCCTGCCGCAGCCAGTCGTTCAGCGGAACAGGGAAGCCGAGCTTCTTCTTGTTCGCCGTGCGCTCCGGGATCTGCTTGATCGCCGCACCGCGCAGGGCTACCTTCGTCACGTCCCCATGGACGCGGTAGCGCGAGGGAATCTGTGTGGCCAGCGCAAGCATCCGCTTGTCGAGGAACGGCACGCGCAGCTCCAGCGAGTTCGCCATGCTCATGCGGTCGGCCTTCTGCAAAATATCGTACAGCATCCAGACATGGATATCGACATATTGCAGCTGTGTCGGCTCGTCGAGATCGCGCACCTTATCGAAATACGGCTTCACATAGTCGACAGGATCCTTCGGATGATAGTCCTTTTTCAGATAGCGGTTCACGTTCGTGCGGGTGAACACATAGTTGCTGCGCATGTAGCGCTGATACGGCTCCATCCCTCCGCGCACGAGGAAATTTTTGCCCTTGAAGGCAGGCAGCTTTGAGGCAGCGGCTCCGGCGGCGCGGCGCAGGGCGCGCGGCACACGATGGGCGTAATGATCAAAGTGCATCCCGGCCAGATACATCGGATAGCCGCCGAACAGCTCATCCGCACCCTCGCCGGAAAGCACGACCTTCACATACTTCGCGGCGTTCTGGGCGAGGAAGTAAAGCGGGATTTCCGAGGGGTTCGGCATCGGCTCGTCGAGATAATACTGGATGATGGAAGCCGCGCCGAAGAAATCGTCCGCGCTCACCTTGTTGCTGATGTTCGGCACGCCCACAGCTTTGCTGAAATCCTGCGCGTAGGGCAGCTCGCTGTATTTTTCCTCCGCGTAGCCGACGGAGAAGGTTTTCACGCCGTCGGCCGTCTTGCTGACTTCCTTCACCACATAACTCGAATCCACACCGGAGGACAGGAAACAGCCGACCTCCACGTCTGCGATTTTATGGGCGCGCACGCTCTCCGCGAAGGTGTCCGTGATCCGCTTCTCCCACTCCTCGAGCGTCGGTTTCTCGTCGATGTGGTATTGGATCTCGTTGTAGGGGCGGATGGAAAGCTTGCCGTTCTGGTAGGTGAAGCAATGCCCGCCGAGCAGCTTATACACATGGCGGAACATCGTTTCCTCGTCCGGGACATACTCATAGCACAGGTATTCCGGCAGACGCTCCTCGTTCAGCTCCTTAACGAAATTTGGGTGCGCGAGGAAGCTCTTGATCTCAGAGCCATAGAAAAAGTCGCCGTTGTGCTGATAATAATAGAACGGCTTGATGCCGAAAATATCGCGCGCGCCGAACAGCTTCTGCTCCCGGCTGTCCCAAATCACAAAGGCAAACATGCCGCGCAGACGCTGAAGCAGATCCTCGCCCCACTGCTCGTAACCGTGCAGCAGCACCTCGCTGTCCGTGCCGGTCTTGAACACATGGCCCGCGTCAAGCAGCTCCACGCGCAGCTCCCGGAAATTATAAATCTCGCCGTTGAAGGTAAGCACCTTCGTGCCGTCCTCGTTGCGGATCGGCTGACTGCCGCCCTCAAGATCGATGATGCTCAGACGGCGGAAACCCATGGCGATCGTATCGTCCACATAATAGTCGTCCTGATCCGGTCCCCGGTGGCGGATGCGATCCGCCATATCGCGGATCACCGCCTCGCGGTCACCGTTCCAGCCGTTTCGGAAAAAGCCTGCAAATCCACACAAATGCCATCCATCCTTCCTGTCTCGACAAGCCGGGAATCCCGGCGGTTATTGCGTGATCAGCCGCCCGTATGCCGGGCGAAGCGGTTTGCCGCAGGCCAGCACGGCGGCGCGCGCCAGCACCTCCAGCGCGTCCAGACAGCCCGGCCCCAGCGGACGTTCGCGGTTGGCGAGAGAAAGCTCCGTGCAGCCCAGAATTAGACACTCGGCTCCTCTTTGGCGCAGGTGGGAAGCCGCTTCCCCAAACACTTCCGGCTCCACGGGCCGCCCGGCCTTTACGTCGTCGTAAATGACGCGCATCACCATCGCCTGATGCTCCTCGTCCGGAAGCACACAGTCCACGCCCTCCTGTTCCAGCGCGCGCTGGAACAGCTCTGTGCGCACCGTGCCGGTGGTGGCCATCACGCCCGCCGAGCGCACGCCGTTTTCCTTTAAATGGCGCGCTGTCTCCTTCACGATGTTCAGCAGCGGGATCGAGATTGTTTCAGCAAGCTCCGGAAAAAAATAGTGGGACGTGATGCACGGAATCGCGATGCAGCCGCAGCCAAGCGCTTCCAGCTTTTTGGCGTATGCCGTGAGCGCCGGGAGCGGCGAGGGCTGGTTCCGATCCAGAATATGCGCCGTGCGATCCGGGATCTCGGGCGCCTCCATGAGAACGGCGCGCAGATGATCCTGGTCACGCTCCGCCGCCGTCATCTTCACGGTCAGCTCAAGAAAGTAAGCGGTCGCCATCGGGCCAAGCCCGCCGATGATGCCCAGAAGGTTGTCCTGCTGCATGTATGCTGTTTCCTTTCCGCCCTCAGTCGCGAAGGCTCTTGTTGCCAAAGCACATTTTATATTTCTTGCGGTAATTGATCTGGCTCAGATGGAACTGCACGAAGCGCTTGCGGAAGGTGTCCCCCCGGTAGCTCATCGACTGCACATATTTCCCCTCGTGGATCAGGCGGCGAGCTTCCTCCTTGAGGGCCTCATCCTTCACATAATGGAAGATGATGTCCTTCGGAATGATGCTCCACAGCACCCGGTTGTCCGCGATGGTCAGCGGCAGCTCCTTTTGCAGAATCACATCGTCCACGAGCCACTGGGCCAGATTGTAGCCGGCCGCCGTCACAAAGAAGCTGCTGCGGCCCTGGCGCAGGTTCATCTCAAACAGCTTGTACGTTTTGTCGCGCGGGTCATACTTCATATCGAAGTTTGCAAACCCCACATAACCGATCCCCTCAAGGAAATTCTTCATCTGCTCGGAGAGTGCGTCGTCCCGCGTGCTGATGATCGCGGCATAGCTGCCGATCCCCTCCGGGGAGTGTTCCTCAAGCAGCGTGTGGCCGAGAGCAATCAGCTTCACCTTTCGGTCGCGCCCGCAGTAGCAGTTCATCACGCGCATCCCGCTGTCGTCGCCGGGGATGAATTCCTGCAAAATGAGATGATCCTTGTAGGACGAACCATAGATCGCGTCGAGGATCGCGTCGAACTCTTCCCGGTTCTGTGCGACAAACACCTTTTTCTTGTGCGGAAAACGACAGTTCCAATAGGCTACGGAGTTGCTCGGCTTGATAATCACCGGAAAATCAAAGGGCAGCTCCACGCCCTTGTAGTTTTCATAGGAGCACGTGGTCGTTTTCGGGAAGGCAAAGCCATGCTCCCGGCACACCTCATAAAAGCTTTCCTTGATGCTCAGACGCATCAGAAGCGGCTCGTCAATGCACTCAAAGCGGTATGCATCGCGCAGCTTGTCCTGATTGCGCACCAGAAGCTTGATATAGTTATCCCCACACGGAACGAGCAGAAGCGTGCGGCCCGGATACCGCTTGGCAAACTTCAGCAGCGTGTCGCAGAATACCTTGTCATCCTCCAGATTCGGCTCCACGGCTTCCACCGAAACGATCCGGCTGTGCGAGGTCGCCCCCAGCATTCCTTTTCCCACCGCCACGCTTTTGATTCCGTAGGCCTGATGAAACGATCGGGCCATGCCGTAAACGTTCATATCGCTGCCAAGCAGCACCGGAAGAAAATCCGGAACAGTTGTCGTACTCAAACAGAGGCGCCTCCTCAAATTTTCTTATCAGCTTATTATACTCCCCGCGCGCCTAAAAAACAACCAACATTTCCCCGTCCTGCGCGCTTCCCGCGATTTCGCCAAAAGCTTTTTTTCCTTGACAACACATTGGGAGACTTTTACAATAGAAAGAAAGCGGAAAGAAGGGAACGCGATGCGCGGACAAACACGGAAAAGCACCCCCGCGGGCGGCTGCGCCTCCTGCCAAAATTCGTTCTGTCCTGCGGCACAAGCCCGGCGGAAGGAAGCGACACAAAAGGGAGGAACGCACCGTGAACACGAGAGTAGCCGTGATCAGTATCATCGTTGAAAACCCGGAGAGCACCGGGGCGCTCAACCGTCTGCTGCACGATTACAGTGAATACATCATTGGAAGAATGGGAATCCCTTATCGGGAGAAGGGGATCAACATCATTTGCGTTGCCGTTGACGCGCCGCAGGATGCGATCAACACGCTCACCGGCCTGCTTGGGCGGCTGAATGGTATCTCCGCGAAAGCGGCGTACTCCAAAAGCTGAAAAAGGGCAAACGTGAAGTTTTCGCCCGCCTTTTTCAAAAGGGCGCCGTGTGCCGGTGGCACACAAACAAGGCGCCGACCGGAGCGGGAGCGGAGACCCGGCAGGGGTAAAGGGGGTGAAACCCCCTTTAAGAAAAAGTGCGCGAAGCCCTAAAAAGCCAGGAAAAAGAGCAAAGCGAATTTTTCCGGACGTTTCTCACCAAACCTAAAATCAATACAAAGAAAAAGGAAGATACCCTCCTGACGCCAAAACATGGTTGCGGCGAAAGCTGGGGTCCGGCTCTGCCGTGTCCCCGTCTGCCCGGAGGGACGCGGTATTTTTTATGTCGGAACAAAAGAAAGCACCCTTTGAGGAATGCGCCCGCCTGCTGGATCAGCTGGCCAACACGCACTCCCTCTCCCGGGAGGAATACGCGCTTCTGGTGCGGTCCGCCTCCCCGGAGCTGGCGTCGTATGCTGCCCAAAAGGCCGTCCCGCTGCGCAAGCAATGGTACGGTACAGACGTGTACCTGCGGGGCCTGATTGAGATCAGCAGCTATTGCCGCAACGATTGTTTCTATTGCGGAATTCGCCGCGGCAACACATCCTGTGAGCGGTACCGCCTGACGCCCGGGCAGATCCTCGACTGCTGTGAACGCGGTTTTGCGCTCGGTTTCCGCACCTTCGTGCTGCAAGGCGGTGAGGACGCGTTTTACACAGACGCGATCCTCTGCGAGCTGATCCGCTCCATCAAGGAGCGCTGTCCCGGCTGTGCCGTCACGCTCTCGCTGGGCGAGCGATCCCGCGAAAGCTATGAGCAGCTCTTCGCGGCGGGCGCGGATCGGTATCTGCTGCGCCATGAAACAGCGGACCCCGTCCATTACGCAAAGCTTCACCCGCCTGTGCAGACGCTCGAAAACCGCATGCGCTGCCTGCGCGATCTGCGGGAGATCGGCTATCAGGTGGGCTGCGGCTTCATGGTCGGCTCCCCGTACCAAACAGACGACTGTCTCGCCGCCGATCTGAAATTCATCGAGGAATTTCAGCCGGATATGTGCGGGATCGGCCCGTTCATCCCCCACCATGCGACGCCCTTTGCGCAGTGCCCGGCAGGATCCGTGGAGCAGACGCTGTTTCTGCTTTCCGTGATCCGCCTGATCTGCCCGCATATCTTGCTTCCCGCCACAACGGCGCTCGGCACACTCTCCTCCGACGGCCGGGAACGCGGTATTCTCGCCGGGGCAAACGTCATCATGCCGAACCTTTCCCCCGAGGAGGATCGGGGAAAGTATGAGCTCTACGACAACAAGCTGTATACCGGCGCGGAGGCCGCAGAGCACCGCCGCCGTCTGGAGGAGCGCCTGCAGGCCATTGGTTATACCGCCGTCACCGCAAGGGGCGACGTCCGATATAGCAAGATCGAAAACGAAAATCTAAAGGGAAAGAACATCTGACCCTAAAGAAAGGAAAGAGACTATGGCACAGTACAACCCGAAATCCCTCAAGGCAGGGGAATTCATCAACCACGAGGAGATCCTGGAAACGCTCCGTTACGCGGAGGAGAACAAGAACAACGTCGAATTGATCGACAGCCTGCTGGAAAAGGCACGGCCCAAGAAGAACGGGAACGGTGTCCACTGCGAAGGGCTGACGCACCGTGAGGCCTCTGTGCTGCTCGCCTGCGAAATCCCGGAAAAGGTGGAAGAGATGTACCGGCTCGCGGAGGAAATCAAGCTGGCGTTCTACGGCAACCGTATCGTCATGTTTGCCCCGCTCTACCTCTCCAACTATTGCGTCAACGGCTGCGTATACTGCCCGTATCACAGCAAAAACAAGCACATCTGCCGCAAGAAGCTGACACAGGATGAGATTCGCAATGAGGTCATCGCGTTACAGGATATGGGCCACAAGCGTCTCGCGATTGAAGCGGGCGAGGACCCGGTGAACAATCCCATCGAATATATTCTGGAATCCATCAAGACGATCTATTCCATCCAGCACAAAAACGGCGCGATCCGCCGCGTGAACGTGAACATCGCCGCCACCACGGTGGAGGAGTACCGGATGCTCAAGGAAGCCGGGATCGGCACCTATATTCTGTTTCAGGAGACGTACCACCGCGACAGCTATCTGGAGCTGCATCCCACGGGACCGAAGCACAACTATGAATACCACACCGAAGCGATGGACCGCGCCATGGAGGGCGGCATCGACGATGTGGGACTCGGCGTGCTCTTTGGGCTGGAGCGCTACAAATATGAATTCGCAGGCCTGCTCATGCACGCGGAGCATTTGGAAGCCGTTCACGGTGTGGGGCCGCACACGATCAGCGTGCCGCGTCTCAAGCGTGCCGACGACATCGACCCCGACACGTTTGACAACGGGATCGACGACGAAACCTTCCTCAAGATCATCGCCTGCATCCGCATTGCCGTGCCGTACACCGGCATGATCATTTCCACCCGCGAATCCCAGCAGGTGCGCGAAAAAGCGCTTCAGGTGGGCATCTCCCAGATCAGCGGCGCATCCCGCACCTCCGTGGGCGGCTACACCGAGGAGGAACGCCCACACGATTCCGAGCAGTTCGACGTCTCCGACCAGCGCACGCTCGACGAGGTGGTCCACTGGCTGATGGAGCTTGGCTTCCTGCCCTCCTTCTGCACAGCCTGCTACCGCGAGGGCCGCACGGGCGACCGCTTTATGAGCCTGTGCAAGAACGGACAGATCCAGAACTGCTGCCATCCGAACGCGCTGATGACGCTCACGGAGTTCCTGACGGACTACGCTTCGGAGGAAACGAAGCAGACGGGCTTCGCTTTGATCGAGAAGGAGCTGCAAAAGATTCCGAACGAGAAGGTCCGCGCGATCGCCGCGGAAAACGTGGAAGCCATCCGGGCTTCCAACCGCCGCGATTTCCGCTTCTGAGCAGGCATGGGATCCTTTTTGCGCCGGGTGTTGCACCTTTGGAAAAAAAGGGGTACAATAAGGAAAAACGGAGCAAAAGGGGGCTTGTCCCATGCCGCGCGAACCGCGATATCAAAAAGGAAACGGACCGGGTACGGGGCGCGTGATTGCGCGCGCCTGTCTGATCACCCTGCTTGCCGTTGTTTGTCTTGTGGGGGGCTGGGCGCTGGGAAGCGTCAAGCCCCTTCCTGTCGTTGTGGACCTGGTCAACGGCGGCGCATCCTCAGACGCCGCGCAGTCCTCCCAGGCGCAGCCCTCTTCCGAGCCGGAAGCTTCATCGCAGGCGGCGCCCTCTTCCCCGGTGTCATCGGAGCCGGAGGAACCAAAAACGCCCGGCATCCCGGATGACGACGGGATTTTTTCCGCATACTATGAGCGGGCGTATCAGAAAGCGAAATCCATGACCACCGCCGATCTCGTCGGCCAGGTGTTCATTTTCCGCTGCCCCACGGAGGGAGCCGTAAAGCTGATCGACGACTGCCAGCCGGGCGGCTACTGCCTGATGGCCGATTTCTTCGAGGGCAAGACAAAGGAAACCGTGCCGGAAACGCTTTCCTCCTTCCAGAATTCCAGCCGCACCCCCATGTTTTTCTGCTGTGATGAGGAGGGCGGCACGGTGGTGCGCATCAGCCGTTTTTCCCAGTATGCCAGTCAGAAATTCGAGTCGCCCCAGCAGGTGTACGCGCGGGCGCAGCTCGATTCCGTCGTGATTGACACGCGCGACAAGGCGCAGCTGCTGAAAAGCCTCGGGCTGAACCTGAACCTCGCGCCCGTGGCGGACATTTCCACCAATCCATCCGATTTCATTTATGACCGTTCGCTTGGGCAGGACGCACAAACGACGGCGGACTATATCCGCGTCTGCGTGGAAACGTATCAGGAGAATGGGCTGGCCTGCACACTCAAACACTTCCCCGGCTATGGAAACAACGGAGACACGCACACCGGTCTTGTCTACGACAAGCGGCCGATGGAGACATTTGAAACCTCCGATTTTCTGCCGTTCCGGGCGGGCATTGAGGCGGGCGCGCAGTTCGTGCTCGTGTCCCATAATGTTGTGGAGTGTATGGATCCCGACGCCCCCGCGTCGCTTTCCCCCAAGGTGAACGAGATCCTGCGGGACGAGCTGGGCTTCACGGGGCTCGTCATGACAGATGATCTCATCATGGACGCCATTACCGACTTCACCGGAGGAAAAAGCCCCGCTGTGACCGCTTTCCAGGCGGGAAACGATATCCTGCTCTCCTCGGATCCCCGCACGGATTACCAGGCGCTTCTCAGTGCCGTGGAGAGCGGCGAGGTATCGCAGGACCGGCTGATGGAGTCCGTCGTGCGGATTCTGGCCGCAAAATACGCTATGGGGCTGCTGTAACAGCAGACTCCTTGTGAAAAAAGAAAGGGTGCTTTGTCATGCCGCAGTTGTCCCATTTGGATCTGACCACCCGCGAAAAGCGGATTCTGGTGGAGCTGAGCCAATCCACGCGCTATCCCGTGGTACGCTTTGAGCTTCACAGCGATCGGGAGCCGGAGCTGGTTTCCATTGCCCTGAACTATGTGCGCATCACGGAGGAAACGGACTCCATGGAGCTGGTGCGGGAGCGCTCCGACGCGCTGCGCCATCTGATGGAGCTGGGCCTTGTGTTCCTCGATTATACCGTTTCCGTCTGGGCGGCGGGAGATTACGACGTGTATTACAGAAGCAAACTATACGAAATGTTTTGTCACACCGTGATGGAAGGGGCAAAACGGGACGACTTTCTGTTTGATCTGGCCGTTTTGCGCAAAGGCCGCGCCTATCTGACGAACCGCGGCGTGGAAGCCCTCAAGCTCTGCTGATAAAAAAGCCGCCCCCGGATGTGGGAGCGGCTTTCCACAGGCTTGCACCTGTTATTTGTCTTTCTTTCCCTGCGGAGAAACGCCCATGCGCGCTTCCGTGTTGCGGATCAGGTTGAACAGCGAGTTCGCGAACAGCGGATACCGTTCCGAAAGCTGCTCCGGGGAAAGGGCGGGCGGCTCGTCCTTGCCGATTCCCTCCAGCTCCCCGGCATCCTCACCCGCCATCAGGCAGGCGGCGTTGGATTCCGCGATGCTCTGGGCGGCATCGGCCGCGCCCTTGCTCAACCGCTCCGGCACGGCAAACATCCCCTGCGGGTTTTTGCTGTTCGCGGAGTAGAGGATGCGGAAGGATTTATAAACGGCCGCACTCAGCGCGCCGGAAATTTCGTTCGTCACCGCCTTGTTGTTGCAGTTTTGCAGCAGATCATAGACGATGTTGAGCGAGTTGGCAATCAGCTTTTTATTGAGCGTGGGCAGAAGGCTGCCGCGGAAACGGTTTTCCTTTCCGGCCGCGTCCGGGTCGGGGATGTCCTCCATCGTGAGGATCGCACCGCTTCGGTCCGGTGTCCGGCCGAGAAGATAGTCACAGGAAACGCCGTAAAAATCGGCGGCGCGCACAACAAAATCAAGTCCGCATTCCCGGATTCCTTTCTCATAATGGGAAAGCAGCGCCTGCGAAATTTGCAGGGCTTCGGCGGCTTTTTTCTGACTGAGTCCTCTTTCCTTGCGGAGCAGGGTGATGATGCGCGGAAAATGGCTGTTCATATCCGAAGTTCTCCTCCTCTTGCCCCTCGATCCCGGTTTGGGCGGCGGGTCGAGCCCTGTCGAACAGGGTCAAAAAAACGAATAACATAAAGTAAAGTATATACTATATATAACATTTTGTAAACCGCTAGATACAGTGGCCATTTTGGAGAACCAGGCCCAATATTTATGGTGAAAAGGAGAAAACCTATGCAGTCCTACACGATTCATCTGATCCGGCACGGCACCACAAAGGGAAATCAGCTCGGCCAGTATATCGGCAGCACGGATCTGCCCCTTGCGCCGGAGGGAGCCGAACAGCTGCGCGAGCTGAGCCAGGGAGGCGGGTATCCCACGGCGCAGGCTTACTATTGCAGCCCGCTGCTCCGCTGCCGTGAAACCATGAGCATCCTTTACCCGGACGCGGAGCCGGTGGTCGTGGAGGGTCTGCGGGAATGTGACTTCGGCGCGTGGGAAGGAAAAACCGCCAAGGAGCTGATGGAGGAGGATCCCTCTTTTGCCAAGTGGATGGAGAGCGGCGCGCAGGCTACGCCGCCCGGCGGGGAATCCGGCGCAGTCTTTATGCACCGTGTCTGCGAGGCGTTTGAAAAGCTGGTGGAGGATATGCTGCGCAGCCGCACCACCAGCGCCGTCATCGTCACGCATGGCGGCGTTATCATGACGATTCTCTCCGCCTACGGCCTGCCGAAGGCCGGCTTTTATGACTGGCTGACAGGCAACGGCTGCGGCTACTCCCTGCGCATCACCCCTGGCCTCTGGATGCGCTCCATGGTGGCGGAGGTGTATGCCACGCTTCCCGCCGGGGAAAAAACAGAAGGGGAGCAAAACGAACGTCTGGTGATTGATCTGGCCCGTGAGGCGGCGGACCGCGCTTACGGGAAGAAGGAGGACGCGGAGAAAGGAGAATGAACGCGATGGAGAACAAGGAAGCATTTCTGCATGCCGTCCGCGAACAGGCGGAGCGGGCCGCATCCGAACTGTTGGATCTGGCAAAGCTGGAGGAAGGCGATCTCTTTGTGGTGGGCTGCTCGTCGAGCGAGGTATCCGGAAGCCGTATCGGCACGGATTCCAGCCCGGAGGTAGCGCAGGCTATCGTCGACGGCCTGTACCCGGTTTTGGAGCGCCGGGGCATTTTTCTTGCCGCCCAGTGCTGTGAGCATCTCAACCGGGCCTTGATTGTGGAGGACGCGGCACGCCGCCTGCACCGCCTCGAGCGTGTGAATGTCGTTCCGCAGCCCAAGGCGGGCGGTTCCTTTGCGACCGCCGTGTGGCAGAGGATGGAGTCCCCCTGCGCGGTGGAAGCAATACGCGCCCGTGCAGGCCTGGATATTGGCGGTACGCTGATCGGGATGCATCTGGCTCCTGTGGCCGTCCCGGTGCGTCTGAGCCTTTCAAAGATCGGGGAAGCCATCCTGCTGTGCGCCCGCACCCGCCCAAAATATATCGGCGGCGAACGCGCGCACTATCAGGACGATCTTTCCTGATGATGCAAGCGTCAAGAAAGAATTGCTTTCGCATTTTATTTATGCTATAATACGGAGGTGCTCAAAGGGAAACTTTTGAGCATCCTTCCGCATAAGCCGCTGTGGCGGAATTGGCAGACGCAAGGGACTTAAAATCCCTCGGTGGCAACACCGTACCGGTTCGATCCCGGTCAGCGGCACCAAAAATCGACAAGCACCGTCAGGGGCTTGTCGATTTTTACTTATTCGCTATTCACTTTTCACTCTTCACTAAACTTGAAAAGTCGATTTTTGGAGTGATGACCATGCCTAGTCCGCTTCAGGATAAATCCAAAGCCTTTGCTTTGAACATTATCAAAGTGTGCAATGAGATCAAAGGGGCAAAACGAGAAAGTGTCCTGACCAATCAACTGATTCGCTCCGGTACCAGCGTGGGAGCTAACATTCGGGAAGCCATGTATGCCCATGGAAAGGCTGATTTTATTGCGAAATTACAAATCGCATTAAAAGAATGTTCGGAAAGTGAATACTGGCTGGAACTGCTCATCGAAAGTGGTTACTATGACGATTCTACTATTTTGAATCAATGCATCGAGGTCAAGCGACTGCTTATTGCTTCCATCAACACGGCAAAAAAGAATCAGGCATGAAAAGAGCCGGAACGCATATCGCGTTCCGGCTCTCTTTCAGCGTTCCGTTCCCCAAAATACAACGGCAAGGAGGCCCGGCCCGGTGTGGGAACCAATCACCGGCCCGATGGGTGCGGTGATCAGCTCCGCCTGAGGAAACCGTGTTTGAAGCTCCCTCGCAAAGCAGGCCGCCGTGTCCGGACACCCTCCGTGCCCAATGATAATGCGGCTGCACAGCTCCGGCTGCCATCCCTTCTCCATCCTTGCCAAAAGAGCGGATATCGCCCGCTTGGTTCCGCGGATCGTGCGGTCTACCACTTCCAGCTCACCGGTCAGCGACACATGAAGCAGCGGCTTGATTTGCAGTGCCGTTCCAAGCACAGCTGCCGCGGATGAGACTCTTCCCCCGTGCTTCAAGTGCTCAAAGGTATCCACGGTGAACCATTGGCATACTTGAGGCTGATAATCCTCAATCCATTGTACCAGTTCTTCCAGAGACAACCCCTCCGCCTGTTTTCTGAGCGCTTCCCGAACCAGAAAGCCTTCTCCGAGAGAAGCGCATCTGGTATCCACGCAAACCATCCTTCGTTCCGGGAATTTTTGTTCCAGTCTGGCCATACATTGCTTGGCGTTTTGATACATCCCCGACATTCCCGAGGTAAAGCAAAAGTGTCGTCTGTTTTTTCAATCCACCGCTGAAGCTTCTCCCGAAGCTGTCTGCGCAGCGGCAGATATTTGTCATTGTGAGCCAGGTTCACGAGCTCATACGGATCCTCATTCAGATCAAACAGCAGCCAATCCGTATTCTCAAAGCATACATATTTGTAGCCGCTGCAAGTGACGATTCCGCGCCAGGCTTTGTTGACGCTGTCGTGGTGATGAGTCGGGACCACGCATTGCAGATAAGCGCTGTCCGGATAATCGGGCCGCGGCCGATCCGGCAGCCGCAGAGCGGAATAATCCGTTCCCTCCATCCATTCCGGGACAGGGATTCCGCACAGCCCCAGGGAGGTGGGAGCCACGTCCACATGGTTGATCGGGACGCGATCCACATTTCCCGCATTTCTTCCTGCCGCGTGCGCTCCTCGTTTTTCTCCGCTGATCAGGAAGGGAACCTGTACGGCCTCCTGATATGGAGTGGTTTTGCGGAATTGTCCGTGAGAACCGTGCATGTCGCCGTGGTCACTGAAAAACAGGATGTGCGTATGCTCCATCAGGCCGGTTTCATTCAGGCAATCGACGATTCTCCCTACATTCTGATCGATATTTTCCACCATCGCGTAATATCCGGCCAGTTCCCTTGCCGCCTGCTCACGCACGGACGGAACCGGAGGCACATTGGGACGGAAGCGAATTTGAGAGGGAAGGTGCCCCGCCTGATTCCGGGGAGGGGCTACATAGGGATCGTGCGGGGGCTGTACGGACATAACGGCAAAAAACGGCGTGTCGCTGTCCTTCTTTTCCCTCAGATATTAATCATGAGATCCGTCATCGCGTCTGTCTCATAGGTGGGAAGGCGGAACATCTCCACTTCCCGGTCTCCGCGATGGCCATGCAGATAGCAGTCATACTGCGCGTTGTTGTTTTCGTATCCCAGCCACGAATCGAATCCGCCGCGCCGTTCTCTGGGAATATAGTGGGTTCCCGCCCGTTCCTCCGATTCCTTCGCACCGTCCAGATGCCATTTTCCCAGATAGAAGGTGTCATATCCGTATTCCCGGAACACGGAGGCAACCGTGGGCTGCTCCGGCGGAAGCTGATATTCATGCCCGGGAACACAGTGGTGCGGATAACGGCTGGTCAGCATGGAGCCGCGATAGGGACAGCACAGAGGAAACCCGGAAACAGCGGAGGTAAAATTGACTCCCGTTTTTGCGAGTGTGTCCAGCACCGGCGTGGAAGCATTTTCACAGCCGTTGATGCTCAGTGTTTCCGCGCGCTGCTGATCCGTGATAATCCAAAGGACGTTTGGTCTTTTTGACATATGCATCACCTGTAAACCGCAGTCTGAAAAGATCAGACTGCGGTTATTCTTCTTTCCTAATTTTTCAAAAAGCTTTTCTAAGCCGTTACAGCGTTACGCCGTCCCGGAAAAATGTAATTTCACTTTTATCCAGAGCTTCCGCCTTTGCCCGCGTTTTTCCGGAAGCCACGGAAAGCACCAGGCTGGCCAGTTCCTCCGTCAGTTTCTCCCGGGAAGAACCAGTGAGCAGCTGTCCCGCATCAAAATCAATCCAGTTTCTCTTTTTCTCCGCCAAAGGGGTGTTGGAGGAAATTTTCAGAGTCGGCACGGGACACCCCAGAGGCGTTCCTCTTCCAGTGGTGAAAAGAATCATCTGGGCTCCAGACGCGGCGAGGGCGCAGGCGGCCGTCAAATCATTCCCCGGGCCCTGAAGCAGGCTCAGACCGTTGGTTTTGACCTGCTCCCCATACAGAAGAACATCCTCCACAGGAGCTGTTCCCGATTTTTGTACACAGCCCAGCGATTTTTCCGCCAGTGTGGTGATACCTCCCTCCCGGTTCCCGGGGGAAGGGTTCTCATCGATCGGCTGTCCGTACCGCATAAAGTATTCCCGAAATCCGTTGATCAGCCCAAGCGCCGCATCAAAAACCGGTTTGGAGCGGCAGCGGTTCATCAAAAGCCGTTCGGCCCCAAACATTTCGGGAACCTCTGTGAGCACACAGGAACCTCCCCGCGACAGCAGCCAATCGGAAAAACTCCCGACGAGGGGATTGGCGGTGATGCCGGAAAGTCCGTCGGAACCGCCGCATTTCAGTCCGACCGTCAAGCTGCTCACCGGACAGGGCTCACGATGAAAGGAAGCCGCATATTGCCCCAGGCGATCCAGGATTCGCAGCCCTTCCTCGATCTCGTCCTCACATTCCTGGCAGACGAGAAACTGAATGCGATCCCGGTCGTATTCACCCAGCAGAGCCTGCATATCCTCCGGGCGGTTGTTTTCACAGCCCAGACAGAGCGCCAGCACGCCGCCAGCGTTGGGGTGCAGAAGCAAGCCCTTCAAAAGCTTTTGCGTATGCCGAAGATCATCCCCCAGCTGGGAGCAGCCGCAGGAGTGCTGAAAGGCGAATACGCCGTCGATGCCTGCGGGCAGGCGGCTGGAGGCAAGGCGTTCCAGCTGTTTTGCCAGCCCGTTGACACATCCCACCATCGGCAGGATCCACAGCTCGTTGCGTACGCCGGTTTTTCCGTCCGTGCGCCGGTATCCGTCAAAGCAGACCGGGGGTTTTTGCTCCAGATCGTTCCATTGCGGTTCATACCGGCAGTGTTCCAGGCCCTCCAGCTGGGATTCCATGTTGTGTGAGTGTACCCAGCAGCCCGGTTCGATGGTTTCCTTTGCCCGGCCAATCGGCCAGCCGTATTTCAGAACGCTTTCCCCTTTTTCAATGCGTCGAAGCGCAAGCTTGTGTCCGTTTGGAACCTTTTCCCGCACTGCGGCGGAGAATCCGCTTCCCTCCGCCGTGTCTCCCGGTGCCAGATCGTGCAGGGCTACAGCAACGCTGTCCTCGGCATGAATCCGGAAAATATCATTCATTGCTCATTCCTGCTTTCCGTCACGGCAGCCATAGCGGCCGCGGCACCCTGTTCGCGGATGCGTTGCAGATCCGCCGCCGCCAGATACGCGAATTGCGGGAGTGTCTCCAATTCCTCAAACAAACCGCTCTCCCGCAGAACCGCTTTGACATAGGCATCAGCGGAAAGCCCGCTGGATTCCTTTACCAGTGCCAGAATCCGGGGCGATTCGTGCAGGCGGTAGAATTGATCTCCCCGCTGGCCAAACAGTTCTCCTTCCTTTTCCTCTGCCTTCGTGTAAAACGCAAGAAGAGCCGCAAAGGAGAAAATTAATCGCCTCGGCAGTTTTCCCACCCGATAGGAATCCAGCACAGAGGGCAGAATCCGTTCCTTCCATTTTGCAAAGGAATTTACACAGATGTCCAACAACTGGTGGTCCAAAAACGGATTTGCGAAACGCTGCTCTATCTCATGAGAAAACTCCAGAGCATCCTTGTGAGGGAGAGGAACGTAAGGCACGATTTCTTCCTCCTCCGTCTTGGTGAGAAAACGTTGGATGGCGGGATCGTCCATACACTCGCGCACCAGATTTTTTCCAGCCAGGAAGGATGCCGGCACCATAGCGGTATGGCCGCCGTTGAGAATACGCACCTTTCTCTGTTTCCACGGAGTCAAATCACGCACGAAAAATGCCGGGCTCCCCGGTCCATCGATTGGAAGGCGGACGGAAACCTGTTCCGGAGCCTCGATCGCCCACATGCCGAAGGGCTCTCCCACCGTTACCAGCTCGTCGCGATAGCCGAACCTCTCCCAGAGGGATGGCAATTCCTCCTGAGAGCAGCCGCTCACAATCCGATCCACCAGTGTGGAACAGAAGAGGCAGGTTTTTTCTATCCATGTGCAAAACGGCTGTTCCAGGTTCCAGATTTCCGCAAGCCGAAGCACACAGTCTTTCAGACGATCTCCGTTTCGCTCAATAAGCTCCGTGGGCAGGATCGTCAAACCACATTTCTCCGAACCCTTGCTATATTGATACCGCTCGTATAAAAACCGCGTCAGCTTGCCGGGAAAGGAATGGGGAGGGGCCGCATCAAAACGATCCTCTGGATCCAATACAATCCCGGCTTCGGTTGTGTTGGAAATGACAAATTCCAGCTCCGGCAAACGTGCGAGTGCCAGAAAAGCCTCAAAATCCTCATAAGGATTGACGGCCCGATCCACACAGGTAATGGGGAACGCTTCATCCAAGGCCTTGCCTCCCTGTTTTCCTCTCAGCACAACTGTATACAGGCAGTTCTGCTGTTGAAAGGAGGCGAGATTTCCCCGTCCTGTCGGCTTGACAATCGCAACGCTGCCCTCAAACCGTTTTTCGTTGACAGCTTTTTGAAAGGCGGGCTCAATCAGAGCACGAAGCAAACGTCCTTCCCCAAACTGTACCACTTTAATCGGAAGATTATTTTTGGAGTAAACGTCTTGTATTTGTTTCATTTTGGTTTTCTCCCTTTACCCGAATTGGAAATAAGTCTTGGCATTCTCATAGCAAATCCGTGCAGTCAGAGAATACAGCATATTTTTATCATTCGGCAGTTCTCCCTGCTCCACCCATGTCCCAAGCAAATTGCAGAGAATTCTGCGGAAATATTCATGACGGGTATACGACAAAAAGCTGCGGGAATCGGTAAGCATCCCAATAAAGCTTCCCAACAGGGAAACAGAAGCCAAGCGTGTCAGGTGATCTTCCATACCGTGTTTCGTATCGTTGAACCACCAGGCAGCACCGTGCTGTACTTTTCCCTGTATCCCTTCCCCCTGGAAGGTTCCAGCCAGAACATCCAGCATGGCATTATCGTTAGGATTCAGCGAGTACAGAACTGTTTTCGGAAGCAGGTTTTTCTGATCCAGATCATCCAAAAAGGACGCTAAAGCCAAGCTGCAATCACCCGAACGGATGCAGTCGTATCCGCAATCCGCTCCCAGACGGCGAAATCCACGTGTGTTGGCATTGCGAAGGGCGCCGTAATGAAGCTGCATCACCCAACCTCTTGCGGCGTACTCTTCGCCCAGAAAACGGAGCAAAAAGCCTTTGTAACCATCCTGCTCCTGCTGAGACAATGTTTTTCCCTCTCTTGCCGCAGAAAACGCCGCAGAAGCCTCTTGCTCCGTGAAACGCGGAGAGGGGATTGAGTCCAGACCGTGATCGCTGACCCGGCATCCCATGGAATGAAAATAATCCATTCGCCTGCGAAGAGCAGAGAGAAGATCGGAAAGACAGGATATTTCGATACCGGATGCCTGGGAAAGCCGATCCAGATAGCTTCGAAAATCGGGTTTCTCCAGATTGATCGCTTTATCGGGACGCCACGCCGGAAGCACTTTGACGGGGAACGAAGAATCCTCCCGCAATTTTTGATGCCAGTGCAGATCATCGGCCGGATCGTCTGTTGTGCAGATTGTTTCCACATGGGATTGAAGAATCAGTTTGCGCACGCTGAGGGAAGGCAATTTTTGACTGCACAATGCCCAGACCTCTAAGGCTGTATCGCCGTTGAGAATCCCATCGAAACCGAAGTAGCGTTTCAGTTCCAGATGACTCCAATGGTACAGAGGATTTCCGGCCGCCATCGGAAGAACCTCCGCAAAACGGCGGAATTTGATTTCTCCCGGCGCATTGCCTGTAATTTCTTCCTCCGGCACACCATTGGCACGCATCAGACGCCATTTATAATGATCGCCTCCCAGCCAGACCTCCGCCATATCGGAAAATGTTTTGTCCTCCGCAATTTCCTGCGGATTGATGTGACAGTGATAATCTATAATGGGAAGCTGTTTTGCACAGCTGTGATACAGTTCCCGGGCTGTTGCGTTTTGCAGAAGAAAATTTTCATCCAGAAAAGCTTTCATAAAAAATATCTCCTTTCCTTTTGCTTTTTGTCCTTATCATACGTCATTCGAATACGAAAGGCAAGATATTGAAACAAATTCAAATTTCATATTTTTCGATTTTAAGTCCATATAAGTAGACTTAAATGGACACCCCCATCGCGAGGGGAAAAGCGGTTCCGGCGGAGGAAAGAACCGGCCCGGGCCGGGGAAGCCGCCGCGGTATATGTTGATTCAAGCAGGAGAGGGGAAAAT
>NZ_NFJU01000037.1 GCF_002160025.1 Anaeromassilibacillus sp. An200
AACTGCTGAAGCGTAATTTTCCGGGCGAAGCCTGCAAAATTATGCTTCAGACCGCGAACTGGCGCTAGCCAGGTCGCGATGATTCCGTGGGTTGGGGTTACGGCTCTACATAGGCTTGCAGATAACACCCAGCCGCTAAACCGGAATTTATCACACGGCCATTCTATTATTATACCACATTTTCTTCCAAACTGGAACAGAAACGAGCGAGAAATCCGGGTGGAAAGCGGAAAACTCCGGCATGTTTCAAGCGCAGCTTTCGCTTTCTTTCGCAATGTGAATTTTGTCCCATCCTGTTTCTTTTTCGGATCCCGTGCGCCTTTTTTGCGATCACAGGATCGTTTTTCGTCGAAAATTTCCGGTTTTTTCCTTTCAAACGATTGTTTCACATGAAACATCTTGCCGGGCGCGGGAAGGCGTCCGGCAAGGCAAAGTTTATTCGGTTTTGAGCCGGACGGGGAGCACCAGGAAAAGATAGTCCGAGCCCTCGCGCGGCATCACCTTCATGGGGCTCAGCGGCCCGTTGAGCTGGATCTTCACCTCGTCGCCCTCGCTGTTGCGCAGCGCGTCGAGCAGATAGCGGTTGTTAAAGCCCATTTCCACGGGATCACCGGTGAGCGCGGCTTCAAACTGATCGCTTGCGCGGCCGATCGCCGTGGAGCAGGAGAGGTGGATTTCCCCATTTCCGAACTGGCAGCGCAGAGGGCTTTTCAGGCGATCCGTGATCAGAAGGGAAACGCGCTCCACGCTGCTGATGAATTCGCGCGTGTTGGCAATAATTTCCGTTGTGCTCGACTGCGGGATCGCGGCGCGGTAATCGAGGAATTCTCCCTCGAGCAGACGCGAGATCACGCAGTAGCTTCCGATCCGGAACTGAATGTGCCGCCGTCCGACGCGAAGCTCGAGTTCATCTTCCTCCTCGTCGCTGAGCAGCTTCGACACCTCGCTGAGAGTCTTGCCCGGCACAACAAAGCTGAGCTGGGCGTCGCCGCCCGCCGCTTCCTCGCGCATGGCCAGCCGGTAGCCGTCCACCGAGACAAGCCGGATCCGGCCTTCCCCGATCTCGAACAGCGTTCCGGTGTGGATCGGTTTGGCGTCGGACTCCGCGACGGCGAAGATCGTCTGCCGGATCATGCCCTTGAGCAGGTGCTGGGGGAGGGTAACGCTGTCATCACCGCTGATCGCGGGCATATCCGGGTATTCGTCGGCGGGAATTCCCACGATCGAGAATTCGCTGGCGCCGCTTTTGATCGTGGTGATGTTCTTTTCGTCGATCGTGAGGCTGACGCTTTCGCCGGGCAGGCGGCGCACAATGTCCGCGAACAGGCGGGCGCTGAGCACAACGCTGCCGCTTTCCTCGACGCTGGACTCGATCGAGGTGGTCATGCCCAGCTCCAGATCGTAGCCGCAGAGAGTAACTTCTCCGCCGGAGGTGCGCAGGAGGATTCCTTCGAGCGCGGGAACGGAGGATTTCGTGGAGACCGCCCGCTGAACGTTGGAAACTGCTTCCACGAGCTGCTGACGGCTGCATACAATTTTCATGGCAAATTACCTGGCCTTTCCTGTTTGGGCCGCGCGGCGGTTTTCCGCCGTGCGGAAAAAGATCAGTATTGTTTAGGATAGGGATCGTTTTAGTAGGGGTAGTAGGGGAGCCGGAAAAGTGGAAAAGATCAATTTTTCCAGGCAGGAAGCCTGTTGAGGGGAAAAAAGTTTTGGGGATCGCGTGGTGGAAATGTTGTGATCAAAGGGAAAACTTTTTTCTTTTTCACACCCCTGTGGAAAACTCTGTGGGGAATGTTGAAAACTTGTGAAAGCTTACCGATCGCGGATGTTCTTGATGATGTCCTCCGCGGTGGCCTTAATCTTGCTGTCCTTCTGCTGGTTTTTCTCCATCTGCTGAAGGGCATAGACGACCGTGGAGTGATCGCGTCCGCCGAATTCGTTGCCGATCGCTTCCGTGGGCATCTGCGTGATCTCGCGCACAACGTACATGGCCATCTGGCGCGCCTTGGAGATGTTGGAGGCGCGCTTGGCCGAGCGGATATCGTCTGAGGTGACGCCAAAGGTGCGCGCGACCTCCTCGATAATTTTTTCCACGGTGAACGGCGTGGGCTGATCGTTGTTGATGATATCGCTGATCGCGGCCTGGGCCGTGGTGATGCTGGGGGCCTGACCGTTGAGAAGGTGGTATGCCTTCATCTTTTTCACGGTGCCCTCCAGCTGACGAATGTTGTTTTTCAGCCGGTTCGCTATGTATTCGCAGACGTTCTCTGGAATTGTAATGTCCAGCAGCTCCGCTTTGCGGCGGATAATCGCAAGGCGCGTTTCGAAATCCGGCGGCTGAATGTCGGCCGTCAGTCCCCATTCAAAGCGGGTAAGCAGACGTTCCTCGAGCGTCGCGATATCCTTCGCCGGGCGGTCGGACGTCAGCACAATCTGGCGCTTTGATTCGTAGAGAGAATTGAAGGTGTGGAAGAATTCCTCCTGCGTCGACTCCTTGCCCGCGATAAACTGGATATCGTCGACGAGCAGAATGTCCGCCTTGCGGTAGCGCTGGCGGAATTCCTGCGTGGTGCCGTGGCGGATCGCCTCGATCATTTCGTTGGTGAATTCGTCTCCCTTTATATATAGGATATTCATTTGCGGGTGACGGAAGGCGATCTCGTTGCAGATGGCGTAGAGCAGGTGGGTTTTGCCCAGTCCCGAGTTGCCGTAAATAAACAGGGGGTTATACAGGCTCGCGGGCTTCGTCGCCACAGCGATCGACGCGGCATGGGCAAATTTGTTCGACGGCCCTACAATAAAGGTGTCGAAGGTATAGTCGTAATCGGTGTCGCTTTGGAAACGCTCCTCCTTCGGCTGGCCGAGTTCCTCCGGGATCACAAACTTCACCTTCAGCCCCGGGCCGAACACCTCGTCGAGGGCCTCTGTGAGCAGGGAGGTATAACACCGCTCCAGCGTCTGGCGGTGAAAGTCGTTGGGCACCTTCAGGATCGCCGTCCCCTGTGCGAAATCGAGCGTTACCGGCTCGATCCGGCTGATCCATGTTGTGAAGGCCACTTCCGTGATGCGGTTTTTGCAAAAATCGCAGATCAGGCTCCAGGCTTCGGTAAAGGATTCCATAACGTATTAACTACCTTTCCTTTGAACTTTCCACACGGCCCTCGATCCCCTCGTTTTGGATTTTGGGCGCTTTTAGGCATTATATACTTTATAATAGCACATTCTTTTCTCTTTGACAAATCCTTTTGCAGGCGCAAAACGGGCGCTGTTTTGTATTTTACCTGTGAGAAAATGGGAGAAACGAGGGCAAATCTGCCTGTTTTCCGCTTAAAAAGCTTCCTGTTTTCAAAAGATCAGGGAAAACCTGTATTTTTCGCGCAGTGGGCGTAAAAATGGGTTGACAGGCGGCGGGAAGATCCGCTATAATGCTAAATTGCAAGGTTGACACATGCAGGCTTGTCCTGATCAACGACAAGATGCCCGAAAGGAGGGTTTTTCCATGCTGAGAACGTATCAGCCGAAGAAGCTCCACAGAAAAAAGGAGCATGGCTTCCGTAAGAGAATGTCCACCAGCAACGGCCGCAAGGTTTTGGCCCGCCGCCGTGCGAAGGGCAGAGCACGCTTAACCTACTGAGCTTGAGTGCAAGGGCCACCGTTGCGTGGCCTTTCTTTGTATGTATGGGCACAGGCCCCTTTGCCTGCGCTTTCGGCGGCGGGGGGAGTGTGATTTGAAATAGATGGACGTGATTGTTTCACTCAAGGATAACAGGGATTTCCGCAGGCTTTATACGCGGGGGAAATCCTTTGTCGGTCCTGCTCTTGTAACGTATGTGATGAAAAACCGCTGCGGCGGGATCCGCGTCGGGATCACCACCAGCAAAAAGATCGGCAACGCCGTCCGGCGCAGCCGTTCGCGCCGCGTGATCCGGGAAGCGTTCCGTCAGGCGTATCCGCATGTGCGCCCCGGCTACGACTTTGTGTTCGTCGCGCGGGGAAAAACGCCGTTTCTCAAAAGCACGCAGATCCACCGCGCCATGATGGCTCAGCTCAAGGATGCGGGGGTGCTGCTGTGAAGCGGATCCTGATTGCGCTTGTGCGCTTTTATCAGCTGGCGATTTCGCCCTATAAAGGCGGATCGTGCTGCAAATACATCCCCACCTGCTCGAATTACGCGATTGAGGCGATTCAGAGGTTTGGGGCGTTCAAGGGTTCTTTTCTTGCGTTATACCGTATTTTGCGCTGCAATCCCTTTTCCAGCGGCGGGTACGATCCCGTGCCGGAGCGGAAGAGCAAGCGTTCACCACGATAGAGGAGTTTTGCGCCTATGGATATTTTTAACTGGTTTGGAAGCCTGCTCGGATATCTGCTCTGGTTCCTGTATGGGATCGTGCAGAATTACGGCGTGGCGATTATCCTGTTCACCATTATCGTCAAGGCTTTGGTATTCCCCTTCTCCGTGAAGCAGCAGAAATCCATGGCTTCGCAGGCGAAGGTGCAGAAAAAAGTGCGCGAGCTCCAGAAAATCTATGCCAACGATAAAATGAAGCTCAACGAGGAGACGCAGAAGCTCTACCAGAAGGAGGGCGTGAGCATGACAGGCGGCTGCCTGCCCATGCTGATCCCGCTGCCGATCCTCTTCGGTATCTATTATTCCGTGATTTACCCTCTGCGCAACGCTCTGCACATTGACGCGAACGTCGTGTCGCAGGCCACGCAGATGCTCAGCAAAATCCCCGGCGTCAGCTCCACCTTTGTTTCCCAGTACGGGGAGATCGAGATCATCAAGCATTTTGATTCCCTGCGCGATACGCTGACCATGTTCTCCGCTCAGGATATTGAAAAGATCGAGTCGTTCAGCCGCGGGTTCAAGTTCCTTGGCCTGGATCTGCTGGCCACCCCGCAGAGCAGCAGCTTTGAGTCCATGATGTGGCTGATTCCCGCGATCTGCCTTGTCACTTCGCTCCTCATGCAGCTGGTGACGACCAAAATGCAGCCGAACCAGGCGGCTCAGCAGCAGCAGGGCTGCATGAAGTTCATGCTTTACGGCATGTCTCTCTTTACGGCATATCTCGCTTTCACCATGCCCGGCGCCGTCGGCTTCTACTGGGCGATCCAGAACGTGCTGGGAATCGGGCAGTCGTTTATTACCATGAAATTCTTCGGACAGGCCGATCTGCTTGCCCGTGCCGAGGCCGCCCGCGTGGCGCGCCGTGAGCTCGAGGAGGCCAAGGTCAAGGAAATTCCCGTGAACCAGCAGATCGAGATCCGGAAAACGCTGGAAGACAAGCTTTCAGCCTCCACCGGCAAGGCGGCCGCGAAGCAGGAGAAAAAGCAGCTTCCCGCCGAAAAGAAAAACGCCCCCGCCCAAAAGGGGAAGGGCAAGCAGAACAAGAGCGGTTCTGATTATCTGGGACAGAAGAAGTAAAGGTCCGTTGTGTTCCGCATAAAGGCGCGGCTGCGCGCCGCGGAAGCAAAGGGCTGCCGAATACCGTAACCGGACGTTGGGTAAGGAGGTTGGTTCCCTATTATGTTGAGAGAAGCCATTGCAACCGCAGATACCATTGAACAGGCAAAGGAGGCAGCCTGCCGCGAGCTGGGTGTGGAATCCTATGAGGCGGAATTCGAGGTGCTGCAGCTTCCCGTGAAAAAGACCTTCGGCCTCTTTGGAGGAAGCCCGGCGAAGGTGCGCGCCTTTATCAAGACGAGCCCGGCGGACGCTGCCGTGGATTACCTCAAAACCATCCTCGACTGCATGGGTGTAAAGGATGCTTCCTTCTCGATGCAGGAGGAGGAAAACGGCGCGCTCATTTCCATTTCCGGCGACGACGTTGGTTTTATTATCGGCCACCGCGGCGAGACGCTTGACGCTCTCCAGTATCTGGCCGGTCTTGTCTCCAATCATGTGGATAATTCCTATTACCGCATTACGCTGGATATCGGCAATTACCGTGAAAAACGCCGTGAGACGCTGGAAGTCCTCGGCAAGAAGATTGCCGCGAAGGCTGTACGCACCGGCCGCAATTCCTCTTTGGAGCCGATGAACCCCTATGAGCGCCGTATCATTCATACTGCGGTGCAGACCGTTGAGGGCGCGAAGTCGTGGAGCGAGGGAGAGGATCTCGCGCGCCATGTCGTGATCGGCCCGATTGAGGGAGAACGTCCCCAGCCGCAGCGCCGTCCCCGTGGCCGCAAGCCCGGAGATTCCAGAGGGCCGCGTCAGGGTGGGGGAAACCGTCCGCCGCGTTCCGGGAACCGCCCGCCGCGCGCCCATCAGGCCGCCGCGTTCCAGGGGAAATCCTCCGATCAGCCGGTTGTGCAGCAGCACAGCGACGATTCCGCCGCCCCGCTGTATGGGCGCATCGACGTGAAAAAATAAGGCGCGCCCTGCTTTGGACTGCGGCGTAAGATCCAAATTATCAGGCGAGGCTGCCGCAGCTGGCAGTCTCGCTTTTTTCTATCTTCGGATTGCATGGTGAATATGGGATGCGTCTTTTGTGCACCGGCTGTCGCCGGTGCACAGGGGGACCCCTCATGTAGGTCCCCCTACGGAAAAACAGTCCCCCGGACTGTTTTTCCTCCCCCTCCTGCATTTTGGGAGGAAAAGGTTACGATTTAGGGGCGTTGCCCCATACCCCACGGCCTTTTGAAAAAGGCCGGCGAAAACTTTTAGGCGGCTACGCCGAGTACACGACAGAACGGTGCTGGGCGTTGAGCTTGTTTTGGTTTGCCGAAAGGTGTGAAGAAAAGGAATGACGGAAACAACAACGATTGCGGCGATTTCGACGGCGCAGGCGCCGGGTGGGATCGGTTTGATCCGCATCTCCGGCCCGCAGGCGCAGGAGATCGCAGACAAGGTTTTTACGGCCAAAAGCGGGAAAAAGCTGGCCGGCGAAAAAGGATATACCGTTCATTATGGCCGCGTTCATGACGAGGCGGGGGAGATCGACGAAGCGATCGCGATCAATTACCGCGCTCCGGCCAGCTTTACGGGAGAAAATGTCACGGAGCTTTCGTGTCACGGCGGGTTGTACCTGCTGCGCCGAACGCTTCGGGCGTTGTACCATGCGGGCGCGCGTCCCGCCCAGCCCGGGGAATTTACTCGCCGCGCTTTCCTGAACGGAAAGATGGGATTGACGGAAGCGGAGTCTGTGATGGAGCTGATCTCCGCGCGGGGGGATCAGGCCGCACGCGCTGCTCTTGCGGGGCGGGACGGCGCTCTCGAACGGCGGATCGAGGCGGTGAAGGAAACGCTTGTCGGAGCTGCCGCTCACCTGGAAGCCTGGGCGGATTATCCTGAGGAAGAGATCCCGGAGGTCAATGAAGACGAATTGCAGCGTATCTTTTTTGACGCGGGCCGGGAACTGGATCGTTTGCTGCAATCCTTTGACGCGGGCCGCGCTTTGCGGGAGGGAGTCGATACCGTAATTGCCGGAAAACCGAACGCCGGAAAATCCACCTTGATGAATCTTCTGGCCGGGTGTGAGCGTTCGATCGTCACCGACGTGGAGGGGACAACCCGCGATATTGTAGAGGAAACCGTGCTGGTCGGCGGGATTCCGCTTCGGCTGGCTGATACGGCCGGTCTGCGCGATACCGACGACGCGGTGGAACGGATTGGTGTGGAACGTGCGCGGAAACGTTTGGAGTCGGCACAGCTGGTTCTCGCGGTGTTCGATTCCTCGCGTAAGATGGGGGAGGAGGATCGCCGGTTGGCGCATGCGTGCCGGAATGTCCCGGCACTGGCGGTCGTGAACAAGAGCGATCTCCCTACAAAGCTCGACTATTCGTATATTCAAAAGTATTTTCAACATATTGTAGTGCTTTCCGCCAAGAATGGAGACGGGTTGGAGGAATTGGCGAAGGCGATAGGGAAGGTATTGAAAACGTCGGAGATTGATCCGAATGAGGGCTTGCTGTTTACGGAGCGTCAAAGAGAAGCGGCAAGGCGTGCGAAGGAATCGCTGGAGGAAGCGGAACGGGCGCTGCAAATTGGTATGACGCTGGATGCGGTGACGGTGTCGCTGGAAGGAGCGGTGGCGTCGCTGTTGGAGTTGACGGGGGAGAAGGTCACGGATGCCGTGGTGGATGAAGTGTTTTCCCGTTTCTGTGTGGGAAAATAAGAGCACGGCGTAGCCGCGTTGAAGTTTTCGCCGGCCTTTTTCAAAAGGCCGCAGGGTCTTAGGGGCAGAGCCCCTAAAAAAGATCAAGCGAAGCCAGAAAAGAGCGAGAAAAAGAGCAAAGCGAATTTTTCCGTGCGGTGAGCTTCCGTCCCTAAAACGCACAGCTTGCCATCCCCGCTCCGATAGGGGAGAGGGATCAGTATAAAATACACGGATGCCAGAGCGAGAAAAAGAGCGAAGCGAATTTTTCCGTGCGGTGAGCTTCCGTCCTCAAAACGCACAGCTCCCTCTCCCCGCTCCGATAGGGGAGAGGGGATCAGAACAAATACATATCGTATTTTATATCTCAATTACAACTATCTGTGGCTATTCATAAACCAATATCAGTATATTCCAATATAAATAATACTTTTTGTATTCTATTGTGTGGTTTTCAATCAGTCATTTTCTCTATAATCTATACTATATGTAAAGGACGCGGTGGCGGATGAAGTATAACGCGGGACAATGCGACGTAGCGGTGATAGGAGCCGGACACGCCGGAATCGAGGCGGGACTGGCGGCGGCCAGACTGGGCTGTCAGACCATTCTTTTCACCATCAACATGGACGCGGTGGGAAACTGCCCGTGCAATCCGTCGATCGGCGGCACGGCCAAAGGGCACCTGGTGCGGGAGATTGACGCGCTGGGCGGCGAGATGGGCCGGGCGGCAGACGCCGCGACGCTGCAAAGCAGAATGTTGAATCTGGGCAAGGGTCCGGCGGTACATTCGCTGCGCGCACAGATTGACCGGCGCGAGTACAGCAAAATTATGAAACGCACCTTGGAGTTACAGGAAAACCTTCTTCTGAAACAAGCGGAGATCGTTTCGCTGGAGAGGGAAGGGGAGGACTGGCTCCTGACGACGCGCTTGGAAGCGCAGTATCGGGCCAAGACTGTAATTCTGGCGACAGGAACATTCCTTGCCGGAAAAATCTATGTGGGAGACGTGTCCTATGAGAGCGGGCCGGACGGATTGTTCCCGGCGGCATTTTTGAGCGAGTCCTTACAAAAGCTAGGTCTTTCCCTGCGCCGGTTCAAAACGGGAACGCCCGCGCGCGTGCTGCGGAGAAGCATTGACTTTTCCAATCTGGAGGTGCAGAAGGGAGACGAACCGCCGGAGCCGTTTTCCTACGACACGGAACCGGGTGCGGTGCAGAACCGGGCGGTGTGCCGCGTCTCCTGGACAAACGAGGAGACAAAGCGTGTGATTCTTGCGAATCTGGATCGCTCGCCGCTGTATGGCGGAAAGATTGAGGGAGTGGGGCCGCGCTATTGTCCGAGCATTGAGGACAAGATCGTTCGGTTTGCGGATAAAGAACGGCACCAGCTTTTCATTGAGCCGTGCGGACTGGATACCGAGGAAATGTATTTGCAGGGCATGAGCAGCAGCTTGCCGGAGGATGTGCAGGTGGCGTTTTACCACACGATCCCCGGTTTGGAGCATGTGGAGATCATGCGTCCGGCCTATGCGATCGAGTATGACTGTGTGGATCCGCAGCAGATGGATGCAACACTGGAATTTAAAGATCTGCCCGGCCTTTATGGAGCGGGCCAGTTTAACGGAAGTTCCGGATATGAGGAAGCAGCAGCGCAGGGGTTGGTTGCTGGCATTAACGCGGCTCTGCGCGTGCAGGGGAAGGAACCGCTTTTGCTGGATCGTGCCAGCTCGTATATGGGAACGTTGATCGACGATCTGGTGACGAAGGGCGTCAGCGATCCGTACCGCATGATGACGTCGCGGAGCGAGTACCGGCTGATTCTGCGTCAGGATAACGCTGACGAACGGTTGACGCCTACGGGGCGCAAAATTGGTCTGATTTCGGACGATCGTTGGGCGCGCTTTACGAAAAAGGAAGAAGAAAAGAAAATAGAGCGTGCACGCGCGGAAAAGACGGTCATTGCGCCTGGCGAAGAGGTCAACGCCATTTTGGAGCGCTGCGGCACGGCTCCGCTCAAGACAGGGGCAAAGCTGGCGGAGCTGCTGCGTCGGCCGGAGCTGAATTATGAAGTATTGGCGCCGGTGGATCCGACGCGGCCGGAGTTTTCCACCGCAATCTTTGAGAATGTGGAAATCGAACTCAAGTATGAGGGCTACATCAAACGGCAGAAGGCGGACGTCGCGGAGGTGCGCAGGCTGGAAGAGAGACGGCTGCCGCAGGACGCGGATTACGAGTCGATCCAAGGCTTGCGCATGGAAGCGCGGGAAAAGCTGAAAAAGATTCGTCCGATCTCCGTGGGACAGGCTTCCCGGATCAGCGGTGTCAGTCCGGCAGATATTTCCGTTTTGTTGATCTGGCTTTCACAGAGAGGAAAGGAAAGCGGGGGAGACCATGACTGAGTTTCAGGAAAAGCTGGCGGAATTATTTTCCGCGTATGAAATACCCGCGGGGGAGGAGCAGCTGGCCGCACTGGAACGGTATGCGGAGCTGTTATGCGAATGGAACGAGAAAATGAACCTGACCGCGATTGTGGATCCGGAAGGAATTCGCGTGAAGCATTTTCTGGACAGCGCGCTGGCGCTGCGGTATTTGCAGATTTCCGGCAAGGTAATTGATGTGGGAACAGGAGCGGGATTTCCGGGAGTTGTATGGGGGATTCTGCGGCCTGAGTTGGAAATCACATTGCTTGACAGCTTGCAGAAGCGTTTGACGTTTTTGGAAACGGTGTGCGGGGAAATTGGCGTGAAAGCGAAATTGGTACATGCGCGCGCGGAGGAAGCGGGACGCGATCCGGCCTTGAGGGGAAAATTTGACTGCGCAACGGCGCGGGCGGTTGCCGGAATGAATGTACTGTGTGAATATTGCATGCCGTTTGTCAAAACGGGAGGTATTTTCGCGGCGTTGAAGGGTCCGCAGTTGGAAGAGGAAATGCAGAACGCGACGCGGGCGGTGAAGCTGCTTGGCGGGCAAGTGGAACGAGTGGAAGCATATGAACTGCCGGGAGGGGATCAAAGGCGGTTGGCGATCGTTCGCAAGAAGGGGCCAACGGGGAAAGAGTATCCCCGGCATGGGGGGAAGATCAAGAAAGCTCCGCTTTAAGGCAGGCAGGCTGAGCCTGCACGCAGCAGACTGAGTCTGCATGCAACGGCCCGCGCGGCAGCGGTGTGGAAATGATTTTGTCCGGCGGCGCGGGACAGTCTGGACATGTTCCCGGTGAGTTTCTCTTTGTCGATTCTTTCCCGCACTCAGCTGCTGAACTTTAATTTTACAGGTCGCAAGAATCGTAAAATTGAAGTGCAAGCTATATACAAACGCCAGTTTGTATATGATTCGCTCAGGCCGCGGAGGCCCCCCATTTCTTGCCGCCAAGAAATGGGGGAAAGAACCGCGAGGGGCTTCGCCCCTTCGAACCCCTTTGGTTTCCTACGTCAGCCCGTCACCCCCTTTCCCAGGGAGCGGCCGGCTTGCGGCGCAAGGCCGCCAAACGCCGGCTGGCGACAGAACAACTCGCAATCTTCGATTGCGAAACTGTTCCCGTGCGTTGGGGTACG
Source organism: Anaeromassilibacillus sp. An200 (assembly GCF_002160025.1). Taxonomy (GTDB): domain Bacteria; phylum Bacillota; class Clostridia; order Oscillospirales; family Acutalibacteraceae; genus Caccousia; species Caccousia stercoris. The sequence continues at coordinate 11,656 of NZ_NFJU01000037.1, forward strand.
GCCCTACGGAAGTTTGCGAATAGCACTGAGCCGCTGAACTTCGATTTTCCGGTTCGCAGAACAGCAAAACCCGGGCAGATCCTTTTGATTGGGAAGGAACTGCTCGGGTTTTTCTATGTCTATTTAACGAACCAAAAAGTTTCATGTGAAACATTTGCTCTTTGATAAAGGAAACTTTTCGTTTTGTTTTCTGGTCGCTCATACTGTGACAAATTCCTCTTTCAAAATAGAGTATGATGAAGAAAACAAAGGAAGTTTTCCACCAAGGAGGGTTTATCATGTGGAATCATCAGGATAAAAAGAAACTCATCCAGCTTCCGCCCGATACGATCCACCCCAACCCAGCGCAGCCCCGGACAAGCTTTGACCCGGATTCTCTTTCCGAGCTGGCAGAGAGTATCCGTCAGAATGGGCTTTTGCAGCCTCTCACGGTACGCCGCACACCGACGGGGGAATATCAGCTGATAGCGGGGGAACGGCGGCTCCGTGCCTGCAAGCTCGCCGGTCTTTCTCTTGTGCCTTGCGTGGTGTCCTCCTGCGATTCCCGGCAGAGCGCAATCCTCGCCATGCTGGAGAATTTGCAGCGCCGCGACCTTGGCGTTTTTGAGGAAGCGGAGGGACTGCGCCGCCTTGTGGAGGAGTGGGGCGTTACCCAGGAGGAAGCAGCCACCCGGCTGGGAAAAAGCCAGTCCAGCATTGCAAACAAGCTTCGTCTCCTGCGGCTGGGGCCAGAGGAGCGGGAGATCATTACCCGCGCCGGTCTGACGGAACGACATGCCAGAGCGGTTCTGCGCCTGGAAAAGCAGGAGGATCGTCTTGCCGCTCTCAAATGGGTGGAGGAGCAGCAGTTAAACGTTGCGCAGACGGAAGCCTACATTTCTCAGTTTCTTGAGCCTGTGACCAAAACGGACAAGCCGCAGAAGAAAAAGAAAACGGTACTGGTGCGGGATGTCCGGCTCTTCATGAATACCATTCACCACGCGGTGGACGTGATGAAGCAGAGCGGAATCGGTGCGCAGAGCTGGAAACGGGAAACGGAGGAATATTTGGAGTATGTGGTGCGGATCCCGCGTTCGGAAGCGTCCGGCTCCGCTCCGCTGAGTTTGGTGAAAGGGGAGGGGAAAAAGGCGGCACAGGGATGACCGAAAAAGAGAATACATAGAAAAAGGGTCGTGAGATCTCCGAAATACAAGGAGATCTCACGGCTTTTTTCATTGTTCCACGTGGAACAATGAAAATTCTTTGCTCTGATGGGGAAATATAGCTTTATTCCCACAGGAAAGCGTGTTATAATAAGGCGGAGGGAGGGAAGCCAATGGGTAAAATTATCGCAATCGCCAACCAGAAGGGCGGGGTCGGAAAAACGACCACGGCAGTCAATCTGGCGGCCGCGCTGGGTCTGGAAGGCAAAAAAACGCTGCTTATCGACGTGGATCCACAGGGAAACAGCTCAAGCGGCGTCGGCGTGGATCGCCGGAAACAACAGAACACGGTTTATAACGTTTTTCTGGGGGAAGTAAAGGCTCAGGATGTGATTGTGCACACCGGGTTTGACAAGCTGGATCTCATTCCCTCCAGTATGGATCTTGCCGGGGCGGAGGTCGAACTTGTCGAGCGTGATCACCGGGAGGCCATTCTGCGCACGGCTTTGGCTCCTCTGCGGGAGACGTACGATTACATGCTGATCGACTGCCCGCCCTCACTCTCGATCATCACCACAAACGCCCTGTGCGCGGCGGACACGCTCTTGATCCCGATCCAGTGTGAATACTACGCGCTGGAGGGACTTTCTCAGCTGATGAATACGGTACGCCGGGTGAAGAGACAGTATAACGATCAGCTGGAGATTGAGGGCGTGCTGCTGACAATGTACGACGGCCGTTTGAACCTGACGCAGCAGGTGGTTGAGGAGGTTAAGAAGTATTTTCCGCGGAAGGTGTTTTCCAGCGTGGTGCCGCGCGGTGTCCGGCTCTCCGAGGCTCCCAGCTTCGGCAAGCCGATTCAGTATTACGACAAGGGCGGCAAGGGCAGCGCCGCTTATAACGCGCTGGCAAAGGAAATCCTGAAAAACCGCTGACCAAAACCGCTTTCTCAGAGAGGGGAGATTGAATGGCAGCCAAAAAGGGCGGGCTGGGCAAGGGCCTGGACGCCATCTTTTCTGAAAATGATATGGAGGATAAAAATTCCGCCGTCGCCATAAAAATTGGGGAGATTGAGCCAAACCGCGATCAGCCCCGAAAAAACTTCGACGATGAATCCATTGCCGAGCTGGCGGACTCCATTTCCAAACATGGCGTTTTGCAGCCGCTTCTGGTGCGCCCCATCATCGGGGGAGGCTACCAGATCGTAGCCGGAGAACGCCGCTGGCGTGCCGCCCGTATGGCGGGCGTGCAGGAGATCCCGGCTGTTGTGCGGGATCTCACAGACAGCGAAGTGATGCAGCTGGCGCTGATTGAGAACTTGCAGCGTGAGGATTTGAATCCGCTCGAAGAAGCGGGCGGCTATCAGGCGCTGATCGAGGAGTATGGCTTTACACAGGAGGATATTGCCCGCACGGTGGGACGATCCCGCCCCGCGGTGGCAAATGCGCTCCGTTTGCTTTCTCTGCCGGAGGATATCCGCGCCATGGTGCAGGATGGAACAATCTCCGCGGGCCATGCGCGCACGCTGCTTGCGTTTCCGGACGAGGAATCCATGCGCCGCGCCGCCAGACTGATTGTGGAGCAGGATTTGACCGTGCGGCAGCTTGAAAAAATGTCGCAGAACGCGCGCGGCGAGGAGCAGGAACCCAAGCGCCAGCCGCCCAAGCGCCGCATGCCGTATTATGATGAGGTGGAGCTGGCTCTGCATGAGCATCTGGGCCGCCGTGTTTCCGTTAAGGGAAATAAGAAAAAGGGAACGCTAGTGATTGAATTTTACGGCGAAGAGGATCTTTCCGAGCTGATCAAGCTTTTTGAAGATCGCTGAATGGCCGCAAAGCAACATAGATATTTCAAGAGACAGGAGATAACAAGATTATGATCGACATCAAATTGATCCGCAGCAACCCTGATCTGGTGAAGGCCAACATCAAAAAGCGCGAAATGGATCTGGATTCCGTCGTGGACGAGATCCTGGATCTGGACGCGAAGCGCCGCGAGCTGACTGGCAGCACCGAAGCCATGAAGGCAGAGCAGAACGCCTGCACCAAGAAGATCCCCGCCATGAAGAAAGCAGGGGAGGACGTGGCTCCCGTGATGGCGGAGATGAAGGCCCTTTCTGAGAAGATCAAGGCGGCTGACGCCGATCTCAGCGCGATTGAGGAAAAGCAGAAGGAGCTGATGCTCGGCCTGCCGAATATGCCCGACGAGGACGTTGCGGCGGGCGGCAAGGAGCAGAATGTTCCGGTGCACTATTTCGGGGAACAGCCGAAGTTTGATTTTGAGCCAAAGAATCACGTGGACCTCTGCGAGAACCTGGGCATGATTGATTATCCGCGCGGCGCGAAGGTCGGCGGCAACGGCGCATGGATCTATCGCGGAGCGGGCGCGCGTCTTGAGTGGGCGCTGCTCAACTTCTTTGTGAACGAGCATCTGGCGGACGGCTACGAGCTGATCCTGCCACCGCACATGCTGAACTATGAGTGCGGCTATGTGGCAGGCCAGTTCCCGAAGTTCGCGGAGGAGGTTTACTGGATCCAGAACCCCACGTCTGCCGACAAGAAATTTATGCTGCCGACGGCGGAGACCGTGCTGGTGAACCTGTATCGCGACGAGATTCTCTCCGAGGAGGATCTGCCGAAGAAGTTTATCGCCTATACGCCGTGCTATCGCCGCGAGGCGGGCAGCTACCGCGCCGAGGAGCGCGGCATGATCCGCGGCCACCAGTTCAACAAGGTGGAAATGGTGCAGTACACCACCGAGGAAGGCTCCGATGCCGCGTTTGAGGAGCTGGTCGGCAAGGCGGAGCGCCTGGTCCAGGAGCTGGGCCTGCATTACCGTCTCAGCAAGCTTGCCGCCGGTGACTGCTCGTTCTCCATGGCCAAAACGTATGATATTGAGGTTTGGATCCCGAGCATGGGCATTTACAAGGAGGTCAGCTCCGCTTCGAACGCCCGGGCTTACCAGGCGCGCCGCGGCAACATCAAGTACCGTGGAGCGGACAAGAAGCTGCACTTTGCGCACACGCTCAACGCTTCCGGCCTTGCCACAAGCCGCGTGATGCCCGCAATCGTGGAGCAGTTCCAGAATGCCGACGGCAGCGTGACCGTGCCGGAGGTTCTCAGAAAATATATGGGCGGCCAGGAAGTCATTCTGCCGGTGAAATAAATATTTTATCTGCGCAGCCGGGCCCGAAACTGGGTCCGGCTTTTTCCACACGAAAGGAAGTGTTTGTGGAAAATGGAGTTCACGGAAGAACAGATCCGGGAATATACGCTTCCCATGCGTGTCAAAACGTATGATGTGGGGCCGGGAAGCTGCATGAAGCTGTCTGTTCAGCTGCGGGTCTGCCAGGAGATCAGCGAACGCCACCTGGAATCTGTGGGGATGGGCTACACGGCCATGAAGGAAAAGGGGCTGGTATTCCTGATCATTTCCAACGCTGCCACGGTGTACCGTCTCCCGAAGCTGGGGGAGGAGCTGACCATCAAAACGCACCCGCTCGGCACGATGGGCGTGCAGTTTTACCGCGACTATGAATTTTGGGCGGGGGACGAGCTTTTGATCCGTGTGGTGCAGACCTGTGTGTCCGCGGAGCCGCACGAGCACAAAATCCTGCGTCCCAAGGTATTTCTTTCCTATGGCGTATTCCATGACGGTAAGGTGCCGCGAGAGGAAAAGGTGGACAAGATTCCGCCGTGCGAGCTGCCGGAGCTGGGAAAGCGCGAGATCCGCTATTCCGATATTGATTACAACGATCATTTGAACAATACGGTCTATGGCGATATTACCATGGATTTTCTGCCCCAGGAGCTGCGGGGAAAAACGTTTGGCTATGAGCAAATCGATTATGTGAGCGAAGCGAAGCTGGGCGAGACGCTGACCATCTGCGGAGGAGAGCGCGAGGGAGGCTTCCTGGTGCAGGGATGGCACGAGCGTGGCTTATGCTTTTCCGCTTTGCTTCGATAAAGTGATTGAGAACATACAAAAGGAGATGGAAAAATGAGCATTTTCGAGATTTGGTGATCCTACCAGAAGGGAGCGGATCCGGAGAAGATTTTCTCCACGTATCAGGAGTGTCCGCTTGATGAAAAGGCAGAAGGATATGGGGATGTGAATTTGCTTCACATTGCCAGCCAGAATGCCCACCCCGAGGCGGTGGCCTGGCTGCTGGAACAGGGGCTGAAACCGAACGAAGCGTCCACATATGGAGATATTCCTCTGTTTCTTCTGGCGAAGAAAGGATTCTCCAACAACTATGTCCCGAGGGAAGGGGATATCTACCGCACGGCGCTTGCTCTGCTCGACGGCAAAGCCAGCACCATGCGCCGGAATTCCTCCGGTATGTTCTGCTATCATTGTGCCGCGCAGGAGGGCAACGATGAATTTCTGCGCGCTTTGGCAGAGCGCGGCGTGAAAATGACCAAAACAGACGAGGACGGGAACACGGGCCTGCATTTGATCGCGGAGGCCTGCCGGAATCCGATCGAGGCTTTGGAGCGTGTCGATGAGGAGATCGAAGAAAAACGCAATGAAGCTTCCCTGCCGGTCAAGAGACGCAGCCCTGTTTCCATGGAGGAGCTGCAATGGCGCAGAAGGAAGATTGAGGAGGAGCTGGAAGCGCTGTTCCGCTGTGCGGTGATTCTGATAGAAGCCGGGGTGGATCCCGAAGCGGAAAACGATATGCTGGAAACGGCCTATAAGCTGGCCATGCGCGCGGGGGCGAAAAAGCTTTCGGCTCTGCTTAACGGCACCTATTCCCCGGACGAGGAGGAATCCCCCGAGGCACAGGCGAAGATCGCGACGGGCGGCATGACGCTGCATGAGGCGGTGCGCAAACAGGATGAGGAAGCCGTGCGTACTTTGGCCGGTATGGGAGAGGATCTCAACGCGATCAGCGAGGAGCATGGCTTTGCGGGACTTTCGCCGCTGGCGGTGGCCTGCCAGACCTGCGACGTGAAAATGGCGGCTCTCTTGCTGGGGCTGGGCGCCGATCCTTCGGTGAAGAACAGCGAAGGGGAACCGGCTATCGCCGCGCTGTTCAGTCAGCAGATCATGATACACGCGCCGAAAAAGCTCTACGAGGACAGGCTGGCGGAACAGCTGGTGGATCTTCTGGTGCGGTATGGCTTTGATCTGAACGACAGCGTCAACGATCAGGGCGACTGCCTGCTGGGGCTGGCCTGCTCCTCCTTGTACGGGCGGGGCGATGGCAGGAATAGTGTTATTGACATGGTCATGGAGGAAGCGATCCGCCAGGGCGCGGATGTGGACCGCAAAAATAACATGGGCCAGACGCCGCTGATGCTCGCGTGCGCCGGGGATTTCCGGACTATGGAGGAGGTGGAGACGGCGCTTCTGGAAGCGGGAGCGGACGCTTCGATTGCGGACAACCAAAGCCGCACGGCCCTGCACATGGCCAGTCAGGCGGGGAACAAGGATATCATCCGCCTGCTCTGCGACAACGGTGTGGATGTGAACGGCTCCGATCAGCAGGGAAAGACGCCGCTGATCTATGCTGTGGAGAATGGGCGAGGCGAAGCCTGCCGTCTTTTGCTGGAGCTTGGGGCGGATAAAACGCTCACCGATCAGAATGGACATAACGCGTTTGACTATGCCGCGGCCAACGGCATGCGCGACGTGATTGCCCTGCTGGAGGATGAGCAGAAGAAGACGGACGACATGGGCAATACGACGCTGCATCAGGCGTGCCACCAGAATCAGAGCGAGGTGGTCGAGGCGCTGCTCAAGGCAGGGCGCGTGGATGTGAACGCCGTCAACGACGACGGAGACACCCCGCTGCTTATGGTCTGCCGCAATCAGAATGTATATCTGGCGGAAATTCTGCTCAAGGCGGGAGCCGATCCCAACTGCAAGCAGCTTGACGGCTCGTCCCCGCTGCACTATGCGGCGGAGGAAGGCAATTATCCCATTGCCAAGGCGCTGCTCGCAGGCGGCGCGGATGTCAACCTGCGGGATCAGGGCGGCAAGACGCCGCTGCTCCTGGCGGCAAGAGAAGGGCAGAACGATATGGTGGCCTTCCTGATCGAAAACGGCGCGGACGTCAACCTGGTGAGCAACAGCCAGCGCAGCGCGCTGTACTACGCCACGGAGAACGGCTTCACGGAGATCGTCGAACAGCTTCTCATGGCGGGCGCGGAGGGATAAATTATTTTCGTTTCCCTCTGGTCATTTCATGCGGATAGTGCTATAATAAATCAATTCCCCTTATCGTAAAGATTGTTGGAGCCGCTTTCCGAGCGCCAAAATAAAACAAAAATGGAGGATGTATCAGAATGGCTTATTTTTACAACGATCCTTGTCATACCTTCGATGAATACCTGTTGATTCCGGGCTACTCCTCTGCGGAGTGTATCCCCGCGAATGTGAGCCTGAAAACTCCTCTGACCAAATTCCGCAAGGGTGAGGAACCGGCCATCTCGATGAACATTCCGATGGTGTCCGCTATCATGCAGTCGGTTTCCGACGACAAAATGGCGGTGGCGCTGGCCAAGGAGGGCGGCATTTCCTTTATTTACGGATCACAGAGTATTCAGGCCGAGGCCGCGATGGTGGCCCGCGCGAAGGCATACAAGGCGGGCTTTGTGGTAAGCGATTCCAACATCCAGCCCGACAAGACGCTCGCCGATATCCTGGAGCTCAAGGAAAAAACCGGCCATTCCACCGTGGCGGTCACGGACGACGGCGGCCCGAACGGCAAGCTGCTCGGCATTGTGACGGGACGCGATTACCGCGTAAGCCGTATGTCGCCGGACGTGAAGGTTCGCGACTTCATGACGCCGATGGAGAAGCTGATCACCGCGCCCAAGGGCGTGACGCTCTCCGAGTGCAACGATATTATCTGGGATCACAAGCTCAATTCCCTGCCGGTGGTGGACGCCGACGGGCATCTGCAATACATGGTGTTCCGCAAGGACTACGCGAACCACAAGGAAAATCCGAATGAGCTGCTGGACGCGCAGAAGCGGTATGTGGTCGGCGCGGGCGTGAATACGCGCGATTACGAGGAGCGCATCCCGGCGCTGGTCGAAGCAGGCGCGGACGTGCTGTGCATCGACTCCTCCGAAGGCTTCTCCGAGTGGCAGAAGCGCACCATTGCCTGGGTGCGGGAGAAGTATGGCGACACCGTGAAGATCGGCGCGGGCAACGTGGTCGATAAGGATGGCTTCCGCTTTCTGGCCGAGTGCGGCGCGGATTTCGTGAAGATCGGTATCGGCGGAGGCTCGATCTGCATCACGCGCGAGACAAAAGGCATCGGCCGCGGTCAGGCCACGGCGGTGATCGAGGTCGCCAAGGCGCGCGACGAGTATTTTGAGGAGACGGGCATTTATGTGCCGATCTGCTCCGACGGCGGCATCGTTTACGATCACCATGTGACGCTGGCACTTGCCATGGGCGCGGATTTTGTCATGCTGGGCCGTTACTTTGCCCGCTTTGACGAATCCCCGACGAACAAGGTGAACGTCAACGGCACGTACATGAAGGAATACTGGGGCGAGGGCAGCAACCGCGCCCGCAACTGGCAGCGCTACGATCTCGGCGGCGCGAAGAAGCTTTCCTTTGAGGAAGGCGTGGATTCCTACGTCGCGTACGCGGGCAGCCTGAAGGATAACGTGAACCTGACGCTGAGCAAGGTCAAGTCCACCATGTGCAACTGCGGCGCGCTCACGATTCCGGAGCTTCAGCAGAAGGCCAAGATCACGCTGGTGTCCTCCGTCAGCATCGTCGAAGGCGGCGCCCACGACGTTGTTCTCAAAGACAAGAACGTCACCAACATCAAGTAACCAGACTGAGTCTGGACGCAATTCGCGCAAGCGGCGGACCTGTCCGCCGCCCGGCACGCATCAGAAAATCGGCCCCCTTGCGATCTCATGCCGCAAGGGGGTCTTGCTTTGCGTCCCGCGCTGTTTCCTGGTACTTTCAAAGCCCATTAGGGCTTTGGTGAAAGTTTTCGCCCGCCTTTTTCAAAAGGCGGCAGGGGAGTGTGAGGGGACAGAGTCCCCTTGTCCTTAAAAAATCTCAAGAAATTTGGCATAAAACACTTGACAACGGGGGACAAGTATACTATAATAAATAACGCTCCGAAATCGTTGCGGAGAATATGGCGGCATAGCTCAGTTGGCTAGAGCATTCGGTTCATACCCGAAGTGTCACTGGTTCAAATCCAGTTGCCGCTACCAACATGGCCCGGTGGTCAAGCGGTTAAGACACCGCCCTTTCACGGCGGCTTCACGAGTTCGAATCTCGTCCGGGTCACCAATTACGGCGGTCATTCACCTCTGATTTTCAGAGGTGAATGCTTCTTTTCCCGACCGTCGGGGAAACGCTGGCTCCATAAAAGGAAGCCCGCAGACAAAGACAGGCAGCGATGCTTGTTTTTGCTTATGGACGCATAGCTCAGCTGGTTAGAGCGCTCGCCTCACACGCGAGAGGTCATGGGTTCGAGTCCCCTTGTGTCCACCAGAACAGCGGCTTTGCCGCAGGAAAAAAACCGCCATTGAGCGGTTTTTTTCATATCAGAAGAAAATTTACTGGAGTTCCCCCGCCCGGAAGCTGCCTGCTTTGGCAGCAGCCGTGAAAAAGCGGAGAAAGGTTGAGAATGCCATGAAGAAAAGATGGGTGGCAGCCCTTGCCGCGGCTATGCTCTGCATGACCATGATGAGCGCCTGCGGAGAAGGCTTTGTCGATATGAACGCCAGCAGCCAGACCTCGTCGGAAGCGGTTTCCTCCGCGCTGACAGAGGAGGAAGTGGACGACACGCTGGGCGGACTGGAGCAATTCATGCTGGATCGCGGCTATATTGCGGGAACGCCTTCCGAGATGGACGGGGAACTGATCGGCGCGAAAGAGCTCGGCCACCGGTATGTCAGCGGTTCCATCACGGCGGAGTTCTATGAGTATGATCTGGATAACCTCAACGAGACGGCGAACACCGTCCGCGAAAGCGTACAGAAGGACGGCACCTTCCAGATTATTGGCCAGACGGTGCAGAACGTTTATCTTTCGGACAGCGGCAAATATCTCATGATTTACACCAACGCAGCCACGGACGACGAGAGCGTTGCCAAGACGCAGGAAGCGATTGAAGCGTTTAAGACGTTCAAGGCGGACGCATAAATCCCATATAAAAAGATCAAACGCGGCCCGGCAGAGGAGAAAACTCCTTTTGCCGGGCCGTTTTTTCACACGGAAAACTTTCCACAATCTTTCCCCAACGCGGTGGAAAACAGGGAGAACGCGGTTTTATAATTTACTGAAATTCCGCATTGCTATGCGGTTTTTGAAAAGAATCGGGTAAGACGCTCCGCACCTCTCTTTGTGGAAAAGAAAACGTGGGAAAAAGTTTTCCACTGTGGAAAACTTCGGTTTTGTGGAAAGTTAAATTTCGACGGTTTTTACGGTTCGCATAGGCATGAGGTTTTCCCGTTCCATCTGCCGGAAGCTTTTCCACAATCGTGGAGTGGAATCGGGGAAAACTCTCTTTTGTGGAAAACCACGTCCGCGCTATACGAGCTTTAGGAGCAGAACCGGTGCTGTCCAATCACGGTGATGACAGGGCGGGAGAAAATCCACTCGTTGGTGGACTTGGCTGGGTTATAATAATAGATGGCGCCGCCGGACGGATCCTGGCCATTGATAGCGTCACGGGCAGCCCGGTAAGCGCTTTCCGCCACCGGGGCGTTGATACCGCCGTCATAGAGACAGGAGAAGGCTCCGGGCTGGTAAATGACGCCGGAGAGCGTATTGGGGAAGGAGGGGTGCTCCATGCGGTTCAGGATCACAGCGCCCACGGCCACCTGTCCCGCGTATGGCTCGCCCCTGGACTCAGCGGAGATCACTTTGGCAAGCAGGTCAATGTCCGCGCTGCTGAAGCTGCCCAGGCCGGAGGAGGACGTGATCCCGAGCGCCTTGAGCGTGTTCGGCCCGGCTATGCCGTCCTGCGTCAGTCCGTAATCGCGCTGAAAGGCTATGACGGCCTTGCGCGTGTTTTCTCCGAAAATGCCGTCCACGGCGCCGGGGTTGTATCCCTTTTCCTTTAGCTTTGTCTGTATCTGGCGTACCTCGTCGCCGCGTGAGCCAACCTTGGAGAGGGTGGAAACACTGTCCTGCATGGAAAAGAGAGGGCTGGACGCGTATACCGCGATCCCGATCAGCATCAGGGCGGCAGCGGCCGCTGCCAGAAAGCGGCGATGGGAAAAACGATGAAGGTTCATTAGGAACAAATCCTTTCTATATATAATAGAGAGCGGCTATTGGTTCCACACAGCCGGAATTCATTGGGGTTAGTATAGCCGGAGAAAATTGGTGTTATGCGGGAACAGGTTTCACAGAAAATTGAAGGATCCGGAAACAATTCAGGGAAACTTGCAAAAAAGGAAAAAAATTGCAAAAAAAGATCGAAAAAGCGTTGACAAGCGGGGAAGGGTGTGGTATTATAGTCAAGCCGTCGAGAGAGACGGAAAAAAATCTTGACAGAGCATCGCAAAAGTGATACAATGTCAAGGCTGTCCCAAAAAAGGGAAGAAAAAAGTGCTTGACAAACGCACGAGAGTGTGATAAAATGTAAAGCACGCTCCTCGATGAGAGGGACGGACGCAGAACCTTGAAAATTAAACAACGAACGATTTA
>NZ_NFJU01000038.1 GCF_002160025.1 Anaeromassilibacillus sp. An200
TGATGTCCTTGAAGTTGTCCCCCTCATAACTGCCTAAAGCGGACTTGGAGAGATGGGTTTTCTCCGCAAGCTGTTCCAGCGTCAGTCCGCGCTCCACACGCAGGTCTTTCAATCGTTCTTGTATGGATAGTTCCATGCTCCCCCTCCCTGTCTGCCCGATAAATGGGAAGTTACAGTTCCGTATTCAGTATGGAATACATTTTCATATCAATAACTTTTCCATTTTTTACAGCATTGTTTCTCAATGTCCCTTCGTATTGAAAACCTGCTTTTTCAAGCGCCCTACACGATGCTATGTTGTAAGCAAAAGGTTCTGCATAGATACGAATAATATCACTCTTTTGAAAAACATGTTGGCAAATTTGTTTTATGGCTTCGGTCATAATTCCTTTGCCCCAGTATTCTTCTGCAATACAATATCCTAACTCGGCAGTTTGTCTATGTATATTTTCCTGACGATAAACGCCAATACTGCCGATTGCTTTTTCATCTACCGTAATAGCAAAAGCAAAGGTGTCATTTTCATCAGCAGAAAGCATAGCAGAAATAAAATTTATTCCATCTTGTACTGTATAAGGATATGGTATGCCATCTCGAAGATTGTCCTGAACTTTTTTATTGGATATAGCCACGGTCAAATCTCCCGCATCTGACAATAACCATTTTCTTATTTTACAAATCATATTTTCCTCCGCAACTTCCGATTTGTCTCTTCGTACTTATCATTTTACCACAATTCCAAGAGCGTGGAAATAGCCTGTTTTTTAAGCCGATTTCCTACCTTTCGGATATACGGGACGGGCGGTCATTTAGGTGTAGACTTATGTATTCCATCATAAAAGAATATATAGACGATTACCGTTCCGAAATCCCTATTGAGTGGGACAACACTGATATTCGTGAAGCTGCATCCACATTGGCAGGCGTAACTCGCATTGAAGCCGAAAATGTCATTGCCGCTTTGATAGCAAATAAGAGCATCAAGAAATCCGATATGGACGAAATTAGATATGCAAAGGACAGATTATTCTCTGACATATCGGGTCTGGAAAAAACTAATGTTGATGAAAATGTTAAAGATGTTGGAGGATTAGCAGGACTTAAGAAATGGCTGAATGAAAAGAAAGAACTGCTTACTCCCGAAAAACGTGATAAACTAAAGGCTAAGGGCTTACAGCCTCCAAGAGGTATTTTACTGGTTGGTGTACCTGGTTGCGGTAAATCTCTTTCGGCAAAATCAATTTCTGCCAATTGGAAATTGCCTTTGTATCGTTTGGATTTTGCTACTGTCCAAGGAAGCTATGTGGGCCAGTCCGAACAACAACTAAAAGATGCTTTAACTACAGCAGAAAATGTATCACCTTGCATTCTGTGGATAGACGAAATTGAAAAAGGCTTGTCTGGTGCAGGAGGTTCGAATGACGGTGGTGTATCTACACGTATGGTTGGACAGTTCTTGTTCTGGCTGCAGGAGTGTAAAAAGCAAGTGTTTGTTGTAGCAACAGCAAACGATGTTTCAATGCTTCCATCTGAACTTTTGCGTAGAGGTAGATTTGACGAATTGTTTTTCATTGACTTGCCTACATCCGACGAGCGTCGTGATATTATCTCGCTGTACATGCGCAAATATTTAAACCTTGATTTTATCGGTCCTTTTGCAGATAAAATTGTAGAACTTACCGATGGATTTACTGGTGCTGACTTAGAATCTACCGTAAGAGACCTGACATACCGCTCTATTGCCAATAGCAATTTTGTGCTTAATGAAGAAAATATAATTACAGCATTTAACAACGTTGTTCCTCTTTCTCAAACAAGCCCAGAAAAAATTGAAGCAATCCGAGATTGGGGTAAAGAACGAGCTGTTCCTGCTTCCGGCAAGCCAATCGGTGGGGAAGAACTTTCTCAGAAAAAAAACGGACCCAAGACACGTAAAGTACTGGTGTGATCATTCTATGCAAACACGGATGTGGCTTGATTTTTTAAAGCATGCCGTGTCTTTCTTAATTTCTATTGCTTTTGGACCGGTTACTGTTATAGTTATTGAAATAGTGCTTTTTTAAAACTTAAAAACCTGTACAAATATATTCTCCATTGTTTTCAAAGAAAATCTCAGTGAAGCAAAATTTTAAGAAATTAAAAATACTTTTACAGCCAACAAATCTGTTATAAAAGTTATGTAAAATAGGAGAAAATATATATGCCAAAGCCAATGTTAAGACAATCCCAACTTCAAACTCAATCCGACACCATTTTGAGTGCAGTCCAGAACCAAAAGCAAAAACAACAGGCACAACAAATGGATAAAATGAAGTTGGATAGACCTCTTAGAAAGGCTCGTTCTAAAGAATACATGCAGACATTACACAACTTGGATGCGGGCGGTCATGTTCATAATCAGCATAAAGTAAATCAAATGATAGACACAATTCGTAATGAGTTTCCCGACTTGGAAATCAGCGGAATCATGCTGGGTATTGTTTCTATCTGTTATTTGGGAAAACCTTATGAAGTACACACGCTGAATATGGCAGGGCAAATTGTTGAGCACTACAAAAGCGGTCAAATGCTTCCTGATGGACTTGAAAAGGCACGGACTATTGCTATTCGTGGTGGATATGAATTTATTGAAGTGTATGTTGATTGCTGCCGTGCAATTAGCTCTAATGGGTCCGTTTCTGTAATTTATTGCTGAAAATTTCAGACTAATTGAAGGCTATATCCCCCATTGCCTCAAATTGCACTTCAAACGCTGCATCACGGCAAAATCCACCTCAGAGAAATTGTCTGCATCCAGCATATGTTCACCATCAAAATATGAGTAATAAACAGAACAGTTTTCTGCATACTTAAGAGAATTTAGTGATTATATAATAGAGCAACTAACAAGCAGCATCACCAAGGAAGATAAATGTTTCTGATGACTATGATGATAAAAAAGTAAAATAATTTTTAATAGATTGTCAATATTTGTAATTTGCAAAGAAAGCAAAAAATTTTTTTATATTCAAATACTGCAACCAACTCTAAAACGAGCTGGAGCATCAAAAAAGCAGTCACGCTGGGAAGCGTGACCGCTGAAATGTTTTTATAGTGCAGCGATTTCTTCCGCCACTTCTGCTGCACTTTTTCCAGATGTGTCCACTTTAATTGTGTTCAATTTCTGATAAAGGGGGATACGTTGTACACTTCGCTCAATCACATCAGAAGTACGAATACCCGCCCTCACATCTTTTTGTAAGCGTTGAGTAAGTTCCTGTTCTGAACAAATTAGAGACACAGCTATCATGCGGCTGTTTGCGGTATTCAGGCAGGAAATGATTTTATCAACAATACATTGTTCATGCATCACCCAACAAAAAATAACATTCTCATAAGCAGAACATGTAAGAAAGTTGTTTAACACTGCGCAAATATTTTTTATGACCATCTCTTTTGTTTCAGTGGTAACTTGAAACGGGCTGGAATCCCAACACCAATCCCCGTCAAGGAATACACTGTTAGGCAATTTTTGCTTTAAGATTTGGCTTACGGTACTTTTCCCAATTCCCATCGTACCGCCAATGATAAACAGCTTCTTCACACGAATCTCCCCCATATGATTTGCTTCTTGCTTTTTAAAGACAAGTATAGCATAATTTTAGGGGACAAGCCACTGTCAGAACTCTTACAAATAGAACTGGCATGTTGACTGACCCAAATAATCGCCTGACCTATCCGATTCTCATCTCGTTTATCGTCTGTTGATCTCATATTTAGTACCATCTAATTGAGTAAGCTCGGTATCTTTAAGTACAGTTATACTATTTTTTGCCATATCAATTTCAGCCTCAAATAAAACCACAGGTGGAGTAGGCCCTCCGCCACATATAACGATTGATTTCTTGTTGGTTTGAGGATCCATTTCTACCAATAATGGTGTACCATCCTCTTGCCAATCCCAATATTGATTATATTGCAGTATTGGCTTTGGAAAAACAAGAAACTTTACTACCCAGTTTTTATGTTCATTTTTTGTGATATTCAATGACATACAATATTTCAGCCATTTCGGCTCGTCATGATTGGAATGTATTTCATCAAACTTTTTACACGCCATCCAAATAGCTTCATCGTGTTCATTGGGTATGGTTATCATTTTGAACCTTCCTCTTTTCAAAATAAGTTAGAATCCAGCGAGCATGGCGAACAGAATACAAGAGCGATTGCAGCAGAGGAGCGGAAATCCCGGTCAAGAGCCGCTTCTGTTTCCGGCTGACCGCGCCATACTGCGAGGAAATCGGGAGACGGCAAGGGTACTTATGAGGGAACATAATAGCGTTTCCAAATTGTTGAAATGGAAGGAGTGTTCAATCAAGTGAATCCCGTAGATATGCTGGAAAAAAAGATTGGTTTTTCACTTCCAAGTGACTATAAGGATTTTTTGCGTCAACATCCAGATGGGGTAATCTATTACCCCAAAGTCATTCAAAAGAACGAGGAATTTTTTTCGTTTTGCGATCCAACAAAAGAGAGAGGGGATGATGAAAGGTGGCTATGGGAACCAGATGATGGAATGATTGGACAGGTAGAAATTGAGTTTTTCAACGCCAGTGAAATCCTTAGTGATTTTCCAAGGAATGATGGAAGCTGGACAATGAAATGTATCTGTATCGGCGGCATGAATGATGATCGCTTGTTGATTCTTGATTGTTTGACCGAAGATATTTATTGTTTAGATCATGATGAGTTTTCATTTAAATTTGATACCCAAGAGGACTATGATAAAAATATGCCCACAAAAGCCGTTTGTTTTCCAGATTTTATGAGCCTTTCAGATTGGTGTACTGGCGGCTGGGTCTATAATCCCATCGAAAGCAATAGACCTTATGTGGAAAAATGGAAACAGCGGCAAAAGAATTATCCTAAAAATGTCATCTATTTGTGAGTTAAGTTCCGAAAAGGCAGACTGCCACTTGCCATTGGAAGTTTAGTGACCTTCCCCAACCTCTGGACACTGTAAAGTGTGGCTGCACAAGACTTGGCTTACATCCTGCGAAATGGAAATCTTCCATTTGCTATATACGCTTTTACCGAAAACAAAAACCGCTGTAAACCAGCAAAAAACGGCTTACAGCGGTTGTTTTGGCACCCCCGGCGAGAATCGAACTCACAACTAACCCTTAGGAGGGGTTTGTTATATCCATTTAACTACGGAGGCAGATAAACACAGAAAACTTATGCTTTCTTATTATAAAAGCTTTTCCATGCAAAGTCAATGTGGAAACAAAAAATCAACAGAAAAGGCTTCCCGCCTGAGCAAAACGCTCGGGCGGGAAGTCTTTTCGCTTGATGAGGAGGAGATAGTTTATTTTTTCTGGACATACTTGAGGCAGTCAAGCATAACCGCCACCAGAATGATGATACCAGAAAATACAAACTGCAGATTGGTGTCGATGCCCAGCGTCGTCAAAGAATAGGTCAGGGCGGTGAAGATAAACACACCGACCACAACGCCGGAAATCTTGCCGATGCCGCCGGTGAAGGAGATTCCACCGACCACACAGGCCGCGATAGCGTCCATCTCCCAGCCCTGGCCATAGGCCGCGGAGCCGGAACCGAACATGCGGATGCACTCCAGCCAGGAACCAAAGCCGTACAGGATGCCGGCAAGGATAAAGGCCCCCACCGTCACGCCGAACACGGAGATACCGGAAACCGCCGCCGCCTCCGCGTTGCCGCCCACGGCAAAGAGGTTCTTGCCGAACGTCGTCTTGTTCCAGATGAACCACACGATCGCCACAGCCGCGACAGCCCACAGAATGATCGTCGGGAAGGAATTGTTGATCTTCGGGATGATCATTTCGGGGATGGTGGATTCAATCGCACCGAAGGAAACACCCTTCGTCGAGTAAGTAACCAGACCGAAAATCACCAGCATGTTCGCCATGGTGGAGATAAACGGATGCATTTTAAATTTCGCCGTAAAGAAGCCCGCAATCGCGGTGAAAATTGTGCACAGGATAATGCAGACCACCAACGCGAGCAGCACACGCACGAGAACCGGCATCCCGGTAAAGTCAAAGATATGTCCGAACACCGAGCCGGTATTGGGACCCTGGTGCATGATGATCGTTGCCGCCGTCATACCCATACCGACCATTCGGCCGATGGAGAGGTCCGTACCGGCCAGAAGAATCAGCCCTGCCACACCGAGCGCGAGGAACATTCTCGGGGATGCCTGCTGGAGAATGTTCAGCACGTTATTGACGGTGAGAAGCGGGACGCCCTTGACAATCGGCGTGATGATGCACAGAGCGATGAAAATCACGATAATCGCAATGTACAGGCCGTTGCGGAGGAAGAAATCGCGGCGGTTGAAGGTGTAGCGGTAATTTTCCCACCTCTGCGCCACGGCTTCGCCCGCGGTAAACTTCGACATGCGCAGCATATCGATCAGGTGATACCGGTAATCAAACGCGGCGTGCTGCCGGTCCTTGATGCTTTGGAGCGCCTGGGCACGCTGCATCTTTGCGTCAAACAGACGATTCTTATGGACGTATTTTTCGTCCTTGATCTCATGGGGATCCGAAAGCTTGGAGAGCGCGGCCTGATGCTCCTTGGTCAGTTCAGCCACGGACTGCTGGTATTTTGCCTGTGCCTGAAGCTTTTCCTGCTGACAGCTCGCTTTGACCGCCTGATAATAGTCTGTATTGAAGTGGGAATTCAGGTAGCTCTCCGCATCCGAAATCAGCTTGGAAATCTCCGCTTTGTTTTTCTTTTCGACAGCCTTCGCTTTTTGCAGACTCTTGGTCAGCGCCGCGATCTTTGTCTGCTTTTCCTGCTTGCTGAGGATGCGATCGCGCTTGATGCCGTCGATCGCGTTCTGGATTTCAACGATCTTGTCGACACCGTCCACGCGCAGAGCGTCGATCTTTGACTGGATGCCGCCGACATATTCGTCGATTGGCTGGCGAAGCTTTTCTTCCTGCTCAGCCGTAAGAATAATTGTCTTTTCTGATGCCATAAGAAATTTCTCCCATTATAGGTATTTTGCGCTGAGTCTCAAAAGCTCCTCCTGATTGGTCTCGCTGGTATTCACGATGCCGGAGAGCCTGCCGTTTGACATAACTCCGATCCGGTTGGTGATCCCGAGAATTTCAGGCATCTCAGAGGAAACCACGATGATGGTTTTTCCCTGCTTCGCCATATTGATGATCAGCTCGTAAATTTCGTACTTCGCACCTACGTCGATTCCTCTTGTCGGTTCATCCATCATGAAGATCTGGGGCTCGCGCTCCAGCCATTTTCCAAAAATGACCTTCTGCTGGTTGCCGCCGGAAAGGCTGGAAATCAGATCGGACGGGCCCATGCACTTGGTCCTCATGGTTTTGATCTCTTTGTTTGTGGCCTTCACCATCTTTCTGGTGGAAAGCGCCGGTCCGCTTTTGTACTGTCCAAGGTTTGCGATCGTGGTGTTGAACGTCAGATCGCATTTCAGGAAAAGGCCGTTTGCCTTGCGCTCCTCGGTGATCATAGCAAAGCCATGGCTGATGGCCTCCTGCGCGTCCGCGAAATTCATCAGATGGTTTTTGAAATAGACGCGGCCAGCGGCTCTTGTGCGCACACCGAAGATGGTTTCGAGCAGCTCCGTGCGTCCCGCACCCACCAGGCCGTACAGCCCGAAAATTTCGCCCTCCCGCACGTCGAAGGTGATATCCTTGAGATACGGTGCGTACTTGGTGGAGAGGTTCTGGATGGAGAGAATCGGATCGCCCGGCGTGTTGTCCACAGGCGGGAACCGGCTTTCGAGCGAGCGTCCCACCATCGCGGTGATCAGCTCGTTCATGCTGGTATCCTGCGCTTTTTTGGTCATCACAAGGTTGCCGTCCCGCAGGACGGAGATCTCGTCGCAGATCTGGAAAATCTCATCCATCTTGTGGGAAATGTAAATCAGGGCGATGCCCTGGCTCTTGAGCATCCGCATCATCTCAAAAAGTTTGTCGACCTCCTGTACCGTCAGCGACGATGTCGGCTCGTCAAGCACAATCACCTGCGATTGATAGGAGATTGCCTTGGCAATCTCACACATCTGGCGCTGGGAAACCGACATATTTCGCATTGGCTGTGTGAGGTTCACGGTCATTCCGAGCTTGCGGAAGAGCTCGGAAGCCTTCTTCTTCATTCTGCCCTCGTCAACAACGCCCATTTTGCCGCGCGGATAACGGCCCAGGAACAGGTTGTCGATCACGTTCCGTTCCAGACACTGGTTCAGCTCCTGGTGAACCATCGCAATCCCGTTTTCCAGCGCGTCCTTGGGGCCGGAAAAGCTGATCTCTTTTCCGTTGAGGAAGATCTTTCCCTCGTCCTTCTGGTAAGTGCCGAACAGGCATTTCATCATCGTCGATTTGCCTGCGCCGTTTTCTCCCATCAGCCCCATGACGGTTCCCCGTTTGACATCGAGATTGATGTGGTCCAGCACCTTATTGCGCCCGAAGGATTTGCTCATGCCGCGTATTGACAGGACAATCTCATCTTTCGCGTCTGCCATTCCCGTTACTCCTGTTTCGAATCTTGACAGTTTCAGCGAAACTCTGATCCTGCCGGGTTGTTACAAAAACCGCTGTGGGGAGAATTTCTTCTCCCCACTTGCGTACGGTTTTTCGTGTTCGGTCATCCGGCTTTCGCCGGGGCGGCTCACTGGCTCAGCAGGCCGGTGTAGGAAGCCGCGTTGTCCGTTTTCACCATGTTGATGGCGAAGGCGTCGTACTGGCTGGGGTTGCTCAGGCGGTTGGTGATGTTGCCCTCCGTCTGGCCGTCGCCGCCGATGTACTCGACCTTGAGGTTCAGCAGATCGTCATAGTTCTGGAGCAGCGGCTGGTAGGTCGCGCTCAGGAAGTTATCCGCCGCGTTGTAGATGTTGAGCCATACGCTCTTCTCCGGATGCGCGGAAGCGTCAAGCTGGTTGGAAACAGGCTCGTAAACCTTCGTGGAATCCATGAAGTCCTTGTAGTTCTCCGCCGTTACCGCGACGTTCAGAGCGTAGTAGGAGCGCTCGTCAGCGTTATAGTAGTAGACATCTTCGCTCAGGACGTTGCCAGCGTCATCGGGCGTGCCGATACCGGTATCAACATCCACGCCGTCGAGAGCGTTGCGCAGCACACGCAGGGTCAGGTAAGCCTGGACGTCGGCATGCTGGCTGATCGTTCCGCCGTAGCCTTCCGCGATAGCGGCGACAGCGTCGGCGTTTGCGTCATAACCGAAGGTGGGAACGTTGTTGGCCTTGGACCAGGCGTTGAACATGGCCATGCCCATGCCGTCGTTGTTCGAAGCGACAATGTCAATCTGATCGCCGAAGGAGGAGGCCCAGGTGCCGATCGCGTTGCCGGCGGTGGCGGCATCCCAGGTTGCGCCCGCGGAGTTCTTCATCTCCTGAGAAGCCAGCTCACGGACCGTATACGTCTTGCCGCCAATTTCCAGCTTGCCGTCCTGCACAGCGGAAGCGGAGCCGTCCGCGTTGGTGCCGACAGGAGCACTGTCAATGGCGCCGTCCTTCTCGACAGAGGTACCGAGCGCCTTGCGGACGCCGCG
This sequence comes from Anaeromassilibacillus sp. An200, assembly GCF_002160025.1. GTDB lineage: Bacteria > Bacillota > Clostridia > Oscillospirales > Acutalibacteraceae > Caccousia > Caccousia stercoris. Next base: position 9,571 of record NZ_NFJU01000038.1, read on the forward strand.
GGTACGGGCGATGGAATCGTTGTGGCCGATATCGCCGATGGCGAGAACATAGCCGATGACGCCGTCGCCGTTGCGGTCAATCGTGTCGATGTTGGCCTCGATGTAATCCATGATCATGGTGCCCTGCAGCTCCGCGCCCTGGTTGGCGTCAAAGCCGACATAATAGGTATCCTTGTTGAAATTCAGGGCCGTCATGTCAAGTTCGCCGGTGGAGCTGTTCGAGGGCTGACGGTTGAACCATACCAGGGGTTTATCCTTGTTGGCTACCGTACCGGTGGCGTCACCGCCGCCCGTCGTCTCCTCGGACGCTGTGTCCGTTTTGCTTTCCGTACCAGAAGCCGCGCCTCCCTGCGAAGCAGCGGGCGCCTCTGTGCAGGCTGCCGCGCTCAGAGCAAGAACTGCTGCCAGAGCCATCGCAATGAACTTTTTCATAAGGCATTCTCCTTTGCATTTCACTCGGGTGGAATGGGGGCTTTCCTTTCAGGCGCCCCCCTGACACTTTTCATCCTAAAGGAAAAGCAGAGGAAAAACAAGGGAAAAAATCACCGATCGAAGGGTAAATATTTATCCATTCCGATATATTTTTGATTTTTTATTTAAAAAATATAGAAAAAATACTCAATGCGTACGCTGTTCAAAGGCAAACAGCGCCTTCTGGCTGTCGATGCTGAACAAGTTCTCCCTATCCACAATGCGGGTGGAGGTGTCAACCACATGCTGGACGTCCTTACTCCCGCCGCTCAGCAAGCGGTAGGCGCTTTCCACCCCCAGATATCCCATCGCATAGGGATTCTGCACCACCAGCGCGTCGACCGATCCTTCCTGGAGGCAGTCCACGGTGACAACGTTGGAATCAAAGCCGACGAGAAACACCTGCTCCGACAGCCCCAGATCGCCCACTGCCTGCGCCGCGCCCACGCTCGTCGGCTCATTGAAGGCCAGCAGGACATTGATCTCCGGATGCTCCGCAAGCAGCGCGGCTGTGTCAATCCGCGCGGTCTCCGCTTCGGCCAGCGTGTTGATCACAGCTGTGATTTCAGCACGCCCACTCTCCATAAAGACATCCTTTGCGCCGCGTTCCCGCTCCTGACCGTTGGCGCTGCTGATGTCATAGTTGACAATCCCGACGTTCAGCGTCCCGTCCAGACGCCCGAGGGCAGTCTGTGCCGCCATTCGTCCGGCTGCATAGTTGTCGGTGCCGATGTACGTTTTCACCGCGGTGGAATCCACACTGCTGTCGATGGCGACCACCTGCACACCCGCCTGCGCAGCAGCGTCAATCGCTCCGGCGTTGTTCTCAAAATCAATGGCGGAAAAGACGATCGCCTCGGCGTTCTCCTGCACAGCCCGCTCGACCATGGCATTTTGTGCTTCGTAATCCTCTTCCGTCTCCGGCCCGATGATGGTCAAATTTACGTTGTATTCCGTGGCGGCGGCCTCCGCTCCGGCAAACACGGAAAGCCAGAATTCCGTGCTCGTGGACTTGGCAATCAGCACCACGGAGTGCTGTGTGGGCATGGTATTTTCCGACAAACAGCCGCACAGGCAGAAAAGCGTCAGAAGGATGCAGAGCAGGATGGATTTACTTCGTTTCATAGTCGCCCTCCCGTATCTGCGGCATGCGGATCTCGACTGTAGTGCCGACATCCGGCTCGCTCGTGATATGCAGGCCGTACTGCCTGCCGAAATAGATCTGAAGCCTGTCGTTCACGTTTTTGATCCCGATCCCGGTGTGGTTCCCCGGATCGCGCCGCAGGATGGATTCCACCTGCTCCGGCGTCATCCCCACGCCGTTGTCCTGCACACAGAACACAACATCCTCGCCGTCCCGGTACACACGCACGTCGATGCGCCCCTCATCCACCAGAAGCTTCAGGCCATGGTTGATGGCATTCTCAATGATGGGCTGAAGGGTGATCTTGTTGCACAGAAAATCCAGGCACTCCGGATCCACGTCAAAGGCATAGGTAAACTGGTTCTTATAGCGGTATTTCTGAATTTGCAGATAGCTTTCCGCGTGCTCAATTTCCCTGGCCACAGGGATCAGCTCATGTCCCTGGCTGATGCTGATACGGAACAGCCGGGCGAGGGCATGCACCATTTTCACGGCGTCCGCGTTGCGCCCCTGCTCACACATCCAGGCGATGGAATCGAGCGTGTTGTAAAGAAAATGCGGGTTGATCTGTGTTTGCAGGGCTCTAAGCTCCGTTTTGCGCAGGTTGACCTCCTCCTCGCGCACGGTGGTCATCAGCTTTTGGATGCGCACCACCATATGGCCGAAGGACTGCGAAAGCTCCTGCACTTCCCGCGTGCCGCCCACGGGCCGGTAAGTGAAGTGGTCAGCGTCTTTTTCAAAGCTGCCCATAGCCGCCGCAAGGCCGCGCAAAGGCCGATCCAGCAGGCGCGAGAGCAGCCAGCTTGTCAGAAGGGAAGCGGCAAGCACCACGATTGCCAGCACGAACGACAGGCGCAGCATCTCCGTCACATTGCGGTTCACCAGCTCGTCGACATAGCTCACACCGACAATGCGCCAGCCACTGTCCCCCACCGCCTCGAGACAGGAAATCACCGTATCGTCGGCATAGGTTCCGTCCGCCAGAGCGGCCAGAGCAGCCGTGTTTTCCGATTTCAGGCCCGAATACAGAAGCTGCTGCTGCGGGTGATACACAATGTTTCCGCCCGCGTCCATGAGAAAGCAGTAGCCCCGCTGGCCGATGCTGACGTTGTTGATATAGCTGGAAATCCCGGAAAAGCTCAGATCCAGCGACACCCATGCGGCCTCGCCGCCCTCCGGGATCGGGGCCGTCACCGTAACAACCCACGGATAGTAGCCTTCAAAAATGCTCTCCACATGCGGAGCCATAATGTACGGCTCCTCGGCGGCGCGCGCCGTCTGCAGGTCGAAGGAAAGGTTCTGAAAAATCTCCTCCTTCGGCTCCCGTCCGGGGGCCCAGCATTCCAGCAGCTCACCCTCCGGGGAATAGCTGGTGACGGCTACTACATCCGGGCGGAATTTCAGAAAAGCCGAAAGCAGCTCATCGCGCCGCTCCGGCTCTTCCAGCATAAACTGCCGCACCAAACGCATGGATTGATCCATATCCCGCAGATAGCTTTCCACCGTACTGGACACCTGGGATACCGCCTGTTCGCTGCTGGTGCGGGCGCTCTGCACCATCGCGCTGCGGTAGCGGTCCAGGAATACAAACACACAGCAGCACAGAATAATCGTGACCACGCTCACCACCATGGAAACCAAAATCGTGGTGATGCGAAGCCCGGTGTGCGGCACACGCTGCTTCAAGAGGACTCACCCGCCCTCTCCGCGCCGAGACGGCGGCGCATGGCGATGGGCGATTCCCCGCAGTATTTTTTAAAGCAATAGCTGAAATAGTGCTGATCCATGTAGCCGCACCGCTTCGCGATCTCCTGAACGGGGAGCGCGGAGGAGGAAAGCAGCTCCCGGGCGGCCTCCATCCGCTTGCGGATCAGGATATTGATAAACGTCTCCCCCGCGTATTTCTTGATGCAGGCACTCAGATGGTTTGGGCTGACCTCAAGCATCCCGCTGAGCGAGACAAGCGAGAGGTTTGGGTCCATGTAATGCTGGTCAAGCGACTCCAGCGCCCGCTTGCACAGCAGACTTCCCCCTTTGACCTCCGGCTCAAGATCGTGGATAAACTGCACGCTCTCCTCGGCGCTGTCGCCGCCGCTGCGCAGAGCGGTCATCGCCTCGCGGTACGCGCCGTGCAGCTCTGTGAGCGTATGTACCGACCGGCTCACACCGATCCGACACCGCGCGCCGAGCACACGCTGGGCCATCTGCGAAATTTCATTCGCCAGAATGTGCAGGTATTCTTCAAAATCCGACGGATTCCCCAGCAGGACCGAAACCACCTTCCCGGAGGTAAAAAAGCTTACACCGCGCAGATATTTGCTGGCAAGCATATTCACCGACGAGGCAAAGGAAGGCACAGTGCGGTTGGTCCCGTCCGCATCCAGCAGGGCGGACACCATTACGATATAGGAGGGCTTGTCGTTCTCGTCACGCAGAAGGCCGCATTCCCGCGCATACAGCTCCTGCCGGGGCAGATCCGCGTCGTCGGCAAAATCGTCGAGCACCAGCGGCATCAGCATGGCGGCACGCTGGTCCTGCGGGTTCGGCTGCTGCGCGGCCTGGCCGAAGGTGGCAAACTGCGCGTCGATTTTCTCGCGGATGATGCGCAGTTCCGCTGCGAGACCTTCCATGGTGAGCGGCTTGAGCATATAGCTGATGATGTTGTACTGAATCGCCTGCTTCGCGTACTGGAAATCGTCGTATCCGCTGAGAAAGGCAATGTTGGTGGCCGGGCGCACCTCACGCACCTGCCTGGCCAGTTCAATGCCCGAAATGAACGGCATCCGGATATCCGTCAGAAGCAGATCCGGTTCATACTGCTCCACCAGCTGCAGGGCGTCCAGCCCGTTGCCCGCGCTTGCCACCAGCCGGAAGCCGTAATCCTGCCACGGAATCATGGTGCACACACCCTCCCGCAGCTCGTCCTCATCGTCCGCGACAATCACGGTATACAGGTTCTTTCCTGCCATGGGAATCCCCGTCCTTTCTTTCCGGAACAAAATTCCCGCGCCGGTTCTCCGGCGGAGCGGGAGATCTCCACACATTATAACAGGTTTAGCCTGATTGCACAAATCTTTTCCTCAAAATACGGAAAAAATCCCCGCATTTGGTCCATCCGGGACCCATGCGGGGATTTTTTATCCAGAGATTTTCAGAAAAGCAGACAGGCGCTCGATCTCCCGTCTGGGCGCGTCCACACTTTCGCCCTCCCAGACGCCGTATTCCTCCTGCAAAATGCGGATCACTTCGTTCCATGCTTCGATTGCCTGCGGATAGTTTCCCTTGATTTCACAGATCTGCGCGATGCAAATGGCGCTGTCCGTGTAGCGCGGCTTCGGCTGAAGCGCAAGAGCCCGGCGGTACAGCTCCAAAGCCGGATCGTAGCGGCCCACATGCGCCAGACAGTCCGCCTCGCTGGCGGCGGCTATCCAGTCATCGGGATGGCGCTCCGCCATCTCCCTCCAGCACCGCAGAGCACCCTCCTGGCCGCCGCTGTTCCATTGGATCCATCCCTCGTAAGTGGAGGCCCTCACGTCTCCCAAAAGCTCTCTCGACCGCTCCAAAAGCGCTCCGGCCTCCTCCAGCCGGTAGTCCGCGATCAGTCCTTCGAGCAGGTCCATGCAGGCGCACCGGTTCTGCGGATGCTCCTTGCAGAACTGCTGGTAAAACGCGATCCGCGCCGCGCAGTTGGAGAAGTTCCAGTCGATGGCAAAACCATTCTGCGCCATACGAAGCTGGCTGTGATTCTCCTTGTTGTCCGGCTCCAGCCGCAGGGCCTGCTTGGCACGCTCCTCCGCCTTCGCGCGGTATCCGTCGGCCATGTGATTATAGAGGGATGCCAGAAGAGTCTCGTATTTTGCTTCCTGCGGACAGGCCCGCGCCTTTTCCAGCAGAAAAGATTCCACGCTGCAGAACTCGGCTACGTCCAGCATCCGCTCATCCTCCAGCAGATTGGAAATGCGTTCCAGCCTTGTGTCCTCCGTGAGGTCAAACAGCTCGTCGATCGTCACGCCAAAGCAGGCCGACAGCTCCGGCAGAAGCTGAATGTCCGGCATGGTGACATTATTTTCCCACTTGCTCACACACTGGGCCGATACCCCCAGCCGCCTGGCGATCTGCTCCTGTGTGGCCGATTTTTTCAGCCGCAGCTCCCTGATTTTATTTCCCAGTTCCATGGTGTTTCCTCCCAACCTGAAATACAGTTCGTGGCCACATGCTTATCATACACGATGCGGACCATTTTTTACAGCACCGGGACAGAGAACCGTCTCACCAATCCGGCAAGGAGAGCGGGCGGCTGACTTTTTTCTAAAGATTTCCTAAAATTCCATTGGCCTGGCTGGATTCCACCAGAAAAATATTGTACAGTGAGAGAAAAGCAGGAGGCATGCGATCCTTCGCCGTCTGAAACCATTCAGGCAAAATATCCCATGTATCGTTCCATCGCATCCATGACAGCCCCGGCATTTTCGATCGGGGTTCCGGGATACAGGCCGTAGATCAGGCACAGCCCTCCCTCCTTGCTTCCCAGCGTCTCAATCTCCTGCCGGATCAGGCGATCGATATCCGCGGGCGTTCCGTAAGGGGTAATTTTCTGGCGGTCGACGTCCAGTTCTATGCAGCACCGGCCCGCCAGATGCTCCCGGATCCAGTCGATGCCGTTCACCAGATCCTGTAGGTTCAGCACATCCACTCCCACGCTCAGAATATCCTCCGCCAGCTGGTGCAGCATCCCGTCCGAATGCATATGGATTACCGCACCCGTTTCGCGGGCCGGAGCAATCAGCCGCCTGTAACTGGGCAGGATGTACCGGCGGAACTGGCGCGGCGACAGCATCGGGCCGTTCTGCATGCCCAGATCCTCGGCATAACCCATGACGTCCACGCCCAGCGCACAATACCGCTTCACCAGCTCCAGATTAAACTGCTCCACCAAATCGATCAGCTCGGGGAGACGTTCCTCCTCGTCCTCCATATCAAACAGCAGATTCTCATAGCCCCGGATGTCGCACAGCTGCAAAAAGGTGTGCCCATGCCGAAGCCCCCGCATCACCAGCCGCCCTGCCTTTTGTCCTCCGCAGCGGCACTCGCCTCCCCATCCCAGTCCACCGGCCCGATCCCCATCACCTGATCCGGGTCGGGGGCCTGGTAGCCGGGGAAATCCTCCCAGTTTTTCAGCGGATGGCGCACAACCGTTCCGGTAATGCCGTCCATGGTGGTCTGCCACACGCAGCCCCAGTCATCGGTGTAGGGCTCATCTTTGCGCGCAACTGCCGGGAACTCCGGGCAAAAGGGCAGCTTCGGCCGCTTGAAATCCGGGAACAACAGGGGATGCGCTTCCATAAGGTCCAGCAGCTGCTCCTGCGGATAGACATTCCAGCAGGAGGGATTGATGCAGTACTGCATCGGAATATGCTCCGGCCTTTCAAACCGGACGGTGCGCAAATAGTTCTCGCGTTCTGTCACTGAGCATCACGCTCCCTTTTCTTTTCTATCGCTATTGTAGCAAATGTGTGTGATTCTGTCTTTCAGAAAAACAACTGGATAGGATTTTACACAATACATTCCCAAAATCAAGGAGAGCTTTCCATGAACAAAACAGATGGAACGGAAAACCGCCGCCTGATTCTTTTTTCAGAGCTCGGCATTCCCCACCTGCTTTCGCTGGGACGGGTAGAACTGTCGGCGCACACACAGATGTGTCTGCTGCCGCACATTCATCCCGACCAGTTTGAAATTTGCTTTCATTACAACGGACAGCAGGAATATGTGGTGAAAGAGATCCCGTATCTCACGCAAAGCGGCGATCTTTTCATCACCTACCCGAACGAAGAACATTCCTCCGGAAGCAGCGGGGAAGAAAAGTCCAAGCTGTTCTATTTTATCTTTGAGCTCACTCCAGGCACACAGCGGTTTATGGGGCTTCCCCCGGAGCTGTCCAATTACATCCGCGACACCCTCTTTTCCGCTCCCCTTCGGCATCTGCGCGGGAACGGTGCAATCCGCCAGACCTTGCAGCAGATTTTTGATTTATATGACCAGCCACACCCATTCCGCGTCCAGCGGATTCGTTCCGCCGTCATCGAATTTTTATATCTGGTGACCGAATCCATTCGCCGTCTTCCGTCCCGCCCGGATGTGGACAGGGAGATCCTCGCGGTGATGCATGCCGTGGAGCAAGATCCCGCCGGGGAGTGGAGCGTTGGAAAAATGTCGGCGCTCGCCGGTTTATCGGTCTCGTACTTTCAGCGCAAATTCAAGCTTCAAACCGGCCTTTCCCCCTATGACTACCTGATTCGGAAAAAAATCGACGCGGCCCGGCAGCTTCTTCTGCACACTAACACATCCATCACACAAATCGCGTGTGCCCTTGGCTTTTCCTCCTCCCAGCATTTCGCGAACACCTTTAAGCAGTATGAAGGGAAAACTCCCACCCAATTCCGCAAGGCCCCTCCTCCCGCTGTCTGACAGCTGCTGTTGAGACAGAAAAATCCCCCCGCACCGCCCATAATGGGAGATGCAGGGGGATTTGTTCGTTTTACTCAGAGAAAACGCGGAAAGCGATTAGGCCTTCGCTCTCTTCTCCTTGATCGCGGCCTGCGCAGCGGCGAGGCGGGCGATCGGCACGCGGAACGGGCTGCAGGAAACGTAGTTCAGGCCCACGTTATGGCAGAACTCGACGGAGGTCGGGTCGCCGCCATGCTCGCCGCAGATGCCGAGGTGGATGTCCGGGCGGGTCTTGCGGCCCAGCTCGGCAGCCATCTTCACCAGCTTGCCCACGCCCTTCTGGTCGATATGGGCAAACGGATCGGACTCGTAGATCTTGTTCTCGTAGTAGTAATCGAGGAACTTGCCGGCGTCGTCACGGCTGAAGCCGAACGTCATCTGGGTCAGATCGTTGGTGCCGAAGCTGAAGAACTCGGCCTCGGTGGCGATCTCGTCAGCCGTCAGAGCGGCACGCGGGATCTCGATCATGGTGCCGACCTCGTACTTCATGTCGATGCCGGACTCCTTGATGATCTTGTCGGCGATGGCAACCACAACGTCCTTCACGAACTTGAGCTCCTTGACCTCGCCCACGAGCGGAATCATGATGTGAGGCGTGATCTTGTACTGGCCCTTCTTGGTGACGTTGATGGCAGCATTGATGACAGCGGTGGTCTGCATCTCAGCGATCTCCGGATAGGAAACAGCCAGACGGCAGCCGCGGTGACCCATCATCGGGTTGAACTCATGCAGGCTGGCGATAACCTCGTGCAGGCGCGCCACGGTGATGCCGAGCTCGTCCGCGATCTCCTTGATGTCCTCTTCCTTGGTGGGGAGGAACTCATGCAGCGGAGGATCGAGGAAGCGGATGGTCACCGGGCAGCCTTCCATGGCCTCATAGAGAGCCTCGAAGTCGCCCTGCTGATACGGCATAATCTTGTCGAGAGCCTTCTTGCGGTCCTCGGTGTTGTCGGCGACGATCATCTCGCGCATAGCCTTGATTCTCGTCTCCTCGAAGAACATGTGCTCGGTGCGGCACAGGCCAATGCCCTGCGCGCCGAAGGAACGGCCCTGCTTGGCGTCGCGCGGCGTGTCGGCATTCGTCCAGACCTCGAGCTTGCGATACTTGTCAGCCCAGCCCATGAAGCGGCCGAAATCGCCGGAAATGGAAGCGGCGACGGTCGGAATGGCCTGCGCATAGATGTTGCCGGTGGAGCCGTCGATGGAGATGTAGTCGCCCTCCTTGATGGTCAGGCCGCCAAGGGTGAACTGCTTCTTCTCATAGTCGACGACGATTTCGCCGCAGCCGGAAACGCAGCAGGTACCCATGCCGCGCGCCACAACAGCAGCGTGAGAGGTCATGCCCCCGCGGACGGTGAGGATACCCTCAGCCACGACCATGCCCTCGATGTCCTCAGGGGAAGTCTCCAGACGGACCAGGACGACCTTCTCGCCTCTCTCATGCCACTCCTTGGCATCCTCGGCGGAGAAGACGACCTTGCCGCAGGCAGCGCCGGGGGAAGCGGCCAGGCCCTTGCCGATGACCTTCGCCTTCTTGACAGCCTCGGCATCGAACTGCGGATGCAGCAGAGCGTCGAGCTGCTTCGGCTCCACGCGCAGAACAGCCTCTTCCTCGTCGATCATGCCTTCGTCCACGAGGTCGACGGCGATCTTCAGAGCGGCGGCGGCGGTGCGCTTGCCGTTACGGGTCTGGAGCATGTAGAGCTTACCGTTCTCGATGGTGAACTCCATGTCCTGCATATCCTTGTAGTGCTTCTCCAGGCGGCCGGCGATCTCAGCGAACTGCGCGTACACCTCGGGCATATCCTGCTGCAGCTGGGAGATCGGGGACGGCGTACGAACGCCAGCCACAACGTCCTCGCCCTGCGCGTTGATCAGGTACTCACCGAAGAGCGCCTTCTCACCGGTGGCGGGGTTGCGGGTGAAGGCAACGCCGGTGCCGGACTTGTCGCCGGAGTTACCGAACACCATCGCCTGCACGTTGACAGCGGTGCCCCAGTCATAGGGGATCTCGTTCATGCGGCGATAAACGTTGGCGCGGGGGTTGTCCCAGGAACGGAACACAGCCTTGACAGCCTCCATGAGCTGGACCTTCGGATCGGTCGGGAAATCCTCGCCCTTCTCCTCCTTGTAGAACGCCTTGAAGCGGTTCACAAGGTCCTTCATGTCCTCGGTGTCGAGCTCGGTGTCGAGCTTCACGCCCTTCTCGGCCTTCTTCTGGTCGATGATTTCCTCGAAACGCTTCTTGGAGAGCTCCATGACAACGTCGGAGAACATCTGGATGAAGCGGCGATAGGAGTCATATGCAAAACGGGGGTTGTTGGTGAATTTGGCCAGACCCTCAACGACAACGTCGTTCAGGCCCAGGTTCAGAATGGTGTCCATCATGCCGGGCATGGAAGCGCGCGCGCCGGAACGGACGGAAACAAGCAGCGGGTTCTCCGGATCGGCGAACTTCTTGCCGCAGATTTCCTCCATCTTGCCCAGATACTCATAAATCTCAGCCTGGATCTCGTCGTTGATCTGACGGCCGTCCTTATAATACTGGGTGCAGGCCTCCGTGGAAACGGTGAAACCCTGGGGAACCGGCATGCCGGCCTTGGTCATCTCGGCGAGGTTCGCGCCCTTGCCGCCCAGGAGCTCACGCATGTCCTTGTTGCCTTCAGAGAACAGGTACACATACTTGTGGCTCATGATAATTACCTCCTAAATAGTTTAGGTCTTGTCCGAAAAAAGGGCAAAACGTCCACCGGCGCATCCTCTCGCCCGCCCGGTGCGCTTGTCCCGGAGCCCGGGAAAGTGCTTCCGGCGGCAAAGCCTTTCCGCCGCTGGCCGCTTCGTTTTCTTTTTCCGCAAGGCCTCGCTTGATGAGCATCATTCCTAATGCGAAGTCTGCTTTCATTGCTCACTCCGTATTATAACAAAAGTTGGGGACAAATTCCATATGATTTTTGCAGAAAAGAAAAGGAATATTTTGTGCTTCCTTTTCCGATTTTGTGAGATCTTTGACAATCTTTCCTTTTTTGCCGGGATCCGGCGATTCTGCTTGCAAAATCAGCAGGATACTGCGATAATGAAAACAGAAAGAAAAGCGTTTTTTGAGGCTCAAACAGAATATTGAATCAGAAGGGAGAATGGCTGTGAATCTTCACGGGAAGGACATCAAAATTTTCTCCGCCGGGGCCAGCCCCGAAATGGCGCGCCGGATCTGCGAATGTCTCGGCCTGCACCTGGGAGGGTGCGAGGTGGGCACATTCCAGGACGGGGAAACAAGCGTTTCCCTGCAGGAGAGCGTGCGCGGCTCAAGCTGCTTCATCATCCAGTCCACCTGCGCGCCCGTCAATGACAACCTGATGCGCCTGCTCATCATGATTGACGCGATGAAGCGGGCCTCTGCCGGGTGCATCACGGCGGTGGTTCCGTATTTCGGCTATGCCCGGCAGGATCGCAAGGCCAAAGCGCGCGATCCCATCTCCGCCAAGCTGGTCGCCGATCTGATCTCAACCGCCGGAGCCGACCGCGTGGTTTCGATGGATCTGCACGCGGCCCAGATCCAGGGCTTCTTCAACATCCCCGTGGATCACCTGCTCGGCGCTCCGATTCTCGGCGGCTACATGAAGGAGCGCGTCGAAAAGGACGGGGGCGACTATATTGTGGTCTCTCCCGATCTTGGTTCGGTAACGCGCTCGCGCAATTTCGCGGAACGCATCGGCTGCCCGCTGGCCATCGTGGACAAGCGCCGGCAGAAAGCCAACGAGAGCGAGGTCATGAACCTGATCGGAGAAGTTGCGGGCAAAAAGGTCATTCTTGTCGACGACATGATCGACACGGCCGGCACGCTGTGCAATGCGGCGAAAGCCGTCATGGAACGCGGTGCGGTGAGCGTAACGGCCTGCGCCTCCCACGGCGTCCTCTCCGGCCCCGCTCTGGAGCGCCTCGAAAAAAGCCCCATCGAGGAGATCATCCTGCTCGATACGATTGAACTGCCGCCCGAAAAGCTGCTGCCCAAAATCCACCAGCTTTCCGCCGCTCCCGTCTTTGCTGAGGCTATCTCGCGCATCAATGAGGACAAGCCCGTCAGCCCGCTGTTCGTGTAAAAAACAGCCGCCCAAGGATTCCACTTGGGCGGCTGTTTTTCCTTCCTGCACCACTTTGCACCTTTCTCTTCCATGCGACCCTTTACAACCTTTTCCCCGTATGCTATGATCATTCCGGCGCTGTTGCAAAATGGCGGTTAGCCACTCCCTTGTGAAAGGGGGTGATGCGCATGGGAAACGGGCGTTGGGCGAAAGTCCTCCGCTTCGCGGTGTGTTTTGTC
>NZ_NFJU01000039.1 GCF_002160025.1 Anaeromassilibacillus sp. An200
CCTTATCGCCGTTGGTGTCCTCATAAAGCTCAAAGACAGCGCCGGGCAGCCGGTGGAGGAATGGATTGTCCGCAGTGTCCTCGCCGGTATCATCATCGGCGCTTTTTTCCGTCTCGCCAGCCTCATTTTCAGAAGTGTTTTCCTCGTCCTCCTGGATAGACTTCAATTCGTCCACAGCCTCGGTCTTGATAACCTGCACCGTACCGTGGATCAAGGTATTGTCAATCTCAATTTCAATGGTCTGCCCATCGGTGCCGATATAGACATGGTGCTGTTCCGGGCTGATGGAGTACAGGACCGAAGGGCTGGCAATCTCCTTGATGATCCAATGGCCGAAAGGCACATCCTCAAAGGAGAAGGCGCCGTTTTCCCCGGAAGTCGTCACAAGGAGAGCATTTTCCTCGGTAAATTCCTCCGTGCCGGGAGCAAACAGGCCGATCAGCGCGCCCTCCAGGGTAAGGTCCTCACCGCCTTCGGGGTCCTCGCCGTATTTCACACCGTCAATACGCCCGCGGATCATCTCATTGGAAATGGCCTCGCCGTCATTGACCGCAATCGTAACCAGGCCGATTTCCTGCCCGGCATACGCAAAGACTACCGGGTATTGCTGATCGGAAAGCAAAAATGCCTCATTGGTGGTGCGCTCCTGGACATAGAAGCTGCCAAAAGGCAGGTCGGAGGCAAAGGCAGCCGAATACTGGCCGGGCGCGTCCTCCACCGGCGCAACCGCCACGACTTCCAGAAGCCCGCCCGCGGGAATCACGCTGCCATCCAGGGCAGTCAGGTCCTCCGAAGCGTACAGGCCAAAGGAAATATCCTTGTATTCCTCGCCAAGCCCAATGCCAAAGGTTTCGTCCGTTTCCAGGGATTTCAGAAGGTCGATCTCTACCTTCTGGCGTTCATCATAAAGACCGATGGCCGCCTGGGTGATCTCTACCTCCTGATCGGCATAGGTAAGCTCGGTATAGATTGGCGTGGGGTCCAGCACCATGCCTTCCGGCGCCTGGCGTTCCTCCAGACGGTAGCGGCCCAGGTATTGCGGTTCGCTGACCGCCGTTCCATCCTCCCCGGTGGTAAGGGTAGCGACTACCGTATCTTTTGCCACCCGCAGTGTGCCGTCGCCGGTATAAATATCTTCATCGGCAATCAGGTCATACACGGCGCCGGGCAGACCAACCACTTCATAAACCGGCTGGTAAAAGCCATCATTTTCCTGCACGCTGGCAAAAACCTCGCCGGATTTGCTGATGGTGAGCTGGGCTTTCTGCGGCTGATTGTACTGTACGACGGTAACAACCGCCTCGGAACCATCTACTGTGAAAGGCACCGGCTCGTCAGAAAGGACGTACCCTTCCGGGGCTGTCACCTCATAAAGCTCAAACGCATGGGCGGGCAGCGGCTCCGGCAGCATCAGCCAGCCTTCATCCGAAGTGTAAAATACGTCAATGGTTTCAGGGGTGGGATAGTAGATTTCCTGGCTGATAAATTCGCCAGTGGTAAGGTCCTTAATACGGAAGCCCGTACCGGCCATAGGAATGATCTCACCGGTTTCCGCGTCCCGTTTTTCCACACTCACCCTGGCAGTGATGGCGTCATTGTTCAGAATATAGGAGTAGGTCTTTCCGTTCTCGCTGATAAATACTGTGAAATCCGGTACAAAGGCTTTATCGTCCTCACCTGCGGTCTGGTGGACAGTATAGCGGCCATAGGGCATATCCTTGGAGGCGGCAAAGCCGTCCGCATCCGTCGTCAGGATATCCCGCTCGCTTTCTTTGGCATTTTCATAGCTGCCCGCGCTTGTCAGATAGACCTCAAAAACAGCGCCTTCCTCCGGTTTTTCCACCATACCGGCATTGGCGTCGTCGCTGTGTTCCTCGTCCGATACATCCGGGTCCGGGTCATCGGTATGCTTCACAAGCTGGATATTGCCGCGGATCACCGTCTCCAGCAGCGTATTTTCCGTGGTATTCAGCTCGATTTCATAAAGGGAAGGAGAAGCGCCCACCTCATGCACCGTTTCATCCAGCAGGTAGCCGGGGCTTGGGGAAATCTCCTGCAAGGTCCAGTCATCCCCGCAAGGATAGTAGCCGGTGACAAAGCTGCCGTCCGGCCCGGTGGTGAAGGTATCTACAAGCTCCCCGCCTTTATACAGGCCATAGACGGCCCCCGCCAGGGAAGCATCACCCTGGGCCTCGCCGGTTTCTGCGTCCACCTTATGGCCTTCCACACGGAACTTCTTCAAAATGTTGGAAAACTGGACGCTGGCGGTCTGGCCGCTCTCGATGGTGATATACTGCGAAGCAGGCGTTACATAGCGGTCAATGGGCTGCTCTGTCACAAGATAGGTGCCGGGCAGAAGATCCAGGGAGACCATACCGTCCGCACCGGTGACAACCGATTCCTCCACACCGTTGCCGCTGATGGTAAAAGGAATCCCCTCAACAATGCCGTCCTCACTGGTCTTTACGATCTTTGCCTTGCCATAGGTTTCTGTCTTGATCTGCATATAGAAGGAAACGGGGTCTTTGGCGCCCGTCATCATGGTCTGCCAGCCCTCGCGCCCCCAGATCAGCATGGCCTCGCCGATAGGCACATTTTTGCGGAATTGGAGCGCCACCGGGGATTCCAGCATTTCCTTGCTGGTAAAGGTGTAGCTGTTGCCGCTGCGGGTCACGGAGATCCCGCTTGCAGTAAGGGCCTCCAGGTCGATATTTAAGTTGTTGGCATCGGTCAGCGTCAGGGTATAAACCTTTGCGTTGGAATCCCATTTCAGTTCATGTACCGGGGCGCTTTCCGCAGTAGCACCGGCAAAAGAAGGAATGGTAGAATGGGAAGCGATCTGCTCCAGAATCCAGTAATAGACCTGTTCGGCAGGCCGTCCCTGCACAATGCGGAAGAAGGTGTTTTCCGCGACACTTCCATTGTCGTGGCGGCTGGTGGCGTCGCTGCGGAGCTGCTGCTGGTATTCCCAAATGATACACTGTGCCGCCATATACCAATCGTCGGCATTGATACCGGCCATAGGGAGCGAAGCCCCAGGCTGCCAGCCATACAGGGAAGCCAGCATGATCCCGCGGCGGGAAGCCTCCGGCAACTGGTTGAAATACTGGCTGTTATCCGTCTGCTCGGAATAATAGCCATCGTCCGAATTACCAAACCGGATGCCGCTCTCAATGCAGTACACCCAGCGGAAGCCGCCGCCATCCGTGTTCAGCACGTAATGGCGGTAGGCCACATTCCCGCCGTGATACACATAGGAAGTGGAACCGTCATCATGGTAGGTCATCGTGTAATAGCCCGAAGGGGAATAATAGGGCTGGCCGTCAGAGCTGATAACCGTATCGCCATAAGCGGAGCTGGCCTGCTGGCCTTCCGAAGCCGCAAACGCGCTGACAGGCAAGATCCCTACCAAAAGCAGCAGACAAAGAAAACCGGCCAAAAGCCGGGAAAGGCCATGGCCGCGCATAGATTTTGTATTCAAGCTGTAATCCTCCCTGTTACTATATATTTGCCCCTTGATTTATGGCAGCCAGCCATAGGCATGGGACATCTCATTGCCTAAACTGTTAGAATGGGGAGGTAATGGTCTGACCAATTTCTCCAAGGGCTTATACGTCCGTATGAAAGTCAGTCAGCCATCCTTCGCATTCGCAGAGTTCGGTTTGTGCAGGTAGAGCCTGAGCGTTCGTGTCAGCAAACAGATGGAACCGGCAATGGGAAAAGATGGCTTTGTCCATTGCAGAATTCTTTTCGGGAGTGTTGAATATGAACGCAGCAGGCATCGATGTTTCCAGCAGAAAAAGCACCGTAGCTGTACTCCGCCCCTTTGGGGAGGTTGTAAAGCTGCCCTTTGACATCATTCACAGTGTGGAGGGTTTTGCATCCCTGGTACAGCAGCTGAAATCCATTGAGGGTGAAACCCGGATCGTTATGGAGCATACCGGACGATACTACGAACCGGTAGCACAGATTCTTCATGAAGCGGGATTTCATGTCAGTGCGGTCAATCCGCTACTGATCAAGGAATATGGCGGAAATTCTCTGCGCAGGGTTAAAACAGACAAAGCCGATGCCATGAAAATTGCCCGATACGCCCTTGACAATTGGGGCGAACTGCGGGATTATACTCCTATGGATACGATTCGCTATGACTTAAAAACCCTGAATCGCCAGTTCCATCTGGCATCCAAACAGAAAACAGCATCCTCCAACAACCTCATTGCATTACTTGAGCAGTCATTCCCTGGTATCCGCAAATGCTTCGACAGTCCGGTGCGTAAGGATGGAACTCAGAAATGGGTGGATTTTGTCCACACCTTCTGGCACGCTGACTGCGTTAGAAAAGAAAGCTTGAATGCCTTTACGGAACGTTACCACAAATGGTGCAAACGCCACGGTTACTTTTTCAAGCAGAGTAACGCAGTGGAAGTGTATGAACTTGCCAAATCTGTCATTACGCTGGTTCCCAAGGGCTCAGTTGCGAAAGTGCTTGTTCAGGAAGCAGCCAGCCAACTCACCAGTATTTCTCGATCTGTTGAGACCTATCGTTCCGAGATGAACCGCCTGGCCTCCATGCTCCCGGAATATCCCGTGGTTATGGGATTGTATGGCGTTGGGGAATCTTTTGGTCCTCAGCTTATGGCAGAAGTCGGCGACGTCCGCCGTTTTGAGCGCAAGCAGGCGCTGGTTGCTTTTGCCGGGATAGACCCTATGCCAAATCAGTCCGGGGAAAAGAATGTGCGAAGCAATAAATCCTCAAAGAGGGGTTCTCCATATCTGCGCAAAACTCTGTTCAGCATTATGATGTGCCTCCTCCAGACTGCCCCGACAGATGAACCAGTCTTTCAATTTCTTGACCGAAAACGCAGCGAAGGAAAGCCCTATTACGTCTACATGACGGCGGGAGCCAACAAATTCCTGCGCCGTTATTACGCAAAGGTTAGGGACTATCTCTCCACTCTGGACGACTTGCCACCTGTGGACATGGATTCTACTGGCCCGAACCACTCAAACTAAAAATTGTATATTCCTGACAGATTAGACCAGCGTTTTGCGGTGGTCTTTTTGTTGTACCCGTTTTTCGCTACTTGCTACCTGTAGAACTTTCTTTCGTCAAGTCCAGTTTGGGGCTTGACTTTTTATTTGCAGGCTTTCATAAAATTTGTTTGGGAAACGGAAAGGACGGCGTTATCTGCCGTCCTTTGTGGGTTCTTCGTCCTCGTCATAAGAGGACTCATCGCTGTACGCCAAATCCTGCTCATATTCTTCCCCGTAACCGTCATCCTCGAATTCGTCCTCGTCCATAGCCGCCTGCTGTTTCGGGCGCACGATCTTGAAGTAATAGCCCAGCCCGCCAGCAGCCACAAGAGCGATCACCAGGAAGATAATCATGCCGGTATTGCCGCCGGATTTCTCCGTCTCGGTTTCCGGCTGCTCGGTTTCCTCCGGCACCGGTTCTTCCGTTACTTTCCCCAGGCAGCCGTTCAGGTCATTTTTGCAGACCGGACAATCGGTATTCACCGCGCCCACCTCACATTTTTCCGTACAGTTGCAGGTGACAACCTCAATGGCGCTTTCGCTGCCAGTATCCTGCTGGGCCAGGGACAGCAGATCTTCCTCTGTAACACCATTCAGGAAGTAGACGTTTTCCGAATCCCGCTTCCCGTCAATGATAAGGTAAAACACATTTCCGTCTGCGGTGGTGATGGTATAAAACTGCTTATCATCTTCCTGCTCGGTGGCTGAGTCCAGGACCGTGCCGGTGCCTTCCGGGGTAAATGCCCCTTCCGGCACAGCCGATTCCGTTTCTTCCTCCGTAGCAGAACTTTCAGAAGAAGCCTCTGTTTCTGCCTGGGAGGTCGAAGGGGTCTCGGTGGCCTGGCTGCTTTCCGAATTGCCGGAAGCATTGTTTGATGAAGGAGAAGGCGCAGGCGTTTGGGAAGGCGCGGCCTGTGTTTCCCCACTGGAAGATTGGGGCGCGGCAGAAGAAGCCGCCTGGGTCTGCGCCGGTTCCTCATAATAAGGGTTATCCAGCTTTACTTCTTTGGAGCGGTTGCCGGAATAGTCCACCGCGTAAACCGTCACTTCCTTACCGTCCCCAGCGTAATCCTTCAAGGCCACGGTCCCCTTGCCGTTGACAAGGCTGTTGATACGGGTATCATCCACATACACCGCCTCCACGCCGGACATATCATCGCTGGCCTCCACCGCTAGTTTGTCGTTATTTAATGTAGCGGAAAGGGTGGGCGGCGTAGTATCGCTGCCCGTGGAAGCGTAAGCGGTGACGGGCAAAGCAATGGCGCTCATGCAAAGCACAAGCGCCGCCAAAACATTCCTCACTTTATTCTTCATGGCCGGCCTCCTGTTCTCCCGCAGGCGGGGCAGCCTCCGGGATCGTGAGGGTGCCCGCCCTGTGCGCTTTCAAAAATTCCGCCAGCTCCTTCGGGGTCAGGTGGAAATCACGGCCAATATCGCCGTAATCCTCGTTCTCCAGCCGGGTCTTTTCCTCTTTGAAAAGCTCCAGCTTTTTTTGCAGGTCTGCGATTTTCTTTTCCGTTTTTTCTATATCCCTTGCGAGTTTGTCAATTTTGGGATTCAATTTATTACCTCCGATCTTTAATTGGTTGAGATACGCCCAAATGCGTAAAAATGTTCGGTCCAGTAGGACGTATTGATATTGGCATACTGTACCGGGTCCCCGGCATGGATCATCTGCCCGTTGCCGATATAGATACCTACATGGGTTACAGGCGTGCCCGCCGAGTAAGTGCCGGTGAAGAAGATCAGATCTCCCGGCTGGGCGTTTTCTCTGGAAACAGGGGTACTCATGTTGAAAAGCCCCTGGGCTGTGGAACGCCCCACACTGGCAACACCGCTCTGATTGAGGACATAGGAAACAAAGCCGCTGCAATCAAAGCTGTTTGGCCCCGAAGCGCCGAACACATAAGGCTTACCGAGATGTTTCTGCGCCTCCGTAATCAGCGCCGCGTAATCGCCATCGCCCATAGGAGCGCCGGGATATGCGGGAATCTCCGGTCCGCCTGCGCTGCCAGGGATCAGGTTGGTCCCGGTATGGTCGCCGGTATCGGCAAAATACAGGGGATTGAGGTACTGCCCATCCACCAACACCTCCAGGTGAAGGTGCGGGCCGGTGGAATCACCGGTGCTGCCCACTTTGGCAATGACATCCCCCTGTTTGACTTCCTGCCCGGCAGATACCAGCAGCTCGGAGCAGTGGGCGTATTTTGTGGTTAGGGTCTTGCCGTCCTCCATGGTGCCCTCCAGCACCACGATCAGCCCGTAGCTGTCTGCTTCCCCGGCCTGCGTTACCACGCCGTCATGCCCGGCCAAAATCTCTGTGCCCTGGGGCATCCCAATATCCACCGCCTTATGGTAGTTCTTTTCTCCGCTGATGGGGTGGACGCGGTAGCCATAGTAGCTTGTGACATAAGTAAGCCAGTTGGTATCGCCAAACACGTTGGAGACATACTGGCGGTTGCCCTTCGTCATCATCAGGACGTTAAAAAGCTGGGCCTGTTCCGCGTTCATGCGGGCGGCGATCACATCGGTAAAGGACTTGGCCGTCAGGTTGACATTGAGAATCCGCCATTCATAAGTCACTTCCACCTCATAGGTCTCGCCGGTACTGGGGTCTGTTCGGGTTTCCGTGCGGGTACGGGTTTCCACTTCCTCCACAAATTCAAGGGAATACTGCTCGGCAAAAAGTTCCTGCAGCACGGCCTCCACATCCGCATACTGAAAGGCTTGATAGGACGCGGTGAGGAATCCCATCAGCTCAAAGGGGTTGTGCCCGATATTGCCCACATGATAACGGTATTCATCATAGCCGGGGTGGTCTGCTTCGGCATTGTCAATCTGCATCTGCAGGTCGGTTTCCCATTCCGTATAAACCAGCTCGGCATTGTTGATGTCCTGATCTTCCGCGGTATAACTGGACGCCGCAATCGCGCCGATCCCGCCCGTCCCCATACTGGAACAGGAAGAAAAGAGCGAAAAAATCAGAACAACGATTAGTAACAACAGCGCCGCCATCAGGCAGAGGGCCGGGTGGCGGCTGGCAAAACGGCCAACAGCGCCACCGGCTTTTTTCGTGACAGCGGCAGTTTTCCCGGCGGCCTGCCCGGTGCGCCGGGCGGTCCGGGCAGCTTTGGCATACTCCCTTTTTAAGCGGTACTTCTGCCACATGCGGGAAAACACATTGCTCCGTAACTGCGGGTTATCATGGAGGGCCTGCTGGTAAGCCGCCCTTGCGCGGGTTTTCACCGTCTTTTTCTGCAGCCGGGACACCTTGCGGTAAGGCGCGGTTTTCCGGCGGTGGTTCAAAGCGCGAAGCCCGCCCTCGGCCACCAGCTCTGTGCGGTGGGCCGCCTCAATGCCTACATTTTCATGCTCATTCTCATAGATCTTCTTATGGGCATATCCAATAGCTGCATTTGCGCCTTTTTTCACCGGGCGCAGAGGTTTGGCGCCTTTTATGTGTTCCTGTTGGGAGATCACCTCTTTTTCAAATTTTAAGCGCCGTTTGGCGTTGCCGGTGGCAGCGTCCGGCTCCACCTCCAGCCGCAGCTTCCGCCTGGCCGGAAGATTGGCTTCGGCCTGTTCCAGCTTCCGGGCGGTCCGTTCCACCTTCTGATTGGCCACAACCGTATCCCCGTTAAGATGGTCATAAAAGGCTCGCTTGGCGGCACTCTCCCTGATTCCCGAAGGATATTCTGTGCCGCTTTCCGGCTTATGTACCTTTCTTGCCAGTTCCACAATCTGACGCAAATACTCCTCGTAGTTGATCACGTCATTTTTGCGCTTTTCAATCAATTCTCGAAGAAGTGCAGACATCTTCTCGTAGTATTTGGGGTTACTTTGGGTTCTTTCAACAATTTCCTTGCCAATATTGTTTTCAATAGTCTCTGCAACTGCTTCCTGCTCTTTGGGTGTAGAGGCAGGCATACCAAGTACCATTGTCCTCATTTTTAAACACCGGCATTATTCCTTCTCCTTTCCGGCTCCGTAGAGCCTTTCATAAAAATACTGGCGGTTGACACGCCCTGCAATCGTAATAAACCCCTTTGCTTTTAGTTCCTCGTTCAGCTTTCTGATGAGCTTATAGGCATAGGGCTTGGATACATTCAGTTCCTGCGCCACATCGTCGGCACGGATAAACCTGTTTTTCATAAAAATCACCTTCCCTTCTGTTTTTCAAATTCATTTATTTCGTGTCGGAATACTTTCTTGCCGCCTTCCGATTTGCCCGGGCGGGCGCGCCTTTACCGTGACGCACAACGGTTATTAAGCTTATTTGCTTAATTTTATTTCATTATACTAAGCATATTTGCTTTTGTCAAGCGGTTTGCGAGAAAATATTAAACTTTTTTGTTTTATTTTCTCTTGACTTTTCCTAAACATATCTGCTATACTATGTGCAGATACATAAGCGAGGAGTGTAAACACTATGGCGATTGGTGAGAGAATCCATTTTTTCAGGCTTCTGCGTGGTATGACGCAAAAATATCTTGGTACGGCTGTCGGTTTTCCCGAAAGGAGCGCCGATGTGCGCTTGGCCCAATATGAAACCGGCTCCCGCAAACCAAAGGCGGATTTGACGGCTGCACTGGCGCAGGTGCTTGATGTTTCCCCTCAGGCTCTTGATGTTCCTGACATTGACAGTCAGATCGGTCTTATGCACACCTTATTTACCCTTGAAGATGTTTATGGACTGACCGTCAGCGAAGCAGACGGAGAAGTTTGTCTAAAGGTCAACAAGGATAAGGGCAAAGAGGCTTACGAGCTGCTGCAAATGCTCTATGCTTGGAAAGAACAGGCGGACAAGCTCTCAACCGGTGAAATCAGCAAGGACGATTATGACCGCTGGCGTTATTACTATCCGAAATACGATACCACGCAGCTTTGGGCGAAAGTCCCTTCGCAAGAGCTGAGCGATGCCTTAGCCGAAGCCTTTAAGGACAAATTGAAAGAGTAATCTATCGGGGAGCTACTGCTATGCTAATTCAAGAAATAGACGAAAACAAAAAGCGATATCTGCATTTACTTCTTCTTGCCGATGAGCAAGAAGATATGGTAGACCGATATTTAGAGCGTGGTACAATGTATGTACTGGACGATAATGGAGTCAAAGCTGAATGCATTGTCACCGATGAGGGAAATGGTGTACTGGAAATCAAGAACATTGCTACATTGCCTGACTATCAAAAACAGGGTTATGCGCGAAAACTTATTGATTTTCTTGTTGCGAAATACTCTGAGCAATATTCGGTGCTACAAGTCGGAACAGGTGATAGTCCATTAACCATTCCTTTCTATGAAAAATGTGGCTTTATTCGCTCTTATGTCGTAAAGAATTTCTTTATCGACAACTATGATCACCCAATTTTTGAGTGTGGAAAGCAGCTTATAGATATGGTATATTTACAAAAAATGCTATAATTTCCACTATGGCAACCTTATAAAAACGACAAAAAGCCCTTAGCTATGGAATCATCACCCACAGCTAAGGGCTTTCTAATATGGATTTCTTCCGCCATACAAGCCGCCTTTTATTATTCCGTAACCCATAAACCACTGGATTGCAAGAATAATGGCTCTTGTATGGCTGTTATCAAATTGTTATCAAAAGACTTCTCCGAACGCCGCAAACCCGCATAAATACTGGATTTTTACGGTGCTTCGTTTTATTCCCACTCGCTCCTGTCAGAAATTTTCTAAACAGATTTGCTTATGGGATTTAGTTCAGGGTATTGGCATTATTTTCATTATTCAGATAGTAGGGGCTATCTGATTTTTTGTTGCCATGGTGTTGCCAACGAGGTGTCCTCCCGACACCTGTACCAGCGATGTCGGGAGGACATGGCGTAAGGCTTATCCTTTCGGAGGATAAGGGTCATGCCCGTAAGAATCCTTTTGACGGATTTCCCCGGTAACTCTGTGAATCAACCGTTCGGACTGCTGGTTGATGGCAATTTTGCGTGCAATATCGGCAGCCTCTTTCTGAGTGCTGGTTCTGACAGTTGCTCTGGTATTGCCAGCTCCCTTAACCTGCCATCCACCCTTAGGGTGCGGAGTTACATGCTGATTCTTCCCCATTATGCTACCCCCTTACCCAAGTCAGCAATCAGTTTTCTGGTGTTTTCGTACCACTTATCACTGTGATAAACCCGAGCTTCCTGGACATGCCCCGAAAGCACTTCGGTTTTCGTGAGCTTAGAGGCCGCTTCCCAATCTCCTCTAAAAGCATAGGTGGCATTGTTAATCTCGTTGCTCTCAAATACAAACAGGTTCAATGCCGTAAAGCCGTAGACTACATAACCCCAGAAATTTTGAGAACCAAGGACGCAGAAATCAGGGGCCATGTGCCATAGATGCTCATGGCGGTTGCGGATAACCGCTTGCTGGCCTTTCGGTTTGCGCTCAATGATTTCATCAATGTACTGCGCCCAATCATCCTGGATTCTGGTGCCTGGGCGAAGGATCTCCCATGGTACCTCACTCTGCTTAACAGGTGGAACGGCGGGAGAGCGTTCAACTGTCCATACTTCACAACGCCCCAACATCTCCAGCGCAATGTTCATGGCGGCTTTGATACAGGTGAACTTGTTATCATCAGCATTCTCCAGCAACGGGGAGTAAAGAACCCCATCCTCGATGATAAATGCAAGCTCAGTAGGTGGAATCAGTTCTCGCTGATAACACCAACGGCTTTGCCAGCAAGTTCCGTAATGGTCAGTTCCGTGCCAATCGACAATGTGGTAGTCATGCTCAAAAAAACGTTCCTCTTTGGGTAAATCCTTGCGGATCTTCCACTTGCCATTGGCATTCATTCTGGTTGCAGCCTTCTGAGGAATTGGGATACGAGCTGGTGACTCAGGAAGAAGGCCATAAGATTGAAGACGAGGGTAATCTTCCATCTCTAACGGAACGGCGATATAAAATTTATCGCCAGGATGCAACGCATAGAGATATCGTTGCGGGTTGATGATTCGTCTGCGGGTAATGGTCATTGTACCACTCTCCATTCGTAAAAATATTTACAAACAGAAAAAGCCTGGCTTATCGCTCTACATATTGTGCCAAACTCAAAGCATAGGCACAATATACGCAGGATTGCCAGACCACCCAAAACGTGATACAATTTTACCGTGTAGAGAAAACGGCGCTTGCATCAGTTTTGACTGGTCTATGCGTCAAACACAGGAGAGTGACACCCTACGACTGGTACTCGTGGGAGTGTCGCTCTTTTTCTTTTTCTGATTTGTATCTTACTTCAAGTGCTGCTCGTCAACAACGACGATCAGCGTTTCCGTTTCGGGATCGTATTCCGCAATGAACTGTTTGGCTTTGGTCAGAAAGTCAATACCGCTAACTTTAGCCAAGTACTTTACAAAGTCCTTTGCGCCAATGCGAATCCAGTCGTTCTTGATGCGGCGGGCAAAATCATAGGACGGAGAAGTTGTATTTTCTCCACGCGCTCGGACGCCAATGGCACAAGCCTCTGGATCAAAACCAATGATCACCTGCTCCGGAGTACCGAGGGCTTCAATGGCGCCCTTGTTGAAGGCAATGCCAAATGAGCTCAAGGTCACGATTGGGCTGCCGTTCTTGAGATATGAAAAGTCAAAATTATAAGCCACAAAATCACCTCCAGGCCGAGATGGCTTCTGACGATATATAGATTGTATCACAAAAGCAGGATAAGCGCAACCGAAAAATGAAAACAAAATGCAGATGAAATATAAGAGCTGCGCACCACGGGCGTGATCTTTGAGCTTGAACGACTGATTTTACTTTGCACATATAATAACAGATAATCTTGGAAAAGGCAACTTGCCTCTCCCCGGATTAGTTCTCAGTGATGCAGTTTTTCTGTATTGTGGAGCAGCATTTTCAACTTATCGTTTTTTTGCTGCAATTAATCTTCCGCTTACTCGCTTTATATTGTTTTATTGATTCCTACACAATAACTTTGAGTAACTCCACCGCGCTCTCTTCGCTTGGGTCGTTGGTGCCCAATTCACCGCGGAAGGCACGGGCGAGGATGGCTTTTTTGATAAGGTCGATCTGCTCCAGCACTCCTTCAGCGGATTCCTTGGCCTGCTGTTCTTTGGCGAGGAGATTGTCTAGGAGGCGGACGATTTCGCACTGTTCATTCTCTCTCGGCAGACTTATTTCTACATTACCAATAATATCGGTATTAAGATTCGGCTGTGCAGCCCCTTTATTGATTGCCCTTAAAGCTGCTGTTTTACTTGTCCAAAAATAATAATGGAACAGTAAGGTATCAGGATTCAATCCCAGAAAAGCTGCAATTCCATCGTTAAATGTAGTTTTAAATGTGCAGATTACAGGAACACCTAATGTGGCTCCGCTGTTTGTCAATAGCAATGTATTTCTGTCTACCATCCGGGTTTTCTTCAATCCAGCTTCCTTAATTGTGTATTCTGTTGAATTCACATAAGGCCCCGTGTTTCTGGTAATATCTGCCACCTTCATAAATGGTATATTTCCACCGTAGAATTCCGGACTACCGGCAGGCCGCGGAGAACCTCCTCTTACAATATTACATATTTCTGAATACTTTTTAGTTTCCCAACTCTCCATCCCCACGCCGTGCTCTTTTCTCCACTGGGCGGTGAGTTCTCCGGTGAAGGCTTTGTGGAGGATGGCGGCTTTGCGGGTTTCAACGCTGTCCAGCGCATCCTGCGCCTTTTGCTTAGCCTCGTCCAACTTGGCAAACAGGCTTTCAATGCGGTCAACAATGCGCTGTTGTTCAGCACTTGGTGCCAGCGGAAAAGCCACCTTTTCTAAATCACTCTTTCTGATTGCAGGCACGGTTGTTGCATTAGTATAATTATAAAGATCAATTCCAAGACTCCAAAAGTATACATATTTTGTTAAACATACCTTTGCATGAAAAGACATGAGGTTGTTATCAATACAACACGGAACTGGATTTATACTTCTTCTATTTAGGCGGATTGCCTCACCGATTTTTGCAAATATTATAGAATTTTTAGGAATTAGTGCGGCTTTTAATTTGATTCGTACTTCTTCATTTACTGTATTACTAGCATCATATAGAATACCGTTGGAATCGGAATATTTCAAACTTCCAACTTTATAAAAGGGGATTTTATATTCAGTTAGACCTTGATACTCATTTTTAAAGGCACTTCCAGCCTGAAAATCGCCGCAAACTCCCCAATACACCCAGCACCAATTCCCCGGCACCGGATACGGCTGCTCACTCTCCGGCACCAGTGCTGCCTGCAAGCGATCTTCTGGCGTCAGGGTTTCTTTTTTCTTTCCTCTTGCCATCAGTCCTGCACCTCCAGCGCCCGCAGTTCCTTCACTACACTCATCAGCAGATCCACGGCCTCCTCCAGATTGGCGGCGGCTTCTTCCGCGCTCTCTGCCGGGTCGGGCAGGTCGTCGTAGTCCAGCACCGAGTCATCCCGAATGAGACCCAGGTCCAGGCTGTTGCCCTTTTCCGCAATCTGCTCCCGGGTGAACACGCTCCACCGCTCGTCCTGTACGGCATGGCGGTCCTCGGCCTCGTAAGCTTTCTCAAAGTCTGCAAAATGCTCGGTTTTCAGCGGGGTGGTCTTGCCGAAACTGGGCATATTGGTGCGCAGGTCGTAGAACCAGACCTCCCTAGTGTTGCCTTTGTCGCTCTTGCCCCGGGTGAAGAACAGCACATTGGTCTTGACGCCCTGGGCGTAGAAAATGCCGGTGGGCAGCCGGAGGATGGTGTGCAGATCACACTTGTCCATCAGGTCGCAGCGAATCTTCTCGCCGTCACCGTCAGCGAAAAGCACATTGTCCGGCAGTACCACGGCGGCTCGGGCCTTGCCATTGACCTTCAAGCTGCGGTAGATGTGCTGGAGAAAGTTCAGCTGCTTGTTGCTGGTAGGAAAAGTGAAGTCATCCCGGGTGGCACGCTCGCCGCCCTTCTTGGTGCCGAAAGGCGGATTGGTGAGCACCAAGTCAAAGTCGTGGAGGGCCTTGCCCTGGTTGGACAGGGTATCGGCCAGCAAAATCTGACCGTCGATGTCGTGGAGCATGGCATTCATCAGGGCCAGACGGTGAGTGTCGTGGACCAGCTCGCAGCCGGTGAAGGCCTCTTCCCGCTCGAATTTTGCCATGTCAGAATCCAGATCGTAAAAATCGTCGGTGTGTTCCTTGACATATCGGTGGGCTGCAATCATAAAGCCGAAGGTGCCGCAGGCAGGGTCGTTGCACCGCTCGCCGGGCTGGGGCTTCATCAGCCTGGTCATTACATCAATGAGGACGCGAGGGGTAAAGTACTGGCCCGCGCCGGACTTCTTCTCGTTGGCGTTCTTCTCCAGCAAGCCTTCATACAGGTTGCCCAACCCCTCTTCCCGGGCAGAGTACCAGTCCAGACCGTCAATGGTGGTGATGATCTTTTCCAGGTTCTTGGGTTCATCGATGTTGGTGGCGGAGCCCTGATAGATCTCACGCACCCGGCCAGTACAGTTTTCACCCAGGTGGGCCAGCAGCTCTTTATAGAATTTCTTCAGCTCAATGCCGCTTTTGGCGGTTAGCTCATCCCAACGATAAGCTGCGGGAATCTGGCTTTCTGCGCCGGTCTCCTTTGCCATCTTCAAAAACAGAATATAGGTCAGCTCGGTGACATACTGGTGATAGGTAATGCCATCATCCCGCAGCACATTGCAGAGGTTCCAGAGCTTAGATACGATTTCCTGTGTGGTCATGTGCGGTTCCCTCCGTTATCGATAGCGGCCTGACGCAACACTTCGGCAAGACAAAAGTTCATAGCTGTCTGCTGGTAATCGGCATCCACTTTTCGGGCTGCCTCGCAAAAATCAGAAATCGCCTTGACCATGTCGTAGATATTTTTCTGTTGCTCCAGGTTTCTCTGCGCTTCCATCTGTTGAGTCTGGAACTGACTTAAATACTGTGGGTTAAAAATCCCATAAGGATAGGTGTTATAGTTCATGCGCTTCTTCCTCCATCATCGTACAGATATTCATTGAGTTCCAGCACGATGCTCTCTAACTTGTTCTGGAAAATCCGATCGATCTTCTTGAATCCGCCCTCACTTCTGAAACGGGTATCTTCATCAAACGCGCCTATATTGAGGACAGATTCCTCCATGAGGTATTTTTCCATACGGCCAATCCACTTTTGCTCGATGGCGGTGAATTTGTGGGCTTTTTTCAGCTTGTCCACCGCCCGGCGAATACGGGCTTCGTGGCTGATAAGGGTGGAACCGATGGCATACCGGCGAATCAGACTGATGATGTCTGCCGCCATCTCCTCGTTGGTCAGCTCCGATATGGCGGTGTTGAGCTGCTGGGTGGTAAAGCCCTCTCGATCCAGTGTCAGGCGCAGATCCTTCAAGCTCGCCCGAGTTAGCTCCTTTGGCCGGGTGCAGACGATGTTCAACGCTGCAATTTCATTGATATGGGTCTTTACATAGTCGGCAAAGGCATCCAGGTAGTCCTCCGGGCGGCTGCCAGTACCATAGCCACGGGTGTGGCTGATCAGCTCATCCGGCGCGTCGGAGATAACCACCGGGCGGCCGCCGTTGGCCCGGGTCTCTCCAAGCAGTTCAAAAAGATCCCGATGGGCCAAAATATGGTTGCGGGCCTGCTGGGGCGGCTCCTGCTCCAACTGCTGAATAAACTGGGTGGGGTCCATGCCGCCGGTCATGCTGACGAAATGCTCCATGGTCTTACCGTCCAGCTTCCGCTTTTTCCGCTGGAGCTTGGCGATGATCTGGTCGATCTGGTACTCGATCTGCTTTTCATCTTCCAGCACCTCGAGTCCGTCCAGCAGTTGTCCAAAGGACGCAGATGGATTGGCTACCACCGGTTTCATGGTATTGACCGCATCTAGAGATTCGTAGACGCCCACGGGGTCATAAATCTCGAAATGGGTCTTATGGATCTTGGGACACAGACGGGTGGCACGGCCCAGCATCTGTTCAAACAGAATGCGGGATTTTACCCGGCGCAGGAACACCAGATTGGTGATCTCCGGCACATCGATACCAGTAGTCAGCAGATCCACAGTGACAGCAACACTGGGATAACGCTCATTCTTGAACCGCTTGATGGCTTCCTGTACTTTTTTGGGGTTGCCGCCGCCCACGCTGCCGGTGATCTTCATAATGGCGTCGTTGTCCACGCCGTATTCCGAGTAGATATTCTTGAGGATGTCCACGATCATGTCGGCATGTTGGTCATCCACGGCATAAATAAGGGTTTTGCCCTGTTCCTCCAGATTTTCCGGGTCGATGTCTTTGGCGATCTCGGCCAAAACTGCCTCGTTAAATGGGCGAGTGATAACTTTCTTATTAAACTGCTCCACATCGAAGTTGAGCTCATCGTTCAACAACTCGCTGTTGGTAATCTCTCCGGTCACCGGGTCGTAGACAGTCACGGTATCGCCAGATTGATAGTGGATGCCCTCATCCCGCAGTTTGGTATGGAGGTCGTGAGGGGCGTCGTGATCCACCAGATAGCCCTCGATAACCGCTTCCCGATAGGTATACTTGAAAATCGGTTGGCCGAAAATCTCGGTGGTTTGGAGGGCAGGTGTAGCGGTCAGCGCGATTTTCACCGCATCAAAATACTCAATTACGCTGCGATATTTACTCTGGTAGTCTCGCTGGTCCCGGTAAAGAAGTTCAGTATCCCCCATCTCCTTGTCCAAAAGGTAGCCCCGGTGGGCCTCGTCTATGATAATCAGGTCATAGTCGTTGACCGCGGGCATGGTTTCTCCATCATTGTAGAGAATACGCTTTACCATTCCCTGTACGGTGGCAACCTGGATACGAGTCTCCCTCTCAATTTCTTTGTCTTCCAGTCCCTTAATGTTATAGATATCCGCCAGGGGCATCAAATCCTCCAGCTTGACCTCTTTGAATACATCTAATGCCTGCTCTCCCAGAGCGGTGCGGTCCACCAGAAACAGAATGCGCTTGAAACGGCCTGTTTTCAAGAAACGGTAGATCATGCCCAGCACCGTCCGGGTCTTGCCGGTACCGGTGGCCATGGCCAACAGAGCTGTATTTTTCCCCTCCATGATGATCTGCTCCGCTGCCTGAATAGCCCGCAGCTGATAATCGCGGAGGTTCAGTCCATCCTTATCCCGCAGCAGATCGAAGGGCATCTGCTCCAGCGCCCGATTGCCGGCGTCGATGTCCTTCCCCAACAGGTCCAGAAGATTTTCTGGGCTCATCCACCCCCGCAGAGCTTTCGGCACATTGGAGGGTTTCCTAAGATCCAAAAACCAGATGCCAGACTTTGTTCTATACTGCTCCAAGTACGGCCTGCCATTGGTAGCAAAGGTAAACGGCACCTTATAGCTGCCCCAGCTTCCCACCTGGTATTGGGCATCGTCAACACGAATATTCCTGGGATAGTCTTTCCCCTGATAGTCGATCACGGAGGGAATGTCCTTGTGTTCCGCTTTTGCCTCAATGATACCGACAAATTGCAGACCAATAAAAAGGGCATAATCAGCGCGGCCATGATTTCCCACAGTTGAATCAGTGGGCCACTCAGCTATGGCAAGATTCCGACCTTTGGCTGGGCGAGTGCCATTAGAGAAACGCAGATTCTCAGTATCAGCCTCCCAGCCCACTTGACGGAGTTGCTGGTCAATGATATAGCGCGTTTCCGCTTCCGTCTTTTGCCGCTGACTGGCGGCTTTTGCTGCCTGCTGGCGACGCTTTTCTTTTGTGACCGAATTCGACGAAGCGGCAGCCTTTTCTTCCGCTTCTTTGACCAGACTTTCCTCCTGTGCATCGTCAGTATCTGCAATATCTTGCTCCTGCGACTCAGTCGGCATCACAAAAGGAACAGTTTGATAGTTCCAGTCACCGTAGGTCTGCATGAACCATTCGCATAAGCTGTGCGCCATTTGAAGTAGCACTTTTCCCTCTTCAACGGAGGAGTAGTTCTCATGTACCGCCTTATTGCGCACCTTGCGTAGCGCATGAAGAATATCCACAAGATCCTGCGTGAGGAGGCCCTCTCGGAACAGTACGCCGATCCGATTGACCGCCGTATTTTCGGAAGGAGGCATGATCCGATCATAAGTAAACATCAAGTTCACAACTGTTTCGCCGATCATCCCTAACTTCATCAAGCAGGAGTTTGAATCTGAATAAAGATATGCTTCTGCTTTTTTCCCGAACTGGGATAACACAGGAAACTCTTTATCAAGAAATTCAAAATTACTTTTCATCACGGCTCACCACCCTTGCAAGTTCTGCACATTTTCATGTCATAAGTAAGATTGTCAGTAGATGCACTCGTCGTTTCGTTAAATGCCAGTTTTATTCCTCTGGCGGAACGGGGATATACACCATTTTCAGAGGAATCATTTTACGGTATTTGACACTGAGCTGGTCGTAATATTTCAAGACCAGATCCACAAGTTCTGTACCGTTAATGCCGCGAATGATCGGGGTGTTATCCAGGTATTTCTGCGCATTTTTGGTATAGTTGGACAGTGTCACAAACAGGCCATAATCTCCTTCGCGCATAGCGCCTTTCAAGGACTGGATGGTAGTCTCTTTAATATCTCCATCTTGGCTTTTGACCTGGACAACAATGCGGGGCGGCAGCTCATCTTTATAGGCGGTAATGTCGATACCGCTGTCTCCACCATGCGGAGACAGGAGCGTGCGATAGCCCATGGCCTGCAAAAGATTTGCGACAAACGGCTCTAGATCGTATCCTTTCAGATTTTTGCTCAGCTCTTTTAAGATAAAATCTCGGGTAGCCTCGATAATTTCATCCGCCGTTTGTGCCACTGTCTCATCGGTATCCGGCTCCAAAATATTACCTTTGAAATCTTTATCCAGAGCCTTAAGATACTCATCCGCATAGTTTTTCACCTGGAAAAAGCTCAGTGCTGAACCAACCTCATGCAGAGCGCCCTGGGAAAAGGCTGTGCGCGGCAGATGTTTGAGCCACTTCACTTTCCGGCGATTGGGATACAGTGCTGCGGTAGCCTCATAGAAATAGGCACTCTCCACGACCCCAATATTGATCTTACGGTCAATTTTGGACGGGAACACCACATAGTCTCCTTCCTGTACCTCATGAACAAATCGGTACAGCATTCCGGCACTTGTGGCAATCGAACCTTTTTTAGCGTCCGGATAGGCTGCGATATATTTTTCTTTGTAGGCATCACGGGATGTACTTATAGCCAACAAGTCGCCCATCTCTTCCCAGCCAATTGCAATTAGATTCTGATTCAAAAAAAGGGGATCGTCCATCGTATGGATTCCCCAAACTGTTTTGTTTGCTGCTGCCATCACAGCCACACTCCTATCCGATCTTTCACAACTCTTCAGCCTGCGAGAATCTTGTATCCTGAAAGTCACCTTCAAAATCAAGCCACTTTGTCAAAATTCTTGCTTATTTTTCTCCCGGAACAAACTCCAGAATATCGTCCACGCCGCACTCCATCACGCGGCAAATCTTCTCGATGCTTTCGATAGAAACATACTCGTTGCGTTTTAGGCGGGTGATAATATTGGCACTAAAACCGGCCTTCTCTTTTAGCTGTGCATTGCTTATCTTTTTATCAATCATCAGGTGAAATAAGCGGTCATAACAAATCGCCATTTTAGTCCCTCCAAAGCAAGAAATGCTTGGATTTATTTTATCACATTTTCGTGAAAAACTCAATTCGATATCTAATTATCAGGCTTTATCAATGTTATGGAAAGGCAGAGATTTCGCTGCCTTTTCCGAGCATATTCAACCAGCTCCCGCGCGTTACTGGTTGGGTGCCAGGCATAGGCGATGAGGTAGTCTACATGATCCACAACATAGCGGTTTGCTCTCACGATTGCGATCTTGCGCGGGACGCTCTCCATCCCTGACGGATAGAATGTTCCATCAAATCCATCAGGTGTTGGGATGGGCCGCTCTGCTGGGTGGTACGGCAATAGCAAAATGAGCTTCACATCTGGGTAGAGATGCTTCGCGGCCTTAACTGCTGACGCTGCAAGACGGTCAAATCCACCATAGTGACCGACGATAAATTCTTTGACACCATATTCAACAATGTGCTGCTCCACAGCCGCATACAATGCCGGATAAATTTCTTCCGATGTCTCGCGGTGTCCGATGAAAAAACAGCTTTTTCCGCCCAAAGTTCTACCTCCTGTATAGTTGTGTTTATCGTAAAAATTATACGATATAAATGATTAAATCACAACGATTTATCAAAGTATAATTTACGAAGAACACAAGCAAAGGAGTGATGCAGGTGAAGGATATTCTCTCGGTTATAAC
>NZ_NFJU01000004.1 GCF_002160025.1 Anaeromassilibacillus sp. An200
TGCATTCTTTACCAGCATTTTTATCACCCCAAACTCATTATACCGCATTTTCTCCCTTTATACGAGAAAAAGGCCACCAATCGGTGACCTTTTTCGACAGGCTGAGCGGCCGCCTGTGGGCGGCCGCTTTTATTTAATTAATAGCTTTGAACCATTTCCATGACGATCTGTTCCCAGCGAATCAGGTTCTGGACGTCATAGCCGGCGGAGCTGATGTCCTTGAGCACCATGTCAAAACTGCACCCGTTCCGCTTGCAGGCGGAGAGGATACGGCCGATCTCCTTGCGCAGCGCATCTTCGTCGAGATGGCCGGAAACCGAAGATGGATTAGGCTTGTTCGCAATCACATAACGATTGCCAATTACCTCCGCGGCGTTGTCGATATCTGCCCACGGCGTGATGGAAATCTTGCGCAAATGCGGAATTTGCTCGAGAATATCGATCTTTTTGTCGAGCGGTTCACAGCAGCCGTAATAGACCAGTCCAAACGGCTCCATGATTTTCTTCATATAAGCGATATCAAATTCCTCGTGCATGTCCTTCACACCGAAGCAAAAATCTACGCCATTCCGCGGCCCCAGATCTGACTGCGCTTAACCGGCCCTCCGTCGTATTCGCCGGGCAGCGTACTGTTGAGCGCTGAAGTGCAATGGATTTGAAGCGGATCCATCTCAAACAGCCCAAGCTGTTCCAGCTGCTCATTCAAACTCTCATAATACTCCGCCATTTTGGACACGATGCGATGCGTATGCTCCGGGCGTTCCACCAAATCGATCAGAAGCGGCCTCCACATAAGCACGGGCAAGTGTTCTTAAAATCTGTACATCCTTTAACAAAAAGGGCACCTCATTTCTTTGAATATCAAATATACTTTATTCTGAATCTTTAATCTTTTATCCTTTCCCTGCTTTTCACACCAACCAAAGCACCTGTGCATATTCTGTTGGAAGAGGGAAAGGACGGAACCGCTAGACACGGCCTGTCCGGGCTACGGCCCTCCGCGCGTCAAACACGCGGAAACCCGACCAAACCACAACGGAAGGATGGTTTTTGGAGTGAAAGTGTATCAATGCTCTCCCGACTGTGGGAGAAACTGCTGCATTCCTCCCTGCTGCCCCATTCCCGGCCCGGTAGGTCCCACAGGCCCAACCGGCCCGACAGGGCCAACCGGACCGCAGGGACCCATGGGGCCCATGGGATTGATGGGACCGCAGGGTCCCGCTGGTGCTGCTGGAGCCGCGGGTCCTGCGGGAGCGACGGGTGCGACTGGTCCTACCGGTGCCACGGGCGCGACCGGTCCTGCCGGCGGCCCGGCTGGGCCCACCGGTGCAACAGGTGCGACCGGCGTAACCGGCGCTACAGGTGCCACGGGCGCAACAGGTGCTGACGGCGCGACCGGCGCCACAGGTGCCACAGGTGCAACAGGCGCTACCGGTGCGACCGGTGCGGATGGTGCCACCGGTGCGACTGGCGCCACCGGCGCGGATGGTGCCACCGGCGCGGATGGTGCCACCGGCGCCACAGGCGCAACGGGTGCCGATGGTGCCACCGGTGCCACAGGCGCAACAGGAGCTACCGGCGCGACGGGCGCAACCGGCCCAGTGACGGTGGGAAGTGCCGTTACCAACCTCGCGACTCCGAACAGCGCCACAACAGAAGAAATTGCCACGACGCTGAACAGTTTGCTCGATTCTCTGCGCGCCGCGGGCATTATTTCCTCCTGATTTTGGGCGTTTTTCCCGCTGATATCTAAGAACGGTGCTTTCCCCGGCCGACAGGGCCATGGGAAAGCACCGTTTTTCATTTAAAATTTCCACTCCCGGAGCGTATCCGGCATCAGCGGTTAATACCCTATCATCGGAATGGATTCCGGCACACGGGAAACCGGAGGCTCTTCTCCGTTTTTCACGCGGTAAATCCTCTGCGAGCTTTCTTTTACCGCCTCCATCAGCTCAGGGTATGGCTGCATGCAGCAATCCACCAGGCCAATCTGATAGTTTTCTCCGTCAAAGCGTCCCAGACAGAACTGGTCGTTGTATTGGAACCAATGCGCTCCCACACAGTAAGGATGGGCAGCCGCCTGTTCCACATAATACCGCCACATGGCTGCGCGCTCCTCCTGATTCTTTACCCCCTTCAGTCCAGTGGCTGTGGGGCCGCGATCGAGCGCGCCGCTGTGGAATTCCCCGATCAGGATCGGCAGATCGACTCCGGCGTTCTTGACGAAATCCATTGCCTTCGTGGGATCAAACGCATAGCAGTTGAGGGAAAACACATCGAAATACTCCCAGCCCTGCATCATATCGAGGTTATTGGCCTGCGACCAGCGCAAACCAAGATTGAGATGGTTCGGATCCTGTTCCCGGCAGGCCAGAGACGGAACCCGGATATACTCAACAATCAGGCGGCGGGAGAATTCCCTCAGATCGGCAGCGGATTGGGGATACCGGTGAGAACAGTCCTCCAGCGGCTGTTCCAGAGCGTCAAAGCCTGTAAACGCCGTCCCCCAGCTCTGATTGAGCGCGTCGGCCGTTCCGTACTTTTCACGCAGGAAGGCGATCAGCTCTCTGCGGCAGAAGGTCTGCGCCGGATTGCGGAGCACCTCATCCGCCACACACAGATTTTCCACAAAGTTAAACTCGGGCTCATTGCGCAGAAAGTAGCCGATCAGCATCCGATCGTCCTTCCAGTCCGCGAGCTGGCGGGCATAGCGAAGCGAATTTTCCTGATACTCCGGTGAGAACACATCCGGAAAATCGCGGAAAATCAGAGTCTCCGTGATCGGGAAACCGGCAAGCTCCTGTACATACGGAATTTTGGACGGGGACTCCAGCCGCAGATCGGAAAAATTCCCGCGTGTATTCAGGCCATGGTTCATCAAAAGGCAATGCGCCAGCTCTTCCCATTTTGCTCTCCACGCACTGCCGTACACACGCTTGAGATTGACAGCCGGGAAATTTACCATCTTGAAATGATCGACCGGCATATACGCCGCCCTTCTCGAGCTGCCGGTGCGGAAAAATTCCGCATACTCCGGATCGTCCTGCGGCAGCCAGTCAAAGCACTTCTCAAAACCGTCAAAACGGCCGTCCTCTCCGGCATTGGTACAGCATGGGCCGAGGGAGAAGAAATCACACCCTGCCGGATCGGTGATATGCCATCTGCCGTCATCCGTCTTGCAGGTGGAGAAAAAGCCGGTTCCCTCTTTCAGTTTTCTGCCGCTATCTCCTCCCCACTCGTTCCATTCCGGGAAGGGATAAGCGGCCTTCCCTTCCTGCCCGTGGAGAGCGGCTTTGAGCTCTTCCAGAGAATGGATCTTTCCGGGCCATTCCTTGTCCTTCCACTGGCCGAATTCATCCACCAGTTTCTTCTCCGGCACGGGAAATTCCGTGGGGGCTTCATCCGTCGTATAAAAGCCGGAAAAGCGGACCTTCACATCGTGGAAAGCATCTTCCATTCCCAGCTCAAAGCACGCTACCTCCTCACGCCGGACACGCTGTCCATGCACAACCAGCTTGAGCGTTCCCGGTGTCCGGTTGGTAAAAATCGTGCGGTTATCCAGCAGATCCAAATCCAGACAGATCCTCGTGGCCAGATGGGGCAGCAGACCAAAACGCATGCCAATGCGCGGTTCCTGTTCCCCCTCCCGGTAGCAGCGGAACATCATAGCGGCGGAATGATCCTCAAGTATCTCCACCTCACCGACCAGATACCGCTCCTTCGTTTCCAGAAGCTGCGGGACAGTAATCCCGCCGCCCGCTGCGCCAAGAAGCACCGTGCAGCTGTTCTCCTCCACCTGGATCCGGTGGGCATCGCGTTCCTGTGAACGTCTCCAATCAATTTTCACTTTGTTTCCTCCCTTCACCCGCCGTGCGGGTATCCTCCCCAGTCTCCGGGGAACAGCTTCATTATAGGAATCCAAAAACAAAATGACAAGGCCCTGCTGAAAAAAGCAGAAAAAATAGTGAGATCCATCAAACCGTTAAAGTGGTTCAATACTATAAAAAAGCGGGACAATAATGCAAGCATTCGAAAAAATTTTGATGTAAGATGAAGAAAAAAGCGGATCACCCGCATAACCGGAAAGGATCACAGACCATGAAACTGCAATACAACAAGGACACCTTTCTGCTTGACGGAAAGCCATTCCGCATTCTTTCAGGCGCCATTCACTATTTCCGCGTCCCAGAAGCCTATTGGGAGGATCGCCTGCGCAAGCTGCGGGCCTGCGGCTTCAACACCGTGGAAACCTACTGCTGCTGGAACCTGCATGAAAAGCAGGAGGGAAGCTTCGACTTCTCCGGGATGCTGAATATCCGCCGTTTCCTGGAAACGGCGCAGAATGTGGGCCTGTATGCCATTGTGCGCCCGGGACCGTTCATCTGCGCGGAAATCGACAACGGCGGCCTTCCCTACTGGCTGAACCGCTTCCCCATGCGCCTGCGGTGCTCCGATCCGCTCTTTCTGGAAAAAACGCGGACATATTTTGCCCGGCTTTTTGAGGAGCTTCGTCCCATGCTGGCAGAACAGGGGGGAAATATCCTGGCCCTGCAAATCGAAAACGAGTACGGCAGCTATGGAAATGATGCGGACTACCTGCGTGCTTTGGCCGGCATGTACCAAGAAAACGGGGCTCAGTGCCTGTTTTTCACCTCAGACGGCCCAACCGACTTTATGCTGACCTCCGGCACGCTCCCCGAGTATCCGGCCACCTGCAATTTCGGCAGCCGGGGCGCGCGCGCCTGGGAGACGCTGCAAGCCCAGCATCCCGGCCAGCCCTTCCTCTGCACGGAATTCTGGGATGGCTGGTTTGATCACTGGGGCGAGCAGCACCACACCCGTTCCGCCGCCGACACCGTGGCCGCGATGGAAGAAATCCTTGACCAGAACAACGGGAACGGAAACATCAGCTTTTACATGTTTCACGGCGGAACCAACTTTGGTTTTACGGCAGGGGCCAACTTTGAGGAGGAATACCAGCCGACCGTGACAAGTTACGACTATGACGCGCCGCTGAGCGAATGCGGCGACATGACGGAAAAATATCATCAAATCCGCCAGGCGCTTGAAAAGCGCTACGGAAAGCAGGAAAACCTGCCGGAAGTGGAGAACTGCCGGAAAGCAGCCTACGGAACCGTTTCGCTGACGGAAAAAGCCGGACTGTTTGAAAATCTTGACGTTCTCTCCTCCCCTGTGCATTCCCCTCTCCCGCTGACAATGGACGAACTGGGACAGCCTTCCGGCTTTGTTCTCTACTCCACACAGCTGCGCGGCTCCTTTACGGGAGAGCACAAGCTTTCGCTCGACGGTCTGCACGACCGGGCGCTGATTTATGTGGACGGCGCTCTGCGCGGGATTCAGGAATCCTTCCGTCCTCGCCATGACGATGTTATTCTGTCGTTTGATCGCGAGCACGCACCCCGGCTGGATCTTCTCGTGGAAAACATGGGGCGCGTCAACTTTGGCCGTCACATTGGAGAGCACAAAGGGCTGACCGGCGTGCGTGTGGGACAGGTGCATCACAGCGGCTGGGACTGCCGCCCGCTCCCGCTTGATGATCTCTCCGGCCTGCGCTTTGCAGGAGCCGCTCCCGGACAGCCCACCTTTTACCGGGGCAGCTTTTCCATCCAGGACGAGCCATGCGACACCTTTGTACGGCTGGACGGCTTCACCAAGGGATGCGTGTTCATCAACGGCTTCCATCTGGGCCGCTACTGGAACGAGCAGGGTCCCCAGAAAACGCTGTATCTGCCCGCCCCGTTCCTGCGCTGTGGGGAAAACAGCCTGATCGTGCTGGAGCTGGAGGGAACAGACCGCGAATGGATCACCCTCACCGATCACCCTGATCTCGGATAAAGGAGCCTTGGAGCGATCCATGCACCAACCCACAAGAGGCGTATCTTGCCTTTTTTCACCAAAATGTTATCATAATTGCAGCCATTTCTCATAGTAAGGGAGGAACTAACTGCATGAAGGAGTTTCGTGTGGCTCTGCTGCAGCTTCTGCCCACAGCAACGGCAGAGGGCAATCTGGAAAAGGGAAAGGAAGCCTGCCGGCGCGCCGCGCAGGCAGGGGCTGATCTGGCTCTGTTTCCCGAAATGTGGAGCAACGGCTACCGCGTGGAAAACCCGGAACAGCTTGCGGCGGAAGCCATCCGCGCGGACGGGGAATTTGTGACCGCTTTTTCCGATCTGGCACGCGAGCTTTCCATGGCGATCGGCATCACATTTCTGGAGGAGTATGAGCCCGCGCCCCGCAACGCCCTGCGTGTGTTTGACCGCACGGGAAAACTGGTGCTCTCCTATGCCAAATGCCACACCTGCGCGTTTGACAGGGAGCGCTTCCTCACACCCGGAAACGCCTTTCCTACCGCCGCGCTCGATACAGGACACGGAGAGGTACAGATCGGCGCGATGATCTGCTACGACCGCGAGTTCCCGGAAAGCGCGCGGCTTCTAATGCTGGGCGGGGCGGAAATTCTTCTGGTGCCGAACGCCTGCCCGATGGAAATCAACCGCATTTCCCAGCTTCGCGCCCGCGCTTACGAAAACATGGTGGGCATTGCCACCGTCAACTATCCCCATGGCCAGCCGGACTGCAACGGCCATTCCACCGCCTTTGACGGCATTGCCTACCGTGAGGGGGACCCTGCCAGCCGTGATACGCTGGTTTTGGAGGCAGGCGAAGCAGAAGGCGTATATCTTGCCTCCTTCCCTCTCGCGGAGCTTCGCGAATACCGTGCCCAAGAGGTTCACGGCAATGCATGGCGGCGTCCCGCGCTCTACGCACCTCTGCTGTCAACCGAAAAGCATCCCCCGTTCCTGCGGGACACACAATAAAAACAGGAATTTTCTGGTTTTCTGCAATTATTTTGCGGAGTGACTGGAACAAACGGGGAAAACATGGTAAAATGATGCTATATGAAGAGTTTCCCTGCCCGACAGGCGGAACCGTAAAGAATGGGAGGTATTATTCATGTTCAAAGCAACAGGGCGGCGGCTTCTGGCTGTGCTGCTGCCTCTGACGGCGCTTCTGTATCTCTTCGCCCCCGGAACGCCGGCCACAGCCGCAAACACCATCCCCACCGTAGTCTTCGTGGGTGAAGCCGACGTTTCAGCCGGCGGCTACTGGCGAAGCAGCGGTGTGGAGGGCAACCAGGACAATTACAACATTCGCTACGACGCGGCAAGCGGAACGCTGACCCTGCGCAACGCTGTAATTTCCGGCACCTCCTCCAACGCCGCGGAGCTGGCCTCTATCTACGCGAACGGTGATCTGAGGATTCAGCTGGAGGGCAACAGCGTTGTTTCCGGCTCTTCCCGCTCCGGATGGGACTGCTATGGCATTTACGCAGCCGGCAACATCACCGTATCCGGCAGCGGATATCTGCGGATCGCCTCCGGCTCCTCCAGCGGATACCTGAGCTGCGGTACTTTTGCACAGGGAAGCGTCCAGATCCAGGGCGCCACACTGGATACCTCCGGCGCCTCCTCCCTCAATGGAGAAAGCGTGGGCCTTTCCGCCGCACAGGGCCTGACCATTTCCAACGGCACCCTCAAAGCCATCGGCGGCACGGCCAACACCAGCCACGGTGTACGGCTTGAGGAAGGAGAACTCAATGTCTCCGGCGGTAAGGTGGAAGCCTCCGGCGGCAAAGCCTCTGACGGGGAAAGCGCCGGCATCCATGTTCAGTATGGCGTCACCCTGTCCAACGGCACGCTCTCCGCATGGGGCGGCCAGTCGGTCAGGGGCCGCAGCGCCGGCATCTGCACACACAACGGCGATGTCACCATCACCAACGGCACCCTTTCCGTCTCCGGCGGAACGGCCAAGGAGGAAAGCGATGGTTTCTATGTGGCCAGCGGTGAGTTCCTTCTGAAAAACGGAACGGTAAAAGCTTCCGCGGATCGTGCTGCCTCCAGCTTCGGCATTGCAGTTGCCAACGGCAGTATGACGATGGAGAAGGGAACTATAGAAGCAACGGGCGGTACCGCCACCCTGACAGCAAGCGCTGCCGTATACGCCAACGATTCGGTCGTCCTGAACGGAGGCAGCCTCAAAGCCTTTGGCGGATCGGCCACAAAGGGTGAGAGCTACGGTGTGCATGCACAGGACTCTGTCTCTGTAAACTCTGCGGATGCTTCTCTGGAAGCCTCTGCGGGAGATGCCGTGGATGCAAGCCGCGGTGTCTGTGCTTCCTCCGGCGGCGTTACCCTTCTCGGAGGCACTCTCAAAGCGTCCGGAGGCCACGTTACATCCCGTACGGGAGAAAGCTGCGGCGTCTGCACTCCCCAGGGAAGTGTGGAGATGGGAAATCTGCAAAGCACAAATACAAACAACAGCACAAAGGGAATCGCTGTGATGGAAGCCAGAGGCGGCGTATCCTCCGGCAACAGCTACGGTGTGCATGCTGCCTTTGATGTCATGGTTCGCGGCGGTACGCTCACCGCTACGAGCAGCAGCTCCTCCGGCAGCGCCGGCATTCACGCCTCCACGATTTCCCCCGGCTCCGGCAACGGCGGCGTTGTCTACACGGATAAGCTGATGGCCTCCACCGTGGGCGGCTTCCTGCTGTTCACAAACGGCAGAGGCTCTGTTGTGGGCTCCGTTGAGCTCTCGCAGGATCTGGATATCCCGTCCGGCTCCACGCTGAGCATTGCCAAGGACGGAATGCTGACGGTTGCGGATAATGTTTCCCTGACCATCAACGGTGGACTGGAAGTCAACAAGGGCGGTATTTTCGCCAGCGGCGGCAAAACTACCAACAATGGTCTGCTGACCAACAACGGTACCTTTGATATCCGCGCAAACACCACCTTCCTCAACAAGGGAACCATCAACAACACTGCCGATATGACAAACGACGGCGATATCACGAACGACACGGGAGCCACCATCTCGAACAGCGGCACGCTGATCAACAACGGCGCCATCGCGAACAACGGCTCCATCCTGGTGCGCTATGGCAGCGACTTCGACAACAATGGAACCGTGACCAACAACGGCTCCCTGAGCAACAGCGGAACCATCGACAACTCCGGTGTAATCAGCGGCACACTTCCGAGCGGCGGCGGCATCGTCAACGGCAACCGTCCGGGCGGCACTGCTCCTCAGGTATCCTTCATCAGCGATACCACCTCCGACGTGGCGATCAACAACTCTTACCAGTTTCGCATCACCTCCATGACGGGTGCTACCCCTGTTATGACGCTCAGCAATAACCATTTCCGTGTGGAACTGGCCTCTCAGAGCGGACGCGATTACTACTTCAAGGTATATGTCGTCACGCCCGGCCAGAGTGCAACTGTATATCTCAACGGCAAAAAGCTTGTCAACGTCACCACCGCACAGTCGGTGATCAGTGACACCACCTCTCCCTTCCAGGTGAAGAAGGGGGCCTCGTATCAGTTCCGCATTACGGCTGGCAGCATGCCGACCTTTGTGGCCGGTTCTCCGTCGTTCCGTGTGGAGTATGCGGGAAACAGCGGCAGCAACTATTTCTTCAAGGTGTATGCCATTGGTAATCCCGGAGACGCATGTGGGTTCTATGTCAACAAAGCGCCCACTCCTGTAGCAGTGGGAACTGTTTCCTAAAGCCTGACTGATACAAAACCAAGTCAAAAAAGCCCGTTCTGGTTTATTCCAGAACGGGCTTTTCGTTTCTTCCAAGTAATTTTTATTTTTTCCGGACCGCGTCCACCATTGTCAGACCGGTCTCATAATCCAGCTGACGTTCCTCATAATCATTTTCCGACTGGCGGGTATAGCCGGTATCGCTCCACGCCGCATCGGGAGCGTCCTTTCGCCACGGGCGGCGGCGCCAGTAGTAGCCGCGGAATGGATCACGCGTGCGGTTCATATTGTCCAGGATCGCGTCATGCAGGCGGCAGATCCGTTCATAGCAGGCCGGATCATCGATTCGGTTGACCATTTCCAGCGGATCCTCCTGCAAATCATAGAATTCGTCCTGAGACAGCAGGTTCAGGCTCAGCTTATACCGGCCGTCAAAAACAGCGCGCATCGGCTGGAAGCCGCCGAACCCGTCATGATCCACCTCATAGCGCCCGAACTCCATAAAACAGAACTCATTCACGCGCTCCTGCTCTCCGCGTGCCTGCGGCAACAGGCTTTTCCCGGCAAACACGGGAGGCTGCGGAATACCGAAGAGCTCAAACACCGCCGGGGCC
Source organism: Anaeromassilibacillus sp. An200 (assembly GCF_002160025.1). Classification (GTDB taxonomy): domain Bacteria; phylum Bacillota; class Clostridia; order Oscillospirales; family Acutalibacteraceae; genus Caccousia; species Caccousia stercoris. The sequence continues at coordinate 10,188 of NZ_NFJU01000004.1, forward strand.
AGATTGATATGCGAAACAGGGGCATCGCTGACCGAACCGGAGGCAATCCCCGGCCCTCTGATAAACAGCGGGACCCGCGTGATCTCATCATAAGCCGCTGGGCCCTTGCCGCTCAGGCAATGGGATTCGAGGAAATCTCCATGGTCCGAGGTATAGATGACCACGGCATCCTCACCCACATACGTATCCACCGCGTCAAGCACGCGGCCAATCTGAGCATCCACAAAGGAATTGCAGCCGAAATAGTAGGGCGCCTTGATCCGTACCGCGCTTCTGTCCTTTTCCTGTCTTCCGCCCGCCCAGACCTTTTGGTAATCCGGCTTTCCCTCCAGCGTATCCTCTACATTCCTGGAACGGGGGAACTCAAAATCGCGGTACTGCTCCCAATATTCCCGCGGGCAGAGATAGGGACCATGCGGCTCATCGTAGGATACGCACAAAAGGAAATTTTCCTCCTGGCCATGCTCCTGCAAAAAGCGCACGGCCCGGTCCGAACAACGGAAGGCATAGGTAAAGGAAGGGGAAATCTCCGTCGTCTCCATGGTGGAGGTGCGCCTGGAAGCCACCCGCTCCTCAGGCGTCAGCTCTTCGAGATAATTGCGCATATCGTACCAGTATTCCGGATCCCAGCCATCCGGACAGTGCCCCAGCCCGAAATAATCGCCGCCATCCAGATGCCATTTCCCGATATAGGCAGTGTGAACTCCATGATCCTGCAAACGCTGGCCGATGGTGTGCACATCAGCGGAAAGCGCGGAGGAATTGGTCCAGCTGTTGCACGAATGGGGATACAAGCCTGTGAACAGAGCACAGCGCGCCGGCTGGCAGACCGGTTGGGTGGTGTATGCCCGCGAAAAACGCATGCCCTGCGACGCCAGACGATCCAGGCACGGGGTTTTCAGGCCTGTGGGAACATTGGCATTTACCATATCATACCGCTGAGAATCTGTCATGATAAAAATAACCTTTGCCATGCTTTTCCTTCTTTCTTTTCTTTTTCCGCCAGAGCAGAAAGAATTTCCGTAAAATGACTCCGATCGAGCCGCTTTTCTCTAAGGATAGCATAATAAAAAATTTTCCACAATACAATTTTTTTCATTTCTTTTATGAATAAAAAATGAACTCTTGATCCTTTTTTTGCTATACAGCTCTTGATCTTTTTTTGTAATTGTAATAAATTATAAATTGATCCTTTATTTATAGTGTAAAATTGTACTGCACGACAACAATTAAAACTTTTGTCAGGTTTCCCTGAATATCCAAAAGCAGGAGGTATGCTTCATGCAACGGCAAACGATACGCCGCCAGCTAAACACCGTAGCCGCTGTGGTGATCCTCAGCTTTATTGCCGTAGGGATCCTGACCGCGCATTTTCTCACGGAGATTTTGATCAGCAAAAACGTAGAATACACGCAGTACACCACAGATAAATACGCGCAGGAGGTCCGCTATATCCACAACAAGGCACAGGCTGTGATGAACTTTCTGCAATACAGCACAGAGATCCATACCTATTTTGAGCAGGAGCAAACCTCCAATGAATACGCTATTTACCGCGATATGGATGAATTTCTCACAAGCGTATATCTGATTTACCCGGAGCTGGACGATATCGCCCTTCTTGGCAGAAGGCAGGACCGGACCAAGCTGCGTGAAGGGGATATTCAGACGATGCTGGAGCGTTATAAGGACAAACAGCAAACCTCCTGCGTTGGTATTTTTATTCAGCAAGACGACGGACAACCCAGCACCCCGTGGAAATATGAAGTGCTGGCCTTTGTCTCCAATCTTTACGGTACCTCCTTTGATAACAGCTATGCCAAGCCTGTCGGGCAATGTATTCTGACCATTCGCATCGACGAGCTGATGTATGAGGATTTGGATCAGGGGGAGACCAGCTTTTTCCTGGTTGACAGCCATGGGATAGCCGCGCCGCTCAACGCAAATGCCAAAAACATCGAGACGCTTCCGCAGGAAATCTCACAGGTCCCCTTTGAAGGGGAAAAAAGCGTTGGACAGTATCTTTTAATCTCTAAACAGATTGAGGGATGCGATATCCGCATTGTAAGCTGCACAGATAAAAACAGCCTGCTTTCGGACGTCGGCTACATGCAGAGTCTGCTCTTTTTGATCTGCGGGATGTCCGTCGCTCTGCTGTTTATCACCCTGATTCTCATTTACCGCAGTCTCGTGCGCCCGATTTACGCGCTGCACTACTATATGCATGAGATCACAAGCGGAAACTACACACACATCAAGAAAAAAATCCATGTCAACGGCAACTGGGAAATGCAGGAGCTCGCCACGGACCTAAACGCCCTGATTGACGAATTTGAACTTCGTTCCCATCGCTTGTTTGAAACAACGGAGCGTATGTATGGTCTGGAGATTGAAAAGCAAAAAGCGGAGATTTCCTTCCTCCGCAGCCAGATCAATCCACATTTCCTTTACAACTCGCTGGAAACCATCCGCGGGCTGTGCAACCGGAATGGTCTGTTCGCCGCTTCCAACATTGCCACGGCGCTGGGCAAGATTTTCCGCTACAGCATCAAAGGAGGAAGTACTGTCAAGCTGCGGGATGAAATTGAGGCTGCCAAGGCGTACATCGGCATCCAGGCAGCCCGCTTCTCCGACAAAGTGCAGGTCATTTATCACTTCGAACCCAACACCCTTGAAGTTCCCGTCATTAAAATGATTTTGCAGCCCTTGCTGGAAAATACCTTCAAATACGCGGTGGAGCAGCGCAGCGAACAGACAATGCTGTATATCTCCAGCTCACTGATCGACGATGCCCTTGTGATCACGGTGTATGACGACGGAGAGGGAATTCCCCCGGAACGTCTCGCGGAGCTCCGCGCGCAGCTGGAAGCTGCCCAGACCTTCAGCGGTACAAGCGACCACATCGGCCTTTGCAACGTGCATCTTCGGATCCGGATGATGTATGGCCCTCCGTACGGGCTTACCATAGAAAGCACACCGAACGAGGGAACAAAGGTAACACTGCGGCTTGCCCCAAAGCTGCCTGAAACACCGCAGCTGCCGCAATCAGGAGGCGAAACAGATGCTTGAGGAAGCAAAACGCATCGTTCTTGTGGACGATGAACCGGGAGTTCTGGAATCCATCCAGACCGGAATCGACTGGGAAAAATTGGGAACACGGATCTGCGGCGTTTTTACCGATGGAAAAAAAGCGCTGGATTATATTGAGGAAAACCCGGTGGACATTGTCATCACGGATATCACCATGCCCTCATTCAACGGTTTGGAGCTCTGCTCCCGTGTGCAGGCTCTGCGGCCCGAGGTAAAATTCATCATCATCAGCGGGTACGCCGATTTTGCCTATGCGCAGAAATCCATCCGCTTCGGCGCGCTTGGCTACTGTCTCAAGCCTGTGGACTATGAAGAGCTGCAGGGATACATCCGCAAGGCGGTGCAGCCCTCCTCCAACGGGCAGGACTGTGATCCGGAGCTTGTGGAGGCGCTGTATGAAAACGATGTCCCGCGCCTTTCCAGAATTTTGGAAAGCGAAGGTCTGGAAGAACCCATCTATACCGCTGTATCCATCGGCAGGACTCCTCTCAAGCACCTTTTCGACGGTCTGTGCCAGCCCCTGGGCTACCATGAGCATCTTTATCTCTTCCGCCAGCCTCCCAAAGAGATTCCAGAAAGGCTGCTGGAGGATTCGGAAGTGGATGGGATCTCCATCAGCACGCTTCCGGTGAAGTTTTCCGATTTGCAGTCTGCCGTTTTTCAAAATCTCTACGACAGCTGCCAGTTCTTCTTTCACCGGGAATCGCGCGTTTTTCGCACGCATGCCGTCTACCTGGAAGGCGTTCAGCAGGAAATCTCCCCTCTCCTCTACCAGCCCGCTGCTCTGCGCACTCTTCTTCTGTCCTGGTCGGGCCAGCTTTCGCACATCTCCCAGGCCCTGGACATTTACAATTATATTTTCTGCCATCTTGGCATTGATCTGGAGATTTACAGCTATCAGCAGCTTCTCTCCACCTACCGCAGCTACGAAGAGATGGTCGCCGGGATTATGGAGGCCATGACGCCGGACGTGGAAAAGGAGATCAGTGAGGGCGGCTACAGCAGAGGCTTTTTGAAAATCATCAAATATATTCATGAGAACTATTCGACCGATATCTCCACCGCCGACATTGCCAGAGAATTCAATATGAATCCAAGCTATGTCAGCCAGCTTTTCAAAAAAGAAACCGGAAACACCATCGTCAAATATCTGACTTCCCTGCGCATGCAGAAAGCGGAAGAGCTTTTGCAGTGCACGGATCTTCCGGTATCTGCCATCAGCGACGCCTGCGGCTTCAATGATTATTTCTACTTTATCAAGCTCTTTAAAAAGCACACCTCCTGTTCTCCCAGCCAATACCGCAGAAAACTGGCCGGCGATCCAAACGACACGGAAGCTTCAAAAGAATAAGTGGTATGATAAAGATAGAGCCCCTGTGATGGATATGGAGCTTATTGCCAATCCATCACGGGGGCTTTTGTATGGATTGATCTAAAAAAATTCCCATATGCATTTCAAATTATGACAAAACTATGAATAAGACAACGAAAATTGGACTTTCTTTAGAATATTATGAACAAACTAAAAAATATCCATAAAGAAAATTTGTATTGCAAATCAAAAAAACCATACCGTTTTTTTCGTGCAAATAGTATAATTCAGATAAATCAGAGAGGTGATGAATGTGAAAAAAGCTGCTGCGGTTTCTAACATGCCAACCAACAAATGGGCCCGCAAATGGAAACAAATCCGAAGCGACAAGCTGCTCTATCTTCTGCTTCTCCCCGTCATCGCATGGTACTTGATCTTCGCGTATCTTCCGATGGGCGGCCTGTCCCTCGCTTTCAAGAGCTTCCGCTACGACATGGGACTCTGGGGCAGCCCATGGATTGGATTTGAGCACTTTTCCAAAATGTTTGAAGACAAGGACTTTTGGAATGCGCTCAAAAACACTCTGGTTTTTGCCGCGGGCAAAATCTGCATCCTCTTCCCCATGCCCGTGCTTCTGGCCGTTCTTCTCAATGAGATGCGAGCAAACAAGACAAAAAAGTTTTTCCAGACCGTCTTTACCTTCCCGCACTTTATCACCTGGGTTGTGCTGGCCGGTATCCTCATTAACATGTTCGGCAGCAACGGTATGGTAAATGCCTCCCTCTCCGCGCTTGGCCTTCAGAAAATTTCACCGCTTTCCGACTCAAGTATGTTCCGTCCCTTCATCTGGCTTTCCGCTCTGTGGAAAGAAATCGGATGGGATTCCATCATTTATCTCGCGGCCTTTGCCGGCATTGACCCCGGACTGTATGAAGCAGCCAGCATCGACGGCGCAAACCGCTTCCAGAAAATGATCCACATTTCCTGGCCGGGCATCCGCGGCACCGTCGCCATCATGTTCATTCTGGCAGTCGGCAGCCTGATGACGAGCGGCGCAAGCTTTGATCAGGTGTTTAACCTCTATTCCGAGCCTGTATACAATGTGGCCGACACACTGGACACCTTCGTTTATCGCAGCTCCTTCAGCATTGGAACCAACTTTGGCTACACCACGGCTGTCGGATTCCTCAAATCTGTTATCAACGTTATTTTGATCACGATCACCAACAAGATTGTGACCAAAACCGGTGAATCCGGACTGTTTTAAAGAAAGGGGAGTTCGGCGTGAAAGCATCCAAATCTGTCCGCAAAAAACGCGGCATCACCGTGTTCGACGTCATTCTGATTGTCATCCTCGGCCTGATGAGCCTGATCACCATCTATCCGTTTTACTACGTTCTGATCGTGTCCTTCTCCAATGTCAACGCCTTCGGAAACCATGTTCCCTACCTGCTTCCGTATGTGATTGATTTTGAAGGCTACAAGGTCATCTTCGCAGATTTTTCCTTCCTGCAGGCCTTCTTTAACTCCGTTTTCGTCACCGTGGTCGGCTCGCTGCTCAACATGCTGCTGTCCATCTGCGGTGCATACGCACTCTCGAAAAAACGTCTGGTCGGCCGTGGACTCTTCCTTTCCCTGATTCTCTTTACCATGCTCTTCAGCGGCGGCCTCATCCCTTACTACCTCGTGGTCAGCGGAATGGGACTGACCAACTCCCTCTGGTCCATGATTCTTCCGACCGCCATCAATACCTTCTATCTGATCATCATGAAGAACTATTTCGTCTCCCTGCCCCCCAGCCTGGAGGAAGCGGCAAAGATCGACGGAGCGCATGATCTGACCATCCTGTTCCGCATCATTCTTCCGATTTCCATGCCGTTTATTGCCACCTTCTTTCTCTTCTATGCTGTGGAGCGCTGGAACGAATGGTGGAACGCCCTGCTGTTCATCAATGAAAAAGCCAAGCAGCCCCTTCAGATCTACATGCGCGAACTGCTTGTCAGCTTTAACAGCGCGCTGGCTCAGCAGGCAATCTCCGTGATTTCCCAGAACCAGAAAGCGAACTTCCAGTCTATCCAGATGGCTACCATCGTGGTCTCCACCGTTCCGATCCTGTGTGTGTACCCCTTTATCCAGAAGCACTTTGTCAAAGGTGTGATGGTAGGGTCCGTCAAAGAGTAATCTTTCTTCGCTTCCCCGGCAGACTTGCTTTATCATAACCGTTATTTAGAAGAAGTAATTTTATTTGCAAAGGAGAATTTGCTATGAAAGTCAAAAGAGCAACCGCAGCGATCCTGTGCGCCCTCCTGGCCGCTTCCGCGTTCGGTGCATGCACCTCGCCCGCTCCCGCTTCCTCAGGCGCTTCCCCGGCTTCGGGCAGCACCTCTCAGGATGCCGGCGGATCCGGTGATACGGCTTCCGGTGAGCCGACCGAAATCACCATCGCTTACTGGGATGTGGAAAAGGGTCTCTCCGGCGGCGAAAATGACAAGCTCCTGCAAAAAATCCAGGAGGATACCAACACCATCCTCAAGCCGCTGAACATCACCTGGGACGACTACCGCCAGAAAATTCAGCTGTGGGCTTCCTCCAATCAGCTCCCCGACGTATTTGCAATCGACGTGATCGGTTCCTCCTTCTACTACAACTGGACGGAGCAGGGCGTCGTGGCGCCGCTGCCCGAGGATCTCTCCGCTTATCCGGCTCTCGAGGAATACATGTCTTCTCCCGATATCGAGGCTCTCCGCAAGGAAGATGGAAAATTCTACACCATCCCCCGCACCACCTGGGCGGAGATCCGGCAGAGCGCAACCGAGCGCAAGATGTTCTACCGCTGGGATCTCGCACAGGCGGCAGGCGTCACCAAGGAACCCGAAACCTATGAGGAATTCCGCGATATGCTGCGCAAGATTATCGAAGCCGATCCGGAGGGAAAATCCATCACCGGCATGACGGTTTCCATTCCGCAGCTGCTTGACAGCTTCTTCATGCCTTACGGTGTGCCGCTGGGCATGGGCGACGGCTCCGGCAGCGACTTCAAATGGATTGAAAAGGACGGTCAGTATGTTCCCGCCTATTTTGCAGGCGACCTGAAAGCCGTTTTCCAGCTTGCCCGTGACATGTATCAGGAAGGAACCATCGATCCCGATATCGCGCTGGCCAAGCAGCAGCTTTCCGAGGATAAGTTCCTGCAGGGAAGCGTATCCGCCTACTACGCCAACCAGCAGTCCGACAATCTCGCCCAGAAGTGGAACGAGGTCAACCCCGACAAGAAGTTTGAGGACTGTGTAAAGCTGGCCAAGCCCTTCCCGGGCCTTGACGGCAACACCACCTGCCCTGTGTTCAAGACCTACTGGTCCGAATCCTACATTTCCGCACAGTCCGCCGATAAGATGGACGCCATCCTGAGACTGTACAACTACTATCTTGAAAACGACGAAATGGTCCGCTACGGCTTTGAAGGCGAGGATTGGAAAAAAGAGGGCGACAGCATCATTCAGCTCAATTCCGACATAACCAATACCTATCCTGTCACCAACATTGGCGGCCTGGCGCAGTATGCCAACTGGCATAATCTCCAGCTGACCGGCGACGCGGAGAGAGATGTTTACCGTCAGATCGATATCGACTACTGGAACCTCATCGACGAAACCTGCACGGTTCCGGAGTATGAGCCGAGCTACACCAACCTCTCCACTCCCACCAAAAACGAGTTCATCATCAAGCCCGCGGAAGATCTGCTCACCATTATGACCGGCACAGAGTCTGTTGATAAGATGTATGACGATCTGATGGCTTCCTATGAGAGCGAAGGCCTCTCCAAGATGATCGAAGAAGTAAACGCCAAGATTTCTGAATAAGAACAAGCTGAAGGCATCCTCCTAAAGACAGTGCGGGCCGGTTTCCAGTCCGCACTGTTTCCCTTGGAAGCCTGAGATTGACCACAATCCATCTCCAGCATTGCCGGAAAGGCCCGGAGGCGGGGCAGCTTTTCCGCCTGCTTCTTGCCGCTTTGGGAAGGGCCTTCTGCATATTCTACTATTTTCTATTTTGATGAGGTGTTGTTATGAAAGGATTCTGCACAGCACGGGAAGAGTGGCTTTTCCCGGATCAGGAACTGGCCGAGCTGCCCGAGAGCATGGAGCTCCACATGGCGCAAAACGGAAAGGAGGCCCTTCGCCTGCTTCTTCCGCTGGAAAGCGGTTCCCTTTCCCTCTCCCTTGAGGGCGCGGACGAATTTGATACGGAATGGTTTGAAATGATCGACGTGGGCGTTGGGTACAACGAGACGGAAAAGGAAGAACAGGACGGGATGTTCGTCATCACCGAAAAGGAATACGAGAAGCCCGACTACTGCACCCGCAAGGCTCCTTTCCGCGTCTATGAGGCTCTGCGTCCCCTGCACACTCTCAGCATGGAGCCGCGCGGCGGCCGCTGCGCCCTGTACCTCACCCTTTCTCCGAAACCCGGCACGGCTCCCGGGACACGCAAGCTGGTGCTGCACGCCGGGGATTATACCCTTTCTCTGACCGTGCGGGTCTATGGTGTGACCATCCCCGAGGAAACGCTGCATGTCACAAACTGGTTCAACCTGGACAACATCGCGCTGTTCCACGGCATCGAAATGAACACGCCCGCTTATTTTGACATGCTGCGGAAGTATGCCCGCGCCATGCGCCGCACCCGCCAGACGCATTTCTTCATCTCGTTCGATCCGAAAAAAGCGCTGGTATCCAAAAATCCCTACCGCTTCGATTTTTCTTACCTCAAGCCCATCATCGAGATCTTCTTCGAAGAAGGCTTCCGTACCATGGAATTCGGCAACTTCGGAACGAAGCACGATAACCTGTTTACCGATGAAATCAAATGCGCGGCGGATCCCTCCGTTCCGCTTTCCTCCGACGAGGGCTATTATCTGACACTCGCCATGGCACAGTCCCTTGCGTCGTTCCTGGGAGAAAACGGCTGGCGCGATAAGACAATCTTCCATATCTTCGATGAGCCGGACGTCCATATCTCCTCTCCCGAATCCATGGAAAAGCGCAAGCAGCAGTACCTGCGCGTGGTCAGTATTCTCCGGCGGTATTTCCCCGGCTGCCGCACCATCGAGGCGGTCAAGACCACACAATTCAAAGGCGCTGTGGATATCTGGGTACCGCTGACGGCCAACTACGAAGAATTCCGTGAGGAATACGACAAGATGTCCGCGCTGGGAGACGAGGTCTGGTGCTACGTTTGCTGCGTCCCAACCGGCCGCTGGCTCAACCGTTTCCTGGACATTGATCTGCTTCGCTCCCGTCTGCTGTTCTGGGGCTGCTCCCGCTTCGGCCTCAAGGGTTATCTGCACTGGGGCTTCAATTACTGGCCGCAAAAGAACTTTGATCCGTTTGAGGAATCCAACGCGCCGAACGAGCCGTTCAATGGCATCTATCCCGCCGGAGACGCTTACATCGTCTATCCGGGCGGTGAGGACGGGCCGTGGCTCGGAAACCGTCTGGAAGCGCAGAGACGCGGCGCGGAGGATTTCGAGCTGCTGGCTCTGCTGAAAGAAAAGAATCCGGACGCTTATGAGAAGGTGATGCAGAAAACCTTCCGCACCAACACCGATTATGAGCTCTCCGCGGAGCACTTTGAGGAAACGCGCCGCGAAATCCTTGCCCTGCTGGAAGCTTGCTGACAGCTTTTCAAACGCTTACCACATAGACCTCCTGATAAATCTCCCTAGCTGAAAATATCCCCCGTGCCCCACCGGAGCCATCTCCGGCGGCACGGGGAATATTTCATTGGCTTTTCAGCAGGTTTAAAAGAATCTCACGGGACAGCTCCGGATCCGCGCGCCCCTGTGTCCGGCGCATCATCTGGCCGATCAGAGCTTGGAGTGCCGCTGTCTTGCCCGCGCGGTAATCCTGCGCCATGCGGGCGCAGCTGCCGATCACCTCGCGCGCCAACTCTTCCAACGCGGCCCGATCGGTGATTTTTCCGAGTCCCAGACGCTCTGCCATCTCCACAGGATCCGCATCCTCCTGCCAGAGCCGTTCCAGCAGTTCCTTTGCGGCGGCATTCCCGACAGCCCCGCTTCCCAGAAGATCCGCAAGGGCAGCCAGATGCTTATCGGAAACCGGGATTCGCTCCGTTTCCAGGCGGGCCGGATCCGCGGCAAGCAGCACCGCAAGCTGCTTGGGATATCGGGTCATCCCGGCTGCTCTCTCAAAACTGTCCGCCGCTTCCCGGGACACGGTGAGCGCCTCTGCCGTCTCGCGGGCCAGGCTCCAGCGCTCCTGCCAGCGTTCCCGGCGGGAGGAGGGCGGTTCCGGCAGCTCGCTTTTCCACCGCTCCACTGTTTCCTGTGTGAGGACAATAGGCGGCAGATCCGGCTCCGGGAAAAAGTGGTAATCCGACTGGCTTTCCTTGCGGCGCATGGAAAACGTGGTTCCCGTGCTCTCATTAAAGCCGCGCGTTTCCGGGAACAGCACGCCGCCCGCGTCCAGCACGGCGGCCTGCCGCTCCGCCTCATAGGCGATCGCCTTTGCCGCGAACTGGAAGCTGTTGAGGTTTTTGATCTCGGCACGCTCACCCAGATGCTTTTCCCCAACGGGACGGATCGAGAGGTTGACGTCACAGCGCAGCGAGCCCTCGTTCATGCGGCAGTCGGAAATACCCGCAAAGCGGATGCGCTCCCGCAGCTCCCGCAAATACGCCGTCACCTCCTCCGGACCGCGGAAATCCGGCATGGTCACGATCTCAATCAGCGGCACGCCGCAGCGGTTCAAATCCAGCAGCGTCCCGTTTTCGGTATGCAGCAGCTTCCCCGCGTCCTCCTCGAGATGGATCCGCTCAATACGAATCCGCTTTGTCCCCTCCCCGCTGGGAATGTCCAGCCATCCGCCGGTGCACAGAGGGCGGTCATACTGGGAAATCTGGTACGCCTTGGGGAGGTCGGGGTAATAGTAATTCTTGCGATCCATCTTCGACCAGAGGGAAACGCGGCAATGCAGCAGCAGGCCCGCTTTCACCGCAAGCTCCACCGCTTTTGCGTTCAGGACGGGAAGCGCCCCCGGCATTCCGGTGCAGACGGGGCAGCAGTGTGTGTTCGGTTCATCCCCGTACACAGCGGAGCAGGAGCAGAAAGCCTTGGTTTCTGTTTTCAGCTCGATGTGGGTTTCCAGACCGATCACGGTTTCATAGCGTGTGTTCATGCTTTCCCCTCCTCCAGCGCATGGGCCGCGCGGAACAGCTCTTTCTCCCCGAACGCGCGTCCGACCAGCTGCATGCCCACGGGCAGCCCCTGGTCCATCCCAAACGGCACCGAAAGAGCGGGAAGCCCCGCGATACTGGCCGGAACCACAAAAAGATCGCTGCGGTACATTGCGACCGGATCGCGCTTTTCCTCCCGCTTCCATGCCACCTCCGGCGAGGTGGGCAGAAGCAGGAAATCGTAATAGGAGAGCGCGGTGCGCAGGGAGGCCAAGGTTTTTCCCTTCAGCCGCCTGGCTTTTTCGTAGCAGGGGCCGTACTGCTCCTTGGTCAAAACAAAGGTGCCGAGCAGGATCCGGCGCTTGACTTCCCGGCCAAAGCCGCGGCTGCGGCTCTCCCGGATCCGCTCCTGCCAGTCCGCCGCGTCCGTCGCGGAAAAGCCGTAGCGAATTCCATCAAAGCGCGCCAGATTGGATGACGCTTCGGCGGAAGAAAGAATGTGATACGCCGGAAGCATATCCCGCAAAAACGGCAGGGAAAGCTCGTCCACCCGCGCCCCCAGCGTTTCCAGGCGTGCGGCGGCGCGCAGAAGCTCCCGCCGCACACCGGGCGAGGATTCCTCCAGGCTCTCCCGCACCAAAGCCGCCCGCATCCCGCGCACCCCTTCCCCGATACCCGTGAGATAATCGTCCACCGGAACGCGGGAGCTTGTGGCGTCACGCGGATCAAAGCCCGCAACAGCGGCAAGCACTGCGGCGCAGTCCGGTACATCCCTGGTCACCAGGCCAATCTGATCCAGCGAAGGGGCAAAGCCGGTCAATCCATAGCGTGAGATCCGTCCATACGTTGGGCGCAGGCCGACCACACCGCACAACGCTGCGGGCTGGCGCACCGATCCGCCCGTATCGCTTCCCAGAGCGAACACTGCTTCCCCCGCCGCGACCGCTGCCGCCGAACCGCCGGAGCTTCCCCCCGGCACGCGCGAAACATCGAGCGGATTGGCTGTGGGGCCGAAGGCTGACGTCCCCGTATCGCTTCCCATCGCAAATTCATCCATGTTCAGCTTGCCGAGCAGCACAGCTCCCGCCTGGTGCAGCCGCTCCGCCGCGTCCGCGTCATACGGCGGGATAAAATTTTCAAGCATCCGCGACGCGCAGGTGGTGCGCACGCCTTTTGTGCAGATGTTATCCTTGATCGCCATCGGGATTCCGGCCAGGAGAGGAAGCTCCTCTCCCGCCGCCAGGCGCGCGTCGATCCGATCGGCGGCAGTGAGGGCTTTTTCCCGCGTCACCGTCAGAAAAGCATGTACCTCCGGCTCACAAGCTTCTATGCGCTTCAGACAGGCGAGCGTCAACTCCCGCGCGGAACATTTCCCGCCGCGCAGAGCGCGGGCCAGCGTCTGGACCGTCCACTTCTCCCCGTTACGCATGCGCTTTCCCTCCTATCGCGCGGGGAAGGACAAAGCAGCCGTCCCGCACCGCCGGAGCGTTTTGCAGCGTTTCCTCCTGCGTCAGCGAAGGGGAGGGAACGTCCTCACGCAGAAAGGGCAGATCCTCGGGATCGTGCGCCGTCCCCTCCGGCTCCTGCATCTGCGCGGCAAATTGCAGAATCTCCTCAAAATCAGCGCGCAGCTCCTCCGTCTCCTCCGCCGTCAGGCGCAGATTGGCCAGGTTGGCGATTTCCGTGATTGAAAAATCCATGTGTTCTCCTTCTACCGGCACGCAAACGCCGATCCTTCTGTTCTCAGTATTCCTCGCCCGCGTCCAGCAGCACAATCTCGTCCGCGCTCAGCGAACAGTCCAGCGCCTGCGTCAGCTCAAGAAGCTGGTTCATACCGGAAACAGCCGCGATGGGCACGGCGGGGAAAGGCTTTCCGGCCATCCATGCCAGAACAAGGGCGGCAATCGGAACGCCGTGCGTGCCGGAAATCTCCCGCAGAGCATCCAGACGGCGATCGTTGAGCGCACAGCGGTACTCCCTGAGAGCCCCATCCCGCAGCGTTCCGGCGGCCGCCTTGGTGAAATATCCCTTGCCCATCGCGGAAAATGCCATGGTGCACAGAGTATCGGGATGCTCCTTCAACAGATCGTACAACGGCTGATCCATACAGACCAGCGTGGGATCCACCAGCTTATCATGGTCAGCGCGCGCCAGACTCCACTGGTTCTGCACACCGCAAAAGCCAGCATACCCATGCGCGGCGGCTGCTTTCGCCGCCTGCCGCACACGCTCTGTTGTCCAGTTGGACACGCCGTAGGAGAGCAGCTTCCCCTCCCGGCGGAACTGTTCCAGCAGGCCCAGCAGCTCCTCCACCGGCAGGGTGGGATCGTCCCGGTGCAGCCAGTACAAATCCACATGATCCGTCCCCAGTGCGCGGAGACTGCTCTCCAGATCGTATCGCAGCTCCTTTTCGTGCAGGCGGCTGGCAGTCATAGCGTCAAAGGGCGGATGGCCTCCCTTTGTGGAGATCACCAGGCCGTTCCTGTTCCCGTGCTGTTTGAGCCAGCGCCCCAGAATCTGCTCACTGACATTTTCTCCGTGCGGCAGCCACCGGCCATAGCAGTTCGCGGTATCGAGCAGATTTCCTCCGCGCTCCGTGTAGACGTCCAGAAGCTCGCAGGCTTCCTTTTCTCCCAGAGAATCGCCAAACTGTGCCGTACCGAGACTCACGGGGGAAACCGGAAGCGGCACACCGGGCAAACGCTTTTCCATCATAGCCTTTCTCTCCTTTTCGCCGCCGGATCCCATGCGCCCGCACAGAATCCGGGCTGTACTCTCCCGCCTTTTACAGCGTCAACTCCATCACTATTTCGTCTTCTTCACGGCCTGTTTCCACAAAACCGAACTGTACATACATAGTTTTGGCGGCGTCGTTCCCCTCTATGTAGCAGAGAACCACCTTGCCGTATCTGCCGTCCCGCTTCAGTTCCTCCAGAACCAGCTTCACAGCGGCTTTGCCGTATCCACGGCCCTGATAGCGCTCATCAATGAAAAGCTGGCTGAAATCGTAGCACTGCATGGAAGGAACATCATAATATAATCCCATCCCCACCGGCGTTTCGCCGTCGCAAATGAGAAAGGCCCGGCTGCGCTCCTTGCGGTAAGCGTAGGCCCTGGCCAACAGTCCCGCACTGTCGGAAACATACGCCTTTTGCTTCTCAGAAACCTTCAGGCCAAGTCTCCAGTTCTCCGGACCAATCTCCGTCAGATGTATCACGGCGTTATCCCTCCCGGACAAAAAATCCGAACCCCATGCGCCCGCACAGGATTCGGATTCATCTGGTTTGGTGGGCCATCAAGGACTCGAACCTTGGACCGACCGGTTATGAGCCGGCTGCTCTGACCAACTGAGCTAATGGCCCGTAAAATATAGACTCCAAAACAGATTTATTCTATCATATCTCCTGTTATTTCGCAAGAGTTATTTTTCCTCTCCTCCCCCCTGGCACTGCGGGTTTGTCATCACAAAGCGGTCATCAATATTCTTTTCGCCCCATTCGCACATGAGATCCAGAAGCGTCTCCAGAGAGCGTCCCTTGGGCGTGATGGAATACTCCACCCGCGGGGGTACCTCGGCGTACACTCTGCGCGCAATGAGCCCATCGTTTTCCAGCTCCCGGAGCTGGTTGGTGAGCGTCCGCTGGGACACCTGCGTGATGACGCGCATCAGTTCGCTGAACCGCTGGGGTCCCTGCTGGATCAGCCTATCCAGAATGAGCGGTTTGCATTTGCCCCCAATCATTTTCAGAGTTACTTCCATCTCACAGGTCACCTGTATTTTTTCCATACGCTTCTCCTTATAGTGCACTTTTTTCACTTGCTGAGAAAAATGTGCGTACTTGCTGCTATGCAGGTCGAACGGTATAATACGAGTATAGCGTAATTTTACGAATTTGCAAGACACCGCCTGGACCAGACGCCTTTGGGGAGATTGGCGCGGCTGGGCTGCGGCGGAAAATCAACAGGGAGGTTCGTATGGAATACAGGACTTTAGGACGCACCGGATTAAAGGCAAGCGAGATCGGCCTGGGCGGCGAGTGGTTCAACGGCCTGACCGTAGGGGAAACCGCTGCCATTCTGGATGCGGCGCAGGAAAACGGCATCAACTACATCGATATCTTCATGCCTCAGGCCCCTACCCGCAGCAATCTGGGAGCCGCCATGCAGGGACGCCGGGAGCAATTCATCATTCAGGGGCATCTGTGCACCGTATTTGAAGATGGACAGTATACCCGCACCCGGGATATGGAAAAAACCAGGCGGTCCTTTGAGGATCTGCTCGAACGCCTGCAAACCAATTATATTGACATCGGCATGATTCACTATGTGGACAGCGAGGAGGATTTCCAGACTGTCTTTGAGGGGCCGATTCTTGCCTATGCCAAAGAGCTGAAGGAAAAGGGGATCATCCGCCACATCGGCATGAGTTCCCACAACCCGCATATTGCGCTCCGGGCTGTGGAAAGCGGCTTGGTGGATGTGCTGATGTTCAGCATCAATCCGGCCTACGACATGGAAGCCCCGGAAACCGACATCTTCGATCTGATGGAATTCAAGGGCATGGAAAAGGATGGCCTTGTGGTGGACGAAGCCCGCCAGAAGCTGTATTCCGCCTGCGAGGCGGCTGGTGTGGCCATCACCGTGATGAAACCGCTGGGAGCCGGTACGCTTCTGAAAGCGGAAAGCTCTCCCTTCGGCGTGGCCATGACCGTACCGCAATGCATCCAGTATTGTCTGGACCGCAACGGCGTGAAGGTTGTCATTGTGGGCTGCCATACGGTGGAGGAGGTGCTGGAGGCAGTCAAGTACTACAACACACCGGCCAGCGAGCGCAGCTATTCCCATATTTTCAGCGCCGGAAACGCCATCCGTATGACAGGCCGGTGCATGTACTGTAACCACTGCCAGCCCTGCCCGTCCCACATCGACATTGCCGCCGTGACCAAATTCCTGGATCTGGCTGTTCAGCAGGACACGGTACCGGAAACAGTAGCACAGCACTATTGGGCTCTCTCCGCCACGGCGGACGATTGCCTGATGTGCGGCAGATGTGAACCGAACTGCCCCTTCGGAGTCCAAATCCGGGAAAACATGAAGCGGGCCAGGGCGGTATTCGCCCCTTCCCGCCCAGTGTAATATACCAGGAGGCCGCGCCCTGCAAAAGGCGCGGCCTCCTTTATTGATTTAAAGTTTGTTGCTCAGCAAAATATACTTTGCTTTCGCCTTTCAGCAGCTTGCGCCGCCAATCGTCACCTGCTCGAGAATCTCTTCCTTGCGCTTGAGCAGATTATCGGAAATCAGCATTTTTTCCACCTTTTCGACGCCAAGACGGTCCACGGTGCTGCCGAAGCGCTCGCCTGTCTCGCCCTTGCTCTTGAAGAGCAGGATCGCCTTTTCCACCACGTCCAGGACTTCCTCGCGCGTGAACAGACGGTTCAGCGGGGTGCCGACGCGCGTCTTTTTGCCCCAGCGGCCGCCGACATAGACCTTATACAGGGTCTCCGTCTCCTCCATGGCGCCGAACGGGCATGCCTTGAGGCAGCGGCCGCAGTTGTTGCAGATCTCGCTGTCAAACACCGGCTTACCGTTTTCCACAGCGACGCACTTCATCGGGCAGCCGGATTCCACGGCGCACTTGGCACAGGAGCGGCATTTTTCAGGGTTAAACTTCGGCACACGCTGGCCAACGATGCCCAGATCGTTGAGGTCAGGCTTCATGCAGTTGTTCGGGCAGCCGCCGACCGCAATCTTGAACTTGTGCGGCAGCGTCACACCGGCATAGCCGACATAGAAGCGGTCGTGGATCTCCTTCGCCAGTGCCTGGGTGTCATAAAGGCCGAACACGCAGGTGGTGCCTTTGCAGGCCACGACGGGACGCACGCGCGAACCGGTTCCGCCCGTCACCATGCCCTCCTGCGCCACATAGGCCTTGAAGTCCTCGATCTTCTCAAAGGGGATGCCGGGCAGCTCCACCGTCAGGCGGGAGGTGAAGGTCAGCGTGCCATTGCCGAACTTCGCGGCAGCCTCGCTCAGGCAGCGCATCTGCGCCGCGGTCAGCACACCGTTCTCTGTGATAATGCGGCCCGAAAAATTGTCGGTGCTGCGGTTGAGCAGAAAGCCCTGGCTTTTTACACGCTTGATCTCATTGGGGGAAACAGACATGGGTAATACCTCCATCCATAAAGTACACAGGAGACCGCCCCTCCGAAGGTGGCGTCTTGCAAATCAGGAAAATTTCGTGTATCGTAGGAGGGAAGAGCTTCCCTCTGCAGATACGATTTATTTTGTGCCGTAGCAGGGGTGCTCCATCGCCTTTGTCTCCTTGACAACCAGGCTGTAGAAGCGGTATCCGCCGGTGAGATTCCAGCAGTCGAAGCCATAGCCCGCCAAGATACGGCACGCAATATAGCTGCGCAGGCCGCTCTGGCAATGCACATAGATGGGCTTCTTCGGATCCAGCTCGCCGATATGCTCACGCAGCTCGTCCACCGGGATGCCGGTAAAACCCTCGATGGCTCCGTTCTCGCGCTCGGCAGGGGTACGCACATCCAGCAGCGTCACACTGCCGTCGCGCGGCAGGGAAGCAACCTCGTCCCAGTGGAAGGCCTTGATCTTGCCGGTCAGGACGTTCTCGATCGCATAGCCCGCATAGTTGACGGGATCCTTCGCGGAACCGAACGGCGGGGCGTAGCAAAGCTCCAGCTCCGTCAGGTCGGACGCGGTCATGCCGGCGCGGATCGCCACAGCCAGCACGTCGCAGCGCTTGTCCACCCCATCATAGCCGATAAGCTGCGCGCCGAGCAGGCGGCCCGTCTTTTTCTCATACAGTACCTTCATCGAAATGCCGTGTGCGCCCGGATAATAGGAGGCGTGGGACTGGTTGAAGGTGTACATTTTGTCATAGTCCAGACCGGCGGCTTTGGCGGCGCGCTCGTTCACGCCCGTCATGGCGATGGTCATGTCAAACAGCTTGAGGACCGAGGATCCCTGCGTCTGCTTGTATTCGCTCGGGATGCCGCAGATGTTGTCCGCGGCAATGCGTCCCTGCTTGTTGGCCGGGCCCGCCAGCGGGACATAAGCCTTCTGCTTGGTGACGAAATCCGTTACCTCCACCGCGTCGCCCACGGCGTAAATGTCCGGGTTCGAGGTGAGCATGTGGGAATCCACGAGGATCGCACCGCGTGCGTTCAGCTCCAGCCCGGCCTGCTTGGCCAGCACGGTGTCGGGACGCACACCTACAGACAGGATTACCATATCCGTCTCAATGGAGCCGTCGTTCAGCTTCACCGTCATTTTGCCGCCATTGTCCTCAATGGCCGTCACACCGTTTTTCAGCACAAGGTTCAGCCCCTGGCTTCTGGCATACTGGTGCACCTCGCAGGCCATATCGTAGTCCAGCGGGGCAATCAGATGATCGCTCAGTTCCACGATTGTGGTTTCCACACCCGCTTTTTTCAGGTTTTCCGCCATCTCCACGCCGATATAGCCGCCGCCGATCACCACGGCGCTGTCGGGGAATTCCTCCTCCACATATTCCCGGATTCGCTCGGTGTCCGGGATGCTGCGCAGGGTAAAGACGCGGCTGCCGTCCGCGCCGGGCAGCGGCGGAACGATCGGGGCCGCGCCGGGGGAAAGAATCAGCTTGTCGTAGGATTCCGTATATTCGCCCTCCGCGGTGCGGACGGTGACGGTTTTCGCCGCTGTATCGATCGACGTCACCTCGTTGTTGACGCGTACCTCCACATTGAAACGGGACTTGAAGCTCTGCGGCGTTTGCAGCGTCAGAGCGGATTTTTTCTTAATCTCCCCGCCGATGTAATAGGGCAGGCCGCAGTTTGCGAACGAGATATACGACCCGCGCTCCAGAACGATAATCTCCGCCTTCTCGTCCAACCTGCGCAGACGCGCCGCTGCGGATGCTCCGCCGGCCACGCCGCCGACAATCACTACCTTCATGAGAAAAGCCTCCTTCTTTATAGGGCTTCTATCCCGAAGCCCCCTGATTTCTCTTACCATAAGAGTACCATCTTTTCATGTTTTTGTAAAACGAAAACCGCAAAGATTATCAATTCGTTCACAGATTGACAGAAGGGAGGGTTCGGATGAACCAGGATCTGCTCACACATCTGCGTGAAATCACCGCCGAGGAACGCGCTCTGCTGGAAACGGGCGGCGGGATCCGCCGTGAGCGTTACTCTTCGGAAGGTGAATTCACGGTGGACAGCGGCCGCGTGATTGGCCCCGGACGGCTGATGGACGTTTCCACCCACACCCGCTTTGCTTATTTTCCACGGCACCGGCACAATTATGTGGAAATCATGTATGTCTGCGCGGGCAGCATCACCCATATTCTCAACGGGGAAAAGACTGTGGTTCTGCGGGAGGGGGATCTACTCTTCCTCAATCAGTCGTGCCGCCATGAGATCCTTCCGGCGGGGGAGGAGGATATTGGGGTCAACATCATCGTGCTGCCGCAGTTTTTCCACACCGCCTTCGGAATGCTGGGGAAAGGCAACAGCATGAGCGACTTCCTTCTGCACTGTCTGACACAGGAGGATCCCGCGCCGCTGTCGCTGCAATTTCACACCGCCGGGCTGCTCCCGGTGCAGAATCTGATCGAAAACCTGATCTGGTCTGCCGTCTACCACGATGATCCGGACAGCCGCCTGAACCAGCTCACCATGGGACTGCTGCTCCAGCAGCTTCTCCGGCACGCGGAACGGCTCTCCACCGACAGCGCCGGGATGGATAAAGTTGTCCTGCGCGCCCTGCGCTACATTGATGACCACTATGCCAACGCGAGCCTGGAGGAATTCTCCCGTGCCGTGCACCGCCCGCTGGCGGAAATCAGCCGTGCCGTGCACCGGGAAACCGGCAGCACTTTCAAGGAGCTTTTACAGAAAAAGCGTTTCCGGGAAGCCGCCGCTCTGCTTCAAAATACGTCGCTCCCTGTTTCCGATGTGGCCTATGCCGTCGGCTACAGCAATACCAGCTATTTTCACCGCCGTTTTCGGGAAATCTTCAGCGTAAGCCCCCGGGAATACCGTGAAAGTCCTGCCTGCGATCCCCACAAATAAGGACGCTGTTTTTTTCAAGCAGCGTCCTTTTTTTCTCTGCCGCCGGCGTTTACAATGAAAGCAGGAAACGGAGCGGGAAACGCCCGCGCCGCCCGCCCATGGGGCGAAGAAGGGAGAGAGCATATGGAACGGTATTATCTGGCGGTCGATATCGGCGCGTCCAGCGGAAAGATGGTTCTGGGATGGATGGAAGGAGACACGCTTTGCACCCAGGAGGTGTGGCGCTTTCCGAACGGAGCCAAAAATACAAATGGCCGCCGCTGCTGGGACACGGACGCACTGTTCCGGGAGATCTGCGCGGGACTGCGCCGCTGTGCGGAGATCGGAAAAATTCCGTCGAGCATGGGCGTGGACACCTGGGGCGTTGATTTTGTCCTGCTCGACGCCAAGGGAAACCGGCTGGGCGACGCCGTGGCCTACCGCGACAGCCGTACCGCCGGGATGGACAAAATCCTGCGCACACAAATCTCCGAGGAAGAACTGTACGCGCGCACAGGAATCCAAAAGCAGATCTTCAATACCATTTACCAGCTGATGGCCGTGAAAACGCAGGAGCCCGAACTGCTCGAACAGGCGGAGCATCTGCTGATGATCCCCGACTACCTGCATTACCTGCTGACGGGAAATATGGCTGCGGAATATACCAACGCGAGCACCACCCAGCTGCTTGACGCGAAAACGCGCACCTGGGATTTTGAACTGATCGACCGTCTCGGCCTGCCGCGCCGGATTTTCTCCGAACCGAAGCAGCCTGGCTTTGTGCTTGGTTCCCTGCGCCCGGAGCTTCAAACGGAACTTGGCTTTGACTGCCGTGTGGTTCTTCCGCCCACGCACGACACCGGTTCCGCCGTGCTGGCTGTCCCGGCACAAGAAGAAGATTTCCTCTTCCTCAGCTCGGGCACCTGGTCGCTTATCGGCATGGAGCGCCGCGAAGCGGACTGCTCCGAGACCAGCCGCCTGGCCAACCTGACCAATGAAGGCGGCTTCGGCGGCACCATCCGTTATCTGAAAAACATTATGGGGCTCTGGATGCTGCAATCCATCCGCGCGGAGCTGGGGGAGGAATATGACTTTGCCCGGCTGAGCCGTGAGGCGGAGGCTGTGGGGGAATTCCCCGCCCGGATTGATGTGGACGATCCTTCCTTTCTCGCCCCGCAGAGCATGATCGAAGCAGTGCGCGCCTACTGCACCCGCACGGGCCAGGCTGTGCCGCAATCGCCGGGAGAGCTGGCCTCCTGTGTCTATCACGGGCTGGCGCGGCGCTATCAGGATGCGGTGCGGGAACTCGAAACGCTCACCGGAAAAACCTGCCCCCGTCTGTATCTGGTGGGCGGCGGCAGCAAAGACGATTACCTGAATCGCCTGACTGCCCGCGCCACAGGCAAGGAGGTCTGGGCAGGCCCCTCCGAGGGAACGGCAGCGGGCAATCTGCTTGCCCAAATGATCGCGGACGGCGTGTTTACAGACGCGGCTCAGGCCCGTGCCGCCGTGCGCCGCTCCTTCCCCATCACCACGGTTCCAGGCGAAAGTATTCCCTCTTAAAGGAAGAAGCATAAAAGAAAGCAAGGAGGAATTTCCGTATGAAACTTTATGAAGAAGCAAAAGAGCGGTATGCCGCTCTGGGAAGCGATGCCGAGGAGGCCATGAAGCGTCTGGCGTCCATCAAAATCTCCATGCACTGCTGGCAGGGCGACGACGTCAAAGGCTTTCTGTTCCGTGATCGGGAGCTTTCCGGCGGCATCCAGGCCACGGGCAACTATCCGGGAGCAGCCCGCACGCCGGACGAGCTGCGCGCCGACATGGACAAAGCCTTCTCCCTCATTCCCGGCAAGCATAAGGTCAATCTGCACTCCACCTATGCGGATACGGAGGAATCCATCGATCTGGACGCGATTGAACCGCGCCATTACGCTTCATGGGTCCAGTGGGCCAAGGAGCACGGCCTGGGTTTGGACTTCAACCCCACCTGCTTCTCCCATGAAAAGGCGGAGAGCGGCTACACCCTTTCGAGCGCCGACGAAGGGATCCGCCGCTTCTGGATCGAGCACTGCCGCCGCAGCCGCCGCGTGGGCGAATATTTCGGAAAAGAGCTGGGACAGAAATGCGTCACAAACGTCTGGATCCCGGACGGCAGCAAGGATGTTCCGGTGGACCGCTACGCGCCGCGCCTGCGCCTGAAGGAATCGCTCGATGAAATCTTTGCTGAAAAACTGGATCCCGCCGCCAACCTTGACGCGGTGGAGAGCAAGCTGTTCGGCATCGGTTCGGAAAGCTATGTTGTCGGCTCCCATGAATTCTATATGGGCTATGCGATGAAGAATAACGTCGCCGTCTGCCTGGACGCAGGCCATTTCCATCCCACGGAGGTTATCAGCAACAAGCTGTCCTCCCTGCTCCTGTTCAGCGACGAGATGCTGCTGCACGTCTCCCGCCCCGTGCGCTGGGACAGTGACCACGTCGTGGCGCTCGACGACGAATTGCAGGAGATCGCCAACGAGGTGATCCGCAACGGCCTTGCGGACCGCATCCACATCGGCCTGGACTTCTTCGACGCCAGCATCAACCGTGTGGCCGCCTGGGTCATCGGCATGCGCAACATGCAGAAAGCGCTGCTGCGCGCCCTGCTGGAGCCCACCGCCGTTATGAAGAAGCTGGAACTCGACGGCGACTACACCGCCCGCCTTGCGTATCTGGAAGAAATGAAAGCTATGCCGTGGCAGGCTGTGTGGGATGAGTTCTGCGAGCGGCAGGGCGTCCCGGCAGGCCTTGCGTGGCTGGACGAGGTGCGCGGCTACGAAAAGAAAATCCTGGCCGAGAGAGTTTGAGAGGAGAACGTATTATGAACAACATCTTTGAAGCGCCCTTTGTGCGCGAAATGTGCCATATCACCGCCAACATGTACCGCATGGGCTGGGATGAGCGCAACGGCGGCAACATCAGCTGGATTCTCGAAAAGGAAGCCGTAGAGCAGTATCTTGACCCCGCCGCCGTGCTGCGCACTCTGCCGCTGAGCTTCGATGCCTCCGCTCTGGCGGGCCGGTATCTGATTGTCACCGGCACCGGACGCTATTTCCGCAACGTTGAGCGCTGCCCGCAGGACAACATGGGCGTGATCCGCATCGGTGCGGACGGGAAATCGTACGACATTCTCTGGGGCTTTGAGCACGGCGGCCGCCCCACGAGCGAGCTTCCCACCCATCTGATGAACCATATCGCCCGCCTGGAAGCGGATCCACAGCACCGTGTCGTCATGCACTGCCATCCGGCGAACATCCTCGCAATGACATATGTTCATGACCTCGACGACCGGGCGTTCACCAAGACGCTGTGGCAAATGTGCACCGAGTGCATCGTCGTGTTCCCGGAGGGCATCTCCGTGCTGCCGTGGATGGTCTGCGGCACCAACGCGATCGGAGAAGCAACAGCGGAGAAAATCCGTGATACGCGCGTTGTCCTCTGGGCCGCGCACGGCATCTTCGGCACGGGACGCGACATGGACGAAACCTTCGGGCTGATCGAGACGGTCGAAAAGGCCGCCGAGATCTACATCAAGATCCAGAACGTCCCGTGGAAGCAGTCGATCACAGACGCGGAACTCGCCGCACTGTGCGAGGAATTCGGCCTGACCCCCCGCGCCGGTTATCTCGATGTATAATACTTTCACCTGTGCAAAATTCGTTCCTGTTTTGAAAGAAATCGAAAGAAAGTATTGACGGGATCTCAAAAAAGGTGTACGATCCCATGTAAGAAGGGCGGAGTGGACCAAGGGCCGCTCTGCTCTTTTTCAAATGCCGTTTTTCAATGGCAGCCACAGGAGGAGAATACCAATGATTCTTTATGTCAACGCAAACGCGGGCCGTGATGGAAACGGCTCGAAGGAGATGCCCTTCCGCCGCATCGGCGACGCGGCGCGGATCGCACAGCCCGGCGATGAGGTTCTGGTCGCCCCTGGCGTGTACCGCGAATACGTCGACCCGCAGAACGCCGGTACGCCTGACGCGCGCATCACCTACCGCAGCACGGAACCGCTGGGCGCGGTAATCACCGGTGCGGAGGAGGTCAAAAGCTGGAAGCCGTATAAAGGGAACGTGTGGGTCTGCCGCATCGACAACACGGTGTTCGGCGGCTATAACCCTTACACCACTTATGTTTACGGCGACTGGTATTTTGCCGGAAAAAGCAAGCACACCGGCGCGGTGTATCTGAACGACAAGATGCTCTATGAAGCGGATTCCATTGACGCCTGCCTGGAAGGCGCGGTCTGGGAATGCTCCTGGGAACCGGAAGCTTCCGTTTACAAATGGTACGCGGAGCAGGACGGCGGAGAAACCGTCCTTTATGGAAACTTCCAGGGAAAGAATCCGAACGAGGAAAATGTGGAGATCAACGTGCGCCGCGAATGCTTCATGCCCTCCAAAACCGGCGTGGGCTATATCACCGTGAGCGGCTTTTCCATCTGCAAGGCAGCCACGACATGGGCTCCGCCCGCCGCGTACCAGGACGGTATGATCGGCCCGCACTGGTCCAAGGGCTGGATCATTGAGGACTGCGAGATCAGCAACAGCAAGTGCGCTGGTATCTCGCTGGGCAAATACCTCGATCCGGACAACGATCATTACTTCACCGTGAAGCATGTGAAGAGCCCCACACAGATGGAGCGCGACGCGGTGTGCCGCGGACAGTACCACGGCTGCCTCAAGGAAAAAGTGGGAAGCCACATCGTGCGCCGCTGCAACATCCACAACTGCGAGCAGGGCGGCATCATCGGCCGCATGGGCGCGGTGTTCTCCGTGATTGAGGACAACCACATCCATCACATCAACAACATGATGGAGCTTGGCGGCGCGGAGATCGCGGGCATCAAGCTGCATGCCGCCATCGACGTGACATTCCGCCGCAACTACATTCACCACTGCACCATGGGCATCTGGTGCGACTGGGAGGCCCAGGGTACACGCATCACGCAGAACCTCATGCACGACAACCAGCGTCCCGATTTCGCCAAGCCGCTCAAGGGCGGCATGATGAGCCAGGATATTTTCGTGGAGGTCGGCCACGGCCCCACGCTGATCGACAACAATATCCTGCTGTCGGACGCTTCCCTGCGCATCGCGACCGAGGGCGTGGCGATGGTGCACAACCTGATCTGCGGCTCCTTCACCTGCGTGGGCGGCGGCACGGGCACGCGCTACACACCGTACCACATCCCGCACCGCACGGAGGTCATGGGCTTCATGACGATCCTACACGGCGACGACCGCTTCTACAACAACATCTTTGTCCAGAAATGGCCGTCCGCATCTTACATCACTCTGCGCGACAGCAGCGAAGGACAGGACGAGGACAACCGCGAGGTCGGCACGCATGTGTTTGACGAATATCCCACCTACGATGAGTGGATTGCGATGTTCGACATGGATACCGACGTTCCCGATATGATGAAGATGGCTCCCGCCCACGAAAGCCATCTGCCCGTCTGGGTGAAGGGCAACGCTTACTTTGCCGGAGCGAGGGCATATAAGAACGAAACGGATCATCTGGTAGACGACAACCATAAGGTCCGCGTGGAGCTGGCCTTCCGTGACGGCAAGCCTGTTCTTGAGACCAACCTGTATGAATATCTGAAGGAATACCGTACCGGCATGGTAAACAGCGATATCCTTGGCTACGCCTTTGAGCCGGAGGAGCGCTTTGAGAATCCCGACGGTACGGAGATCGTGTTCGACCGCGACTACTTCGGCGGACACCGCGGCATCGGTGTCCTGCCCGGCCCGTTTGCCGGCGCACAGGACGCAGAAAAACCGCTTTGGTAAAAAATAAGGGCCCCATGCCGATGACAGATGCATCCGCATGGGGCCCATTTTTTATTGGAATATTCGTTTTATTTCACGGGATTCAGCACAGCGACTCCATAGGCCGGAAGCGAAAGTGTTTCTCCGCATGCTTTGCCGGTTTCCACATTCGTAAAGCTGCCGGGCAGAGCGATCTCCACAGCGGAATCCGAGAAATTCTGCACGAAGAAGAATTCCCGTCCCGTGGAAGCGTCGCAGCGCAGCGAAACCGTCACACCGGCGGGCAGCTCCGTATCCAGATTGCGCAGGCCCAGATCCCGGATCAGCACGCCCAGGAAATCGTTCAGGAAATCCTGACCGGTGCGGCAGGCGATATAGTAAGCACGGCCATTGCCGAAGGAG
Organism: Anaeromassilibacillus sp. An200; assembly: GCF_002160025.1. Lineage (GTDB taxonomy): Bacteria > Bacillota > Clostridia > Oscillospirales > Acutalibacteraceae > Caccousia > Caccousia stercoris. The sequence continues at coordinate 37,055 of NZ_NFJU01000004.1, forward strand.
TTCACCGTCAGAGCCGGGGTTCCGGCATAGAACTCCGCCCCATACTCCGCCAGTGTACGGGCCGTTGTCACACGCACCAGCTGGCACAGATCGCCGGTCTGATATTCGCGTGCAAGACCATGCAGGCCGCTGTCCGGCAGCAGGCGCAGGGAATTTTTGTCGTGCGGGTAAAGTGCGTCGATCTCCGTCTGCTCCAGACCAAACACCGCGTCCAGACCCTGTCCCGGCGTGCCGCCGAGGAAGCACAGATCGTTTTCATCCACCACGCCGGTCCAGTAGGTGCCGACGAGAACACCGCCGTTTTCCACAAAGCGGCTCAGCTTTTCCGCGATCCCGGCGCGCAGCAGATACAGCATCGGGGCGACCACCAGCTTATACGGTGTGAAGTCCGCCTCCTCGTCCACCACGTCCACATTCACACCCTGATCAAAGAACGGGCGGTACATGGCAAGCAGGTCCTCCATAAAGCCCTTTTGGTACTGGGTATTGTGCAGGCCCTTCATCTCGCCCAGCGCCCAGCGGTTCTCCACATCGTGGATCACAGCCACACGCGCCGGGAACACGGTGCGCACCGTATCGGTGAGTGCGTGCAGGCGCTCGCCCACCCGCGCCACATCGCGGAATACGCGGTGGTCGGCGGAACCGTCGTGATCGACAACAGCCCCATGGAATTTCTCCGCACCGCCGCGGCCCTTGCGCCACTGGAAATACTGGACGCTGTCCGATCCGTGGGCCACAGCCTGGAGGGAGGACAGCTCATGCATCCCCGGGCGGCGGAGGCGTGCCACGGGCTGCCAGTTCGTTGCGCTCGGGGAGGATTCCATCATCAGGAAGGGCTCGCCCGGCTTGAGGGCGCGCATCCAGTCATGTGCCATGGCGATATACGCGGGCAGAGACTCCTGGCCGTTGTGCCAGTTCGGGTAGTTATCCCAGGAGATCACGTCGCAGACCTCACGGAATTTGCCGTAGTTCAGGCCGTCGTAGAAGCCCATCATATTGGTGGTGACAGGCACATCCGGAGAGAAGGTGCGCAGAGCATCCTTTTCCGCCTGCATGAAATCCACGGCCTGATCGGTGGTGAAGCGCTTCCAGTCCAGGATCAGATTATGGTGCGCCGTTTCGCCGATCCCCTCGATGGAGGAGGTAATCTGATCCCACGAGGAATAGCTATGGCTCCAGAAGGAGGACCAGTAAGTATGGTTCAGGTTCTCCAGTGTGCCATATTTCTTTTTGAGCCATTCCCGAAATGCTGCCTGACACAGTTCACAATGGCACTCGCCGCCGTATTCGTTCGAGAGATGCCAGAGAACCACGGCGGGATGCTTTCCAAAGCGCTGCGCCAGCGCGCTGTTCATCTGGCGCACCTTTTCCCGGTACACGGGGGACGTCCAGCAGTGGTTGTGGCGCTCGGCAAACAGGATTCTGCGGCCGTCCGGATTGACGCGCAGCACCTCTGGATATTTTTCAGCCATCCAGGCAGGGCGCGCGCCGGACGGTGTGGCCAGCACGGTATAGATCCCGTTTTCATACAGGTTCTCTATGATCTGCGCCAGCCAGTCAAAATCATACTTTCCTTCCTCAGGCTCCAGACGCTCCCAGTCAAAGATCCCGACGGACATGGCATTGCAGCCTGCCAGCTTCATCAAACGGATATCCTCCTTGAGAATTTCCGGATGATCCAGCCACTGGCCGGGGTTGTAATCGCCGCCGTGAAGCAGCACATTCCAATACTTCATTTTCAGTTCCTCCCTGTTTTCTCCATCCGCCCGGTATGGCGGCAGATAATTTCCTTTGTAAGAATACCATACTCTCCAAAAATGTAAATGGAAAAATGGAGGAACTTTTGGGAAAAATGTGAGATTTACAACTCAATCTCTCAGCAAGGCAGTGTTAAAATCTGCCTTATTGGGCCAGCAGAAAATACAGCGCAATGCCAACCACTACGACAACGCATGCCCCCACTGCCCACCAGATGGCATAGGACTTCTTTTTCCTTTCCCGCTTAACATAAACATAATTGTCATCGTCCTTCTTCGGCGCAGCCTGTTTGACCTTGGAAGGCGTTTTTTTGATTCTCTCATAATCCATGAGAAGTCTGATATTCTCGTCCAGAGGTTCTCCACACTGCTTGCAAAAATGGCGCTCATCGTCATTCTCCTGCCCGCAGCGCCGGCATTTCTTTGACATGTGCAACCCTCGCTTTCTTTATTTTACAGTTATTTCATTGTACATGCCAGCCGCAGCAGATGTCAAGCGTTACCGGAAATGCTCCGGCATTCGCACGTACAAAAGCACCTGACACCCTTTACAGCCTATGCATATGGGGGGAGCAAGGCAAAAAGCTGTTTCCTATAACGCGGGAACGGCATGACCGCAGTCAGGGCCATGCCGTTTTCTCAAAGCTTCGATTGGATTTCTCTCAGCCTCTCTTGTTAGAATGTCTCCAGATGTGCATTTTCTCCGCCTGGCTAATCAGCTCATCGCGGAACTGCGGATGCGCCACGGAAATGATCGCCTCCGCTTTTTCCCAGGTGGACAGGCCCTTGAGGTTGACCATACCATATTCCGTCACAAGGTAATGAACGTTCGCGCGGGTATCGGTGACGATGGAGCCGTTTGCGAGCGTCGGCAGAATACGGGACTGCAGGTTGCCCTGTTTATCCGTGAACGTCGACGAGCAGCAAATGAAGCTCTTGCCGCCCTTGGAAAGATACGCGCCGAGTACGAAATCGAGCTGGCCGCCCGCTCCGCTGATCGGCTTGGTTCCGGCAGACTCCGCGTTCACCTGGCCGAACAGGTCAAGGTTGACCGCGTTATTGATGGAAATGAAATTGTCCAGCTCGGAGATCACGCGGACGTCGTTGGTGTAATCCACCGGCGCGACCATCAGCTCCGGGTTATTGTCCATGTAGTCATACATTTTCTTGGTGCCGGCGCCGAAGGCATACACCTGGCGGAAACGGTTGTGGCTCTTGTTCGCGCCGGTGATCTTCCCAGCCTTCGCGATGTCCACAAACGCATCCACATACATCTCCGTATGCACGCCAAGATCCTTGAGATCCGACTGTGCAATCAGCGAACCGACCGCGTTCGGCATGCCGCCGATGCCAAGCTGCAGGCAGGCGCCGTTCGGAATCTGCTCCACAATCAGCTTCGCCACGGCCTCATCGACCTCGGCAGCGGCTCCGCCGCCGCCCATCTCGGCGATCGGGGGGTTCTGTCCCTCCACAATACCGGTCACCTTTGAGATGTGGATCCCGTTTTCCGTGCCGCCAAGGCAGCGCGGCATGTTGGTGTTGACCTCCACATAAATCTGCTTGGCACGCTCACACATAGCTCCCATGTGAGAGACACACGGACCGAAATTGAAGTAACCGTGCTCATCCATCGGGGCAACCTGGAACACAGCCACGTCGATCGGCCCCATATTCTCGCGGTAGTAGCGCGGAAGCTCGGAATAGCGGATCGGGGCATAGTAAGCCAGGCCGGAATTGACCGCGTGACGCTCAATACCGGACATATGCCAGGAGTTCCAGACAAAATGCTTCTCCGGCTCCGGAATCTTATAAATTTCCGGCACACGCATCAGAATGCCGCCGCGGATCTTCACATCCTCCAGCTCTCCCATGCGTGCCGCCAGGGCACGGTCAATCTCCTGCGGCGTGGCGATGCACCAGCCGTAATCCACCCAATCCCCGGACTTGACGGCGGCTGCCGCCTGCTCGGGCGAAACCAGTTTCTTTTGGTATTCCTCTGCAAAACTCATCGTAAAAAGCCCCTTCCAACAAATAATTGCCCGCCGCGCGGGGAAAAACAGCTCCGGCGCCCGGAGCCAATTCTTATCCATTATTTCACATTATAACTATAATTATAATATGACGCCGCACAGGGGTCAAGCGGAAGATTGCAAATTCCGATCTGCGCACCCTGGCTTGTGTTCCATGCACGCCCATGCTACAATAAGGACAGAAATGCGAAAGGCGGGAGTCAAGTGGCAATCAACCGATATATGAAGGCCGCGCTGCGGGCGATGTCCCATGCGGAAATTGATGTAAAAAAGAATTACCGTCTTCTGCGAACGGCGGAAACAGCCGCCAAGATGCCGAAGCTCAGAGGGCTTTACCGCACCTGGGAGCACCGCGTCATGAATGGGGAACACCAGGTTCCGGTGCGGATTTTCCTGCCGGGCCAGGAAACCAGCCGGAGTCTGCCGGTGCTGCTGTTCTTTCACGGCGGCGGCTGGGTAACGGGCAACATGGAAAGCTACAGTCCGGTATGCCGCGCGCTTGCGATGGCTGTAAACTGCGTTGTCGCGTCGGTGGATTACCGGCTCGCCCCCGAATACCCCTTCCCCGCCGGGCTTGAGGACTGCTACTGCGCGACGCAGGAGCTTCTGAAAAATCCCTGGCTGCTGCGCGCCTCACGTGAGGACATCACAATCATCGGGGACAGCGCGGGCGGCAACCTGGCCGCCGCCGTCTCCCTGCTGGCCCACGATCGCGGCGTCCTTCTGCCCGACCGGCAGATCCTCCTGTATCCCGCCACGGCGGATGACCACAGCGAAAGCTCCCCCTTCCCCTCCATTCAGGAAAACGGGAAGGATTATCTTCTGACATCAAAGCGGATCTGCGATTATATGGATCTGTACCTGCCGGACGCGGAGCAGCGCAAAAACCCATATTGCTCCCCGCTGAACGCGCCGGATCTCTCCAGCCAGCCGCGCACGCTCGTCATCACGGCGGAATACGATCCCCTGCGCGACGAGGGGGAAGCCTACGCCCATCGCCTGCATGAGGCCGGCGTTCCGACAGAGCTTTTCCGGATGCCGGACGCGCTGCACGGCTTTTTCTCCCTTCCGCCGCGCTTTTCCCAGGTGCGGAAAGCGCACGAGAGGATCCGTCAGTTTCTTTCCTCCACAGCCCAGGCAGAACCGAGGTGACGGGATATGAACCCAAAAACGTCCAAAACATGGAACCGGCTGGACAACGCCGCCAAAATTTTCCCTCCCACCAGCACACGCCGGGATCCGAAGGTGTTCCGCTTTTCCTGCCGTCTGACGGAGGAGGTTGAACCCGATGTACTGCAAAAAGCGCTTGACGGGGCAATCCGGGAATTTCCGGGTTTCTGCTGCATTTTAAAGCGCGGAGCGTTCTGGTATTACCTGGAGGAAAGTCCCCTTCGCCCCAAGGTGCGCGAGGAAACGGAGCCGCCATGCAGCACACTCTATAAAAACTCCAAAAAACTTCTGTTTCAGGTGATATACTTCCGGCAGCATATCGTGCTGGAGGTATATCACGCGCTGACGGACGGCACCGGCGCAATCCAATTCCTCAAAGAAGTGGTGTGCCGCTACCTTGCCCTGCGTCATCCGGACACGTTCGGCAGCAACCCTCCTCTTTCGGACTACGATGCGTCGTTCGCCCAAAAAATGAACGACAGCTTTGACCAATACTATAATAAGAAGAACAAACAGCGCAATCCCGGGGATCCCCCCGCCTTTCAGCTTCGCGGCCTCAAAAACCCGGAAGGGCTCCTCACCGTCATCGAGGGACTCTGTTCCAGCCGGGAGGTTCTCTCCGCCGCAAAGAAGCGCGGTGTGACAGCCACTGTGCTGCTCACCTCCGTGCTGCTGCGTGCCATCGGCCTGGACATGCGGGTGGCCGATCGCAAAAAGCCCGTTGTGCTGACGATCCCTGTCAACCTGCGGAATTATTTTGACTCCCAGTCCGCACGCAACTTTTTCAGCCTGATCCCGGCCGTGATGGAATTCCGTGACGGCGTGCCGCCGCTGGAGGAAATTTTTCCTCTTGTCAAGGAACAGTTCACCTCCCGTCTGACGAAAGAGTATCTGCAAAACCGCCTTGACGGGCTGGCGGGACTTGAGCATAATCCCATTTCGCGGATTGTACCGCTCCCGATCAAGGATCTGGCTATGAAGGCAGCGTACCGCATTTCGGAGCGCTCCGCCACGGCGGCTTTGTCAAACGTGGGAATCATCCGGATTCCGGAGCCGCTCATGCCCTATATTGAGTTTTTCGACGTCTTTACCAGCACACCGAAATTGCAGCTCTGCGTATGCTCCTGCGGCGATCGCATGGCGCTGTGCTTTTCCTCCGCCTTCGCATCCCCGGACGTGCCGCGGCGCTTTTTCCGGATGCTGACGGAAACGGGAATCTCGATGACTATCATCACAAATTTGAACGCAGAGGAGGAAACGGCATGAAGCATTGTTCCAAATGTGGTGTTTTTGTCGCGGGCAACCGTTCTCTTTGTCCGTTATGTCAATCTCCTCTGACGGGAGAGTGGGACGGGGAAGCCCCGGATTTCCCCTCCCTGCCCTCCGGCTTTCCGAGGCGTGCGCTTGCCCTGCGGATTCTCGCCTTTCTCACCTTTGCGTCGCTCGCCATCTGTGCCGCTGTGAACTTCTCCATCCCGGAGCATGACTGGTGGGTGCTCTATGTGGCGGGTGGGCTTGCCAGCGCATGGATTCTTCTGCTGCTCTTTCTCAAGAAAATGAGGACGCCGCTGAAAAATCTGATCTACCAGACAGGAGCCGCGGCGCTGCTTTGTGTGTTGTGGGATCTTGCCACCGGCTGGCACCGCTGGTCGCTCGATCTGGCCCTCCCTATTGTTTTTCTCGCCTGCATGGCATTGATGCTGGCGATCGCCGTAATTCGGCGGATTCCGCCCGCGGACTGCCTGCTGTATTTCGGGGAATCCATTCTGCTGGGCCTGGTTCCCGCCGTTCTTCTGCTGTGCGGCGTCATTCACCTGCCGCTGCCATCTCTCATCTGCGGCAGCGCGGCGGTTGTTTTCCTGGCCGGGCTTGTGATGTTTTTCTGGGGGCCGTTTTGGGCGGAGATCCGCAGAAGATTTCATATATAATGAGGAAAACTTCCCTCGGAGCCTCGCGAACCCTTGCCTGAATGGAAAGAGATTTCCGACCATGTGTAAAAAATCCGTCATCTTTCACAACAATTATAAAGTTTAGAGCAAGATTGAGATTGCAATTCCTGGTGTTTCCTGTATACTAAAAGTACAGAATCAAGTTCGGCAATATGGAGATTTTGTACAGAAATTTTCCGATCGCCGTCTTGTTACATTGAACGGAAGGTAATACCAATGAAAAAGGTTCTGAGTACCATACTGGCCGCCCTTCTCGCCGCCGGCGCACTGAGCGCCTGCCAGTCGGCTCCTGCTTCTTCCGGCACGGAGAGCACGCCGGAAAGCAAAGCGGAGGAGAGTACCGCTGAGGAAAGCAAGGCCGAGGGCGGAGACGCCGCCACAAGCGATATCACACTGACCTACTGGTCCATGTGGAACTCCACCGAGCCGCAGGCAATCGCCATTCAGGAAGCCATCGACGCCTATACGGCGGAGACCGGCATCAAGGTGGAGGTACAGTGGAACGGCCGTGATACCCAGCAGCAGACCATCCAGGCCGCTCTGGACAGCCAGACCGCTATCGACCTCTTCGACGAGGACTTCCAGCGCGTTTCCACGCAGTACAACAAGAACTGCCTGAACCTGGAAGACATGGCCGCAGCTGTCGGCTATGAGGATTACGCTGTTGCCGCTCTGCCCGCCGCTGTGCGCAACTGGGCCGGCGAGCTGATCGCCATCCCCTACCAGCCCTACACCTCCGGCGTGTTCTACAACAAGGCCGCCTTTACGGCCGCCGGAATTGAAAAAGAGCCCGAGACCTGGGATGAATTCCTCGAGGTCTGCCAGAAGCTGAAGGACGCCGGTTATGTCCCGCTCGTGCAGGACGACGCCTATGTCCTCTACACCTACGGCTTCCAGCTGGCCCGCTACATCGGCCAGGACGCTGTGAAGGAGCTGGCCCTTAACGGCGGCTGGTCCCAGAGCGCCGAAGCCAAGAAGGCTGCCGACGATATCGCAAACCTGGTTTCCCAGGGCTACATCGATGGTCTCGATGTTTACCCCGAGGGTGAGAACCGCATCGGCTTCGAGGAGGCCGCAATGGTCGTGAACGCTTCCTGGGTTCCCAGCGAGATCACGAACAACACCGACTGCGACCTTGAGTGGGGCATGTTCAACTATCCCGCCGTGGAAGGCGGCAAGGATCCGAACACCGTCGCCAACATTGGCGCCCAGGCGTTCGCCATCCCCTCCTATTCCGAGCATCCGCAGGAGGCTTTCGACCTGATCACGAAGATCACCTCCGGCGAGTTTGACGCCAAGATGGCTATGGCAAGCAACGGCATTCCGGCCGACACCCGCAACGAGGAGTGGCCCGAGATGCTCGCAGGCGTTCGTGACGCGTTCAATGTGCAGACCGGTGGTACAGCCCGGCATCATCACTGTCAGCATCTTTAACTTCCTCGCTGTTTGGAATGAATATTTCATGGCCCTGATTTTTGCGGGCTCCGACGAACTCAAGAACGTGGGCATCGGTTTGTTCAACATGGTGAGCGCCATGAAGAGCGTGGGTGATCTGGGCGGCCTGTTCGCTGCGGTCATTATCGTGTTTATGCCCACCTTCCTGCTGTACATTTTCCTGAGTGAAAAAATCATCGCAGGCGTCACCGCCGGTGGCGTCAAAGGATAACCCGGCACATATTTCCCATAAGCAGCTTCCCGCATCCCAGCATAGAAACGACCAGAAAGGGGCGCGCAAAGCATCCCGGCTTTCCGCGCCCCTTTTCATACTCAAAAAGAAAGAAGGCAGGAATCCATGGACGAGAAAAGAACTACTGGCCGTGTTACCATCCCTACCAACCTTGACGTCGTTCCCGAAACAATTGAGATCCTCAAAAAATGGGGAGCCGACGCCATCCGTGACTGCGACGGCACCGAATTCCCTGAGAAGCTCACCGGCGTAGGCGCGAAAATCTATTCCACCTATTACACCACCCGCAAGGACAACGAGTGGGCTAAGGCCAACCCGGACGAGGTGCAGCAGTGCTACATCATGACGGGCTTCTACACCGCCCGCGATGGAGAAATGCTTTCGATCCCGCTCATGAAGGGCATCTCTCCCGAGCTGATGAAGGTCAACACCCGCGATGATATCCGCCGCTGGTGGGAAGTAATCGACCGCACAACGGGCGAACCTCTTTCCCCGGATGCGTGGCGCTACAATGAGGAAACCGGCTGTGTGGAGCTCCCCTCCCCCGTCGCCTTCCATGATTACACCGTCAGCTTTCTCGCCTATCTGATCTGGGATCCGGTCCATATGTACAACGCCGTCACCAACGACTGGAAGGACTTCGAGCACCAGATCACCTTTGATGTACGCCAGCCCAAAACGCACAAGTTCACCATGGAACGCCTGCGCAAATTCATCGCGGATCACCCCTATGTGGATGTCATCCGCTATACCACCTTCTTCCATCAGTTCACGCTGATGTTCGACGAGCTCAAGCGGGAAAAATATGTGGATTGGTATGGCTATTCCGCAAGTGTTTCCCCGTACATTCTCGAGCAGTTTGAGAAGGAAGTCGGCTATCCCTTCCGCCCTGAGTACATCATTGACCAGGGCTACTACAACAACCAGTACCGGATCCCGAGCAAGCAGTTCAAGGACTTCCAGGCCTTCCAGCGCCGTGAGGTTGCGAAGCTGGCCAAGGAAATGGTTGATATCACCCATGAGCTGGGCAAGGAAGCCATGATGTTCCTGGGCGATCACTGGATTGGCATGGAGCCCTTCATGGACGAGTTCAAGACCATCGGTCTCGACGCTGTCGTCGGAAGCGTGGGCAATGGTTCGACGCTGCGCCTGATCAGCGATATCCCCGGCGTGAAATACACCGAGGGCCGTTTCCTGCCGTACTTCTTCCCGGACACCTTCCACGAGGGCGGCGATCCCGTCAAGGAGGGCAAGGAAAACTGGGTGACAGCCCGCCGCGCCATCCTGCGCAAGCCGATCGACCGCATCGGCTACGGCGGCTACCTCAAGCTTGCCCTGGACTTCCCGGAGTTTGTCGATTACATCGAAAGCGTCTGCAACGAGTTCCGCGAACTGTATGAGAACATCAAGGGAACCACTCCCTACTGCATGAAGACCGTCGCGGTGCTCAACTGCTGGGGCAAGATGCGCGCCTGGGGCTGCCACATGGTGCACCACGCGCTCTACCAGAAGCAGAACTACAGCTACGCGGGCGTCATCGAAGCGCTCAGCGGCGCGCCGTTCGACGTGAAATTCATCAGCTTTGACGATGTGAAAGCCGATCCCTCCATCCTGGATTCTATTGATGTAATCATCAACGTCGGCGACGGCGATACCGCTCACACCGGCGGCGTTATCTGGGAGGATCCCGCCATCTCCAGCGCCATCAAGCGCTTTATCGCAAACGGCGGCGGCTTCATCGGCGTCGGCGAGCCTGCCGGACACCAGTATCAGGGCCATTACCTCCAGCTGGCGAATGTGATGGGCGTGGAAAAGGAAACCGGCTTCACGCTCAACTATGACAAGTACAACTGGGAGGAGCACCCGGATCACTTCATCCTGCAGGACACCACCGGCCCGGTTGACTTCGGTGAGGGCAAGAAGAGCATGTATGCGCTTGAGGGAGCGGAAATCCTGGTGCAGCGTGAGAAGGAAGTGCAGATGGCCGTCAACAGCTTCGGCGAGGGCCGTACCGTTTACATCAGCGGCCTGCCCTACAGCTTTGAAAACAGCCGCCTCCTGTACCGTTCCATCCTCTGGTCGGCACACGACGAGGCAAATCTGCACAAGTGGTTCTCCACCAACTTCAACGTTGAGGTTCACGCCTATGTGAAGAACGGCAAATACTGCGTGGTCAACAACACCTACGAACCGCAGCACACCACCGTTTACAAGGGCGACGGCTCCAGCTTTGATCTGGATCTGGATGCAAATGAAATCAAGTGGTATGAAATCTAATCCTTAACACAGATCTGTACCGGAAGGATCCGTTCTTCCGGTACAGGTTCTGTCATTTTAAAAGAAAAGAGTGTGATTTCTTTGGCAGAACGTCCCAATATCCTTTTGATCATGACCGACGAACAGCGCGGGGACTGTCTGGGCTATGCCGGACATCCGGACGTCAAAACGCCCTATCTGGACTCCCTGGCCGCCGACGGTGTTTATTTCCCGAACGCCTGGTCCTCCTGCCCCACCTGTGTCCCGGCACGCGCAATCCTGCACACGGGCCTGAGCCAGCGCCACACCGGAAAAGTCGGCTATCAGGACCGGGTGGACTGGAATTATGGCTGCACAATGGCGGGCGAGCTGAGCCGGGCGGGCTACTATACGCAGTGCGTGGGAAAGATGCATGTCCATCCCCTGCGCAATTATCTGGGCTTTCACAATGTGGAGCTGCATGACGGCTATCTGCATGAATACCGCTTCGCGGGTGTGGATCACTACGAAAATCAGCTGTTCGCGGACGATTACTTCTACTGGCTCAAAAACGAGCTGGGCGCCGAGGCCGATGTGACGGATTCCGGTATGAACAGCAACGGCTGGACCGCCCGCCCCTGGCCCTATGAGGAGAAGTATCATCCCACCAACTGGGTGGCAAGCCGCACCATCGATTTCCTGCGCCGCCGGGATCCGCGCCAGCCCTTTTTCCTGATGGCCAGCTTTGTGCGTCCGCATGCCCCCTATGACGCACCGCAGTGCTATTTTGATCTCTACAAGGACAAGCCCCTTCGTCCGCCTGTACACGGAGACTGGGACGACACAAAAATGCTGAAAAAGCGCGGCATGGTGTTCAATTCCTGCACCGGCCCGAGCGATCCGGAACTGATCCGGCAGCAGCAGATCGGCTATTACGCCTGCATCACCCATGTGGATCACCAGATCGGACGCATTATTCAGGCGCTGATCGAGCATCGTCTGCTGGACAATACGGTCATCCTCTTCACCTCGGATCACGGCGAAATGCTCTCCGATCATGGCTGGTGCCGCAAGTCTCTGCCCTACAACGGCAGCGCCCATATCCCCATGTTCATCAGCGGTCCCGAACGCTTTATCGGCCCGCGCGGGCGTGTGGAGGATTCCCTGGTGGAGCTGCGCGACGTGATGCCCACACTGCTGGATCTGGCCGGAGCACCCATCCCGGAGCATCTTGACGGAAAAAGCATGCTGCATCCCATCGACCGCGAATACCTTCATGGAGAGCACACCTTCTCCTTCAACCACTGGTCGAGCCAGTTCATTGTCACGAAAACGGATAAATTCGTCTGGCTCAATGAACGCAATGAGGAACAGTACTTCGATCTGGTCCACGATCCGGACGAGACGCACAACGCCATCCACGATCCCGACAAGCAGGAGCGGATCGCGTATCTGCGCAATCTGCTGATCCAGGAGCTTCGGGATTCCGAGGAAGGGTATTCGGACGGAACACGCCTGATCCCGGGACGCACCCCGGTCAACTGCCTTTCCAACGCCGCCCTTCCCAACTGCTGAAAAAACAGCCCTTTTGCCTATCTCCACGCATGGCCCTTCGGCGGTGCGTGGAGATTGTTTTATATCTGGTCATTTCATCAAAATGAAGGGAAAAATATTTTGTGTTTTTTTAGAAGTTGAACAATTCGTCAAAAAGTTTTATAATGTCTATATCGTGAGAAAATGGGAGAAAATTCTGAACCCACTTTTTAACTGCGCCGGAAACGCTGTAAGGAGGTTGATCTATGCATTCCACTCACTATATCATGCCCTCGTCGGATCATGCTGCTGTAGAGGAGTCCAGCGCAAAACTCCTGTACGTCAGCTGCGCTCAATACAGCCAGGAATGGAATTCCACCCTCCACACCCATTCCTGTGCGGAGCTCTTCTTTGTGACCGGCGGGCGCGGGCGCTTCCGCCTTCAGGAGGAAAGCTTCTCTGTTGCCGTCGGGGATTTGATTGTGGTGAACGCCAATGTCCCCCATACCGAGCTCAGCCAGGAAGGAAGCCCTATGGAATACACTGTCCTGGGCGTTGACGGGCTGGAGGTACTGGGCGATACGGGAGGCTTCGCGCTCCTGCACTTTGACGCCGGCTGGGAAGAAATCCAGTGGTTTCTGCGCCTGATTACACAGGAAGCACGCCTCGGCCAAAGCGGCTATCAGGATTTTTGCCAGCATCTGCTGTATGCCATGCTGATCCGTTTGCAGCGCCGGGATGGCTTTTCCCTCACCTCCGACGAGCCGGAACGCAAAATCAGCAAGGAATGCAGCCTGGTGCGGCGGTATATTGACAACCACTTCAAGGAAAACCTCACCCTGGATCAGTTGGCCGACGTGGCTCACATGAATAAATATTATCTGGTGCACGCCTTCCGGCGGGAATACAACGTTTCGCCCATCAGCTATCTGATCTCCCGGAGAACCCAGGAAAGCCGTTTTCTGCTTTCCAACACCGACCACACCCTTTCGCAGATCGCACAGATTCTCGGCTTCTCCTCTCCCAGCTATTTTTCGCAGAGCTTCCGGCGGATTGAAGGCATCAGTCCGCAGGAATACCGAAAGCTTTCAAGGCTTGCCGCAGAGAATGACAAGCCCAACCGTTGAAGGAGGCCTCCATGCCATACTCCGCATTGTGCCCCTCCAAGCCCCTGGCCATCTCTGCCTTGTATACAGTCCACTATTTTGAATACTCCGGCAGCTATGCCTTTCCGGGGGAATCGCATGATTTCTGGGAATTTCTTTATGTGGACAAGGGGATTCTGCGTGTCACCGCCGGAGATCGCACCTGCGACCTCACAAGCGGGCAGATGATTTTCCACGAACCGGGCGAATTTCACGCCCTCTCGGCTCTGGGCGTCGCGCCGGATCTGGTGGTGGTCAGCTTTGCGTGCCACAGCCCGTGCATGGACTTCTTCCGGGGCCGCATCACGCGGGCGGATTCCCAGGAACGCGCTCTTTTGGCCCGTATCGTGGAGGAAAGCACCGAAGCCTTCTCCACCCCGCTGAATTCCCCCTACACCACCGGCCTGAACCGCCGTGCCAATTCGCTTTTCGGGAGCGAACAGCTGATCTGCGCCGCTCTGGAAGAGCTCCTGATCCGCCTGATCCGGCGCGGCAGCCAGCCGGCCCGGCCGCTTGCGCCCCCGGCAGCGGAGGAAAGTACGGTTGCGCGCGTTACGGAATACCTGGAGGAGCATCTTGACCGTGCGCTTACCATTGAACAAATCTGCCGGGATAACCTCATCGGCCGCAGCCAGCTGCAAAAGCTGTTTCATGCGCAGACCGGCGGCGGAGTGATGGAGTATTTCGGCAAAATGAAAATCCGTGCCGCCCGCAGGCTGATCCGGGAAGGACGGCTTAATTTTACCCAGATTTCCGCAAGTCTGGGATTTCAGTCCATTCACTATTTTTCGCGCAAGTTCCGCATGATTACCGGCATGACGCCAAGCGAGTATGCGCGCAGCGTCAAGATGCTGGCGGAGCTTCCCGGGGCTTCTGCGGACGATTGTGCAAATAATGGGTAAGATCGTCTATTTTCTTTCCCTGCCGGGAGGACTACAATGGAAGCAGACAAAAAAGAAGTACACAAACCATCCACCGACATTTTATTGAAGAGGAAGGATTTTTTATGAGTAAACCGGTTCTTGTTGTGATGGCCGCCGGCATGGGAAGCCGTTACGGAGGACTCAAGCAGATCGATCCTGTGGGAAACCACAACCAGCTGATCATTGATTATTCCATTTACGATGCCCACCGTGCCGGTTTTGAAACCGTTGTTTTCGTGATCAAGCACGAGATCGAGGAGACATTCAAATCCGCTATCGGCGATCGTTTGTCCAAAATCATCCATGTGGAGTACGCTTATCAGGAGCTCGCGGATCTTCCCGAGGGCTACACGGTTCCCGAAGGCCGCGTGAAGCCCTGGGGCACCGCGCATGCCATTCTGGCGGCCCGCAAGGTCGTGGACGGACCGTTTGCCGTCATCAACGCGGACGACTATTATGGTCACGACGCGTTCCGCAGCATCTATGAATATCTGGAAAACCATCCCGACCGGCCCAACTGCTATGAGTTTGCAATGGTCGCTTACCTGCTGGGCAACACCGTCACCGAGAACGGCCATGTCGCCCGCGGCGTCTGTGAGGAGGATGGCAAGGGTTATCTCGTGCGTGTCACCGAACACACACATATTGAGAAGGACGGCGAAAACGCCCGCTTCACTGAGGATGACGGCAAGACCTGGACGAGCCTGCCCGGCAGCACCATCGTTTCCATGAACCTGTGGGGCTTCACCAAAAGCTTCCTGGCTGAAGCAGAAAAGCGTTTCCCGGCTTTCCTTGACAAGGCGCTTGTGGAAAACCCGCTCAAGGGAGAATACTTCCTTCCCAGCGTAGTGACGCAGCTGCTGGAGGAGGACAAGGCACGTGTGAAGGTTCTGCGCAGCACAGATAAATGGTATGGCGTAACCTACCGCGACGACAAGCCGGTGGTTGTGAAGGCGATTGCGGATATGACGGCAAAGGGGATCTACCCCGACAAGCTTTGGGAGGATTGAAAACAATGGAACGGGCAGAAAAGTATTTGCAGAACGCACTGAATGCGTTTGACTTCGGCGGAGAGGTTGTCGGTGCAGTGCGCTACGGCAAGGGACATATCAACGATACCTTCTGCGTCCACACACAGCCAGGCGAGAATCCCTGCCGCCGCTTTATTCTTCAGCGGATCAGCTCCGGAGCTTTCCATCATCCGGAACAGCTCATGGCAAACATCGTGGGCGTGACCTCCTATCTCAGCAAGGAGATCGCTGCGGCAGGCGGCGATCCCACCCGCGAGACCATGCAGGTCTGTATGACAAAGGACGGAAAAAGCTTCTATGCGGACGAAGAGGGCGGTGCATGGCGCGTGTACCCCTTTATTGAGGACACTATCTGCCTTCAGGCCGCGGAGACACCGGAGCTGTTCGAGGCGTCCGCGTTCGCGTTCGGCAATTTCCAGCGCATGCTCAAGGATTATCCTGCCGATACGCTGTATGAAACCATCCCGCATTTCCATGACACCGAGGACCGTCTTGCCAAGCTCAAGGCCGCCGTGGCTGCCGACGTGATGGGACGCGTGAAGGAGGTCCAGCCCGAGCTGGATTTCGTCGCTGCCCGTGAGGCGGACTGCTCCGTCGCTTTGCAGGCTCTGCGCGAAGGCAAGCTGCCCCTGCGCGTTACTCACAACGACACCAAGCTGAACAATGTGCTGATTGACCGTGAGAGCGGCCGCGGTGTCTGTGTCATCGACCTGGACACCGTTATGCCGGGCCTGTCCATCAATGATTTCGGCGACTCGATCCGCTTTGGCGCCAACCACAGCGCCGAGGACGAGAAGGATCTGTCCAAGGTGAATTTTGATATCTCTCTTTTCAACGTCTACACACGCGGCTTCCTGGAGGGCGCGGCAGGCGCTCTGACAGATGCCGAACTGGATTATCTCCCGTGGGGCGCAAAGCTGATGACGCTTGAGTGCGGCATCCGCTTCCTGACGGATTATCTGGAGGGCGACCACTACTTCCGCACGCATCGGGAAGGCCAGAATCTCGACCGCTGCCGCACACAGTTCAAGCTGGTCTCCGACATGGAGCAGCAGTGGGACGACATGAAGGCTGTCATCGATCAGTACAGGAAATAAAAAGTGCGAACGTGAAGTTTTCGCCCGCCTTTTTCAAAAGGGCGCCGTGTGCCGGTGGCACACAGACAAGGCGCCGACCGAAGCGGAGCGAAGACCCGGCGGGGTTTGGGGGCGCGGTGCGCCAGTGGCGCACGAATTAGCGCCGACCGAGCCGGCAGGCGAGACCCAGAGCCCCATACTATTGTGCGAAGCCACAAAGAAGCCAGGAAAAAGAGCGAAGCGATTTTTTCCGGATGTTTTTCAATCCACATCAAAAGAAAATCCCCCGCAGTCTTTCCGGAATCTTCGGAAGAGACTGCGGGGGAATTTTTTATGTTTGCGGAAAAAGATTAGTAAGCCTTGCCCCAGTATACCATGGATTTCGCAGGCTTGCCGCAGCAGACGCAGACGTCAGAGAGCTGCTCCTGCTCAAACGGGATGCAGCGGGAGGAAACGCCCGCGTCGTCCTTGAGCTTCTGCTCGCAGGCCTCGTCGCCGCACCACATGGCCTTGATCAGACCAGGCTTGTTGGCAGCGATGTCGATCATCTCGTCAAGCGTGCGGGCCTCATATGTCATGGATTCGCGGCGGGCCAGCGCCTTGTCAAACATCTGCTGGCGCACGATGGAAAGCTGCTCCTGAATGGCCTCCTCGAGATTGTCGAGAGAGACGAAAATCTTCTCGCGGTCAGTACGGCGTACCAGCACGCACTGATTCTTCTCCATATCCTTAGGGCCGATTTCCAGACGGAGCGGCACGCCCTTCATCTCATACTGGGCAAACTTCCAGCCGGGGCTCTGCTCGCTGTCGTCCAGCTTCACACGGAAGGACTTCTTGAGACGGTCGCGCAGTTCAGCGGCCTTGTCAAGCACGCCCGGCTTATGCTGGGCGATCGGCAGAACCACAACCTGGATAGGAGCAATGGCAGGCGGCAGGACAAGGCCGTTGTCGTCGCCATGCGTCATGATGATACCACCGATGATGCGGGTGCTCATGCCCCAGGAGGTCTGGTGCGGATACTGCGGCTTGTTGTCGCGGCTCTGGAAGGTCACATTGAAGGCACGGGCAAAGCCATCCCCGAAATAGTGGCTGGTGCCGCTCTGAAGGGCCTTGCCGTCGTGCATCATGGCCTCAATGGTATAAGTAGCCTCCGCGCCCGCAAACTTCTCCTTGTCGGTCTTGCGGCCCTTTACGACCGGAATGGCCAGCTGCTGCTCGCAGAAGTCGGCGTAGACGCGCAGCATCTGCTCCGTCTCCTGCATGGCCTCCTCGGCCGTCTCGTGCATGGTGTGGCCCTCCTGCCAGTGGAATTCCACGCTGCGCAGGAAGGGGCGCGTCGTCTTTTCCCAACGCACCACACTGCACCACTGATTATACAGCTTCGGCAGATCACGCCAGGAGTGGATCACGCGGGCATAATGATCGCAGAAAAGGGTCTCGGAGGTCGGACGCACGCACAGGCGCTCCTCCAGCTTTTCGGAGCCGCCCATCGTCACCCACGCCACCTCGGGCGCGAAGCCTTCGACGTGATCCTTCTCCTTCTGCAGAAGGCTCTCTGGGATGAACAGGGGCATCGACACATTCTCATGCCCCAGCTCCTTGAAACGGGCGTCGAGGAAATGGGTGATGTTCTCCCAGATGGCATAACCGTATGGCTCGATGACCATGCAGCCGCGCACGCTGGAGTAATCCATCAGCTCCGCTTTTTTCACGATGTCGGTGTACCATTGGGCGAAGTCCTCCTCCATGGGGGTGATGGCTTCGACCATTTTTTTCTGTTCAGCCATGAGAGTCTCTCCTCTTTATGAATTCCCCGGCAGAAGCCGGAGGATGATTACTTTTCCTCGCTTTTTCCCGAGGTCACACGGTTGAGAACGGCAATCACGATCCAGATCAGGACCATAACGATCAGGATACCCAGCATACCGAAGCCCATCAGCTTGAGGGAGTTGAAAACCTCCTGATCCGTCACATCCCCAAGAACGCTCTGAAAGAGCACGGACGCCGCAAAAAACAGATTGTTCATCATTGCACATCCATCCTTTCCTTACATGCCCAGGAACTGCGGAGCCAGCGAAAGAATGATGCCGCCGGCCACAACAGAACCGATCTGACCCGCGACGTTCGCGCCGACCGCGTGCATGAGCAGGTGGTTCTGGTTGTCCTCCTTGAGAGCCATCTTCTGGATCACGCGAGCGGACATCGGGAACGCGGAAATACCCGCGCCGCCGACCATCGGGTTGATCTTCTTGTCCTTGGGCAGGAAGATGTTCAGCAGCTTCGCAAACAGCACACCGCCGATGGTGTCAAAGATGAAGGCAACCAGGCCGAGCGCCATGACGACGAGCGTTCCCCATGTCACAAAGACCTCCGCGCGCATCTGATAGGAAATCGTGATGCCGAGGAAGATGGTGATGAGGTTGGCAAGCGGTCCCTGCGCCGTCTGAGACAGACTGTCGAGGCAGCCGCTCTCACGGATCAGGTTGCCGAACATCAGGAAGCCCACAAGGGCTACGGAATCGGGGGCAATGAAGCCCGCGATGATGGTAACGATGATCGGGAACAGGATACGGGTGGTCTTGCTGACCTTCGCCGGGTTGTAGGGCATGCGGATCATGCGCTCCTTCTTGGTGGTCACAAGACGGATGCACAGCGGCTGGATCACCGGCACAAGGGCCATGTACGAATACGCCGCCACCGCGATAGCACCCTGATAGCTGCTTCCCAGCTTCTGGGAAACCATGATGGAGGTCGGGCCGTCCGCCGCGCCGATGATACCGGCGCTCATGGCGTCGTTCATATCAAAGCCGAGAAGGACTGCCAAAACGACCGTCAGGAAAATACCGAACTGCGCCGCTCCGCCGAAGAGAAGCATACGCGGGTTGGAAAGCAGGGGGCCGAAATCGATCATCGCGCCAATGCCGATGAACAGCACGAGGGGGAAAACCTCGTACACATTGATCCCCTTTTCGAACAGCCAGGTGATGATGCCGTGTTCCCCCACCACGCCCGAAAGCGGGAGGTTGACAAGGATCGCGCCGAAACCCATGGGCAGCAAAAGGGCCGGTTCAAAGTCCTTTTTCACCGCCAGCCAGATGAGCAGGCCGCCGATCACCCACATGAACACCATCTGCCATGTGACGTTCTGGAACCCGTTGATCAGAAATTCAAATTCGCTCAGCAAGTGTTATTTCTCTCCTTTTCTTTTTTCTATCCGCCCGAAATCTGTGCGGAGACTCCTCCGCTTTGCCTGGACCTACATTTTCGCATGGCGCCCCGGAGCGGCCGGACGCGCGGCTTCAAGAAAATCCTGCGGCTGAACCCCACCGCAGGAAAAGCACCTTATATTATAATGGAAAGCATGTCCCATTGCAAGCCAAAAAATTCCGGAAACCTTTCCGCTCTCAATCTCCTTTTAGAGCTCCAAACGGTAGCAGCGGCTTGGAAAACGAATATCCATATTGTATTTTTGAAATTCCGATTCCTTTTCCAACACAAACCCGCACTTTTCCAACAGCGCAATGGATCCCAAATTCTCTATAGCTACTTCGGCGGTAACCCATTTTCCGCCCAGCTTTCGAATCCAATCGATCAAAAGGTGCAGCGTTTCGGTTCCATATCCCTGCTTCCAGCAGTGCTTTTCTATGCAATATCCAATGTCAAATCCAAGCCCCTGTTCATCCGGGGCCGCAAAGCAGGTCCCAACCCTGTCTCCGTCCTTGGTTTCTACCATCAGATAATACACATCTTCTCTGTCCTGAAGATTGTCGAGCGCTTTCTGATATACCACATCCACAAAGTTCGCAGTGGGATCGCTCAGATATCTTCCGTTTTCTTCATCCAGCCAAATCCCCATGCAAAACGGCAGATCCTCTTTTTCATAGCTGCGCAGCCGCACACACTCTCCGCTTAGTTTTCCCTTTATTTTCATGCGCCGTCTCCTCCCTCAAACAGAAAACAGGCAGCGGACGCTTTTGCGTCATCCGCTGCCTGAAATGGTTTACCCCCGCCAAAGCGGGGGACAAAATACGGAAATCAGGTATGATCCTCAATATACTGGACCAGATCGCCGACGGTTTTAATGTTGTCCGTCTCCTCGTCGGGGATTTCGAGCTCAAACTCGTCCTCGATCGACATGAGCAGATCAACCACGTCAAGAGAATCCGCGCCCAGATCGCCTTCGATCATCGTATCGGGAGTGATGGAATCCTCTTCCACATCAAACTGATCGCTCAGAATCTTCTTCACTTTTTCCAGAACCATGCGTTTCCCTCCTATCTTCACATGAAATCAGAGACGTCAGGCGCGGCACAGTACCCCTGCCGGTGGACAAACGGCGGGCGGTTGTGCTACAATACGAGGCGTGGCAGAACCACTGCCGCACCCTGCCTATCCACATATTATTAGTTATCCGGCCCTTTGTCAATCATTTTTTTGGAAATCCCTCCCCTTTGCTGGAAATTTCCGTTTCCATTTGCATTTTTCCTGAAAGGATGACCTGCCATGTCCACCGCCAAATTTGCCCTGCTCGGCCACCCGCTCGCCCACTCCATGTCTCCGTTCCTGCATCAGAGGCTGTTTGCAGCCGCCGGCGTGCAGGCGTCGTATGAGCTGCTCGACGCTGCTCCGGAGGAACTCCCTGCCGCCGTGGAGCGCCTGCGGGAGTTCGACGGCTTTAACATCACCATCCCATACAAGCAATCGATCCTGCCCTATCTCAACGAGGTCGACGGAACAGCCTCCTTTTTCGGCTCCGTCAATACGGTGAAAAACGAGGGCGGCAGGCTGATCGGCTGCTCCACGGACGGCGACGGCTTTCTCTTCGCTCTGCGGGCGGCGGGCGTATCCTGCAAAGGAAGCCTGCTGCTGCTCGGCTGCGGCGGAGCCTCCCGCGCGATGGGCGGCACCGCCCTGCTGGCCGGAGCCTCCTCCATTCTCGTCGCGGCACGCCATCCGGAGCGCGCGGAGCCCCTTCTGGCAGATCTGCGCTCCTTTGCCAGGGAGCGCGGCCTTTCCTGTAAAATTCGCGCGCAATCCTTCGAGGAGCTGGAACGCGGCACGCAGGAACGCTGGGATCTGCTGGTCAACGGCACACCCGTCGGGATGCACCCGCACACCGACGGCTGCCCCGTTTCCGAACAGGTGATAAACCGGTGCAAAGCGGTCTTTGACGCGGTGTACAATCCGGATGAAACCGTTCTGCTGCAAACGGCGGAACGCTTGGAGAAAACGGCGGTGCATGGAATCGGAATGCTGTGCGGGCAGGCCGCCGTTTCCGAGGAGTTCTGGGGGCTTCCCGCATGCGATACGGACAGCCTGCTGCGTCTGTGCCGCGAGGCCGTGGAGGAAATGAACCGGCAGTTTGGGGAGGGAGCCTAATGGAAGAGAAACGCAACCTCATTCTGTGCGGCTTCATGGGCTGCGGCAAGAGTACCGTCGGCCCCCTTCTTGCACGAATGAGCAGCAGGCGCTTTGTGGATATGGATTCCTACATTGAGTCGCAGGCCGGAAAATCGGTCTCCGCTATCTTCGCCGAGGAGGGAGAAACGCACTTCCGCGCCCTGGAAAAGGAAGCCTGTGAAGCCCTCTCCCATGAACAGGGACTCGTGATCGCTTCCGGCGGCGGCACGCTGATCCAAAAGGGAAACGATGAAATTCTGCGCAGAACCGGCGTGATTGTTCTGCTGGATGTGCCGTTTGACACACTTCTGGAGCGCCTGAAGGAGGACACCTCCCGTCCGCTGCTGCAAAAACCCGAGCGCGGCGCCGTGATTCAGTCGCTGCTCGCGGAGCGCCTGCCGATCTACCGCGCCGTTTCGGATTATGCCATTCCGGCACAGGAGTCCCCGGAAGCAGTGGCGCGGCGGATCCTCGCCGTGCTGGGAGAAGCGCCGCGCACATGTTAGCTTTCTGAAATTTCCGGTTGACAAACCAAAAAAAGAACGGTATGATAAAAAAGATTTCAAAACGGGAGCTGTCCGGGTTGCCGCGGAACAGGAGACTTTCCACATGAACGCAATTTTCAGCGCACGATTTACAAGCTTTGGCTATCCCCGCTATTTTATGGCGCGGGATTTTTGTGCATGCGCTGATTGCTGTGGAAACTCCATGCCGCGCAGCAGACGGAAGGGCTTGTAATCGAAACCAAAGCCTGTGTTTTCGGGATACCGGAAACACCGCGATGCTGCTGACGATCAAACGGCGGAGCTGGAAACAGCCCCGCCGTTTTTTGTTGCCCTTTTCCCGCATCCCCCGCACTTTCATCATTCAAAGGAGGAATTTCCATGATTATCGTATTAAAGCCGAACTGCACCGTCGAACAGCTCAACCACTTCACCGAAGGGCTCAAGCACGACTACGACGTTAAAGTTAACACCTGGGTCGGCACACAGAGCACCGTCCTCGGCCTCATCGGCGATACCTCGGCCATTGACATCGACTACATTGCCGCGCAGGACTTTGTGGAGAGCGTCAAGCGCGTGCAGGAGCCGTATAAAAAGGCAAACCGGAAATTCCACCCCGACAACACAGTGATCACTCTGCCGGGCGGGCAGAAAATCGGGGACGGCTCCCTGTCGATCATGGCAGGTCCGTGCTCTGTGGAAACGGAAGAGCAGATCTGCGAGGTGGCCGCGCGCGTAAAGGCGGCAGGTGCGCAGTTCCTGCGCGGCGGCGCGTTTAAGCCCCGCACCTCCCCCTATGCGTTCCAGGGCCTGAAGGCGGACGGCCTGGAGCTTCTGCGCGAGGCCCGCAAGAAAACAGGGCTTCCGATCGTCACCGAGATCATGAGCGCCGCCCATCTGCCTCTCTTCGAGGATGTGGATATCATCCAGGTCGGCGCGCGCAACATGCAGAATTTTGAGCTGCTCAAGGAGCTGGGCAAAATCCGCAAGCCGATCCTGCTCAAGCGCGGCCTTTCCAGCACCATCGAGGAACTGCTGATGAGCGCCGAATACATCATGGCGGGCGGCAATGATCAGGTCATCCTCTGTGAGCGCGGCATCCGCACCTATGAGACGTACACACGCAACACGCTTGACATCTCCGCTGTGCCAATCCTCAAGCGCCTGTCCCATCTGCCCGTCATCGTGGACCCAAGCCACGCCTCCGGCATTGCCTGGCTGGTGGAACCGCTGGCCATGGCCGCCGTCGCGGCCGGCGCGGACGGACTGATCATCGAGGTGCACAACAATCCCGCCAAGGCTCTGTCCGACGGCGCGCAGTCGCTCACACCGGATCAGTTCGACCATGTGGCAAAGCGCGTATTCACCGCAGCGAAGCTGCTGCGGACGGAGGGCTGAGCCGTGGAGGAGGAGCTGTCCCTGCGCGTCGGGATCGTGGGGCTGGGACTGATCGGCGGCTCCCTCGCAAAGGCGTTCCGGGAATACACGAACTGCACCGTCTGGGGCTTCGACCGCGATCCCGCTGTCCTTGACAGTGCGCTGGCCTGCGGAGCGATCGATTTCGCGGGAGCCTGGGACGATCTGGGGCGGCTGGATCTGCTGATCCTTGCCCTCTATCCGCAGGCCGCCGTTGCTTTCGTGCGGGAGCACGGCGCGAAGCTTTCCCGCTCGTGCCTGGTCACCGATACCTGCGGCATCAAGACAAAAATCTGTGCCGATCTCTCCGCCCTCGCGCGGGAATACGGCTTCCGCTTCGCCGGGAGCCACCCGATGGCAGGCCGTGAAAAGGTGGGCTTTGCCGCCAGCGAAGCCTCCCTGTTCCGTGGGGCCAGCTATCTTATCACCCCATGCGGCGCGTCGGAGGAGGATGTCGCCCTGCTGCAGCGCATGGCGCAGGCGCTTGGCTTCGGACGGTGCGTGGTTACCACACCGGAAGAGCATGACCGGATGATCGCTTTCACCAGCCAGGTTCCTCACGCGCTGGCCTGTGCTTATGTCCTGAGCCCGCAATGTCCCGGACACAAGGGCTTTTCCGCGGGCAGCTACCGCGACGTTTCCCGTGTGGCAAACATCAACGAAACCCTATGGACGGAGCTTTTCCTGAGCAACGCGGACCCCCTTGCCCAGGAGCTGGATACTCTGATTGACAACCTCTCCGCCGTGCGCGACGCGGTACGGGAAGGTGACGAAAAACGTCTTTGCGCACTCCTGCGCCAGGGGCGGCTTGTCAAGGAAGCTTTGGGCGAGTAAAGGGATGGCAAGGCACCGTCCGGTCAAAATAAAAGAAATGCTATATCTATAATTATAATAAGGAAGGAGCTCCGCACAGGCAGCGGCCTGCCGCGGAAACGGATTCCATTATGCAGCTGACAGTCAACACCTCAAAACCGTATGAAATCATCATCGAGCGCGGCTGCCTCGACGAGCTGGGCGGACGCTGCGCCGCCCTGTTTTCCGCCGGGGCGAAGGCCGCCGTCATCAGCGACAGCAACGTGTTCCCGATTTATGGCGAGCGCGCAATGGCTTCCCTGCGCGAAGCGGGCTTTGCCCCCTCCTCTTTTGTGTTCCCCGCCGGAGAGGGCAGCAAGCAGCTCTCCACCGTGGGGGACATGCTCGGCTTCCTCGCACAGCAGGGACTGACGCGGAGCGACTTTCTTGTGGCCCTCGGCGGCGGCGTGACGGGGGATATGGCCGGCTTTGCCGCCGCATGCTACCTGCGCGGCGTTTCGTTTGTGCAGGTTCCCACCTCGCTGCTCGCGCAGGTGGATTCTTCCGTGGGAGGCAAAACAGCGGTGGATCTGCCGCAGGGCAAAAACCTCGCCGGAGCCTTTCACCAGCCCGCCCTCGTCCTCATCGACCCCGACACGCTCGGCACGCTCCCGCCGCTCTTTTTCTCAGACGGCATGGGAGAGGTCATCAAGTATGGCTGCATCCGCAGCCGCGCGCTGTTTGATACGCTTCGGGACGCCGCCGATCTGACGCCGCAGATGGAATCCATTCTGTTTTCCTGCGTGGACTGCAAGCGGGAGATCGTGGAGCACGATGAATTTGACACCGGGGAACGGATGGTGCTCAACTTCGGCCACACGCTGGGCCACGCGCTGGAAAAGGCGCACAGCTACACCGGTTTGACGCACGGGGCTGCCGTTGGGATCGGCATGGTGCTGATGGCACACCTGGGTGAGCACATGGGATTGACGGAAGCGGGAACAACGGAACAGATTGCCTCTCTGCTGGAAAAATACGGCCTGCCCGTCTCAGACAGCACACCGCTTGACCAAATCGTGGAAGCCACCGCGTTGGATAAAAAGGGGCTGGGCGGTGATTTGCGGATCGTTCTTCTGCGCACGATCGGAGACAGCTTCGTTCACCGCCTGCCGCGCGCGGAATTTGCCCGCCTGTGCCGCGAAGCCTTCGCGGAGTGGGAAGGACGGTGAAAGCAATGGACGCGGATCGCGTGACGCTTCTGCCCGGCCGTCTGAACGGCTGTGTGGACGCGCCGCCCTCAAAAAGTGCCGCGCACCGGGCCATTCTCTGCGCCGCCCTCGCAGCGCTCTCGTCACCGGGAGAAACGGAAAGTATCCTCTCCCCTCTCGCCCTGTCCGACGATATCCGGGCAACGCTGTGCGCCGCGCACGCACTCGGCGTGCGGGCTGTCCTTGAAAACGGCGTGTGCACCGTCTCCGCCGGGACACGCCCGACGGGAACCGTCTCGCTTGACTGCGGGGAAAGCGGATCCACGCTCCGTTTTCTGATCCCAATTGCCGCCGCCCTCGGCATTCCCGCCGTCTTTACCGGGCATGGCCGCCTGCCGGATCGTCCCATCGGCATTTACACGGAACTGCTGCCGCAGCACGGCGTTTCCTGCCGGACGCAGGGCGGTCTGCCGCTGGCGATTGAGGGTCGTTTGCAGCCCGGCTGCTTTTCCCTGCCCGGAAACGTCAGCTCCCAGTTTATCACCGGCCTGCTGCTCGCCCTTCCGCTTCTGCCGGAGGACAGCGAAATTTGCCTGACCACACCGCTCGAAAGCGCCGCCTACGTTGCGATGACGGTGCAGGCGATGGATGCGTTCGGCGTGCATGTGGAACGCACCGCGAACGGCTGGCACGTCCCCGGACAGCAATCATACCGGCCCTGCCGCCATACAGTGGAGGGCGATTGGTCGCAGGCGGCGTTTTTCCTCGCGGGCGGGGCGCTCGGCGGGGATGTCTCCGTCCGGGGTCTGCGGGAGGATTCCCTGCAAGGGGACAAAGCCATCGCCGATCTGCTCGCACAGGGCGGGGCGCGGCTCACCTGGGAAAATGGAGCTCTGCGCTGCACGGCGGATCAATGGCACGGGATCGCGATCGACGCTTCCCAGATCCCGGATCTGGTGCCGATCCTCGCCGCTGCCTTTTCGCTCGCGGAGGGAGAAACCGTCATCCATCACGCGGAGCGGCTCCGTCTGAAGGAGAGCGACCGTCTGGCCGCGATGGCCGAAGGGCTGACCGCGATCGGCGCACAGGTGGAGGAAACGCCGGACGGGCTGATCCTGCACGGCGTACCCGCCCTCGCGGGAGGAACCGCCGAAGGAAAGAACGATCACCGCGTGGTGATGGCGATCGCCGTCGCCGCCCTGCGCTCCGATTCTCCGTGCACCGTTACGGACGCCGGAAGCATCCGCAAAAGCTACCCTGATTTCTTTCAGGACTATCAAATGTTGGGAGGGACTGCACATGGCAGCATCATCCGTCTGGGGAACGAACCTCAGAATCTCGATCTTCGGTGAAAGCCACGGCCCGGCTGTGGGCGTGGTAATCGACGGTCTGCCCGCTGGGGAACCGATTGACCGCGACGCTCTGCTCGCCCAGATGGCGCGCCGCGCGCCGGGCCGGGACAAGAGCTCCACACCCCGCAAGGAAGCCGACACACCTGAATTCCTCAGCGGCATGCTGAACGGGCGCACCACAGGCGCGCCGCTGTGCATCGTCATTCAAAATACCAATACACGCTCGGGCGATTATGCCAACCTGATGCAGGTTCCGCGCCCCGGCCACTCCGATTATCCGGCCTATATTCATTACCACGGCTGCAACGACGTGCGCGGCGGCGGGCATTTTTCCGGGCGGCTGACGTCCTGCCTGTGCGCCGCCGGGGCTGTCTGCCGCCAGATCCTCGAACGGCGGGGAATCCACATCGGCAGCCATGTGGCCGCCGTGGGGCCGGTGCGCGACGCTGTTCTGCCCGGGCCAGAGGTCCCGCAGGAATTGCTGCACCGCCTGTCCGAAGCATATTTTCCCGTGATCGGGGAGGGCGTGGAGGAACAGATGCGCGCCGTGATTGAGGAAGCACGCATGGCCCGCGACAGCGTGGGCGGGATTGTGGAGTGTGCCGTCACCGGCCTGCCCGCCGGTCTGGGCGGCCCGCTGTTCGGCGGCGTGGAATCGCTCTTTTCCTCCATCCTCTTCGGCATCCCCGCCGTAAAGGGCGTGGAATTCGGGGAAGGCTTCGGCGCTGCGTCTCTGCGCGGCAGCGAAAACAACGATCCGTACACCGTCGCGGAAAACGGGGAGATCCGCACCGTCTCCAACCACGCGGGCGGGATCCTCGGGGGCATCACGACCGGGATGCCGCTCGTATTCCGCATCGCCGTCAAGCCCACCGCATCGATCTCCCAAAAGCAGAGAAGCGTCGATCTGCAAATCCGGAGCGAAACCGAACTGGAGGTACACGGACGGCACGACCCCTGCATTGTGCCGCGTGCCGCACCCGTCGCGGAGAGCGCCGCCGCCGTGGCCGCGCTGGAGCTGCTGCTCTTAAACGGTGCCCTGCGCCCCTGAGAACAAGGAAAGGAACGAAACCACGATGACACTCGAAGAAATCCGAAAAAAAATTGACGCGATCGACGCTCAGCTTCTGCCGTTGTTTGAAGCACGGATGGACTGTGCCCGGGAGGTTGCGGCGGTGAAAAAGGAAGCCGGGCTGCCCGTGCTGAATCCGGAACGTGAGAAAGCCATCCTCGACCGTGTGGCCGGACAGGCGGGCGAATACGCCGGGGCGGCGCGCGTCCTTTATTCCACCCTGATGGAGGTCAGCCGCGGACTCCAGCATGGCCTGCTTGACAGCGGCGCTCCCCTGCGCGCACTGGTGGCGGAAGCCGAACCGCTTCCAAAGCAGGTGGGGCGCATTGCCACCTTCGGACGCCCCGGCTCGTTCTCACACACTGCCGCGCAGCGTCTCTTTCCCGGCTGCACCCCCATCACCTTCAACAGCTTTTCGGAGATCTTCCGCGCCGTCGAAGCCGGGGACGCGGAATTCGGCGTGCTTCCGGTGGAAAATTCCTCCGCAGGCTCTGTGGGTGAAGTCTATGATCTGATTTTGCAGTTCCGCTATTTCATTGTGGGCGCGGCCACACTCGGGGTGCACCATTGCCTGGCCGTCCGGCCCGGCGCGGCGCCTGTGCGCGTTTATTCCCACCCGCAGGCTCTTGCACAATGCTCGGAACGGATTGCCGCCCTGCATTTGCAGCCCGTCCCGTGTGAAACAACATCCGAGGCCGCCTTCACCGCCGCACAGGAAGCGGACGCCGCCGCCATCTGCTCCGAGGAAGCCGCCCTCTCCGCCGGACTGACGATTCTGGAACGCGGGATTCAAAATACAGAAAACAACTGCACCCGCTTTATTGTCATCAGCCGCACGCTCTTTCTCCCCACAGATGCGGATAAGATCAGCCTGTGCTTTTCTCTGCCGCACCAGACCGGTTCGCTGCACGCGGTGCTCTCCCGGTTCGCGCAGGCGGGGCTGAATCTTACGAAAATCGAAAGCCGTCCGATCCCGGGCCGCCGCTTTGAATATGACTTCTATCTCGACTTCACCGGAAACGTTCAGGACCCGGATACGCTGACGCTCCTTGCTTCCCTCTCCGCTGAGCTTCCCCGCTTTTCTTTCCTTGGGAACTATACAGAACGCGAATAATGTGTTATAATCAAAACCGAAAACGTAAGTTTTCGGTTTTC
Organism: Anaeromassilibacillus sp. An200; assembly: GCF_002160025.1. GTDB lineage: Bacteria > Bacillota > Clostridia > Oscillospirales > Acutalibacteraceae > Caccousia > Caccousia stercoris. Next base: position 66,489 of record NZ_NFJU01000004.1, read on the forward strand.
TTTTACCATTTCGTAAGTTCCAATCGGAAATATGAGGGAGGATTGTCTGTCATGAACATTGACGTCAGCGAGTTTGCCAAGCCCTGTCCCTGCGGCCATACACACGAAATCTCCGTGTGCGGCATCTACATTGAGCCGGGAGCCATCCGCCGCCTGCCCGCTCTGCTGGACCAATCCGGCTGCCAAAATCCCGTCATCCTCTGCGACGAAAACACTTATGAGGCGGCGGGGAAGGCCGTGCGCGATCTCCTTCCTGGAAGCGGCCTGATCGTTCTCAACCCGGAAAACCTGCACGCCAACGAGCACGGCGTCGCCATGGCGGAGGAACAGCTTGACGCGCTCCATACCCCGGACGTACTGCTCGCTGTCGGTTCCGGCACAATCCACGACATCACACGTTTTATCGCGCATAAGCGGGGACTGCCCTTCGTCTCCGTACCGACAGCGGCCAGCGTGGACGGTTTTGTTTCCACCGTGGCCGCCATGACGTGGAACGGCTGCAAGAAAACCTTTCCCGCCGTGGCTCCGGTTCTTGTCGTCGCGGACAGCGACATTTTCTCCCGTGCGCCGCACCGTCTGAACGCTTCCGGCTTCTCCGATCTGCTCGGCAAATACACCGCTCTGGCGGATTGGAAGATCGCCCACGCTGTCACGGGTGAATACATCTGTGACCGTGTCTGCCAGCTGGAATACGATGCCCTTAAAGTCGTCTGCCAGCGGCTTGACGCCATCCGAGAGGGCGGACGCGAGGCCTGTGAGGAGCTGATGTACGCGCTGCTGCTCTCCGGCCTTGCCATGCAGATGGTCGGCAATTCCCGTCCGGCTTCCGGCGCGGAGCATCACATGTCCCACCTGTGGGAGATGGAGGTCATCAACGGCCATGTCAACTATTATCACGGCGAGAAGGTTTCCGTCGGCCTGGTGCTCTCCTCCGGCATCTACCACCGTGCCGCGGAGGAAATCCGCCGGGGCGCTTTCACCATCCGGGATCACATGCCGCTGGAAATGGATTTGCTCGAATCCAGCTTCCCGGACAAGGCCATGCTCGGGGAAATTCTGGACGAAAACCGCGTGAACCCGCTCGACGCCATCCAACCGGACACGCTGCGCGCCGCTTTGCCGGATATCCTGCGCTCCATTGAGGAAATCCCCACGCCGCAGGAGCTGACAGATATGCTTGCCCGCGCCGGAGCGGGCAAAAGTCTGGCGGAGATCGGCCTGCCCGACTCCATGCGCGCCCCCACCGCCCGTCTCTCCCCCTATGTCCGGGCGCGCCTGACCTTTATGCGGATGCTCAAGCTCTTCTCCTTTGAGCACGATATCCTGTAAACGGGTCAGCCCTTCAGCGCTTTACACACAGCGGTATATAGGAAACTCTCCGCAATGCAAACGCCCCCTGGCGCAGCACTTTTTGCCTGCGTCAGGGGGCATTTTCTCTGTCATTGATTGGCCGCATCAATCCTACAGGGGAATGTCCGTCACTCGCGGGACGGCATACATTCCAAGTGGGAAGAGAATCAGCGGCCTCCGGAAGCGTACTCACCCATGTGAATATCCAGAACCACTCTGGGCGGCTGGATCAAAGCGTCCTCATACTGACATTTCCACTGGAGATCCTGGCACATCCTGCCGCCCTGAACGCCGTCTACGGTCTCGCCGCTTTCGATGGGGTTATCATTGGCCAGGAGGTAAGAAGCCACATTGTAAGCATGGTTGACCACCCAGTTGGGATCCATCCCGTGAAAATGATATTGCAGATCCGGGAGGAACAGAGTGCTCATGCCCACTGTGTCAATCAGCATATCCTCTGTGCCTTCAATGTTGAAAAACCGGGCATTGACGCCAAAACGGATGAAACGATCCGGCCCCTGCATCTGGTGGGAGCGCACATCCTCCGCCAGAAACAGCTTGCCGCAGTTCTGAAAATAGAACGCCTCGCAGTCCGGGTACAGCTCCGCCAGAGCATCCAGAAAATCCGCGTCCAGGTTGGCTCTCTCCAGAGCAGGAAGCGCGGAAGTCAGCATGTCGACAGCCACAACCTGATACTGGCACTCCCGGAAAATCCGCTCCCGATCCTCCTGACAGTCCCACATCTGGCTCAAGAGGAAAGTGTCAAAGCTATCTCCCTTGAACTCGGTGCATCCTGTCACCATGAGCTGCACCGGGGCCTTGCCGTCCTTAAACTCCGCGATATGATCCAAAGCGGCAAAGCCCACGGTCTTTTCCTCATGGCAGAAGCACTCCACGGCTCCGATATGCCGCTCCATCACGGCGATCATTTTCTCCTTGTCCGGCATGGACACCGGCTCTTTGAACAGCATCTGAATGAGATACGGACCGCCGGGCATCACTTCCTTCGCGTTCTCCAGGTTCTGCTGAAACACTTCTTCGCTCATAGTTTATTCTCCTATCTATCAATTCAAATTCATCCCTTTTGATTCTGTGTACCGTCAAAGTCAGGCAGCAGCCGATTTCTCTGCCCCATATTTGCAGACAAGCGGATCAAAAGGATTTTTTCAAAAAGTGAAGCCCCTGCTCCATCTCCGCTTCAAAATGTTCCCAGCGGCATTCGATCGAAACACGTCCGTCATATCCAGCCTCACGCAGAGCCTTTCCAAAACATGCCAAATAGGCTCCCCCGTCCGCGCCGGGTACCATACGCCCGGGAGGCTCCGCTACATGGATATGCGCAAGCCATTCCCGTTCGCGGGAAAGCACAGAGAAATCCTCCTGCTCACAGAAAACATGATAAGCATCCGCCAACACACGGATCTGCGGCAAATCCAGGCGGCGCGCAAGCCGAGCCGCTTCCTCCACGGTGTTCAGGACATTGCATTCTGTTTTGTTGAGCGGTTCAATAACCAGTGTGACACCCGTCTGCGCACAGAAGCGGCTGCACAAGGTCAAAAAGTCCGCGATCACATCCTCGCCCACCTCACGCGGGGTATCTTTAGGAATCCGTCTCGCTCCTCCGCTTCCAAAAACAACCGTATCAATGCCCAGATCCGCCGCACGGTGCAGAACGCGCTCCACATGCCCGCGCAGCTTCTCTTTCTGATCCGGCGCAAAAAGAGAAAGCTCCCCCGGAAGGAAACAGTTCGCCGCCTGAATCGGCAAACCTCCCACCTGCTGCTCCCGGCGCAGGGCGGCAAACTCTTCGTTTGTCATTGCAGCCAGCGGCGCAGCGGCAATTTCTCCATAGGCAAAACCCATTGCTGCCAGACGATGGGCCTGTCCGGCGTCGAACGGCCCACCCGGCAGGCAGCAGCCAAAAGAAAACATACTCTCTCCCCTTTCACTCTCTCGTTCTTCCATGCCTGCCACATGGAAAAACCTGCTGGAAACCGCATCCCCCGGATACAGATGCGCCATCGCAAATCCGAGGGCTGCCTGCACTCTTATCCTTCATTTTAGCCTCTTCCCCATTGGTTGTAAACTGATTTATTTTTCCTTTCCGCAGAAAACTGAAGGAAATCCAAAAAAACGTCCTGCATCATGAAAAATAATTTCCTGAATCAAAACAGACATTTTGCTGAAACCCCTGGGAATTCATAAAAAATGTGCTATTATGGTGTAGAGAAACGGACGGGAACTGATATCAGTTCCGGCATATCAAAATCCAAGACAACACACAGGAGGAAACTACCATGCGTTATCAGATTGCAGCTTTCGCCGATGAGGCTGACGCCGCCATATCCGGCCAAATCGAAGCTATGCGGGCGGAACACATTTCCCTCCTTGAAATTCGCGGTGTCGACGGCAAAAGCGTCGCCGACCTGACCGTACCGGAGGCCAAAGCGCTGCGCGCCCGCCTGGCGGACGAGGGGATCGCCGTCTGGTCCGTGGGTTCACCATACGGTAAATCAGAAGTAACCGAAGCGTTCGGTCTGCGTCTCGATGAATTCCGGCATGGCCTTGAGCTCGCAGAAGCCCTCGGCGCATCCCATATCCGCCTGTTCAGTTTTTATCTGCCGCGCGGCGAAGCGCCGGAAACCTTCCGCGATGAGGTGCTGGATCGTCTTTCCCGCTTTTGCGAGGCGGCAAAGGGAAGCGGGATTGTCCTGTGCCACGAGAATGAAAAGGGAATCTACGGCGATGTGGCCCCGCGCTGCGCGGAGATCCACCGCGCTCTGCCGGAGCTGAAGGCCGTCTTTGACCCGGCGAACTTCATCCAGTCCGGCCAAGCGACGCTCCCGGCCTGGGAGCTGCTCGCACCTTATGTGGAATACATGCACATCAAGGATGCCATGCCGGACGGCAGCGTTGTTCCGGCGGGCTGCGGCGAGGGGCATCTGCCGGAGCTGCTGCAGCGGTATCAGGGGACGGTGCTGACACTCGAGCCGCATCTGGCCGTCTTTGAAGGACTCAAGGCACTGGAGCAGGAGGGTGCGCGCTCAGACGTTCCCTCCTACCAGTACGCATCAAACCGTGAAGCGTTCGCTGCTGCCGCCGCCGCGCTGCGGAAGCTGATCGGCGAAAACACATAAAGGGAGGAAAACAGCATGAGAAAAGTAAAGCTTGGCATCATCGGCGTGGGCAATATGGGTTCAGGCCATTTGAAAAATATCAAGGAGGGGCTCTGCCCTGAACTTGAAGTCGCCGCTGTGGCCGATATCAATCCCGATCGGCTCAAGTGGGCGCGCGAACAGCTCGGCGAAGATCTGCCCGTTTTTTCCACGGCGGAAGAGATGCTTGACAGCGGGCTGATCGAAGCGGCGCTTGTCTCCGTCCCGCACTACGACCATCCCAAATACGCTATCGAGTGTTTTCAACGGAACCTCCATGTAATGGTGGAAAAACCCGCTGGTGTCTACACCAAGCAGGTGCGGGAAATGAACGAGGCCTCCGCAAAGTCAAATGTAAAATTCGGCTTGATGTTCAACCAGCGCACCGATCACATCTACCGCAAAATGCGCGAGCTTGTGCAGGGCGGCAGTCTCGGCCAAATTCGCCGCACAAGCTGGATCATTACGAACTGGTATCGTCCGCAGGCGTACTACGATTCCGGTGCCTGGCGCGCGACATGGAGCGGCGAAGGAGGCGGCGTTCTGCTGAACCAGTGTCCGCACAACCTCGATCTGTGGCAATGGATCTGCGGCATGCCGGTCAAGGTGGACGCCAAACTTCATTTCGGAAAATGGCACGACATCGAGGTGGAGGACGATGTGACGGCGTATGTGGAGTACGCGAACGGCGCGACGGGCACCTTCATCACTTCAACGGGCGATGCTCCCGGTACAAACCGCTTTGAGATCACCCTGGACGGCGGCAAGCTCATCGCGGAGAACGGCGAGCTGACACTTTGGAAGCTTGAAATGCCCGAACCGGAGTTTACCCGCACCAACACCATCCCGTTCGGCTGCCCGAAGGCGGAGAAAATCCAGGTGGAGACAGACGGCAAATCGGAGCAGCACGTCGGCGTGCTCAACGCCTTCGCCGCCGCTATCCTGCGAGACGAGCCATTGATCGCCTCCGGCACAGAGGGCATCTTCGGTCTCACCATCTCAAACGCCATGCATCTCTCCACGTGGCTCGGCCATCCGGTGGAGGTTCCGTTTGACGAGGACCTGTTCTGCGAGGAGCTCAAAAAGCGCATCGCCACCTCCCGCCGCAAGGAAAACGTCACCGCCGTCATCGCGGATACCTCCGGCACCTATGGGGGCGCCAAAGTGCCGAATTGACTGCGCTGCCCGCTGGCATCTCTCACCACGCCCCTTAACCCGGAGCCGCTTGTTCCGGGTTTTCGGAAAGACAACCGAATAAATTGGTTGAATTCACACTTTTTTTGCTCCTTTTGCATCAGAAAAAGCAGCTGATTTTCGCTATAATGAGAACAGATTTTCATTAGGAAAGGAGGGAATGAGGAAGGTGCAGGAAAAAGCCTTTCAGGAAAACGTGCGGCACTGGATAGAGACGCACAAGGACGAAATGCTTCGGGATCTCACAATGCTTGTGAACATCCCCAGCGTTTCGGATTCCGCTTCCGGGATTGCGCCGTTCGGGCAAGGCTGCCGGGACGCGGTGGACGCCTTTCTGGAGCTGGGAAAAAAATACGGATTTGAGACCAGGAACTATGAATACTATGTCGCGGAAATCCGTATGGGAAATGCAGAACATGACATTGGCCTGTGGACGCATCTGGACGTGGTTCCGGTGGGCGAAGGCTGGCTGTATGAACCATTTTCCGCTGTGCAGAAGGGCAACTATCTCATCGGACGCGGAGCACAGGACAACAAAGGTCCGGCCATCGCCATGCTCTATGTAATGCGCTGTCTGCGGGATCTGGGAATCGAAATGAAGCACTCTATCCGCCTGTTTGCCGGAACCAATGAGGAAAAGGGAATGGCGGATATGGATTACTATACCAAACGGTATGCATGTCCTGAATTCAGCCTTGTTCCGGACAGCGGGTTTCCGGTATGTTACGGGGAACGCGGCGCTTTTGATTTTGCAGTCACCACGGACAAACCGGTCAGCGACGAGTTTCCTGCCGTTTATGCCGGAGAAGTGCGCACCATGATCCCGGAGACAGCCCGTGCCGATTTCACAGGATGCGCAGGAGCGGAGGCTTTTTTGCGCACCTGCACAGAACCGCCGTATTCTGTAGAGGGAAAGGTATTGACCGCACACGGCATATCACGTCACGCCATGTCACCCGATGGAGCGATTTCCCCGCTGGGACTTTTGGCCCGTGTTCTTCTTTCCTGCCCGTCCCTGAGCGAAACGGATCGGTCTGCATTGGAGTTTTTGCAGGACGCCTGCTCTGATTTCCAGGGAACGGCGCTGGGACTGGCCTGTGCGGATGAGGAATCCGGTCCTTTGATTTGCGCTGCCACAATGCTCCGTCTGGAACCGGATCGCCGCCTGACCTTTGAGGCAAGCGCAAAATTTCCCGTTTCCATGCGCTGCGCCCAGCTCGAGCCTCTGGTAAGAGAAGCCTGCGCGGCGCGGGGATGCAGCGTAAACATTCTGCGCGCCGGAAATCCCAATTATTACAACCGGGACCATCCCGCGGTGCAGCGTCTCACGGAGGTTTACAATCGTGTGATGGGAACAGCGGAAAAACCGTTTATCATGAGCGGCGGCACCTACGCCCGCAAGATCCCGCGCGCCGTCGCCTTTGGCACGGGCATGCCGGTGGAACCTCTGCCGTTATCTGTTTTTCCAAAGGGACACGGCGATTTCCATCAGCCGGACGAAGCGCTGGATCTCACGCGGCAGCTCCGTTCGATGGAAATTTACGCCCTGGGATTGGCTGCCATTGATGATTTGACGTTCTGATACTGCGCCCCACAGGGGGCTCAAGCAAAAGGAGGAGTTCTGTATGGACAAAAGGACAAGAGTTCTCAATGCTTTTGAAGGCAAGCCGGTGGATCGTCCGCCGGTGGGCTTCTGGTTCCATTTTCCCGCGGAGGAGTGTGAAGGACAAGCGTGTGTGGACGCGCATCTGAATTATTACAACCGCATTGATGTCGATTTCGCCAAAATCATGTGCGACCACTACTTTGAGTACCCGATCCCCAAGGAGATCCAGGCACCGGAGGACTGGAGCCGTCTCCAGCCCCTGGACAGGGACCATCCGTTTATACAGGAGCAGGTGGAGAGAGCCCGGCGGGTACGGGCCGGGGTGAAGGAAAACATCTGCATGTTTTACAATGTGTTTGCCCCCTTCTCTTCGATTCGTTTCGGCACTTCGGATGAATTTGTGATGCGCTCGCTCAAGGAAAATCCGGAAGCGGTGCAGCACGCGCTGAACGCCATCGCGCAAATGAACGCTCTGCTCTCCCAGCTTCTGGTGGAAGAGGGCGGAATGGACGGTATTTATTACTGTGTCCAGGGCGGTGAGCATGACCGTTTTACCCCGGAGGAATACCGTTCCCTGATTACGCCCAGCGACCTCTATGTGCTTGAGCACGCCAATCGTTTCAGCAAACACAACATCCTGCATTGCTGCGGATGGGCCGGAATTAAAAACAACCTGGAGGTATGGAAGGATTACCCCGCCGCTGTCTTTAATTGGGCCGTGTACATTGAGGGGATGGACCTCAAGGAGGGCCGGGAATATTTTGGAAAACCGGTGCTCGGAGGATTTGACAACCGTCCCACAGGCCTGCTGTTTACCGGAAGCCGTGAGGAAATCGTGCGCTTCACCAAAGAGCTGGTTCAGAATACCGGTTCACAGGGCATGATGATCGGAGCCGATTGCACGCTCCCTGCCACGATTGACAAGCAGCGGATCCAATGGGTGGTCGATGCAGTCAATGAGCTGACAGAGAAATAAAAGGCAAAGCGCCTGATTCCCAAGTGGAAATCAGGCGCTTTACTTTTTCATGCTTGTTCCAGCATAACATCAAATACAACCTTATCGGTTTCCTCCATCCCTTCCCGCGCAATGCGCCCCACAGCGTCAATCGTTTCCTCCACGCTGTTTTTCACGATGCCGTCCTGTTCGCAGTATTGCCGCTGATGAAGAGAAAGCGCGCATCCCAGCAAAGCGCCGTCGAGACCGGACGAGATTTTAGCCGCACAGGAGGGCTTCGCCCCGTCGCACAGGATTCCCGAGGTATTGGCCAGCGTATTGGTAATGCTGCGGCGGACAGCCTCCCGGTTTCCGTTTGTTTGCAGGTAACAGATGGCCGCCCCGCTCGCGCAGGTAGCGCACACAGCCCCGCAAAAAGCGGAAAGCTTTCCAATGCCCGATTTCTGATGGATGGCAAGAAGATTGGAAAGGAGAAGCGCACGGTAAAGACGTTCCCGCGGAACACCCGTTTCACGTGCGTATACAATCACGGGAACCGAGACAGCAATTCCCTGGTTCCCGCTTCCGGAATTGATGACCACGGGAAGCTCGCACCCGCTCATTCTGGCTTCGGAAGCAGCGGCCGCGAAGGCTTTCATTTTCTGATACAAATTGCTTTGGTCGAAGCAGCTGGCAATGGCAACGCCATATTTTCCGGAAAGCCCTTCCTCCGCGATCGCCATATTACAGCGGATTTGCTGCTCAATCAGATCTTCCACCTGTTCCAAACGGACGGTTTCGCAGAAATCCAGAATACCGTCTACCGTCAAAAAGGAGTCATCCGCCGCGGTTTCGCTTTCCGGTGCAGAAGAGTCCTCCTTTTCCCATACCGTTTGACCGTTTTGCGAAATTTTGATGACATTGGTATGCGAATCCCGGATTTCCACGCAGGCGCTGCCGGATTCGTTCTCCAGCGTCACCGCTACATGGAGCAGCGCTCCTCCCTCGATACGGCTCACCGTACAGATATGGCTTTGACAGGCTTCGTCAATCCGTCTCAGATCCTCCGGCGTTATGCCTGCCAGAACCTCCAGCTTTTTGTCCGGATCCCCTGCAAGGGCACCGGCTGCCGCAGCGGCCTCCATGCCTTTCCTTCCGCCTGTGTGCGGAACAAAGGCGGAATGGGCGTTTTTGATGATATTGGCGCTGCACGCCGCATGGATTTTCTTTGGCGGCCCCTTGAGGTACTTCCGGCAGAGTGCCGCCGCATAGGCAATCGCAATCGGTTCGGTGCAGCCCATAGCCGGTACAAGCTCCCTGCGGAGCACCGCGATATATCGATTTTGTTCTTCCTGATTCATGCTTTCCCTCCGTGGAAATTACATATTCCTGTGACAATGCTTTTATAAAATCATCAATTCCTTTGGGCTTTCGGTAAGGTTGCAGTGCCCTGTCTCAGTGACCAACACCATATCTTCAATGCGCACCCCAAACCTCCCCGGCAGATAAATCCCCGGCTCCACTGTTACAATCACGCCAGGCTCAAGCTCATCGGTACAGACAGGACTCAGGCGGGGCTGCTCATGAATTTCGATTCCCAGACTGTGGCCAAGCCCATGGCCAAAATAGTCGCCATATCCCATGGAAGCAATATAACCGCGCGCCGTTTCGTCAACCGCGCTGCACGGCACGCCGGGACGGATGGACTCTATAGCGCGCCTTTGTGCTTCCAGAACAATTTCGTACACACGTTTCTGCTCCTCCGTCACGCTTCCCACCGCAACGGTCCGCGTCATGTCGGAGGCATAACCGCCGATCTGGCTTCCCATATCCATCATGACAAAATCCCCGTTTTCCACCCGGCGGATGGGGCCTCCGCCATGCGGGCGGGAGGTTTTGGGACCGGAGGTCAAAATAAAATCATACGACTTGCGGTCTGACCCAAGCTTTGACATGCGGGTTCCCAGCTCAATGGCCAGATCCAACTCCGACACCCCCGGACGAAACGAGGGAAGCGTCTGTTCCAGCGCCTGCTCCGTGATCCTTTGAGCGCGGGTGAGCTTTTCCACCTCCTTGGAGGTTTTGAAGCATGGCAGCCACAATGGCCGACAACGAACGTTTCCATTTTCTTTTCATACATAAACCTCCATTTTCCTCAAGATGTAAAGTATCGTTATGCCAGGAGGCCGTCAAGGGCCTCTGATACCCAAAGAAAGCGGTTCAGCCGAAAATCCGGCAGGAACGAACAGTCCGCGCCAAGAATCAATCCTCTGTTTGAGCCGGTTTCCTCCGTATAAGAACGAACGAGACGCTGCGTTTCCTCCTGAACAGCACGCTTGCTTCCGGAGTACAAAAGCTTTCCCCGGCGGTTGTCAAAGCCGCCCATAACCGTGCGCCCGTCAAACATCTGACGCCCGCGTGCCAGAGAAAGGTTTTCAATATGAACGGCCCAGTTCACCGCACAGCCGGGATAGGTGTTCCAAATCCCCAGACGATTGGGAATCTCATCCCAGGCGCAGAAGTGAAGGATGTTATAAGGGGAAGCCTCGTTCGCGGCTTCCAGCATTTTTTTGTCGTAGGGATACACAATCCGGTAAAACTGTTCCTCTGTATACCGGCTGACTTCATTCCCCTGAAATGCGGCGAACACGCCTAAACAGCCGTATTCCTTCACCAAAAGGCTGCACAGAAGGGAAAGTTCCTCCGCCAGTACGTCAAGAGCATAGGTTACGGTTTTTTCATCCTCATACACATAATAACGAAGCTTCTCATCCCCGATCCGCCGCAGGAGGGTGAGAGGGGAAAAGACATTGGCGTAAACATAAACCTCGTCCCCGATCGCATCAACAATCCGACTGGCCCGCTCTGTAAAGGCTGTGATGTAAGCGTTTTTTCTGCCGAGCGGGCGGTATGCTTTCAGATCACTCAGACTGTGCACATCCAGAGAACAGGGAGCCGTCAATCCGTCGTGCATGACCTTGATAAAATCCAAATCGGTTTTTCGGTAAAACTCAATATGCTTTTCCACACACAGCGCGCCATGTGCCTGCGGGCCGGAAAAATGCCTCCAGAAGCTGACGGGCGGGCGATCCACCGGTTCCCCCTTCAACGCCGCCAAAAGACGTTCTTTTTTTGTCACATCTGTCTCCCCTTGTTCTCCGTTCACCGGCACATAAAAAATAAAATGTGTGTTGAAAAGAACGGATACGGATGATAAAATGAGTTACATACGGATTTCACATACTTCCCAGAAGAATTTTGTCAATTTCTTCCAACTCTTCTTGCGAGAATTGCATGTTCTCCTGCGCCTTGAGGTTCTCTTCAATCTGCTGCACCTTGCTGGCGCCAATAATCAGAGAGATCATCTGCGGATTGCGCAGATTCCATGCAAGAGCCATTTGGGAAAGGCTTTGCCCTCTTCTTTGAGCAATCGCGTCAAGCTTTTTGGCCTTCTCCACCTTTTCCTGCGTAACCCCGTCCCGAGTCAGGAAAACGCTGTGTCCGTTGGCGCGGGAGTCCTCCGGAATGCCGTTAAAGTAGCGGTTTGTGAGAAGCCCCTGTGCGAGTGAGGAGTACGCAATGCACCCGATCCCCTCATCCTCCAGCGCCTGGAACAGACCGTTTTCCGGTGCTCGGTTGAACATGCTGTAATTGGGCTGATGAATCAGACAATGGATTCCCATCCCCTTGAGAATCTGGCTGGCACGGCGGGTATCCTCCGCACTGTAATTGGAAATGCCGACATAGAGCGCTTTCCCCTGGCGTACCGCGCAGGCCAGCGCCTCCATGGATTCCTCCAGCGGCGTATCCGGATCGGGGCGGTGATGATAGAAAATATCCACGTAATCCAGCCCAAGCCGCTTCAGGCTTTGATCCAGAGAGGCAAGCAGGTTCTTTTTGGAGCCCCACTCCCCATAAGGACCGGGCCACATGTAATATCCGGCTTTTGTGGAGATTATGAGCTCATCGCGATACGGCGCGAGATCCTCTTTGAGAATCCGTCCGAAGGTAATCTCGGCGCTTCCCGGCCTTGGGCCATAGTTGTTTGCAATATCAAAATGGGTAATGCCTTTGTCAAACGCAAAAAGCGCAAGCTCCCTTGCCCGCTCATACGGTACATTTTCACCGAAATTGTGCCACAGCCCCAGGGAAAGGAAGGGCAGCCGAATCCCGCTTTTTCCACACCGGTTGTAAAGCATATGGTCATATCTGCTCGTGTCTGCACAATACAAGAAAATTCCTCCTTTGTTTTACAGTTTCTTGAGATTTATTTCTTGTTTTTTGGTTGATGTACTTATATTAATCGACTAAAGCGATATTTTCCTCTTGAAAAAGGACAGATTTTATGCAAAAAAACCAACTCCCAGATTTATCCTGGAATTCAGAAGCTATCCGCTCGCAGCAGACTTCCCTGTGATTGCCCTGCTCAACGGCCAGTTTCTCTTTCCCAAGTCGCGTTCCCTTCCCAACTACATGCACTTTCACAACTGTATGGAGATCGGTTATGTCTTTTCTGGGGACACCACGCTGGCCGTGGAGGATCAGACCTTTCCCATCCATGCCGGAGATCTGTTTTTGATTCCTCCCTATGCCAGCCATATTACCTTTCAGGGAGACGGGGAAAATCGCATGGACGACCCGAACATAGAATACCTTTATGTGGATGCTGTACGTCTCCTGGAGAAGGTCTTCCCTGCTTCCATCGACAGGATTCGGTTTTTTCAGCATAATTCTCCAGAATTCCCCTATGTGGTCCATACCGGCGAAAATGAACGAGCGGCTTCGCTGCTGCTCGAAATTCTCCAGCATATGCGCGAGAAAAAGGAGTGCCATCAAGACTGTATCCGTGCCCTGGCGCTGCTTTTGCTGACAGAGCTGGAAAAGTCGCTTCCATCCGTAACCTCTTCGGAAAACAATTCTCCCCAGTCCAGGCAGGTGTTTCGCCTCTCTGCCGCTGTGGAGTATATCAACGACCATTACATGGAGCACATCCCGCCGAAAACTCTGGCTGATCTCTGTTTTACCAGCCTGACCAGCTTCCGGCGTATTTTTAAAAACGCTGTGGGGCTTTCTCCACTGGAATACATCCATCATATCCGGATCCGAAAGGCCCAGATTCTTCTTTTCAGTACCGAAGAATCCATTCTGGACATCTCCCTGAGCGTGGGATTTTCCTCTCCTTCCAGCTTCAACCGCCGTTTTGCGGAAATCGTCGGAATGTCTCCGCTCAAATACAGGAACTACTGCCGTTCCATCCAAAAAAAGAATTTTGTCCGGTCGGAGTTTGAACTGTAGCCCTGCAAAGAGCCAGCGCGGAAAATTTCCGCGCTGGCTCTTGCGTTTCTATGGACGGCAGACTAATATAAAAGCAAATCGCCTTTTCGGCCAATCCGTATCTGGCTCATAAAAAGGAGGAGTTGTTATGAAGCTTTGGTATACACGGGAAGCACTCGAATGGACGCAGGCCCTGCCGATTGGAAACGGACACTTGGGCGCAATGTGCTACGGCGGTGCATCCGGGCGGTTCGATCTCTCGGAAAACACCTGCTGGTCAGGAGAAAACCAGCCCTGTCCGCTGGACAAAAACGCGGGCGAAAAGATGCACAGGGCAAGGGAATATCTTTTGGCCGGAGACTATGAACAGGCCGACCGGCTTTTGGAAAGCTGCATTGGGCAAAAGGGAAATTACGGCACACAGGTTCCGCTCGGCAGACTGATGGCCGCGCTTGAAGCGGAGCCAGTCTCCCAAACCCGCGAGCTTGAGCTGGAGACAGGCCTTGCACTTGATGGGATCGCACTCGAAGGCGGGAAAGTGCGGCGGGAAAGCTTTGCCTCCAATCCCGATAAGGTAATGGCCGTGCGCATGACGGCGCAGGGAGAGCGGCGCACCTTCTGCCTCTGGACCGAGGGATGGAGTCAGCCATGCCATACCGACTGGGACGAAACAGCACACACACTCACCGTATCGGGACGCGCGCTGGAAAACATCCACAGTGACGGTCTCACAGGCGTGTCTTACTGCATTTGCCTGCACTATGAGACGGACGGCGAGGTTTCATGGAACCGCCGCGGTCTTGTGATGGAAAACGCCTCCGCACTGACGGTTTTTCTCACGGCGGCCACGGATTTTTCGGGAAACAATCCGGAAGAACTCTGCCGCAGGCGTGTGTTGAAGGCGGTTGCAAAAGGATATGACGCCGTACGTGCCGATCATCTCGCGGAACATACAAAAGCCATGAACCGCTGCACCTTCACCATGCCGGACACTCGCGCACAGCTTCCGACAGACGAACGCATCCGCGCTTTTGCGGAGCATGACGGAGGGGATAACGGGCTTATTTCCCTCTTTTTCCAATACGGCAGGTATCTGCTGTTCGGATCCTCCCGCCCCGATTCACTCCTCCCCGCCGCCCTGCAGGGGGTATGGAACGATGACCGCGCCTGCCGCATGGAGTGGACGGACGACATGCACCTTGATATCAACACACAGATGAACTACTATCCGGCGGAGAAAACCGGGCTTGGTGACTGTGCCGCGCCGCTTCTGCGCTGGATCCGGGACATCCTTGCTCCAAACGGAACAAAAACGGCACAGACCCTTTACGGAGCCCAAGGCTGGTGCGCACACACCATCTCCAACGCCTTCGGCTGGGCCGCGCCCGGCTGGGATATCTCCTGGGGCTTCAGCATCTCCTGCGGCGGCTGGATTGCGCTCTCCATCTGGGAGCATTATCAGTACACTGAGGACCGCGCGTTCCTCTCCGACTATTATGAAACACTGCGGGAAAGCGCTCGTTTCCTCTGCGATATCCTGATGGAGGAACCGAAAAGCGGCGAGCTTGTAACGGTTCCGTCCTATTCGCCGGAAAATGCGTTCTTATGGGAAGGAAAACCGCACTGTCTGGCGGTGGGCGGCACATTTGACACGGCGGTGACACGCGCCGTGTTTCTCGCTGTGCGGGAAGCAGCCTCTATTCTTGGCCGGGAGGATGACTTTACCCGCTCGCTGGCAAAGGTGCTCGACCGACTGCCGCCGTTCCGCGCCGGAAAGCATGGACAGCTTATGGAATGGCATGAGGACTTTGAGGAAGTGTACCCCGACCACCGCCATATGTCACATGTGCTTTCCCTCCATCCGTTGGGGCTTCTCTCCCCCGACCGCGATCCGGCGCTGTGTGAAGCTGTCCGCACGACGCTTCGCCGCCGTCTTGGCGAGAATGCAAAGGACATTGTATACGCCAACTGGGCGGGTGCGCTGCTGATTCTTTTCCATGCCCGCCTGCGTGAACGGGAAAAAGCGGGAGAATTCATCAAGCCGATGATCTCCTTTTTAAGCCGGGACAATATGATGATCACCCATCAGGGGCCGACCACCTCGATCACTGGCGGAATTTACGAGCTCGACGGCAACACGGGCTTTACCGCCGGTGTGGCAGAGATGCTTTTGCAGGATGGCGCGCAAGGGGAACTGCTCCTGCTGCCCGCCGTACCGGCAGAATGGAAAACCGGCTCATTTACCGGCCTGCGCGCCCATGGCGGACATGAGGTTTCCGTTTCCTGGGACGAGACGTCACTGAGCGGCTCCCTTCTTCCGGCACGTGATGCACAGCTGCTCCTGCGCGCTTACGGACAGGAGCAAAAAATCACTGTTTCTGCCGGACAACCGGCGGTTTTCCACTTCCAGCGCTGAGAAAAAACGATCCGCCCCGGTTACGGTCTCGATGACCGTGCCCTGGGGCGGCAAGCTTCATTGGCGCGAGAGCATTACAAGGCTCCATCAATATCACATGAAACAGAGGCGTTTATTATGACAACACCATCCGTTCGAATCGGCCTGATCGGAATCGGAAACATCGGCAGCGCACACCTGCGCTGGATGCTGGAACATCCCGAGGACGGCCTGTCCGTTGCGGCCCTGTGCGACATCGATCCGCAAAAGCGCGAACTGCTGCACCGCGAGGTTCCGGGGGTTCCTGTTTTCGCCACCCACGAGGAAATGCTTGCCTCTGGATTAACGGAAGCGGTGATCGTCGCCGCTCCCCATAAGGTGCACCCCCTTGCGGCGATCCACGCATTCCAGGCAGGCCAGCATGTGCTGATCGAAAAGCCTGCCGGCGTATCCGTCCGCAGCGTGCGCCGCATGAACGAGGAGGCGGAAAAAAGCGGGAAGATTTTTGCCATCATGTTCAACCAGCGCACCAACCCGCTCTTCGCCCGGGCGCGGGAGATTGTCCAAAGCGGGCAGCTCGGCGTGCCGAAGCGCCTGGTGTGGATCGTGACAAACTGGTACCGCACACAGGCCTATTACAACTCCGGCTCCTGGCGCGCCACCTGGAACGGTGAGGGCGGCGGTGTACTGCTCAACCAGGCTCCGCACAATCTCGACCTGTGGCAATGGATTTTCGGGATGCCTAAGCGCATTTTCGCCTTCTGCTCGTTTGGCAAATACCACCGGATCGCCGTGGAGGATGATGTGACCATCCAGGCCGAGTACGAGAACGGCGCGAGCGCGACATTCATCACCACGACGGGAGAAACGCCCGGCACCAACCGGCTGGAGATCTCCGGGGATCGCGGCCGTCTGGTGCTTGAAAACGGCAGCCTTCTGTGGCAGCGGCTGGACGCTCCGGAACGCGAGTTCTGCTTTTCCGCCAAGGAGGGTTTCTTCCAGCCGCAAGTACAGGAGGAACGCTTCTCCGCGCCGGAACCGGACGGTCACCCGATCATTCTGCAAAACTTTGCGCGGGCCATTCTGCACGGAGAGCCGCTGATCGCTCCCGGAGCTGAGGGAATCCGCTCGCTCTCCATCTCAAACGCCGCCTATCTCTCCGCATGGACAAACAGCTGGGCTGATCTTCCGGTGGACGAGGAGCGTTTTGAAGGCTTTCTCACACAGCGTCAGGAGGAAGAGCGTCTGTCCCCCCGCCGGACCGTACAGACAGAGAAAATGAGCGAAGAGTATCAGACGCGGTGGAGTGTGCGCTGGTAAAACCTTCTCTCCGTTTGTCCGGCAGCTCCATTGTCAGCCAATCCCATACACGGAACAAACAGACAGCTTCTTTTCCAGCTCCTGTAAGCTTACCGGTTCCTTTGAAACCGCAACAACATCCACTGTCACACGGCTGCCGGTCAAGTCAAAATAGTTATCCGTAAAGCGAACCGGAAGATCGCCCGCTGAGAGACGCACACCGCGCGCGTAGGCAGAAGCGGACACACGCACAGAAATTTTTCCGTCATGCAAAAGCACATCGGCTGTAAGACACGGGTCCAAAAACTCAAAATGCTTCGGCTTGACAAACAGCGCTGTGTCGCGGGACAGGAGAGAACCGTTTTCGTCCAGCAGCTCACAGCAGAAATAGCAGGAGTATCTCTGTTCCTCCGTGAGAGTATCCACCGGCTGCACCAGCACATCCAGACTGGAAAGAGCATCCACCGTGCAGCTCTGCTCCAAAGAAAGCACCTCCTGGTTGGCGGCGGTGCGGATTCCGGCCCGCACGGTTCCGCGGAACACGTTTCTTGTTTCATTGGAAATATTCAAAACGGCTTTGCCGTCTCCCAGATGGATGGAAAGCAGAACCGGAGCGAAGAAACGCTTTGCGGCGTAATGCAGCGCCTTCCATCTGCCGTAATAGTCCACGCTGGCCCAGGACGGTCCCGACCAGATATCATTGAGCTGCCAGTACACGGCTCCCATGCAGCGCCCCCGGAAGCGGCGGAAATGCTCTACGCCGTATTTGATAGCGTCCATCTGCAAAAGCTGTGAGGCATAGACAAAGTTTTCAAAGCTGGATGGGTAGCGGTATTCTCCCGCAAGATAATTCAGTATCTTCTGGTTCCCTCCCGCACATTTCTGATGGCTCTCCATCACGCGGGAAAACGGGTTCATATCCTTTTCTTCCCCGATCCCGCGCAGCGTCTCACAGTCCGGGAAGGCTTCAAAGCCAAATTCCGAGCAGAAGCGGAAATAATAGTTCCGGTAATCCTCGAACGGTTTGCTTCCGTGCCACACATCCCAATAGTGGACGTCGCCGCCGTCAGGGGAATTCGGGTTGTCAAAGCCGCCGTTGGTGGAGGGGGAAGCGGGCCAGTAAAAGGTCTGCGGAGCGTACTGCCTGACGATGCGCGGCAGCAGTCTTTCATACAGCTCCAGATAATCCATCCGCAGCGTCTCGTTTTTCGGCAGTCCCCAATCGACCCACGCCATTTCCATCTCATTGTTGCCGCAGAGAAGCCCCAGGCTTGGATGGCTGCGCAGCCGTTTGATGTTATGGACAAACTCCCGCGTGACGCTCTCCCGGAAGGCATCGGTCAGCCGGTAGACCGCACAGGCGAACATGAAGTCCTGCCATACAATCAGGCCGTTTTCATCGCAGAGATCAAACAGGGCATCGTCCGGATAATAGCCGCCTCCCCATACGCGCAGGCAGTTGTAATTCGCTTCCACGCAGGAACGAATCAACGCCGCCGTGCGCTCGGGCGTTACCCGCGGGATCAGATTGTCCTCGGGGATGTAGTCGGCGCCCATGGCAAAAATCTTGACGCCGTTCACCACAAAGGCAAACTCACTGCCCCATCGATCCTGGGCTGTGCTGACGGTAAGCGTGCGCAGGCCAATTCGTTTCGTCTGCTCCCCCTGCTCTCCCGCACACACCGTCACCGTATAAAGCGGCTGTTCACCGTAGCCATGCGGCCACCACAGGCGAGGGGATTCCACCATGAAGGAGGCTTTCCCGTCCGCCAGCGGGGCATCCATCTGCCCACCGTCCGGATCCTTTACCGATACAACGCCATTGTGCGGCACGCCGTCCGAAAACTCGGCTGTCACCGTCAGTTCGACGCTCCCATCCTTTCTATGGTGCTGCAAGACCAGAAAATCCTCCAACCGGGCTCCATCATACGCCAGCAGCCTGACACCGCGATAAATTCCCATATCCGGAAGCTGCGGACCCCAATCCCAACCAAACATACAGTGCGCCTTGCGCAGATGCTGGTAGCCCCGCATCGTCATCCATTCCTCTTGTCCCCAGAGATGATCGGCGTCCTGCGCCTCTTCCGCGCACCGGATGGGGGAATCGATCTCCACACGCAGCGTGTTCGTCCCCTCCCGTGCGGCGAAGCCGATCTCGAAATCCCATGCGGCAAACATATTGTCCGCCCGGCCCACTGGGACACCGTTGACAAACACCGTGGCAATGGTATCTATGCAGTCAAAGCGCAAAATTAAATGCTCCCTTTTCAGCTCATCCCCCGTGAGGTGGAAGCTTGTGAAAAAGACGGAATCATTCCGGCTCAGCTCACGGACCGAAAATTCGTTCAGCCCATAAAAAGGATCCGGAATTTTGCCTTCCCGCAGCAGCACCGTGTAAACGGAAGCTGGCAGAGCGGTCGTAAAGGTTCCGTATGGCTCAAATGTCATACTCCAATTTTGATTCAGATTTTTTTCCAATGTACGCCGCCTTCTTTTCTGAGATGTTTAAAAATACAGAAAGATGCTGTCTGTGACCTTTCTGTGGATCTATAATCCCCTTATTTGTGCAGCGCCTTTTCACAGGCTTCAAACAGTCCATTAAGGTATGCCGCGCCGAGCGCGCGGTCATACAGACCATAACCGGGCTTCCCTGTCTCCCCCCAGATCATCCTGCCGTGATCGGGACGGACGTAGCCATCAAATCCGGTCTCCACGAGCGCTTTCACGATCTCATAAATATCCAAAGAACCGCAGGCGGACAAGTGAGCGCGCTCCTCGAAGGAGCCGTCCTCCAGCCTCTGTACATTGCGGATGTGCATGAAGGCGATCCGTCCCATGGAAGAATATTTGCGCACCATGGCCGCAACATCGTTGAAGGCCGCGCACCCCAGGCTTCCGGTGCACAGGCACAGACAGTTGGCAGAGCTGTCCACGATGCGGAGCAGACGATCAAGGTTTTCCTCACAGGTGATGATGCGGGGCAGGCCGAAAATGGCATACGGCGGATCATCCGGGTGAATAGCCATTTTCACGCCGCACGATTCCGCCACCGGAATCACAGCTTTGAGGAAGCGTTCCAGATTCGCCCAGAGCCCCTCCTCGCCGAGAGCCCCATAGGCCGCAATCAGTTCCCGGACCTCCTCCTGGCTGTAGCTTGCGTCCCAACCCGGAAGATGAATGTCGTCCGTCAGAGGATCCAGGCCCGTCATCTGATCGTGATACAAGACCAGACTGGTGGAGCCGTCCGGCGCTTTTCTGTCCAGCTGAGTCCGCGTCCAGTCAAACACCGGCATGAAATTATACGTCACACACTTAACGCCAAACTCCGCGCACCGCCGGATGTTTTCACAGTATGTCTCCAGCAGGCGATCCACCTCGCCGCGCCCCAGCTTGATATCCTCATGCACAGGAATGGATTCTACCACATCGAAAACCAGACCGTTTTCTTCGCAGTCCCGCCGCAGGGCAGCCAGACTCTCCCTTGGCCACACCTCGCCGGGTTTAACAGCATATACTGCCGTCACAATACTGCGCATTCCGGGAATCTGACGAATATACCCAAGCGGGATCGTATCCTCTGGACCATACCACCGAAATGAAAGCTTCATTTGTCATTCCCCCTCTTTCTCAAACCTGAAGCATCACATTTTTCAATTTTCAGGTTCACTTCAGTATCATTACTAAAATCCACAACCCCAAAATGAGCAGCACAATTCCCAGCATCAAAAAGGTTATCTGCCGGCAAACCTTGGCGCGGCGGCGCGAATCGGGCTGATCCGATGGCTTATAGATCGACCTCCAGTTAAGAAGAATTCCTGTCATAAGCACCACACCCAAGACCGCCGCAATAAAACGCCAATTATCCCTGAAAAAGGAAATTACAGTTCGCTTGTCCATTTCGATTTTCTCCTCTCTTTATCCCCGCAGATCCATATGCAGAAGTCTTTTGGACTCGCAAATGTGCGAACCCTTCGGCGGGAGGTTTCCTGTCTTCTCCCATTTTTCCTTATCCCAACGGGTTGGGCAGAATATCACAGAAAATTTTGTGGCTTTGCAGATCTTTCCATATAGCCAGAGCCTGGGGCCGGGTCAGCCCCGAAAGCCGGCTGCACAGTTCCTCCCAGGGCAGACGCAGCGCCTCCTGAGTGGGGAGATGCAGGATCTCGCTCAGGATCCGGCTCTGGTCTTCCGTCAAAAAAGCGATTTTAATCATCTTTTCCGCACGCTTGTCAAATCGGATGCAGAACCGTGACCGGATGATCACACGAACCAAGGCGCCATTTTCATCCAATTCGCAGCGAATCCAATGGCGTTCCATGGTAATCAGGAGAACACCATCCTTCTCCATTTGCACTTTATCTGAGTAGCAGCGGCAAAATTCCTCCAGTGTCACGCCGTTGAAATAGACATGGGGACCAAAGGCCGTCAGGTCGATCTCCATCTCCTCCATCTCTCGGTCCATCCACCGGATTCCCTTTATTTCCTCCGGGATGGGAAGGTTATGGTGAAAGGCCGTATACTGATTCAAACTAATAAAGGCATTCCCTATTTGGAAAGCATTGACTGTCCTGCGTTCCAGCTCAGCCAGAAATTCCTCCGCACGCCCTGGAACAGACAGATAACGCTTCCAGGCAGCTTTGGGATTGATGGACTCTCCGTCGATGTTCCGGCACAGCGCATCCTGATGCTTGGGACAGTGCAGCATAGGCACTGTCTTCAAAAGGTGGATGGGTGGGCCGTTTTTAGGAAACGCATCATCCAAACAGTTGACGCCATACCAGAATTTCGGCTGGGTAATATGTACGCCGCACACAGGGCACACCGCTTCCATCGACCGCTGAATGGTTTGAATCACATATCCCTGATCCGATTCCTGACGGACGCAGTATTGCAGATCTCCCAGCCCCATAAACTGAACAAAATGTTCCAAATCCGCCTGTTCCGGCACCGGGACGGGCGGATCCTGCTGTTCCTGGAATTTTTTGATTTCCTTTTTGGGGAAGCAGTAGTTCTCCTCCCCCATCAGCTCCGCTGCCTGTTCCAGGTACCAGGCCCAAAATTTCATCTCTTCCACCCGCTGTTTTCCTGTTCCGGCATTCTCGTCCCTGCCTGCCCAGGCCAGGGCAGCACACCAGGCAGCATCCCAGTCGTAGAAATCCAGCTGCTCCTCCTTACAGCCGAGTCTGGCGGAATCCAGCAAGGGCTCATCATAGAGGGCGGCCACCGCCCCCCAGTATGCGGCTAAGGCAGCCAGAGGAGCGCTGCTGTACCGCTCCTCATCCATCAAAGGCATAAAGTTGGTGTCCTTCAGCAGCCGATCCAGCTTCTCCGCCGTACATTTGCCCTGCAAATAAGCGCTGGTTTGCCGCAGCAGAGTCTGGGGCCTCTTATCCTGCGCGTCATAGGCCGCCCAAACCCTGGAGACCTTTTTCCCGCAGGCCAGAGCCAGCTGAGCCCGCTTTTGAACCGCCTCGGTAAGCGGGCAAGGGTCCCGATCCGTCACCTCCGCCGGGCCCAAGGCCAGCCAAAGCTGCTGCCTTGTGGAGACAGATAAACGGCCTGTCTGTGCAAGCTCCTTTTGGGCTTGCTCCATAACTGCGTGCATGTTCTTTCTCTCCTCATACAGCGGCATATAGCCGCACAGTCATAGGAAATTCTTCAATCCAAATCCATCCACACCAAGTGCTTTCCGCAGTGGAGGCACTGGAACAGATAGCATTGCAGATGCCCGCCATTGACGGATTCCTGGATCATTTCTTTCTGTTCATCGTCCCATGCAGGATCGTCGATCACCTCTTCCAACACACCCAGAGCCCGCAGTTCTCTGGCACCCACATAGCCCAAAAAGGCGCAATAGTCACCGCAGTGAGCGCGCCAGTATTCCTGCTGCCAGCCGTGGTAACCGGGCGTGCGGTGAATCAGCTCGTCGAGCTTGTCGGGATCATCCACACCATCATCGACAGAATATTCATCCTGAAATTCGCCATCAAATTTTAGGGCAGCTTTTCCGCTGGCAATGCATGCCGGACACAAATACGCGATCTCCTTCACAGAGTAGAAAGGGCTCCTGTAGTAGATGCGGGTGGTTTTGCCGCAGCAGTCGCAGACAACGTCCTCCTCGGACTCCTCAAAGGCTCTTGTCTCCAACGGGTCCGGGTGATACCGGAAGGCGGGCAGGCCCATCTGAGCCTGCCGCTCCTTCTCTCTCTGCTTTTCCTCCGGCGTTTTGGGCTTGAGGAGGGCATAGTGGTTGCCCCATTTTTCTGCATATTCCCTCAGTGTACCCAACCGTTTGAGAGTTTTTTTATCGGAGCGATTTCCGATCCGGCAAAGCAGTTCGTAAGCGTCTTTCTTAAAGTCCAGCAGATCATACACACTCACCAGCACTTCTTTGGCCTGCTTGTCCTCGGACTGCTCCAGTTTCTCCTTGAAAGCGTAGAGAGCGCGGACACTGTTCGGATTTCCTTTTGTCTCTTGAAATTGCTTTTGAAGCTCGATATATTGCTCTAAGTACTCGTTCATTGATACACTCCCCTAATCAATTCCACCAGATACCGGACGGCGCCCCATAGAAAAACGCCCTGCGGCACCCTGCCGCTTGGACAGGCTGGCGCAGGGCGCGAAAAAGCCGCAGGGAAAGAACCCCATCCATTTGCCGGTGCGGTTTCCTCTGCAAACAAAATCATTTTCTCATATTGAAAAGAAACAGCCTGCGGCTGTTCTGGTGCCGATCCCATCAACAGACTCCTTCATCCACAAAATGTCGATCTGGCATAGCGATCTTTGCGTTTCATTATATCATATTTTTTGTTTATTTGGCGACTAATTTTTGTATTTTACTGAGCTATTTTATACTCTTCCGCATATGCGCTGTCTATTATGGCGGAGGATAACTATGATCCTGCCGTGATTGATGCGTATCCTGACGCATTGAGAGCAATAGCGCATTGGAGTCAGAGCGCATTCAGCTTTGGTGATCTTCCAAGTGAGAACTCAGAGAACTCTGCGCTTAAAACAGAAGGAAAGAATTGGAAAAGCGCAGATTACCCCTGTGTTATCCTAAAATTCCACTCGATTTTAAACCGGAAGAACCTTGTATGGTAATTGATCCCGAAACAAACTGTGTAAGGTTTAGTATTATTTATTAGATGAGTCCGATTTTATTGGATTTAATGTAACGCAATACTCTGGTGAAATTGAGTCTGTCTATGAAAAAGATGCCCGTGCTGTAAAGCAATATGAGTATAATGGAATTACTCATTACATCTTCAACAACAATGACAGTATCACTGCAACATGGGTTAATGGTTATTTAGAATACGCTTTATTTGTAGATGCCCCCGCTGTGGATATAACAGAACTGATTCAATCTTTTTATGAAGTGTAAATGATACTGGAAAACATGACCCGTTATAACCCATATAACAGCTTTATTTTCAGGGAGAAGCTGGAAACACCCAGATATAAGGTGTTTTGAGGACTTGACAACTTTATTTGCTCGATTTCCTCTCACATTTGAATGATTACTTTCCCATCGATCGGCCCTTTGGACACAAGCTGCAGCGCTTCGTCGGCCTCTGAGAGCGAGAAAATACGAGAATCAATGGCAGGCCTGATCTGTTGCTGCTCCACGATCTCTGTGATCTTTTTCAGCTGTGCCCCGTTGGAGCGGACAAACAGGAACCGGTATTCTTTTCCCTGTTTTCCGGCGAATTTGTCGTATTTGTTTCCGGCCATAGTGAACAGCAGCTTTTTGAGACCGGAAACATGATGTTTTACTGCAAAGGCTTTGTTAGGGCCTGTTCGCAGACTCACCAGCCGCCCGCCTTGTTTCAGAACCGCCAATTCATGTTCAAATTCGGAAGCCCCCAAGGTGTCAATGACATGGTCAACATCAGATAACTGCTCCCAATAATTTTCCTGCTTATAGTCCATGTACTGATCAACGCCCATGGAAAGGAACTGCTTTTTTGCCCGTGCATTGCCGGTCACGATGACATGCAGGCCTAACGCTTTTGCAATAGGAACTGCCATCTGACCAAAGCTGCCTGAACCACCGGGGATCAGCAGAGTTTCTCCCGGCTTTGCTTCCAACTCTTCTACTATGGCCTGATAGGCCGTCAGTCCGGTCAGCGGGATCGCGGCAGCAACGTTAAATTCATAGCCTTGCGGCATTTTGGCAATTGCGTTTTGATCCACCGCCACATATTCCGCAAAGGCACCGATTTTTCCCAAAGGAAGGCGGGTATAAACCAGATCTCCTTTCTGAAAACCTGTGACTTTGCTGCCTACCTCCTCTACAATGCCGGAACATTCATTGCCCAATATCAGGGGCATAGAGTAATCCTGAATCAATTTTACACTGCCTGTCAGAATCAGTATCTCCAAAGGATTGACCGCTGCCGCCTTTACCTGAATCAGCACCTCGGAATCGGAAATTTGGGGCAATGGGATATCACACAGAACTGTATGGATCTGTTTTGAATACCCGTTAATTTGAACTGTTTTCATACAAGACCTCTTTCTGAATGGATTTGTCTTATGGAATCTCTTTCTTTTTATCAAAAGAACCATTAAAAACATCGATGTAACAAATGACATTACATCTATAAGAGTGTAACATCCATATAATGTAAAGTCAATAGTTACAACAAATTCAGAGCGCCTCCAGAAACACATCGTAAGATGCTGCCTCTGGAGGCGCTTGCTTCGCTTTATTTTTTATTGATCTCAGCCATCTTTTTAAGCTTAAATACTTTCATCCAGAATATGGCTGTAGTATAGCATATTGTCAGCATATTCTGAACTTTGACCAAAACCGCAAACTGTCTTCCTGTCAACCCAGATATGTATTATCTTCCGCTGTAACCGCTTTCAGCCACTCGTTGGAGGTGTTTGTCCTGGGAACCTCCACTGTGATATGGGAAAGCCAGCTGCTTTTTGCTCCATTCTAAGGCGATTTTCAATCTATGCCTAATACTTATTTAGGATTACCAGAAATAGTCATAAGGTATTTTTTAATATGCTCCAGCAGTGCCGTCACTATCGCAGGGAAGGTTTCGGTTTTTTTCCAGGCAAGCACAGTACTGGACTCCAACGGAGGATAGAGGGGGATAAAACGCAGCCCTTCATAGGTGCAGTGAAGCTTCAAAGTAAGATAAACTCCGATGTGGGCGCCAGCCAACAGAGCCATGTTGTAGGGCAGATTTCCTGTGGCGTTTACCTGGAGCTGCTGGGCATAGGAGCCGAACCAGCGCTCCATCTCCTGCTGGATCAACCCCCGCTGGGTGAGGATCAAGGGGATTCCAGCCAGATCCTCCGGCGTTACCGCTTCCTTTCGGGCCAGTGGGGTGTCCTCATGGACCAGCACGCCCCACTGTTCTTTCACCGGCATCCGAATGAAATCATATTTGCTGATATCCACGGGTTCCAGCAAAAGCCCCAGGTCCAGAGTCCCGCCTTCAATGCGCTCCTTGGTGTGGTCGGCATTTCCGCTGTAGATTTGATAGGTCACTTGTGGGTGAAGCTTCTGGAACGAGGCCAGCAGCTCCGCCAAAACATACATTCCCTCCAGGTCCCCGCTTCCAATGGAAATTTCCCCTCGCAGTTCGGGATCCTTTTGGAATTCGCGGGCTGTCTTTTCCGCAAGATCCACCAGTTCCTGAGCCCGTCGCTGCAGCAGCATCCCCTCGTCGGTCAAAACAATATGATACCGACTGCGGTGAAAGAGCTGCACTCCCAATTCCTCCTCCAGCTGCATCAGTTGTCGGGAGAGAGTGGGTTGAGTCAGGTGGAGCAGGGTCGCCGCTCTGGTGATGTTCTCCTCCCGGGCCACCGCCAGAAAGTATTTCAAAACCCGAAGTTCCATGGTTCTGCCTCCTTTATCTCATCGTATCATATCCATCTTCATCCGGCAACGTAAAAATGCTTTGCAAGAATATTTCCAAATAGAAAATGAGCATTTTACATTTTTAAATACTGGATTTACAATGAGAGCAAAGGAGAGTTCATTGATGAACGCATTGGCTGCTTATTTTCCTGCCACCCTGATCTCAACTGGATGAACAAGCACTCCTGATGGCAAAATTCTGGACGGCCGGCTGTTCGACGGGCTTCTTGCGAGAAAAAGATCGGACGGCATAGGGAGCTGGATTGAAACTCTGAGGTGAATTGATATGAAATACATAAAACTCGGTAAATCTGATTTGAATGTCTCCCGTATCTGCATGGGCTGCATGGGGTTTGGCGACTCCCAAAACGGTCAGCACTCCTGGACTATTGACGAGACGCACTCCCGGAAGATCATCCGGCGCGGTCTGGAGCTGGGCGTCAATTTCTTTGATACAGCCATTAGCTACCAAAGTGGAACCAGTGAGCAGTATGTGGGCCGAGCCCTTCGGGATTTTGCCAAACGGGACGAGGTGGTGGTAACCACCAAGTTTCTTCCCCGTACCAACGAGGAGATCACAGAGGGCATCAGCGGCCAGGAGCATATCCATCGGATGCTGGATAAGAGCCTGCAGAACCTGAGGATGGACTATGTAGACCTGTACATCTATCATATGTGGGATCACCAGACGCCCCTTTATGACATCATGGAGGGACTAAACAACGCTGTAAAGGCAGGCAAGGCTCGGTATATCGGCATCTCCAACTGCTTCGCCTGGCAGCTCTGCAAGGCAAACGATCTGGCCGAGCAAGAGGGCTTTGCCAAATTCGTCTCCGTCCAAGGGCACTACAACTTGATTTTCCGGGAGGAGGAACGGGAGATGGCCCCCTTCTGCCGAGAGGAAAACATTGCCATGACCCCTTACAGTGCTCTGGCCGGTGGACGACTGTCCAAGCATCCCGGTGAGACCTCCAAACGGCTTCAGGAGGACAGTTATGCTCAGCTCAAGTACGGCGCGGCACACGATCAGGACGCTCCTATCCTGGCTCGGGTGGCAGAGCTGGCAGATCGCCATGGTGTATCCATGACGGAGATCTCCCTGGCCTGGCTGCTGACCAAGGTCACCGCTCCAGTGGTTGGGGCTACGAAACTGTACCACATCGAGGGGGCTGCCAAGGCGGTGAATCTCAACCTGACGGTGGAGGAATGCGCCTATCTGGAGGAACTCTACACCCCCCATCCGCTGGTGGGTGTTATGGCTCAGAACACGATTGCGGCAGCAAAAAAGCAGCATGTCTGGTCCATCGGTAATCCGATCATCTGAATATGACGGTGTATCTGGTAAGGCGTTGTACTTGGCGTTACGGATAACGACTTTACAAAAAGCGTGGAACGTGTATTCGATATGCTCCTTGTATTCTTCTGTGCAAGTCATAGAAATGCCCCCTTTCCTCCACAAAGGGCTGTGGTTGATTGATAGTTGCTTTTTATGATAAACAGGGGCGGCAGCACTTTAGGCTGTCGCTCCTTGATTACCCATCAGCAAAGGCAGACGGGGCTGTCAACGACGGCGCGGAGCGACGTTCATCTTGTCGTTGACTGGCTCGACTGGCTTTGCTATCTATTTATTTCATCAATCCCTTTTTCTTAGCATAGTCACAAATAAAAAAAATAAATGCTAATATCAACAAAATGAAGATAGACAACATATCCCATATATCAAGGACAGGCTCAACTATCATTCTTGATAAAATTACATTGATGATAACCATAAATGGGATAGCCAATAAAAAAATCATCCCTAACGCAATCAATTTTCTTGTTTTTCCAACACGATTCCAAATCGCAGCTATTACCCACAAGAAAAGGATTGAAGCCACTGCCATAATTACACCAACTGAAAACACTTCTTTTACTTTTATTAACCTACTCAGCAAAAATAAATAAGGAATAACAAAAGCACTTAATGATATTAAACTTATAAGTATTCCCTTTTTCCCCAATATGATACTCGGAAAAGATACAACCCATACAAAAACAATGGAACTAATCGGAATGAGTGACCACGTCAAATTCCCAGATATTGCAATATTACAAATCAGACATACCATAATTCCTATCAAAAGTGTTGCTGAAAACAAGAGTGAAATAACTGCATTCTTTGTCATGTTGTTTTCATCTTTTCTTTTTAAGGCAATCAAATTTTCATCTGCTTTTTTTTCATAACTTTCCATGCTAATTTTCTCCCCGCTTAGCAAATCGTTCACTGTGATTCCCAATATTTCACAAAGTTCCAACATTATAGATGAGTCCGGCATACTTTTTCCTGTTTCCCATTTAGATACTGCTCTATCTGTAATGTTTAACCTTTCTGCCAACTGCGCTTGAGTTAGTTTTTTCTCTTTACGACATTTGGCAATAAATTCTCCAATTTCTGTTTGATTCATCATGTTTTCTCCTTTCAGCTTAACGATATACCTAATTGCATTATTTTTACACGAACCGACGGTTGGATTATAGGGATTCAACTATTGGTTGGAAAGCATTTTTATCAGTATCCGTATTATTTTAGCACAAAGATATAAACACTTCTATCATTTCGCCCCATAACGGGCGAATAAAACAGCATTTTATTCTGTTTCTCCCTTGCTTGCTACAAAAGAACAGGCGGTAACTGCCGTAGGGCGGTGCGTATGTACCATTCGTTTTCCCCTTAACTGCTACTGCCTGTTCTGCTATCTATACTCAGTTGACGGAATAGTGGTTAGATGGCTGTTCTTGTCTTATTTTGGGTTGCTTCTTTACCGCACATGAGCATTTTCACTGGGGATGAAGCAGCGACTGGGAATTGCAATTTCACTGCTGGGAAATCCCGATTTTCTCATTCTCGATGAGCCGATCAATGGCCTCGACCCCGAAGGCGTCTATGAGATGCGTAAAATGCTGAAGGTATTAAACCGTGAAAACGGCACCACCATCTTAATTGCCAGCCATATTCTGAGCGAATTATATAAACTGGCGACGGATTACGCTATTATTGATGGTGGACGTTTGATTGATGAGTTCAGCAAAGAAACACTGGAACGTGCATGCAGCAGCGGCGTCCAGATTACAGTTGAGCCCGAATACCTGCAAGATGCAAAAAAGCTCATTGGCTCCCGTTATCCGGACGTCCAATGTGAAGTTGTTTCCAATCAAAGCCTGCGTTTGCATGAGAAAATCAATCCGGCGGACATTAATCAATTTTTGGTGGAAAACAAAGTGCGTGTGTGTGGTTTGGGAACAAACGAGGAAGACATTGAGAAATTTTTTGTAGAAAAACTTTCTGGAGGGCAAGCGGTATGAAAAATCTCATTCGTGGAAATATTTATCAGCTTAAAAAAGACCATTTCTTTTTCGGATGCCTTGCTCTCAGCGTTATTTTTCTGATTATATCAATCCGGTCTTTTTCTTCAGGATCGGAATCAAGCCCTGTTATGGGTGTGAGCAGTTTTATGGATACACTTTTGGGCGGCGATTTTATTCTCTATGCCTTTATGCTGCTCACAGCGAATATGGTTGCGGAAGCATATCGTTCCGGCGCAATGAAAACGATCATAGGACGCGGTATCGAAAAGAAAAAATACTACCTCTCCATCGTTTTTACAATATCCGCTGCATATCTGCTGGTCATGCTGATTAGCGGCATCGTTATGGGCGTTTTCGCATACAGCAGATTTGGCATAGGAACAGTTCTTTATCCCGCTTACTACACTCTTTCTATAGTGGCACGCGTTCTTTTTGTGATGACACACATCAGTTTTGCAATGACGATGACGATTCTCACCAAAAATGCAATTACAGGCGTTATATTCGGGCTTGTGATTCCAAATATCCCACAAATTCTGGAGATGGTATTTCGTCTTTTGAAAATAAACATGGAACTTGATTTTTTCAAAATCTCTGCACATATGCCATCGATTCATGCGGCGTCAAATGATTTATCATCATTTTTACTGTGCTTCGTTGTGTTAAGTGGTTATCTTATTTTATCTATTGCTGTTGGTTTTGGAATTTTGAAGCATCAGGATATCAAGTGATTTACAATATTACACCGGCTACATGGAGACCGCACCGGTCAACTGCGATCAGGAGCTTCTGCGGCTGCAAGATGCGGACTATCCCCCTGACCTGTGCTCTCCCGAACACGACACAACACATCCACCGCACTTTATCACATAATTTACGGAACGCTGCTCACAGGCCTTTACCACATGATTAAATTGATCCAGCAAAACAATCTGCAGCTCCGGAAACACCTCCGATGAAGCGAACATAAGGTGATCAATTCGAAAATGCGCCATCCGCTGGTGTTTATGAGAGTTGCCAATCAGGTAATAATGATCGTTTTTCCATTCTAGCGCATAGGGGGGCCAGCGTGTATTCGTAATATTGAAACCTGATTTGGCAATAATCCAAGACCGCAACGTAGATGGTGTCAATGGTATAATAGACCTTTTCCTTGTCTGGCTCACCCGATTCTTCCTTCAGCTCTTCTGTAAAAGGCATCTGACAAGATTCCTCCCCGCACTATATCCCTTTTTTATTCCCCTTCATCCCTTCAGCCTGCATCCGGATTACATAGAAGACCCGCACCCACTCCAGCTCCTGCTCCATGGATTTCTCCAAAGCCAGCAGGCGGCGCTTTCCCAGCCTGCGGTCCAGAAGGGCAAAGATACGGACAAGGGGATTCTCGCTGACAAGGCTTTTCTCTATACTCTGGTTGTCAAATTCGTGAAACGCCTCATAGAAAAAACCGTTGTCAAAACAGCCATCGCTCAGCGTCCCTTCATGGGCCAGCCGGAAGGGGGCCTTTGGGTCGTCCTCTCCGACGCCCTCCCGCCGCAGGGCCTGATATCTGTTCCAGTAATTCTGCTCATAGGCATAGTAGTTGCTTCGCAGTACCTCCACGCCGTCCAGCCGAATGGCCGCCCGGCCTGTTTGGTCATGGCTTTCCCGGTAGCTGGCAGCAAAATACTGGATGTGGCCCCGGAGCGCCGGGCACAGGTAGTCATTCTCTAACTTGTTCCGGATTCCGCTCCAAGTGGATACTCGGCTGTTTGACATAGGGATCGCCTCCTTTCTGCGTCCACTGAGTCATTACCTGGGGTTGAAGTTATATCATCGTACCATCCGGTAAGATAATTTCACTCTTTTCTCCACTCACATCAAAAAAGCCGACTCCATGCTTTTGCGCTAAGCTACGCATCTGTTCATACGCCTCCTCCGCCACTGACCATGAGAACGCGGCATAGATCATATCGCGACCAATGGAGTAATCAACTGAATGACGCTCCAGATCTTCCGCCTCGGATTCGTCAAAGGGATCAAGGTTTGGTGTATACTTGCCATTCATAGGCGGAAACTTTTCAATCATTTCCATGAACCAATTTTTCAGGGACGGTGAGGCTACGCTGATTGTTTGATAATCATGCTCCTCGCTCCATTCCGTTTGTTTTTCATACCATACCATAAATTCTTTTCTTACAGCAGGTGCTTTGGATTTTTCAAATACCATTAAATCATAGCTCACAATGTTTGCTCCTTTCTTAATTTATTCTGGACAGAGCTGGAATTTTTGTATGAGCCCCAGCAGCACTTCCTTGGCCTGTTTGTCTTCCGACTGCTCCAGTTTCTCCTTGAAGGCATAGAGAGCGCGCACACTGTCCGGATCTCCTTCTGTCTCACAAAACTGCTTTTGAAGTTCAATATATTGCTTCAGGTATTCGTTCATGGTCACACTCTCCCGTTAATCCCACCAGAAGTACCAGACAGTGGACTGCCGCAGCACATCAGCCAGAGCACCTACGGTGGCGTCCTCGGGCCCTTGGTCGATCACATCGGGGCAGAAGCCATACAGCTCCACCGCTGCATCCATAGCCTTCTCCTTGGGAACGGGGGCCGGGAGCAGGAATTCCAATTCATCGTGGCTCATGGCGGCAGGCACCGCGCCGTACTGCTCGAACCAGTATTTGGCCGCTGCCATTAACTCTGGCGTGTCGGGGCAGTCATTCCAATTTCCGAAGGGCAGATAGGCGAAGATCTCCCAGGGATTCTTCACCGGAATTTTTGCCAGAATAAGGGGATAGGTCATATCGTTGTCAGAATTCCAGTAGCAGGAGAAACGGTCATTATCATATCCGCCCTCCATCTCGCCCAGGACTTCCTCATCCCAGTCCATATCATCATCCTCGGCTTCTTCCTTGCGCTGGCCGATCAACCCCTCCATAACCGCTTTTCCGTCCTTGATGGGGGTGGAAAGCATCTTCTTCCGGTACTCCGTTACGGTTTTGAGGTCAAATTCGTAAAAGTCCGCATCATTCCCTGGGTCGGCGTTCATCACCAGACACTCCAGCAGCGTTTCGTCATCCGCCTTGATGAGCACCGGCACAAAGCCTTCCTGGGCGCTGTCCCGCTTGGCATAACCGTAAGCTGCCATGATGGGGTCATCGTCCTTCATGGAGGGGAAATAGGTGCATTTGCAGTCCAGATACTCCATCAACGCCTCAGCCAGTTCGGAGGGTTCCAGCGTGTCCTCGTCGAAGTCCTGTCCCTGCCAGTTGGTGAAGCGTTCCTCGATCGCCTTTGCCATGGCCTGGTAGTAGTCCTCGTCAAAGGGGATGAACAGATAGGCTTCATCCTGAAACTTATCGGAGTGATACCGCTCCGGGCCGAAGAAACGAAAGGCATGGTCATCAACATCAGCAGGATAGTAAGGGCTGTCACCCTCTCCGTAATAATAGCCCGCAAAGGCCGCTCCCTGCTTGTTGAACAGCGCCCCAAAAAGCTTTCCGCCAAGCTTATCACGGATAAATGAGCGCAGATCAGCACGCTTCAAATCCTTCATGAACAACTCATATTCCTCGTTGTAACGCACGATAAATTCATCACTCATCAGCTCGTGGTCCATGCACCAGCGCAGATAGATGGCCATGTGGTTGTAGGCATTGACGGGGTCAATGGACAGCTCCTTCTCCTCAATGCTCTCGATATGATAGGAGGCATCGTCCATATAGCCGGTGAAATCCTCATCTGCAAGCGTTCCTCTGGTGATGGCGTCCTGACGATCAGGCTCCACCACAAAGCTGATGCCATTCATTTTGTCCAACAGGGCGTCCGCGTCATGGGCCAGCTTATATTCCAATTCATCCCGGTAGAGGGGGATCACTTGATAGAAGTTGACCTCCTTGCCACCCGGCAGGATACAGACCTCGCTGCCGTCTTCGGCGCCCTGGGGGCCGGTCAGAATGGCGGCACACAGCTTTGTGCCCTTTGCAAAGTCCTCCTCATTGTCCATGGTATGGCCGAAGCCCAGCCAGGTATCGCTGGCAATGGGCAGGCGGGCCAGAGTTTTCAGCAGGCGGATAGGCCAATACCACCGCTCATTCTTCAAATCCTCATGCTTCAGCTTCCAGTTTCCCGGCAGCGCGATGGCCAGCTCCGCCCGCTCCAGCTTGTATTCGGCCAGTTCCTCCGGGACATTCATCCGGTGGGCGCCCATGCCCATGGTGACCAGGGTATAGTAGTCCCGTTTCTCCGAAGGCGGAACAACGCAGATGTCCACGTGGATGTCGGGGGAAGAAAGCTCATGGAACACATTCTCGAACTTGCCGAAATACTGCTGGATGTGCCCCTCGACTGCTTCCATTTCCTCCTCGATGTAGACTTCGGGATTACTAAATTCTTCCTCATCCTGCGTATCCTCATTGTCCGGTTCCTCCTCGGGCGGCGTTTTCAGGTTCACGGTGCCTGCTTCCCGACGGAAGGTGTGGAAGCTGGCCCAGGGGATGTCGCTGTCCTCGAAGAACTTCTTTGCCATCTGGAGCGCCGCCTGGATGTCCCAAGCGATGAAGTCCACATAGCCGCAGAAAAGGCCGGTGGCTCCGCCGGTGAGGGTGAGAACCTCCGGGCCGTCGCCGGTGGTGAACGCTTCTTCCAGTTTATCCCGGAAGTCGAAGATCTTATCCGTTCCTTCCTCCTCACGCAGAATATCCAGAGGATAGCAGAAGAAGCCCGCCACCGCGCCGTCGGCATGAAGTGCGTCCATGAAGTCATTGTCGGCATTCAGATAGCCGTTGATGAGGGGCACACAGTTGGTGGAGCCGACCATCACATCCATCCGCCAGTCGGCTTGCGGGTCCTTGTTGGGTTCCATTTTGTAGCCAAGATAGCTCTCCAGATAGGCTTTCGGGTCGGTGGAGAGGTTCGCTCCCTTTTCCTTCAGCATATCGGGCAGCTGGGACAGGAGGAAGGACTGCTCCGCCTTGGGCTCCTCCAGTACATTGAAGTCATCAATGTACCACATGTGGGGAATCTCGCCCAGCACTTGGTCAGTGAGGGTGGTGAGCATCCACCAGACACGGCCTTCCGCCTCCCGGAGCATGGGCAGCAGCTTTTCGCAGTAGGCGGAGATGGTGAAGCTGTTTTCGCCCTGCTCCTCCAACCAGATCTTCACATCATCCCCAGAGATATTCCATCCATCCTCGGTGCGCAGTTCGATGTTTCGGATGGGCTGACGGCCCACAAGGATGTTCCAGTGCTCCAGCACCTCCTTGGAGGCGTGCTTCTGGAAGTAGACCAGCTCAAACAGTTTGACCTTGTCACCCTCTGGGGTGAGGATCAGCTCATGCTTTTCACCATTGAAGCCCATCTCGAAAGAGATTTCATCAAAAACCAGATTCAGCGTTTCCTGCATTTGGGACACGAGTTCTGCGCCGCGGGTATGGTCTTTGTCCTCATCCATCATCTGGCGCAATTCTGCTTCCATCTCGGCAAAGGTTTCCCACCAGTCCTCTGTCCGCTCCCGGAAGCACTCCGAGAACTGCGGCAGGGAAATCCCCTTCTTGCACGAGTCGATCAGTTCCTCAATGTCCTGTCGGGTATTGAGTTTCGGATCATCACCGGGATGCAGTTCCAGAGCTTTTTCAAAATACCGCAGAGCGCGGCCCTCTTGATCCAGGTAGAAATAGGAATAGCCCATGCGGAAATTCCAGGAATAAGTATCTCCCAGTTCCTCCTCGTGGGATTGCATCAGCTCCAGTGCTTTGCGCAGCAGCTTTCTGCCCTCCCAACTTCCGGGATTCCCCAAATTGTTGTAGGCTCGCGCCAGCTCCATATCCATTTCCGGGGTACGCTCCTCGGCAGGGATGGCCTCCAGCGCGTCAACGATTTTCTGGTGTTTGTCCTCCTCATGCCACTTCTGGCACTGCTCTAAAATACCCTTGCTCATGGCAGATCCTCCATTCCAAAGCAATTTACTTTCGGATTAAGCTCCCGTCATCAATGAAGGCAGCTTCCCAGATGCGCCGGAGGGATTCCGGCTCCAGCAAAAACTCCCGCAGGTTCGGGTCCTCAAAGAAGGACATGGGACGCACCTGTGTCGGCCCGGCAACCGCCCACAGCCGCAATGTTGCCAACCGCTCCGCTGTCTGGAGCGCCTTCTCCCGATCCCCCAGATAGAGATAGCGGGCGATTGCGTCCCGATAGGAGGAGTCAGCCAAGGGGACGTCCTGAATCTCCTCGAAGAGATCTACGGCATCCCTGGCGGTTCCGAACATACAACAGTGGTGATAGAGCTTCCGCCTGGCATCGGGATCGTCCGGCGAGAGCTTCTTATTCTGTTCCACCAGCTTCGCCCAGAGCTGCTCCTTCGTCTGGGGCTCCTCCGGTTCATGGTAAGGGTAGTTCTTGTCATTGTCCGCAAAGGGCATCACGCCCCGCTTGAGGTAGTCCATTAGGATGTCACAGAACCGATCCCGCTGGGGGAGGCCGTTCTCAGCCCGGATGCGCGCCTGTTCCTTCGTCAGCGCCTCCATCAGCTCCTGCTCTCGATGGAGCCGGATGGCCGCCACCGTCATGGCGATCATGTGCTCATCGCTCACATCGCTGTAATACCACTCCTCCAGCCAGGGAAGGATGGCCAAATCCAAAGCCAGCGCCTTTTCATAGTCCAGGTTGAAATAGGCGACCTCAGCCTTGACCGCCGCTACCTGATGGGGGTATTTATCGGCAAAGGATTCCAGGGTGTCCAAGGCTCCTTCGTTGCCATCCATGATCTCATAGCAGACCATGCGGACTTTCTTGGGAAGTTTCACGACATCCATGTTGACGCCTCCTTCAGCTTTTTTCTGTAAGCAGTAGGTTCCACACCGGCCCCACAGCCGGGTGCCCAGGTTTTCTTTCACCCTCCGGCTACAAATTACTTTCTACAACCATAACGGTGGGATAGGTCAATGCTGTTTCAATCCATCTTCCAAGCGTTTCAGGTAGGTCGCAGGAACTACCTTTGTCAGCCAGACTCCATTGGCGGACAAATAAAAGAGATATCCATCCCGGTGCATCCGTCCGGCATCCACCCGATAGATCACAGGTTCTCCGTGCCGGCACCCAACTTTCTCCGCTGTTTCCTGATCCGGTGAAAGATGAACATACAGGCGGCTCTGGGGGAGCAGTCCCTGGGACTCGATGGAGGCGGCAAACCGCCGGGCCGTTCCGTGGTACAGCGTCTCCGGTGGTTCAGTCACGGGGAGTTCCACATCCACCTGGACGGAGTGGCCCTGGTTGGCCCGGATTTTTGTCCCGTCCTCGCTGAAGGAATATCGCTGCTTTTCATCACTCCGCACGATTTCCTCCAGAATGTCCCGGTTGATGGGGTATTTTCTGCTGATACCCGCCAGCAGCGCATTGACATCCGCCCAGCCGTGGGTATCCAACTGGATCCCAATAACCTCCGGCTTGTGCCGAAGGATCAAGCTGATATACTTGCTGATCCTTGTGAGATCGGGTGTTGTTTCTCTCATGGTGCCCTCCGCATTCTCAAATTACCTCCACCCGGATGATAGGCCGGTAGAAGTCATAGTCGCCGTTCAGTTCCTTGTCCTCCTGCACTTCCGGCTTGCAGTGCGGCGAACAGGGCAGGAAACCGAGGAAAATTCCAAGTCCGCCGCAGATGCTGCGTCCGCCATCACCGCCGCAGGTGGTAAACTGCTCGGCTTGCACGACCTCCCGCATATAGGGGTCATAGGCGATGGACAGGCCGAAGAAGTTGGGCTCCTCCATATCGAAGGGCTTGTCCTCATCCTCCGGGCTTTCAAAGTGATGCAGGTGTATGGAGTAGTCCATTCCATCCCCCCAGGGGAACAGGGTGCGGCACCCGCCGCCGCACAGATAGGCCCACTCGTCTGCTGTAGGCAGCGAGAGCCCCTGCTTTTCCATCCCGGCAAGGAGTTCATCGTAGTCTGTGCGGTTATAGATGCAGATCTGAAAGCCCTTTTCCGTCCGCTCAATGCGGGCCGACTTGTGCATGGTAAGGCTGTCAAGGTCGCTCCAGGCAAAATCCCGAAACTGCTTCAGCCAGTCAGGATAGGCGGTCAATCTGGGATCGTCCATTGTGACTAGCTCCCAGCACAGTTCCTCCAGTTCCCGGCCCACCAGCATAGGGCCAATGGCTGCCTGCCGAACGGGAGCCATGCTTTCCCGGATCATCTCCTCCGGGTCCTGTTCCATCTCCCATTCCCGGAACAGGTACTCCAATTCATCCCGGCTCTCCTGATTCAGCCCTACGGCAAATTGTTCCCAGCCCAGGGTGACGGTATCACCGGGAACAAAGACAAACTCCCGGCCATCTTTCTTGAATATGCCAGTGGTGCTGCTCTGGCCCCAGCGGTCAAAGGTATGTAGACCGAGAAAAGCCATATCATAACGAGCAGCCAGACTTTCCATCAGCGCCTGTTTCTCGGTGTTTTCCAGTTGATCGAATTGGGTGCGGAATAAATTTTCGTTCACAGTAGTCCTCCTTCGATCCTTTCTGCGTGTTCCAGCAGATAGCGCCGGCCATCCTGCTTGGCCTGCTCCAAGTATTGTGGAAGCAGGTCGGAATGGATGGCGTCCAGCGAGACCAGAACAGCGATCCGCTGGTATTCCTGTAATTCGAGGGAATAACAGTTCCGCTCCCAGAACAGCGGAGCGAACTGTTCCACACAGTCAGGACGCAGAGCAGGCATCGCCAAAAGTGCCCGCCGGCTCACATATTCATTGGGGTCCTTTGCGAAGTCCAGGATCATGTCTTTGACTTCCTGGCTGCACGGACATTCTGGCAGATAAGCGGCAAACTGCCACTTGGCCTCACTCTCAAAAGGGAAAACTCTCTATCATGCTCCAGTCGATCTTGGGTTTCAGCCCATCAAGCTCCTCGCGCTTGAGCCTTTTGAAGTTAAACACCAATGCTGCCCCAATCCCATCGAACAGCAAGTCTGCGTATTCTCTGGGGGTGATGCTCTCGCTTACATTGGCAGCGTCAATATTTATATCCAGAACCTTTTTGCCGCAGTTTGTCCAGATTTTATCGGGAGAGAACCAGGTGGCGCGTGCCTCAGAGTCTGCAAAGTCCTCACGGGGATACCATCCGTTTGCGC
This sequence comes from Anaeromassilibacillus sp. An200, assembly GCF_002160025.1. Lineage (GTDB taxonomy): Bacteria > Bacillota > Clostridia > Oscillospirales > Acutalibacteraceae > Caccousia > Caccousia stercoris. Next base: position 106,037 of record NZ_NFJU01000004.1, read on the forward strand.
TGTCCGGCTTGACGCCTTCCCAAAGCGGCCCATTGTACGGGGAAAGCGGATAATACCGGTGCCGCACCGGATCAAATCGGTCAAATGAAATTTTCAGCAGATACCTATACTTTTCGCTGCGCATGAGCTTATGGGGCTTCACGATATGTTCTTCGATCAAACTCCAAATATACTCATCCACATGGATGGATACACGGGGACGGCTGAATAGTGTGATTTTGTTGGTGTCTGTATCCACATTGAGCCAGACACGATTGATTTCAACCATTGTCATTCCTCGCTTTTCAAAACGCTCCGCTATAAAATCGGCTTTCCCAGATGGCCTCAAATTCCGCCTGCTCTATGATGCAGGCGTGGAATTCCTCGCCCCATACATGGGCGTTCAATTCCTCCACGGTGGGGATCGGCGTGATCTCGATGACACCGTCGTAAAGGTCAGGAATGTTGTGGGTGCGGCCATCTACAAAAATGTCGATGGAGCGATGGGCCAGCCGCTCATTTTCGGTATCTACTTCATAGAGGATGACCGCTGGTTCTCCCTCCGGTGCGCCTTTCCAAAAGAGCTTGATGTACTCGATCATCTCGATCCCCTCATCGTATCATTTGAAATAGTAATACCAATTCCCGCCAAATTCCCGGTCACATTCCTCCTGTGAGGCAAAGGTGCAGTCCTTGATTCCCTCAATGGGGTAATGACGCTTTATCAGCTGCTCTCTGTGATAGGAATTGATCTGTTCCGTCAGGCCGCTCTGCCGCGCCGTCTCTAATTGCGAGTCCGTGGCAAAGATGTAGGACGCAAAGTAGTTGTCCGGCTGGATGTAGTAGCCAAACTCAATGGCCTGCTGGATGTCATCGAAGTGGTGTTTCACATCCTCCATGCAGGCTTCCATTACTTTTCGCCATGCCATCTCCTGCTCCTTATTTCTCATGTTCCACCTCACCTATACCCAGATAAGTCCCCATCGTTTTTTCATTGTCACAGGCCGCCCGGATCATTTTGGACAGTAGCATCAAATCGTCGATGTATTGGGAGTACACGCAGAACACATCTTCGTCGGAGTCGAAGTGAAACAGATCCTCGCCGCTGTTATTTTCCTCAAACTCCCGGATCACGCCCCGGACCAGCCGTTCCCAGTCTCCGCTGCTGCCGGTCAGTCCCAGCCGGCAGAATTCTTCTGCCCGGAATCCGTCGCTGATCTTTAGCAGGAGGGAGATTGCATAGGGGTGGTGGGGAATGAGGAAGAATGGCGAGATCTGCTCCGGCTTCACCCAGATTTTGAAGGGCGGGCGCGGATTGGGTATCCAGGGCAGCATTTCCCACTGGTCGTCCGGTCTGTTTCCGTATTGGGAAAAGTCTTTCATGTAATCCCTCGCTCTCCGGCACATCAGCAGCCCAGTTGACCAGTTCATAGAGTTTCATTGTTGCCATACCATGCTCCAATCGCAAAGCATTTCATTCTGTGTCACCCGGCGCAGCTCGTCCCGCACCTCCATCAGCGCAAAGCCCAGCAGGTTTTGTCCGCGCCACTTCATGGGGTCCTGGGCCTCCGGGGAGCTGGCCGCGAGGCGGATACCCCAGATGTTGTCATAGGGGCTGGCCTCCACCAGCACGCTGTCCCCGGTGGAAAGGAGAAACTCCCGCAGTTCGCGGTTCTGGCTGAATTTGTGCCAGTTGCCAAGCAGCACAATGGCGTACTTGAACTTGTCCCATACCTTCTGCTCAAAGCCCCGCACCTTGCGGCCCAGGGCCTTGATCTGCTTTTGGTCGCTGCATTTCAAAATCTGGTCCCGGATCTCTTTGTCGCCGAACAGCTCGGCCTTGGCAGCCATCATATACTGCTCCATGCAGAGGTAGGAGTCAGCCGTCGTATAGAAGTCCTCCATCCACCACTGGCTGAGGCAGCTTTTTGTCAGCTGGCCGTCCTCGGATAGCTGATGGCCCCAGAACAGGCACAGCTCCCGCTTCCGCCCGGCGGCAAACTCCTGCTGGAGCCACTGGCGGGTGTACTTTGGCCGGCCCTCCGGCTGCCACGCATCCACCAAGAAGTCACCATGCTCCAGTACCTCGCTGCTGTCCTCGTCATCCCACCAGCCCTTCCAGGTCACCGGCTCGGGAAAGAGAGTGCGGTATTCCGTCCGCTCCTCCGGGGAGAGGGTGTCCAGCCAATCGCCAAATCGGTCTATGTAATCCTCCCCATAGCCCATGCGCCAGCCAATGGAGTATCGCTCGATCTCCCGGTGGGCCAGCCAAGGGGGAGGCATGATTTTCTTATCTTGTAGTGCCATAGGTTTTGCCCTTTCCTGTTAGATACTATCGCAATTCATTCTTTGCATCCAGTGGAGCACCGTCCAGGGATGTGATCTGTGCCAGCTCTGTTTCAGTCAGATTTTTCAGGAAAATGCAGTATTCGTCCGGGTGGCCTCCCACAAATTCCATTTTAGGCATCCCGATCTGCTTTGGATCGGTGATCCACAGGCAAGGCTCTCCCGTCGCCCAAAACCGCGTCAGGGTAAGACGCTGACCGCGATAAAGGACATTCTGATCCATCCTCATCCCTCCTGTAGTTTCTTCAGCAGCTTCACGATCCGTTCCCGGTTCTTTGCGGTTTTCATGAATGTGGGGAGATGATCTGCCTGGGTCTTTTTCTGGCTTCCCGATGGCTTTTCCCGCAGGTCGGCGCTGAGATAGGCGATCAGATAGGCAAGGTGCTCCCGGTTGAGGGCCCAGACCGGCTTACCCTGGAATGAGGTCAAAAACCACAGTTCCAGGCCTAACCAGGGATCCTGGCCACCCCGAATCTCCGAGCCACAGGAGAAAGCCTCCGCCGTCTTATATACCGCGCCCGGCGTGGTTGCCCCGCAATAGGGGCAGGCCACATGGAGAACGAAAAAATGCTGCTTTGTCTCATCTTCAATATCCACCCGATAGTACCTGCCGCAGTTTTTGCACTGGTTATGGACATCATAGCGGTAGATCGTCCGGTCGCGTGTCTCCTGATGGCCGCAGCTCAAGCAGCGGAAATAGGCGTTGTCATCGTCCGCTGTCACCACACCCGTGCCATGGCATTTGGGGCATTTTACCTGGATGCCAGTGGTGAAGGCGCTGTAGGCACTGTGGGTGAAATAGGGTTTATCGACAATTCGGCTCATGCGCCCACACACTCCTCTCATCCGTTCGTTTCCAGATAGAATCCCCATACGCAGTTGGAGAACTCTCCAGCGGCAAAGTGGTGGATCTGCCCGTCAATCTCCACCTGCCAGACCTCGAAGGTATGGTCTTGGTGATAGATCGGGTCTTGGACTTTTACTCGCTTTCCCGTGGTTTGCCAGTCGTAGTCAAAGATGTTCACACCGAACAATTTGCATTGACCGTCTGGGCCAAAGGTTTCATATTTCCAAGCCATGTGATGCCTCACAATCCCGTGCGCTGCCAGCCGTCCAGCCGCTCCTGCACCCCGTCGATCCTCCAGCCCTCGCCCACACGCTTCATGAGGAAGCGGCGGTCAAAGCCAGTATTTTTCTCCCTGGTGTAGATGTAGAGCTTGTTCTTGGTGATCTGCTCCACGTCAAGGAATTCTTCCCCGTTGTAGGTGCCCTGGGCGCTGTATAAGAGGCCCAGAGGCCGATAGCCCGGACGGGGCTTTTCACTCACATACTTCTCCCAGATCGCCCGCAGGCGGGGCACAGCCTCGGCATCTTCAAACCCGGCCTGCTCCATGTACTGCTCCCATTCTGTCATCTCGGCAAAGAAGGCGGACAACACCCTGCGGCATTCTTCCGCCGCCTGCCCGTCCAGCTGGACGGGCTTTTTGGCCTTTTCCCGCTGGAGCTGGGAGAAGTGTTCCATCTGCTCCTTGGTGAATTGCACATGGGCCACCGGCTCGATGCGGTTGTTGCCAGCGATGGCCAGTAGGCCCTCATAGGTAACGGCGGTATGGTCGATCTGAATGTGGGAGAGCTTGGGGATGGAGGCCGCTTGGAGCAGACCGGCATCATCCAGCCCGGTGCGGTTGAGGGTCAGAAGGTCCAGCTTGCAGCCTTGCAGGGCGGACAGGCCGCTGCCATGGATGGCGGCATTGCCGTCCAGCAGCAGATAGCGCAGCTTGGGCATAGCGGAAAAAACGGCGAAACAGGCGTCAGTGAGCGCGCCGTCCTCCACGCCGAAGTTGGCCATGCTTTTATGCCCGGCAAAGGGGGCAAGCAGTTCATCCGTCACCGGATAGCCTTTCACATGAAAGCTCACCAGGGTGTAAGCGGCCAGCCGCTCCATGGTCTCTGCGGTCAGCTCTGGGACTTCAAATTGCTTTTCTCCGTCTAAGGTCAGGACACCACTTACCCAGTCCACTGTCCGCGCTCGTTTTGGCCATTCCATCGCTGTCCTCCTTACACCTGCTTCTGGTAATCGTCCTCAATGTCAATGAAACGCACATACACGGCACAGACTTCACCCTTTGCATCATAGCCGAAGTAGACGGGATAGTAACCGTCACCCCAGCCGGAGGAGAAGATGGGCAGGTTGCAGTCCGTGTCCGGCACTGTCCAGTTGAGCCAGTCGCCATGGCTCTCCTGATACTTGGGATGGGCTTTAGCGTTTTCCTCCATCAAATCATAGAACAGGTCATCGTAGGGGTTGATGTCCGGGTCTTCCTCCAGCCGCTTGGCCCAGTAGGTCTTGAAGGCCGCCTGGGTCTGAACGTCCGCAATGCATCCCATTCCGGCATCCACTCCAAACCCAAAGTAGTCATCATCGCCCAGTTCTTCATCCAGATTTTCATTGCCCGTCATACCCAGCTCATAGCGAACAGGCTTTCCCCGACTGACCTCCACCTTGACGCAGGCGTAGCGGTCCCCGTATTTCTCACTGGGTACCACGCAGATCTTCACGGGATAAGTCCCGGCGGGGATCGTCTGGATAAAGGGCGGCGTGTCCTCCAGCTCCATCAGCGGATCGCAGGCGAAGATCGTTCCGGTGGAGAAATGGGCGGCGCCAATGTCCAGCACATCCACACCCATGTTCCCAATCACTTTTTCTGTAAAATAGGCGTCCAGGTCCGTTTTGCAGACCAGTTTATCTTTGATGGATTCATATTTGTTCAGCCATTCTGTTGTCGGCATAGTCGCTTCCTCCTGTTGATTTGGTTTGAGGATAAGTCAGCTCTCTACAATGCGGACCTGTTTTCCTCCAATTTCAATTTCCAGCTTTACGCCGTAGTCCGCCGCCCACGCAGGGCACTTGCTGAGCAGGGCCAGGATGCGCTCATCCGGCTCCCGGCCAAGGGTCACACGCAGAATCACGGGCCAGCCACTATATTCCTTTTGAAATTCCTCACTCTGGGTGTGGTTCAGATAGCCCTCCATCTTGTCCAGCAGGGCCTTCTGCGTTTCCGGGGAGCCGTCAATAAAGCCATTACAAACCAAAACCATCACCACTTCTCCGGTTTTGGTTTCTGCCAGAATGTCGATCTTATCCAGTTCGCCAAACATATTTTCAATGGACATTGTTTTTACCAGTCCCTTTCTCGGATGGCCTCCTCAATATCAATCGGAATGCCGAACCACTCCAGAATGTAGGCCACAGTGACACCAATACAATCCCGGGCCACCGTTTCGATCTCGCTGTCGTTCTCGTCAAACTCCTCTTGGAGATCATTGATGCCGCAGACCGCCTCGTCCAGCGTCTCCTGCACTACTTCAATGTCGGTTTCGCCGCTCTCCAGCAGGTCGATGACCTTCTGAAGTTCGTCTTTTACCTTGTCTACCAGAAAAGCAGGATAGTAATCGTCCTGATACATCTCGTCCAACAGTTTGTAATTCGGGTCAAATGCTTTCATAGGGATTGCTCCTTTCTTCGTACTCGGCTGTAATGCTCAGTTCAATCTCATCGTCGCTATAAACCAAATGCAGCCCATGAGGGGCCTTTCTATCGAAATGCAGTTCAATGTCATGATATTTGAGGATTAGAGGTTTCCCGTCGCTTCTCATGGTGGAAACGGCATCGGGATTCCCGAAGATTTCTATGACCTCATCCTGCGATATTCCGAATTTCAGCGGTGAAATGTCCCGTGGATTCTGCAATATTTGATTGCGCCAAATAGTAAAGTCCTGTTTCATATTTTTAATAGCACTGGAGGATCAGCCAGATCCGATCAAAGCGGCGGGCGGCCAGATCCTCTTTGGTAATGTAGAAATAGATGTGCCCGCAGTCTCCGAACATCAGCTCAAAGTCGCCAAGCTCCACGATATCCAGCTGGAACAGCAACATCCAGCGGTCACGGGCCGTTTCTTCCGCCCGCTGACGGACCTCCTTGGGGATATTGAGCCAGCCGTTGCCCAGATAGTAGCCCTGAGTCACCAGGTCGCACTCGTCAAACATGCTGTTCTGGATCACATCGGGCCAGCCCAGCAGCTGGGAGCGATCATCCGGGTTCTCGGGGTCCTCGCCAGTCAGTTCATCCAAAGCATCGTTGAAAGCGTCGTCATCCTTTTCATCCGGGAACATCTCGCTGAAGTCCTGCCAGGAAGGATAGGAGGTCTTGGCATCCAGCTTGATCTTGACCATTGGAAACTTGAAATCCTCTCCCATATCCGCCGGGAAGTCAGCGGCGGACAGCGCGGACATGTCCTCAAACCAGTAGACGCGGGCACAGCCCTGATTCTTGGGGTCATAGCCCCAGCACTGGGTGTCCGTTTCATAGAAGAAGGAGAGCAGGCCGTGGTCGGGCAGAAGATGCTCTTTGTCAAACTGGACCAGCTCCGCACAGTTGAACTGAGCCAGGAAAGTGAGAGGACGATCCTTCACCACATGGTCATAGCTCTCGCCCTCATAGGTGGGCCAAACGAAGTCCGGCGGCACATCCGGCTTCCCGCCGAAGCGGGTAGCGCCCAGCTTGTATGTTTCTTTTCTGGCAATTTTCAGCTGAATGCTGTTTCTGCCCAACGACTCCAGTTTTTCTTTGATGCTCATGTCAGTTCCTCCTTGAAGAGTTCTTACAGCTTTCCATCCAATGCCTCAACCGTTTTCATGGCAGCGGAATCAAATTTACATTGCCGCAGGTCCCGCTCAATCAGGGCAAACACATCCGGAAAGCATTCGATCTCATCCTGATACTCATATCTTGCATACAGTTTCCCGTACTCGGAGATCCAGACCTCTGCCGGGTAGTAGTAGCCGATATGACCGATGGGCTGGCATTTCTGACCAGCCACTTCTTCAATCTCCGCCAAATCACAACCGGACATATCCCGAAAATAAGCTTCCTCCAAATGGTGTTTAATTCCGTTGATGAGATAGGGAAACAGAGCGAATTCAAAGTCGGCCGCCCAGTCCATCTTTTTCTGTGCTAAGTACCACTCACAGCACAGGCCGAAATACTTACGGTAAAACCGCTGGGTGGTCTTCATCATCGGAACGCCATGCTCGGCGTAATACTTCTCCGCAATGGAGATGTCCACTTTTCGCCCTTCCTGCCATCCGGCGTACTCCATCAGCTGCTTGACCTTGCTTTTGAGATCGCCGGAGATGGGGATACGTTCTTTGATCATTCGAATCCTCTCCTGTCGGCTGCCAATCAAAGTTCATTTGGATACCCGATCTTATCCAAGCCCGCCTTTATTTCTTCCCATTCATTGCGCTTAGGGTTCAACGCAGCGACCAGTTCTTTTGTTACCGGAACCGCATCAGCAAGCTGGCGCACAGCCTCCAAAGGCAGGTCTGCTGGGTAAAACCACTTCCCGTAATCCACATAGCTCTGTGGATTACCATCAATCGTGGAGAGCAGATCCTTGGATGCGTCCTCGCCGTCCATGGGATTGCAGTGCCAGGTGGTGCCATCTTCCGTCCAAACGCAGAAGGTACTTTTCATCTTTTTGACTTCACGGCTGCCCATGAGCTTTTGTAAAGCAGAGGGCATTCCATCCGTCAGGTCTTCGATACGGGGAAGTTTTTCCTCCCAGTCGTAGAGTTCGGAATCCACACCATTGATTACACAGCCTTCCGGCGCAAACATGACGATCATGCTCTGGTCACTGCCATCAGTGGCAAAGAATGCCTCTTTGCCTTTTCGCCATGCGGGGTTGTAGGTATAGTGGCGGATGAAGCTCCATTCCTCCTCCACCATGATGATGTCCAGAGCTGCCAGCCCTTTGCAGAAGTTTTTCAGGCGCTCCGCACTGGGAAAGCAAGATAAATCTTTTGTGGAAATCATGTGGTTATCCTCCTGTCTTCCTTCACCACAGTCGGTCAATCTGGGTATATATCTTATTAGGCTCTCTGTCCGTAAAACTGGTCAATGAGTCAGTGGGTTCTGTAAGCGGCATCACATTCAAAATATCCAGTACATAATACCAGATTCCTGTATCCCAGTCCCGGAACCGCCCATTGCAGACAGCTCTCCCATACTCGCCGGGAGCCAAATCTAATGCCAGCTCATTGAGAGGCTGTTTCTGCCCGGTCTTATCGTAGGTATATCGCTCCGGCATCGCCCCGATGTGCCAATCATTGCGGTAACGCACATGGATTCCGGTCTCCTGCTGAATCAGTTCAAAAGGGTGAAGCCGCATTGTGCCATTCGGCTTCCATTCCATCAGCCTACGACAGTCCCTATCGATCTGAAATCCATCGGGCCTCTGTATGATAGATGCAAAGTGAGTAGGTAACCCAAAAGGATAATAGGAGAAGAAGTCTTTAGGCAGCCGCATGGCTCTGGGATACTGGTTCCGCTGTGCGGCCGCATTTCCGCCCCGGCAGTCTTTATACCATTGCAGGCGGATCTGCTGAACCAGAAGTGTGGGCAGATGCTTTGTCTGATTACTGTTCTGTCTCATCGCCGCACCTCCTTTCCTGGCGTCCCTTTATGAACGATTGGCCTGCTCCAGTCGTCCCATCAACAGTGGGATTGCCGTAGCCTGCCAAAAATCTCCGCTTATCCAACCAGTGGACATTCCTACATGAGTTTTGGCAAATTGATCTACATAGTAGTGTTTGCCCGGCTCCGGAAGCTCGCCGGTCAAATCAGCAAAGATGCGGAGGATTTCCTCCCAGAGAACATTGGGTGGATACGGCAGTTCCACCGCCTGATACCGCTCCTTCAGAAGCTGCCACAGGAAAGGGTCGCCCCGAAGCCCCCACTGATCTGGTTCTGGAGTGAAGATGATAGACACATTGCTCATGATAATTCTCCGTTATCCAAAATGCTCTCCAAATAAGTGAAGAGGTTTTGCGATAGATATTGCATGTTTTGGGCGATCTCCTCTTTCTGAACAGTATCTTCATCCAAGGAAAAGAGAACCTCATGATCGATCTGACAGATCCCACATTGCTCCTCATTCGGCATATTTGTTAGGTCAATGCACCGGATATAGAATCCGCCATCATCCCATGTGAAGGGCAGGTAACCATATTTCACCAGGAGCGGGTTCCATGCATTTCGGACGGCCTTAAACGGGGCGGAAACGGGGTTCTCTCCAACAGGATTTTCGAAATAGTGGTGGTAAACCGTGAGAAAGGCATTCAAACATTTTGGGAGGTTTATCCCAATGCTCTTCTCCAATGCTTCAATATCTTGGTCGGTGACGGTGGAGGGGATGAGCTTCCATGCCTTCCATTCATCTTTCGGATCAGAATCTTCCTGCCACATGGTCTTGTCCGATTCCCCCAAAGGCCGCATGACAGCAATTCCGTTTCCCAACTGCTCCAGTTTTTGATAGTACCGCTCAAAGAAATCCTGCATAAATTGACGGGTCTGCGTATCTGTCATATCAAAACCTCCGACGTTTTAGCTCTCATGGGTGATACAGAAAATCTCCTTGTTCAAGTCAAAGTAGATTACCATCAGCTCGTCGGTGATCTCCGGGTTGAAGGACAGATCCATAATGAAAACTTGTTGATCCATCTCGTCATCCACCAGACTGCCGAACCGCTTGAGCTTCAAAAAGTCCACCATCTCGGCAAAGGACAGCTTGGATGGGTCGGTTCCCGGAAAAAGTTCCGCCGCAATATCCGGGCCTACATCGTCCCGGTGGAACTCCATAAAAAATGTCACAACGCTATGGTAGCGGCTGTCCTTGTCCGCCAGCGCCGCTTTGATGGCGGCTTTGGCCTTCTCCGCCAATTTCTCCGCCTCATCCAGCATTTTTCCCACCGCATCCATGGCAGCAGGATCGCCGGTCAGTTCTTCCTCTACATCGAAGATAAAGGGTAGTCCCGATTCCTCGGGAAAGTTGAAGATTTCCTCGCCGGGGGTATATGTAAAATCAATGCGTTTACAGCTCAGTTTCATAATGTTATCCTCCTTACCCCTCAATGTTGGCAGTTTTGAGGCCCTTTTTCAAGGAGCCGTAGACCGTCACCGCATGGTCGGTGAACATCTCGTCGCAGTCAAACCAGGCGGTGAAGCAGCCGCCGGAGGTGACGGACAGGCTCGTCAGGCTGATCCGCCGGGCAAGTTCTTCCTCTGTGATGGGGTCTGTTTCCGGGTCACGGGGATTTTCTTCATCTTGGGAGAGCCAGTTGTTGGCCAGCTCGGTCAGGTTCTTGGCTGCAAGCTCCCGCATGGCTTTGTCCCAGGTGTCACAGTCGGCCAGCAGCTTCTTGGCGGCACTGCGAGCGCGGGTCCAGGAGAGCTTGCTCTCGGCATTGACTTCCAGAGAAAGGTTCACATCCTTTCCGCACCACTGGATCTCGCCCTCGAAGGTATCATAGTCCTTGTCCAGTGTCAGTTCCCCCAGCACCTGGTCCTGGATCACCACCGGCTTGTGGTATTCCTCCAGAACGGCCTGGAGTTCCGGGCAGTCCTCATGGACATTGACTATCTCGGAGATACACCAAGGGCGCACCACCAGATCTTTTGCCCGTTCTTCTTTCATCCGGCGGATCTTCAGGCGGCAAATCTGCTCCTTGTCAAAGCGTCCCCAGCCCTTTTCGCTGTTGCGTTCCTCCTCGGTGACCGGCCACTCCAGGCGCTCCTCTTTGGTGCTGACCTTGCCGGTGTCACAGAACACCATACCCAGTGTCACAACGGTCATTTCCCAAAACTTGCCTTTCCAGTTATATCCGCCCCCAATGCAGCGATTGATCAGCGCGACCACTTCCTGCTCCTCGGGCTCATACATCTCATAGAATTCTTCAAACATCTGTGCAGCCTCCTTTACAGCAGTTCCAGCACTGCGGCAGCAGGCTGGGCAAACTCTGCCGGGACTTGCTCCAATACATCCTGGTAGGCTTTCACCGCCTGCCAGGAGTAGTAATAGAAGCTGTAGAACAGGTCATCGGGGAAGACCTCGTCCTCTTCGTAGCGCATCTCATCTTCTTCCTCGTCGTATTCCTCCGACCATAGGTATTCTTCCTTCAGCAGATCGGAGAAAAGCGGCAGCGGCTCGGCGTGTTCCATCTCATCCCCATCGTGGAAGCACTGGAGGATGCAGGAGAAGAAGTCCAGCAGTTCCCCGGCCAGGAAATGGGCTACGGGGTTCTGCCCGCTGTCTGCGAGGGCCTTCTCTAAAATCCGGCACATGAACACCATGCCAAAGGGGGTAGCGTGCCACAGAGTACTCTGGTGCTCCATGTTGGTGGTGAGCTCGTAGAGGGACTCTTTGACGGACGCCAAATCACGCATCTGTTCCAGCACTGTCAGGTGTGCGGGAAAATCCGTCCCCCGGCCATAGGCGGTGGTGAGCCGGTGCCACGGAACATCCGTGACCCTGAGATGAGTGATGTAGGTTCTGTTTTCTTGTGTCATGTTGTCGCCCTCCTTATCCCGTGATTTGGCTGCGGGACTCTTTCTCCAGCGCGGTGTACCACCGTTTCAGCATGGATTCCAGACTGGTTTTCCCGCCGCGGTCTGTAAAAACAAGGAACTTTTGCAGCAGTCTGGGGAACAGAACTTTGCCCGCCTCTGTCAAGTCCTGGTTGAGATAGACCATCCGAATGATCCGGCTCCGCCGGTCCAGAGGATTCTTTTTCAGCAGTTCCTTTTCAAAGCAGAAGCGCAGAAACACCACATTCTCATCGTAAAAGTCCTCCACCACAGCCGCGCCAATGCTGGTGTAGGTGATGTCGTACACCAAACGGCTCCAGTCAAATTTCTCGGCATAGAGCAGTTTCAGCGCCTTTGCCCAGTGTTCCTCCGGGATCACCAGCATCCTGTGCTGGGCGGTGCTGGAGTAACCGCGGTAGACGGGTTCCGGCTGCCCCAGCAGTTCACTCACACTGTCGGCGTAGACGAAGCACAGCTCCTCATCGAACAGGCCGCCGATGAAGTTGCCATTGCAGTACAGCATGAAGTTTTTGGACTTGGCGGGAGAAAAAGAGAGGTTATATTCCTGCGAGTCCAGGCTTTTATGTACCTTGTTCAGAAAGTCTATTGATGTCATGGCTTTACTCCTCAAACTCGCCCTCGATCATCCCATTCAGATACCGATCGGGGTCTAAACGGAAGACTCATGTTTTAATTTCTCTAACAAATTTATCATTTCATTCCATGCGTGAATATGCAGATGTTCACACTGCGGTATGCGTTCCTTGCTGCGGTCTTTGTAGTCCTTCTCTGTGTCATTATCGTACCAAATGGGGAAAACACCAACCTGCGACGCGGCTTCAACGTCCGCCTGCGGATTGTCGCCGCAATACCAGATCTCACCGGGAGCAACACTGGCTTTCCGGACAGCAATATCAAAAAGAATCCGATTGGGTTTTCTCATAAAATAGTCGCTTGAAGTCATAACAAACTCAAATTGATTGTTTGGCAACAATCTGCTGAGTCTTTCCGTCAAGGCGGCTCCCGACCACAAAAGATTGCTGATAACAGCGCTTCTTATGCCGTGTTGATTGAGGAAATCGAGCATAGTATCAGCATCCGGCATTATAGCGCCCATAGAAGCGCCGTTCCAAAAAATAATCTCCATTTCGAGCGGCGTCAGAGAAAACTCCATTCCAAGATATTCGTACAGCACTTTATTGCCAACCTGACCGGAAATCTCATAGCCTAACTTACGAACGCATTCGATCTGTTTTTCAAAAATCAGTTCTGCTGCTTTTCTGACTTCGTCAAGAGTGCAGTGATTTGGATTCCTAGTAACATATTTCAAAAGCTCCTCATTTCCTCTGACAGGATTCCAGTCAGACTCATACAAAAGGGTATGTCCGTAATCAAACAGTATCATTTTAGGATATTTCATTGAGACGCTCCCTTTTTCGAATTCTTTTCCCTAGGGTTCTCAAACCACGCCAGTTCCAGTTCATGATTGCCCCAATCAGCAGGACAGCGCCGATGATCAGGGTTACCCAGTTCCAATGCTCCTGTAAAAAGGCCGTGATCTGCTCACCGTTCATTTAATTTTCCTCCTCGCCTCATCCCTGTATATCAGCGTCAACGGGGCCTTTTTTCAGCGTTCCATCTACAGCGATCACATGGCCCCAGAACATATCGTCGTCCTCATACCAAGCGGTAAACCGGCCACCTGGAGATACTGTAAACTCGGTGAGCAGGATGCGCCGGGCAAATTCATCCTCGGTGATGGGGTCTTTCTCCGAATCTCGGTCGGTCTGGTCATTGTCTGCCAGCCATTCGTTGGCCAGAGGGGTGAGCTTTTGGGCAGCCATCGCCCGCAAGGATTTATCCCAGGATTCCTGATCTGCCACCAATTTCTTCATCACATTGGTGACACGGATCCAGGACGCTTTCTTTTCAAGCTCCACATCCAACGAGATCCGGACTTCTTTTCCCATCCACTTACAGATTCCATCGAATGTGCTCATCTCACGATCCAGTGTGAGGATCCCCAGCACCTCGTCCTCCAGAAGAATCGGCTTTGTGTACTCCGCCCAGATTTCCTCCAGGGCTGGACAAGGTACACCTTCCTCCAGCACCTCCGTGACATACCACTGAGGTTCGCTGAGAGGCTCACCTTTCCAGATGCGGGCTTTGATCCGGTAGACCTGGCCCTTAGCAAACCGTTTGGAATAGTTACCGGCTTCCCGTTCCTTGTCCGTCAGAGGCCAGTTCAGGCAGCATCGGTCGGAGATCACCTGTCCGGTCTGGACATTCGCCATAGCGAGAGCATAGGTATGCGCTGTCCAGAAAGTATCCAGAAAGGTTTTGTCCGCGCTGGTGCCGCTCTGGATCAGTACCAGTTTTTCTTCATCTTCCAAGGTGTACAGGGCAATAAAATCCTTGACCGTTCTCTTTTTCATGGCGTTCTCCTTGTACAAACATCCGATTTCTGCTTCAGTTCCTTTACCATAGAGGGGCGAATCCGGAAAAGCAAGAATATGTGTGGATTAGGTAATAGCAGCTATTCAAACTGTCATCCTTTGGCAAACTTATAAAAGATAGAAAAACGCCCTGCGGCACCCTGTCACTTGGACAGGCTGACGCAGGGCGTGAAAAGGCAGCGGAAAAAGAAACCACATTCGTTCGCCGATGTGGTTTTCTCCGCAGACAAAATTATTTTCTTATCGTTTGACAATACAGCCTGCGGCTGTTCTGATGCCGATCCCATCCATAAACTCCTTCATCAACAAAATGTCGATCTGGTATCGTCCGCTTTGCGTTACATTATAACATATTCACTCGTTTATTTGGGAACAATTTTTTATATTTTACTGGGTCTTTCTATTTTTTGCTATACAGTATTCACATTCTCCACACCACCCGCACCTCTTTTCCTTTTGCATACCGGACCGTCGCCGCCGTTCCTCCTGTACTCCTTCCGTCGTAGACGGCAATCACTCGCTGAGACTGGTCCACCATGTAGCAATTGCGGCGCATATAGCAGCCTTTAAAATAGGCATCGGCGTGAATTTTCACAACATCGCAGCACCGGATGAGCCTTTGAAAGGTTTTATCCGGTGTTTTCATACGTCCAGGGTAAGGAATGGCCGCTTCGAGGGTGATTGGGTAGTTCGCTTTCAGCTCATTCACAATCTCCGCGAAAAGCAGATCTGCGCCAGCGGCAAATCCGCTGATGAAGTGGGTGTAGCCATCCTCAATAGCCATCAAAATTTCCCTGCGCAGCAATTCGTCAATTTTGGCCTTCTGTTCCTCTGAAAGATCCCGGTGTCCAGTGACACAGCACGTTTTAATTTTTTCCATGTGTATCCCTCCATCTTCATCTCAAATAAGATTAACCCTTTTGAGTTATTTTAACTCAAAAGGGTTAATCTTTTCAAGATGACATGGGTATCATCAGAATAGAATCGAGGTGATATCCATGGACATTGGCGAAGCAGTAAAAGAGCGCATTCTAGAGCTCTGTCGGGAAAAGAATTTATCGGTGAACAAACTTAGTAATATGAGCGGCGTGACTCAATCCACGGTGAACAATATTGTCAGCGGCCGCAACCACAGCGCTACGATCTCTACCATTAAAAAGCTATGTGATGGAATGGGTATCACTATAGAAGAATTTTTTAATTCAGAGTTGTTCCGTGGATTGGAGCAAGAAATCAAATAACGCAAAAAAGCCGTGAAATCAGCGATTTCACGGCTTTTTGATATCTCATTGTTACAAAACAGATGCTCGATAAAACGCGGGCAGCAAAACAAAAAGAAAAAGCCAAGCCTGGAACGCGAACTGCGTCCAGGCTCAGCCTGGAACATCGCAACACTATAGATGCCACGGCCTTCGCCCGTTCGCAAGCGTCCTGCCTATTATTTTTTACTCCATAGGAGATAGTTTTCCGCTATGAGCCTCCAGAGCTTCGATGCGGTGATCCTGTATCAAGATTTCCATCTGGCTGATGGCGATGGCATTGAGCTTTGCCAGCCGCTCGGCCTGATGCCTAAACGCATCGAATTCGACACGGTTAAAAGACGGGTTGTATAGAGATTCCCAAACACCCAGGAACTCAATCGTATTCCGGTTCCGCAGCCAGTTTTGGATAATGTAGCGAGGATTGTCGCTGTCCTTCAGCTTGGCGATGTCAGTCAAGCTGATAAAGTCATCTCGCTCGGAATTCCATTGTGCACTAATTTCCGCTCCCTTGACAACCAGCTTGTCCGCTCGTCCGAACCTCTTTGCTAATTATTTTTTGGAGCAATCCCCGGCAGCCTTCCTCCACATCCCGCCAGGTCGTGTCGAAATCGTCGGTGTACCACGGATCGGCCACCTCTCCGGGACGGTTGGTAAAGTCCATCAGCAGGTGCATTTTGTCGGCAAAGTCGCCGCCGCAGATCCGGTACATATTCCGCAGGTTGGCATGATCCATTCCAATCAGGAGATCGTATTTCTCGTAGTCGCTGTTCAGGAGCTGCCGGGCTCGCTTGCCGGAACAGTCGATGCCATGCTCGGACAGCTTGCGGCGAGCTGGCGGATACACCGGATTGCCGATCTCCTCGGTGCTGGTGGCTGCTGACTCGATCTGAATGCTCTGCTCCAGACCGGCCTTCTTTACCAGATCCTTCATAATAAACTCGGCCATCGGGCTTCTGCAAATGTTGCCGTGGCAGAGGAAAAGTATCTTGATCATGCGATGAACACTCCAAATTACTGTTTTCCAATTCAGTATAGCACGGAACCTCAGATTCGTCGAGTTGGATTTCCAGATGGGCGTCAGAATCGATTTTTCTCTGGAGTTCTGCCTTTGACCAGCCGAAACGACCAGCGGCACGAAGATACCAGCGTCGCTCCTCCGGCTCCATGTCTGCTTCCAGGATGACTACATTCTGTGTCCAGCTGATCTCCATGGCCAGCGTCAGTAATTCGGGGGCGTCCTCATACATCCGATAGAACGCCCGCATCCGGCGGAGGTTCCGTGGGGAGAAGCCGGAAGCATCGGGGAAACGGCTGTGCAGGTGTTCGGCTGCGGCCACTGCCGCGCCTTTCTCCGGCCGGGAACAGACGATGCGGCCCAGTTCGCAGCAGAGTTTCATCTGGGGCAGCTCAGCGTTCAGCGCGGCGTCCAGGGCTACAAACATGGCGGAATAATCGATATTTTTGCGGATGTTCATGGCTTCTCCTTTCCGGCAGAACCTGCCTTATTTAGAAACAGGCCAAAGAGAAGCACAGGAGGCGCCTCCTGCGTTTCTCTTTGGCCTGTTCACACCACTTGTACCATCTGCTCCCAGAGCAGGACGAAGCGGTCATTGATGATTTTGTTGTCGTGGTAATGTCCGAACAGCCAGTAGTGGAACTTGGCTCGTTCTTTGACTTCCTCCAGGAAGCCGGTCAGGTGGTCGTGAACATATCCACCGTTTCCCAGTATGTCCACGATGCTGTTTGGGGCGCAGTGTGTGATCACATAGTCCATCTCATAGTGAATGCTTTCCAAGCTGTGCCGAGCTTCCTCATACTCGGATTTATCGGGAAGCTCTTGTTTCCACCAGGAGTGGTGGTTGACCCGGAATCGGGCGCCCATTCTGCGAAGGGCCCAGTATTGTTCTTCGTAATCGGGTGCTTTGGGGTTCAGAATACCGTCCTCGATATCATGGCTTCTGGCACCGCCCATGGTAAAGAAGGAGTATCCTTGCAGGTCAAAGACCTGCCCGCGCATCAGATGGATCACATGAGGACGGATTCGCTGGATCTTTCCGCCGTTCCATTCCTCTGTGGGGTATTTTCTCAGCAGGTCGAAGTTTTCATGGTTGCCGCTGATGAACAGCGTGGTAAAGGGCAAGTCCTCCAGCCAGTCCAGGTTCCGCTCCTCCTTCTTGCCCCCGTCCCATACGCCGCCGAAATCTCCGCAGATGATCATATAATCTTCCTTGGTCATTCCGGCCTGCTCGGGGAAGTGTTCGGGTGCGAACCGCTGAAAGTTGCCATGGGTATCGCCGGTTGCGTAGATCATATCGGTTCACCTTCTTTTGCCTATTATATCATATCCTGCTCCACCTGGATGCCGCCGCGGAGGAAGACCGTGATTTTCTCCGCTGAGTTGACCTTGACCGTATCCACCAGCTGCCGGATGAGAGCTTCATCCCATTCGCTGATGTGGGTGGACGCCTGAGCCATCGCGGCAGCCGCATCTTCAATGCGCCGTACAGCCTGAGCGTTGCTCTGACGCTGTTCTTCAATCAGGGCTCGCTTTTCTTTTAGTACGGCAGCCTCATTCATGATAGCTCTCAGCTGGGCGGTGCAGGCGGAGGCGTCCTCCGCTCGGGCGGATTCTGCTACCAGCTCACGGGTCTGATCGTTCAGCTCGCCCAGCCGCCTTTCAATATCGGCAAGGCTCATGCTTTCTCCTGGGACCGGAGCCAGCTCCATCTCCATGGCAGAGGTGATCTGCCGGATCAGCGTACTCTTTTGGCTCATGACGGAGTTGATTGCGGCGAGGATTGCCTTCTGGAGCGGTTCCTCGTCCAGCGTTGGTGAGTTGTGGCAGTACTTGGTGCCGTAGTCCAACCGGCTGACACAGCGCCACACGACGCGCTTCCTGCCTTGCTTGGACCAGGTGCAGCGGCGGTACAGGGTGCCGCATTCGCCGCAGACGAGGCGCTCCGACAAGGCGTATTTGCTGGCATAGGATGTCATCCCCGTGGGGGCATTCTTTTTGGAAGGGCTTTTCCCAGCGCTGCGCCGCGCTATCTCTGCCTGTACCGCATCGAAGGTTTTGCGTTCCACGATGCCCTCATGATGGTTCTGCACCAGATACATGGGGAGCTGCCCCGTGTTGCGGATGACCTTGCGGCTGATGCAGTCACTGATATAGGTCTTCTGGAGAAGGACATCTCCGCAATACTTCTCATTGGTCAGGATGCTTCGAATTGCCGTGATCGTCCATTGGGAGCCGCCGGTCACATTGGGGATCTGCTCCATTTCCAGCCTGTCCTTGATCATCCGAAGGCTGGCTCCGCTCAGATATTGCTCATAGATCGAGCGAACCACTTCTGCTTGCTCCTGGATGATTTTCGGCTTGCCGTCCTCGCCTTTTTCATAGGCGTACAGCCGGTTATACTGTATGATTGCCTTGCCCTCGCGCATGGCCTGCCGCTTACCCCAGCGGACATTGGCGCTGATGCTCTCGCTTTCCGCCTGGGCGAAGGCGCCGAGCATGGTGATGAGGATCTCACTGTCGGCTTCCAGCGTGTTGATGTTCTCTTTTTCGAAGATGACCGCAATGCCCAATTCCCGCAGGGCACGGATGTAATTCAGGCAGTCCACCGTATTTCTGGCGAAGCGGGAGATGGATTTGGTCAGGACGATGTCGATCTTCTTCTGCTTGCACAGCCGGATCATCTTCAGGAATTCGGGCCGCTTCCGAGCCGATGTGCCTGTGATGCCCTCATCTGCGAAGATCCCGGCCATGGTCCACTCCCGGTTGGTCATGATCTTGTCGGTGTAGTAGTTCTGCTGGGCCTCATAGCTGGTAAGCTGCTCCTCGTCATCGGTGGATACCCGGCAGTAGGCAGCCACGCGAAGCTGGCGCTGGACCGCCTGCCGGCTTGCGACCTCCGGCTTTGCGGGTATGGTGATGACTTTGGGTGGGCTTTCTCTCATACTGTTCACTCCTTCCCGATCACTTGACCGTTTTTTAGCTGGATATTCAGGGTTCCATCGTTATGACAATGGATGGCGGACACTGATCTTTGAAGCAGTTCTGCATCCAACGCAGTCATGGGCTGACGCCCGGAAAACACTCTGTGCAGACGAACCGTTTCGTATTCGCGGGAGTCGACGGTGCTGTACTGAGCCGCAGCGATGGACAGGATCAACGCCTTTGCGGCATCCTCGTCGATTGGCTGACATTCCATCACCCTGTCCAGCTCACGATGCAGATTCAGCTCAGTGGATTGATCAGGCGGCGCGGTTGCCGGAAGCCGGAGTTGTTCCGGTGATATGATCAGGCTGTTGAGCAGATCCAGCACCTGCCGCTCCATGCGCGCTGTCGATGGCCGCCCGCTGAAGCGGCGGAGGAGCTTCTGCGTGTCCGTTTTGGGAGATGCCGTCTGTTTTGCGCTTCGCTTTTCCAGTGCTTTCTCCAGGGCTTCTCGATCAATGACCGGCGGATAGTCGCGCTCTCCTGTATAGCGGCTATCTTCCAGAATTCGAGCAACCATGTTTTTGTTCCATAGCTTTCCCTCGTCATAGGGAATTGACTGTTCTCGAAGCTCCTCTACCAAGGTGTTGTAGGTGGCACCCGCAAGGTATTGTTGGAAGATGTACTCTACCAGCTTTGATTCCTGTGGATGGAGAGCAATTTCTCCCATAACCACCCTGTAGCCAAACGGCTGCTTCCGATTGCCCATCAGCGCACCGTCCTTTCTATAGTTTCGGCCAGCTCCAGCCCGTTTTTCAGGCGGAAGCGGAGTCGCTCATTGCTTTCCACGATAATTGTTTCAACGAGCTCACCGAACAACTCTGCGTCAAAGCTGTCAAGGAAGTCCGGGCCATCATTCAAGATTTCCATCAACTCTCTTGTTTGGACGATGGTGTTGTCGCCATCGACGGCCAGAAGACGCTCCTTTTTCAGCTTTACAGCGCGGAGCTGTTCGGTCAACTCATTGTTCTGGGATATAAAAATGTCAGGATCAATGAGGCCCTGTTGTTTCAGTGTGGCCAACATTTGATTCTGACTGGTAAGATCTGATATTTGCTTGTTGAGTTCAATGACATCCAGGCTCCAGAGCATCCGGCGGTTGCGGATGGCCTGAAGCGAGGTGGTCATTCCCATGAGGATGGGTTCGCCATGGTGCTTGAGGTTATAGTATAGCTGGAGAAAAGCCCCCACGATTTTAGCTTCCTGAATTTGCACCATACTGCATTCGTGATTACTTTGGTTGTGTTTGCGGCATATCCAATACGGAATAGCCCTGCATACTTTCCTGCCAAAGTAGGTGCCACAATTTCCGCACACAATTTTGCGAGTAAAAATGTGCTCGTCGCGAGACCGGTTGGGAATTTTATCTCCCTTGGCGCGAAATAGTATCTGAGCCTTATCAAATGTGTTTTGATCTATGATGGAAGGATGGCTTTCAGCTATATAGTATTGATCTTTGTTTCCCTGATTCCTTTTTTTCTTGATAGGTAAGGTATCAGTTGCATAGTATTTTTGGAGGAGGGAATTACCGGCATATCTCTCGTTTTGGAGGATATAGCAAATGGTTGTATATTGCCAATATGGAGTTCCATCTCGGGTTGGTATCCCCAGTTTTGTGATTTCCGCCGCTATGTCTGCTGTACTCTGTCCAGATAGGTATCGGTCAAAGATCATGCGGATGATTTCTGCTTCAGACTCCTCAATTTCAAGTGTCCCATTTCGGAGGCGGTAGCCAAACGGTGCTTTACATGTAATAAACTCCCCGCTTTGCATTCTCCGCTGATAGCTCCACCGCATATTGCCGGAGATGGATTCGCTCTCGGCCTGGGCGAAGGAGGCGAAGAGCGCAGTCATCATTTCGCCGGACATCGTCGCAGTGTCAATGTTTTCTTTCTCGAAGTAGACTCCGACACCGAGTGATTTCAGCTCTCTAATGGTTTCCAGGCATTCCTTGGTATTGCGGGCAAAGCGGGAGATGGATTTTACCAGCACCCTGTCGATCAGCCCTCTGCGGCAATCTGCCAAGAGCCGCTGGAAGTCCTCACGCTTTTCAGCCGATGTCCCAGTGATACCCTCATCTGCGTATATGTCTACCATTCTCCAGTTTTCCTTGCTGGAGATCAGGTCGCTGTAGTGACGGTTCTGGGCGGCGAAGGAGTTGAGCTGGTCATCAGAGGCGGAGCTGACACGGGCGTATGCCGCAACCCGCAATTTGGCGTTTTGGGGCTTTTCGGTTGCCTCGATGGTAATGACCCGGTATTGCTTTTCCCGAAGCGCCATGCTGCCGTCGGTCATCAGCTTTTCCGCCATGTTAGTTCACCTCCTTTTTTGCAACACAAACAATACCACAACACCTCTGGAATAGCTATTGAAAAGATTGCGATTTCAGAAAGAAATGATAATGTCCGCACCGGTCTGTGCGGCAATTCTGGCCAGAATCCTGCGGGCCTCTCTTTCCGTCGTTTTCTTCTGCTCTATCAGCGTGCGGAGCAGTTGGGCAATGCCGCACAAATCGATATTTGTCATCTCGGTTCCTCGCTTTCGTGGATTTGTTTTGATAACAGAAATATGGGACCCGATCAGGGAGTTTGCGGAGAAAAGGAAGAGGAGTGTAGAGGGGGAAAGATGAAGGACTCAGAGAAATGGAGGTTGAGGAGAAGAAGAGAGCGTACTGTGATCAGATCCCATATTTCTGCTATCAAAAGGAAACAGAGGACCGCTCCCAAAGGTCAGGAGAGTAGTTGTAGGCTCCAAGTCTGGAGCGGCCCTTTGTTTCTTGATACTGCTTGCCTGTATTCGACACTACTTCCCCAGGCAGGGCGGCAACTTAAACTGTGCTGGCGCACATCATGGGACTCGAACCCCTCCGAGGATCTCTCCGAGCTGCGTAAGCAGAAGTATCATTGTAGGCTGACGGGGTCATGGCGGGGACAGCTTGCCAAGGCTGCCTTGGCCTGAGTGGGTATCGCTCTGCACCTTATTTGGCCGTCCTTTGATGCGGATTTGCTCCGCACAGGTGGTCTTCGCGCACTCGGCCTGACGCTCTCCCGATCAGCTAAGGTATTCAAGTTGCCGGATATGACCGCCTGGGGCGGTGTTTTTCAAGGTTCGCTGAGATGTTTTGATCTCACGAAGATTGTAACTCCGAGCGTATTCTTCCAACAGAAACAGAATGGAAAGTTTACCAACCCAAAATGGAAAGTTTTTAGAGGGATGCCTCCAATTCGGACAGTAGAGCGATGGCCATTCGCAGTCCACGCTTCTGTTCCTCTGCAAAATCTCCTTTTCCCACCAGGAGATAATCCAGAGAAACCTCAAAGAATGCTGCAAACTCTACGGCCAGCTCGACTGGGCCAGTTTGCTTTCCGGTTTCGATTTTTGCGATGTATGGAGTGCTGACATTCATCTTCTCTGCCAACTGCTCCTGTGTGAGCCCACGCTTTTTTCGCAAGCTCCTGATCCTTGAACCATAGTCCTCTCTATTAAAGTACATGGTGATTTACTCCGTCTTCTGAAATTTGGATGCGAACCAAATTTCGGAGCGGTGGGTCGCGGCAATGGAGCGACCGGACATACCGGACGCTGAGCAGAGGCCGCCATTTTTCGACAAACAAAAAATGCACCCACCGTGCGGTGAGTGCATACGAAGAGAAATATTTGCCGAGCTTTAGCGGTATATAGTGAGTAAGGACAAATGGTGTCGAATAAAAAAGAACCGCAACCCCTTGGAGGATTGCGGTATGTAATGTTGCTCTTTTTTCCCTGACCCCCGGCGGGTGTTCATTGCTCCCTATACGATTTCCTGCCATATTCTCCCCTTGCGGGGATAACAGACAAAAAGTGCGTTTCCCCTCACCGTTTCGATGGGGGTATTATAATAGGGAATTTTTAGGGGTTTCTTAGAAATCGCTTAGGTTTTAGGCAGTTTTGCTGAAATTTGAAGATTATCAGCTTTTTGTATTATTATATATTCATATTGGCTAAAAAGCACAAGCCAAACTGCGCATTATATATGTGCAATTAGTCTGACAAGACTTTCTATATCTTATTTTTCTATTCTACCAAGGGTACACTAAACTTGTCAACATATTTCTTGTGGTCGGAGGGTTGGCAAGTGGAATATGGAACGATTCGGATTAAGCTGGACGAGCTGTTGAAGGCATCTGGTCTTAGCAAGAACATGCTGAGCCATCGAGCTGAGATGCAGCGGACGCAGATCAACAATTATTGTAAAAACCAAATTACTCGTTTAGATATAGATGTCCTCGCAAGGCTTTGTACTGTGTTGAATTGTGGGATCGGCGATCTATTAGAATTTATACCACCAGAAAAGATAGAAAAATGAGGCTCGCAGGAGGCATAGCAATACTTTTCCAGCATATTGGACGGTCGGCATTTCAAATGGGAACGGCAAATTAATTATAAACGCAGTTGCAAATTCTGAAGCTCATTTTCTATTGGTTATCACCGAGAGTCTTTGCAAAATCACCGAAATACAACAAAAAAGAACCGGTCGAGATCTCGTGCATGAAATCTCGACCGGTTTTCTGTTATTGGGGAATTAACTTAGTATTACTTCGACTCTTTGCGGAAGCACATGAACCAGTCCAGGCAATACTGATTCTCGCTCTGGTTGTCCATCCGCTCCTTGGCTACGCCACAGCTGCCAGCGGTGGGTACGATGACATCATCGCCGGGTCGCCAGTCGGCCGGGGTGGCGCAGGCGTCGGCGTCCGCTTTCTGGAGCGCCAGGATGATACGCTTGATCTCGTCAAAGTTGCGGCCCGTGGACAGCGGATAGTACAGGATGGTTCGCACCACGCCGTTGGGGTCGATGACAAACACCGCCCGTACCGCCTGGGTGTTGGACTGTCCCGGCTGGATCATGCCGTACTTGTTGGCCACCTCCATGCGGATATCCTCGATGAGGGGGAAGGTCACATTGATGTGTTTCTTACCGTTCCACTCCAGCTCCTGGATCTTCCGCAGCCAGGCAATGTGGGAATAGATGGAGTCCACCGAAAGCCCAACCAGCTCAGTATTGAGAGCCTTGAACTCGTCGATCATGGAGCCGAAGGTCATAAACTCCGTGGTGCAGACCGGGGTGAAATCCGCAGGATGGGAGAAAAGGATCACCCATTTTCCGGCGTAATCCCCCGGGAATTTGATAGGACCCTGCGTAGTGACAGCCTCGAAGGACGGGGCCTTGTCGCCAATAAGAGGCATTCTGTTTTCCTGATCCATGGTAAGCGCTCCTTTCGTTAGCAGTCAAGTTCGATGAAAACGATATATGAGTTCTTTGGAGAAAGGCCGTAATACTCCATCTGAAACAGCGTTAACCCAGCAGCTCGCTCTCCAGATCCTGCAGCATGATGTCCAGTGCGGAGATACCACCCTCGGCGGTGTACCACACGGCGGGGTGAGCCAGATAGACGATGTTGCCGTTCTTGTAGGCATCAGTTCCCATCACCAACTCGTTTTCCATGATCTCCTGGGCCAGCTTTGCCCCGTCGGTGCCGATGGCGGCGTCACGGTCCATGACGAAGATATATTCGGGAGCCTTCTCCACAATGAACTCGAAGGAAGCCTCGTTGCCGTGGGTGGAGGTGTCAATGTTGGCGTCAACACCGATGTTCTCAAAGCCAATCTCCCGGCCGATCATGGAGCAGCGGCCGTCATTGCCCAGCACATTGTAGCTGCCGCTGGTGACCAGTCCTACGATGGCGGTCTTGCCGGCGGCAAATTCGGACAGGGCGGCAATGCGGCCGTCGAAGTCGGCCATCAGCTCGTCTACCTTGCCCTCCAGACCAAACAGGGAGGCGATGGTAGTCGCATTCTGCCGTACGCTTTCCACCACACCAAGCTCGGTATCGGTAGCCAGATAGACCACAGGAGCGATCTCACTGAGGGCGTCATAACTGGAAGCCAGGCGGCCGCCGATGAAGATGACATCCGGCTCGCAGGCCATGACGGCCTCCAGATCGGCCTCCTTGATGGTGCCCAGGTTGGCAATATCGTCATTGATGTAGTCCTGGAGATACTCCAGACTGGTGGAGGCAGTACCCACTACCCGGTCGCCCACGCCCAGGGCATCCAGAATGTCCAACGAGGCCATATCCAGAATGGCGATACGCTGGGGATCGTAAGGCACCTCCAGCTCCGCCGCCTCTTTGTTGGCATTGAGGCTGGTAATGGTCACAGACTCAGGGGTTTCGTTGTTCTGGGTTTTCTCACTGGACTGGCTGTTGCTGGGCGAGGAGGTATTCTCGGAAGAATCGCCGCCATTTTGAGCGGAGCAGGCCATGAGGCTCAGGGCCATCACGCCGGCCAGGGCAAGAGAAAGCATCTTTTTCATGTTCATTTTTGGTTACTCCTTTTCTAAAAAGTACTGAAAATAAGGGTCAATAGTAGATGGACAGAGGCTTGCCCGCAATGGTCAGGATCTCAAAGTCCACCTGATAGATCTGCGACAGGTTCTCTTTCGTCATCACCTCCTCCACAGTGCCGAACTTAGCGATTTTTCCGTCCTTAAAGGCACAGATATAATCGGAATAAAATGCCGCATAATTGATCTCGTGCAGCACTAAAATCACCGTCTTCCCCAGCTCGTCGCAGAGGCGACGGACGATTTTCATCATGTTGGTGGCGTGGTAGATATCCAAATTGTTGGTGGGCTCATCCAGCAACACATATTCGGTGTCCTGGGCGATGACCATGGCGATCATGGCCCGCTGCCGCTGGCCGCCGGAGAGTTCGTCGATGAAGCGATCCTGGAACTCCTCCAGTTCCATGTAGTGAATAGCCCGGTCGATGATCTTCTGATCCTCTGGGGTGACCCGGTTGCCTGAATAGGGGAAGCGCCCGAAGGTCACCAGCTCCCGCACAGTCAGCTTCATCTGGATGTTATTGGACTGGGTCAGGATGGCAAGGCGCTTGGAGAGCTCCTTGCTTTTCCATTTGCCAATGTCCTTGCCCTCAAAGTCTATCAGTCCGCTGTCGTGGGCGATCAGTCGGGAGATCATGCCCATGACGGTGGACTTGCCCGCGCCGTTGGGGCCGATCAGAGAAATTACCTTACCCTTGGGGATGGCGAAGCTCACGCCGTCCACCACGGTTTTCCCGTCATACTGTTTTGTCAGTTCTTGTACGCGCATGGTCACACCTTCTTTCTTGTCAGGAGGAGGTAGAGGAAGTAAAGTCCGCCGCCCACGGTGATGAACACGCTCACCGGCACGGAGTAGGAATACACATGCTCGACGATGAGCTGCCCGCCCACCAGCACGATCATGCCGAACAGGGCCGAGCCCAGCACCAGCTGGGTGTGCCGGAAAGTTTTCAACAGCTGCCGGGACAGATTGGCGATGATAAGCCCCAAAAAGGAGATTGGACCCACCATGGCGGTGGCCACGGCGATGCAGAGGGTCACGCCCAGCAGCAGGCGGCGGATGCAGCGGTCGTAGTCCACGCCGAGGTTGATGGCCTGCTCCTTGCCCAATGTCAGCACATCCAGCAGGGCCAGTTCCCTGCGCAGAGCGAAGATGACGCCTGCCAGAAGAATCAGGGAAAAGACAATAATCTCGAAATTGATATTGCTGAAGCTTGCCACCAGGGTATTCAGCAGACTGTCGTACTCATTGGGGTCCATGACCCGGGTCAGCGTGGTCTGGATGCTGCCAAAGAAGGAGGTCAGTACTGTACCCACCAGCAACACATACAGCACATTATGCTTTGTCTTTTTGAAAATCCAGCTGTAGATTACTGTGGCGGCGATACCCATGAGCACAACATCCACTGCAAAGGACAGGTTGGCGTTGGAGGCCACCACGCTGGCAGACCCCAGGAAAAACACCACAGCTGTGTGGATGAGGGTATAGAGGGAATTCATCCCCAGCAGGCAGGGGGTCACGATGGTGTTGTTGATGATGGACTGAAATACCAAAGAGGCACCGCCAATGGAAAAGGCGGTAATGAGCATGACAATGAGCTTGGGAGTTCGGATCCTCATGGCGTAGGCCAGCAGCTTGGGATTAGAGAAATTCACTTCAACCAGCATATAGCCCGCTGCGCAGAGCAGAACGAGGACCACTAAAATCAGAAGTTTGCGCTGGTTGGCGCGTGCTGCAGAGATGTTCACTGGTCCGCACCTCCCTTCAGGTTGGGCATGGTGGAGCAGCAGCCTGTCCCGGCACCGCCCAGACGGATGGCCTTGCGGCCATGCTTGAGCCGGTAAAACAGCAGGGCGATGAAAATGAGGCTTCCCAGGATGCCCACGATCAGCTCGATGGGCAGCTCGTAGGGGGCGATTACGATCCGGCCAATCATGTCGCACACCAGCACGAAGATGGCGCCGAACAGAGCGGTATCCACCAGCGTGCCACGGATCTTGTCTCCCTTGTACATGGCTACCACATTGGGCACGATCAGGCCGATGTAGGAGATGGAACCAACCACCACCACAATGCTGGCGGTGATCATGGCAGCGATGGTGAGCCCGGAAAAGAGAACCAGGTTGTACGGGACACCCAGGTTCTTGGAAAAATCCTTGCCCAGTCCCACAATGTTGAAATGGTTGGCGAAGAGGAAGGCCAGCACCACCAGCGGGACCGTCAGCCAGACGATCTCATACCGGCCCTTCAGCACCAGGGAAAAGTGGCCCACCAGCCAGGAGGACAGGGCCTGGGTCATCTCATATTTGTAAGCCAGATAGTTGGTAATGCCGCCGATGACATTGCCGAACATGATGCCCACCAGAGGGACCATAACCACATTCTTGAACTGGATACGCTGAATGAACCAGACGAAGATCCAGGTGCCCAGAATCGCCGTGGCAAAGGCAAAAATGGCCCGGCTCCAC
This sequence comes from Anaeromassilibacillus sp. An200, assembly GCF_002160025.1. Lineage (GTDB taxonomy): Bacteria > Bacillota > Clostridia > Oscillospirales > Acutalibacteraceae > Caccousia > Caccousia stercoris. The sequence goes on from NZ_NFJU01000004.1 coordinate 134,362, forward strand.
AGTGTGGAGGCCGGCATAAACAGCAGAGCCAGCAGGATGCCGAACTGGGCCGAGGAGATGGTGGCGCCGGTGGTTGGGGACACAAATTTGTTGCTGCACAGCTGCTGCATGATGAGTCCCGCCACACTCATACCAATGCCGGTGCATAGGATGGCCAGCAGGCGAGGCAGCCGGGAGATCAGGAAAATCTCCAGCTGCTCAAAATTGCCTGCGAGTAGCTCACCGGGTGTCAGGTCAATCACGCCCACAAACAGTGAACAGCCGGACAATATAAGCAGCAGAACAGAAAGAACAATGGTAGATCGATACGGTCTGATAAAATCCTCTCCCTTCTTTTTGGCGGTTAGCGATAGCTAACCGCATCCCATAAGCAATGCGCAGCGGCGATTGGACTTGCCATGCATCACGCACTGCGCATCGTGAGCTTATTATAGCATATCGAGTTAGCTATGTACAACCGCGCAAAAAGCACAAGCTACCAAACGGAAAGAATGTGTTTTTTATCCATTCTGCAAATTGTTGCCCCGAGTGGACTGCGTCTGAGTAGTCAGCCGGCTCATGCTCCGCAGGCTGACGCCCAAGGTGGAGAGATTGTGCAGCGTGGCAGAGGTGGCGGGCGGTAGAACACCGGCCACACCAAGGGCAATCAGGGTGCCGTTGAAGCCGATAACGAAGCGGTAGTTGGAGTGGATGCGCGCCATCAGCGCCATGGCGATCCGGCGCAGCTCTACCAGTTCCCAGAGACTGTCGGCAGCGATGGTGATGTCCGCGATCTCCCGGGCGATGGCGGCGCCGTCGCTGATGGCGATGCCCGCGTCCGCCTCGGACAAGGCCGGCGAGTCGTTGATGCCGTCGCCTACCATCAACACGGTGTGTCCCTCCCGGCGGAGCCGTGCCACATACTCCGCCTTGTCCGCCGGAAGGACTCCGGCGCGGAAGTCATCCACTCCCACCTGGGCGGCAATGGCTGCGGCGGTGCGGTAACTGTCGCCGGTGAGCATGACGGTACTGGCGATCCCCAGGGCGCGGAGGGCGGACAGGACTTCCTTCGCCTCCTCACGCAGCGGGTCGGAGATGCAGATCACAGCGGCAAGCTGTCCCCCAACCGCCAGATACAGGTGGGAATACTCCGGCGGCAGGGCATCAAAGCGTTCCTGTTCGCCCTCTGGAATGACGCAGCCCTCATCCTCAAAGATAAAGTGCGCGCTGCCGATGAGGACTCGCTCCTCATCGACGGTGCTTGCGATGCCGTGAGCCACCAGATACTCCACCTTGGAGTGGTACTCCTCGTGGCGCAGGCCCCGGCGCTTCGCCTCCTCCACCACGGCGTTGGCCATGGAATGGGGGAAGTGCTCCTCCAGGCAGGCGGCCAGCCGCAGCATTTCGGCTTCCTCTTTGCCGCCGAAGGGCACCACCTGAGCCACCCGGGGGCAGGCGTGGGTCAGGGTGCCGGTCTTGTCAAAGACGATGGTATCGGCGGCGGCCACGGCCTCCAGAAATTTGCCGCCCTTGACGGTGATATGGGCGCGTCCCGCCTCCCGCATGGCGGAGAGGACGGCCAGAGGCATGGCCAGCTTCAGCGCGCAAGAGAAGTCCACCATCAGCACCGACAGGGCTCGTGCCACATTCCGGGTGAGGGCAAAGCTGATGAGGCTCCCGGCGAAGGTATAGGGCACCAGCTTGTCCGCCAGATTGGCGGCCTTGCTCTCAGCCTCCGACTTCATCTGCTCTGACTGCTCAATCATGTGGACGATCTGGTCATAGCGGCTCTGGCCGGAGGCTTGCTTCACTTCCAGCACACATTCGCCCTCCTCTACCACGGTGCCGGCATAGACCGCGCCGCCGGGGCGCTTGGGTACCGGGATGGACTCTCCGGTGAGGGATGCCTGATTGACAGTGACCTCCCCCTCCAGCACCAGACCATCCACGGGGATGATGCCGCCGGCACGAACCACCACGGCGTCTCCCGGCTGGATTTGGGACACGGGGGCCAGCACCTCGCCCTGGGCCGTGCGCAGCCAGACCCGGTCCACATTCAGCGACATGCACCGGGCCAGATCCGCCACGGATTTCTTTCTTGTCCACTCCTCCAGCAGCTCGCCCACCTCCAGCAGGAACATGACGGTGCCGGCGGTATCAAAGTCGCCCCGGAACGCCGAGATGGAAATGGACAGGGCGTCCAGCAGCTCCACCTTGACGCGGCGGCGCAGCAGGCAGCCCAGGCCCCGCCGCACAAAGGGGACCATGTGCCAGAGTATGCGGGCAAGGCGCAGTGGAGGCGGGAGAAACAGGGTGCAGGCGGCCTTGCACACCACCTTTGCCACCAGCTTCTCCTCAAATTCCCGGTTCAGTGCCCGGCTGCTGTGGGCGGGCAGCGCGGTGGTCTGCTCCGCCTCCTGCCAGGAAAAATGCCGAATTTCGTTCAGCACGGCTTGGCGAGTCCCATCGTAGTACAGGATGACGCAGCAGGTTCGCTCATGGACGGTGACCTGCCGGCACCAAGATTTTCCCTGAATCCATGCCTCCAGCAGATCCGCCTGAGCGAGTGTCATTTGTTTTTGCCGCAGCCGGAACCGGATGCGCCCCCGGCTTTCGTGCAATATGGTTGCGTTCATAGGTTCCTCCTTCACGAAAAGAGGGAGCCGCTGGCGGCTCCCTCTGGGTCAATCAGGCTTCTTCGCTCTCCAGATTGGCAGCGGCGGCTTCCTCCGCTTCCTTCGCAGCCCGGTCCTCATTCAGCTCCTTGGCGGAGGCCAGAATGTCCGCAGCGTTCTCCTGCACCGTGGTTACGGTCCCCATAACCGAGTCCTTCATCCGCAGACCGGCGGCCGTGACATGGACATAGGCCTTTTTGGCGTCCTTGCTGGACAGCAACTTAACGCCAAAAGAGCCAAACAACGCACCGCCCGCAAAGCAGGCCAGTTTCGTATAAACACTCATTGCAATACTTCCTTTCCCTTATTTCCGCTTGTAGCCGGTGACCATGACCATAATCATGCAGATCACAGCGCCCCAGGCCCAAAAACGATGTTGTTTCATCGCTCTCACTCCTTTGATCACTTTGGAATGTCTGGTTATTATAGCAGGAAATGTGGGGGCTTGTCGCTGTCAAAACGGACACAGAGTTGCGGTTTCCGACATTTTTCTGTACTGGCCGGGAGTCATGCCATACTCCCGCTTGAACGCTGCGTTGAACTGGCTCATACCCTCATACCCCACAGACTGCGCAATTTGCTGAATGGACATCCGGGTGGTGCAGATCAGCTCCTGTGCTCGCCGGAGGCGCTGCTGGATCAAATACGTGTGGATCGGTACGCCATAGGCGCGGCGAAAACCTTCTTTCAAGAAGGTCGGGGAAACGGAAAACTGTTTGCAGAGGAGCGCAATGGTGAGCTTATCAGACAGATGCGTCTGTATGTATGCCTTGACTTCCAAGAGACTTTGGGATACTGGGCAGCCTGAGCCGGAGAGAGATTCGTCCGATTCAGATACTTCGGTGCAGAGCAGATACAGCAGTTCCACCGACTTGAAAACACAGTAGCGTTCCTGCTCCTGCTCTGACAGACAGCGAACCGTTTCAAAAAATGACTGCGTCCAAGGTGTGCCGCACAGGGCCATGCAGCCGCTTCTTGCTGTCATCTTTTTCTTGACGATCCTGGTGTCCAGCTTCATCCCCAGAGTGGAGCAGACCGTCACAAGGCTTTCCTTTGCGGCTGTAGCGTCCACGGCAATCAAAACGCCGCTCAGGTTTCCGCTGTACCGACACGAGCGGAGAGCGGAGCTGTCGGAGAGGAGGAAGATGGCCGGAGCCTCCACCGTGTAGGAAGTACCCTGCAACGCTCGGACAGTAAGGCGGCCGGTCAGGCAGAACAGCACTTCAAACTGGAGCGGTGCGCCGCACACTGGGATAGACCGCAGAGGTTCCTGCTCCGGCTCCGGCAGGGAAAATCGGCAGATCTGCACCCCCGGCATACCGTGGCCCCAACGGCCCGTGCCGGAGCCCTGCCTCAATAAGTATTCTTTCAGCATGATTTCTCACGACCTGTTTCTCTGAGTTCGAAATTGGTTTCGCCTATGCTGGCTGGGGAACCAGAGAGAAGGCAGGAGACAAGCGCCTCCTGCCTTCTGCGGTGCTTTTGTCAGGCCAGTGACGCGCCCAGCTCGCGGCAGGCCGCCAGAGCGTCATCGTCCGGAGCTTCGTTGCAGATCACGCTGTCACAGGCCAGATTGGCGCCGCCGTCGCTGCAGCGGGATTCCCAGCTGCGCATCCATTCGCCATCGCCCCAGCCGTAGGAGCCGAACAGGGCGATATTCTTCCCACTCAGCCTGCCCTCACAGGCGGTGAACATGGGCTCGAACTCGCTCTCCTCCAGCTGTTCCGCCCCCATGGAGGGGCAACCAAAGGCGATGGCGGAATATTCGCTGACCTGCTCCGGGGAGAACTCCGCGGCAGTGATCACAGATACCTCGGCGCCCTTGCCCTTGGCGCCTTCGGCCACCGCCATGGCCATGGCCTCGGTGTTTCCCGTGCCGCTCCAATACACAACTGCAACTTTACTCATAAGACTCAACGACCTTTCTTTCTGGATTTGTTATGGTAGAAACATCAACCAGCTACGGTAAGCTGCTCGATGGATTTCCCTTGCTGCCACTGCCGGAAGTAGATTTTGCTGCACATCTCGTATTTCTCAAAGATATTTCTGGCGGCCTGTTCGTCGCCGTAGACCTTCCAGCAGCCCACGCATTTGTGATTGCATGCCCGATTGCAGATGAAGCCCAGCACATCCTCCGGCGGATAGCTCAAAAACAGGCCGATCTCATGGGGGAATTCCCCCTCGCTCCGGAGCCGGTGGATGAGGTGAACCACGCAGCCATTGGGGTTTTCCGGCACATAGCCGTATTTGAGAAGCAAGGCTCTGGCCCGTTGATCGGTCAGATCGCTCTCCAATGCATTGGGCCGGTAGGCATAGATCAAAGCGCGGCCTTTGCGAACCCGGAGCGGCAGAATACGGATTCCTCTGGGAACCAGTTTCTTGTTCAGCCAGCACAAGTCTCGCGTCAGATCCTTCCGGCTGGGGCAGGCGCAGGAAAAGAGATTTCCCGTCTTGATCCCAGCCAGGGTGGGAGAGCAGTGACGAATCAGCAGATCCTCTGACATAGGCGTTTCCCTCACAAAATCATGTCCATTCGAAGACTGTACGGCGAAATAAAAAACTGACAGTAAATGTGGTTAGCGATTGCTAACCAATGCGTTAAATATATAGCCGCCGCCTTTTAGTTTGCGGTAGCTAACTAACGCAATTATATACAGGACAAATTCGCTTGTCAAGAGGACGGATGGATTTTGTTGACAGAAAAAATGGCGCTTGTCGGACGCCTGTGTTATAATAAGCAAAACGCCCGTTTTTTGGAGGTTCCTATGGCGATTCACGAGTCTGGCCAGATGTATCTGGAAACCATCTATATTCTTTCACAGAACAGCACCTTCGTTCGAGCTATCGATGTGGGAGCGCAGTTGGGCTTTACCAAGCCCAGCGTCAGCAGAGCCATGTCCATTCTGAAAAAGGACGGATATGTGAATGTGGATGCTGACGGAGCAATTACCCTGACGGAGACCGGGCTTGCCATTGCTAAGACGATGTACACCCGCCATACGGTGTTGAGCCAGATGCTGATGGAGCTGGGTGTGGACGAGAAGACCGCGACCGAGGACGCCTGCCGGATCGAGCATGTGATCAGCGAAAAATCTTTTGCGGCTGTGCAGGCGCACTTGGAGCAGGTAACGAAAATGCGGGAAGATGCGCACGGGCAATGAGCCTATGCAAATTCGGCGGACTTTGCTATCGAGCGGCAACGCGATAAGTGAATACCTGCCATTTGGCACGGAATATCAAATGCGGTGGAGCCTGGATATGGCCTCCACCGCATTTTATGTGATCTGCGCTTTTAAATCAGGAGCGACCTGCTGTGTAAGTTCACCGCCAAGCGTACCTGCTCCATAGCTCCAAACGCTTACGGCAGCTCATCCTTATGTGTCTGCTGGCTTTTCAAAACCTTTCGGGCGGCTTTTTTGATATTATGGCACACGCCAAGAATAGCGATGTAAAACAGCAGAGCCGCTAATCCATATCCAAACGACTGCGTTGCCGTGTTCATGTTCATGCCTCTTTTCTGGCCGCTGCTGCCAATGAACTCAACCGAACAATCCTCTTTTTTTGTACGGCTCTTTCTGGATCGCTCCGACCTCATACCCCGTGCCGCGAATGGCGTTCATGAGCACCTCCGTGTCCAGCTCTGTTTCAGAGAGGATCACGGTCTGGTTTTTGCTCCGGGAAGAACTCACCTTTTTGACCGGGCAGGCTTTGCGCACAGCGTCATTGACATGGGCCTCGCACATCCCGCACATCATTCCATTGACTTCCACTGTGTACTTCCACATGTTCTCTCACTCCTTCTTGACTTTTGGATCATCGAGCTGCGCGGACCGGAAGGTGGTCTGCCGTGCCGCGCTCCGTTCATCGGGAATCTTCCTGGCCATCAGACAGCACAGCGGCGCCAACGAACTTCCGAGAAGTGGATGGCGAACGATGGAATAGCCGCGCTCGGACAGGTATGCCATCAGCTCCCCGGCAGTCCAGACATGATACACCCGAAAGCCTGAAAGCCCCATGAAGCAGAGCCGGAGTCTGGCGCTTCGGCTTTTGCCCCAGACAAAGGTGGGGGCGAACAGCCATCCCCCCGGCTTCAGAACCCGCCAGGCTTCCGCCAGAGCTTTTTCCGGGTGAGGCATGACATGGAGGGCGTTGGAGATCACGACCGCATCGAAGCTCTCCGGGCCGTAGGGCAGCTTGGTAGCGTCCTGGACGGAGAAATGGAGCCGGGACGAATGCACCTGCTTTTTGGCCTGATGGATCATTTCAGCTGAAAAGTCGGTTGCCTCCCAGCTCCGGACACATGGAGACAGCGGCACGGACAGCTGGCCTGTTCCGCAGGCCAACTCCAGCACATCCATGTCCCGTTTCAGAAAAGGACGCATTGCTTTGCAGATCTGCTGATAGGTCGCCTGAGAGCGGCGCATGAAGCCGGAGTAATGCCGTGAAAACCGCTCCCAAAACTGCTTGTTGTCATCCATACAGTATGGTCACCTCAATAACGGTTAGCGTTTGCTAACTACATCATACTCTTTGTCGCATGAAATTGCAAGCTGCTGCCATAACATCTTTCTATCAGCGGATGGCCAACACTCCAAACGAAACGACGGCGTTATATCCTCTAAGCTGATAGCCTTGTTATCACCGGACTGCCGTGTGAAAGCCGTTTGCTATGATTGATTGCGCTGGAAAGAAAGCATGATCTGATCCGAAAATAGCTTGACTGGTTAGCGATAGCTAACTATAATCAAACATAGAGTACCTCATCTTTTGAGGAGGGCCTATGGAGAAGTATAAAATCGAGAAGGACTCCGTGCAGGAGACGCTCATCATCCCGTTGTATGGCCGGCGGCTTTGCTCGCAGCGGTTCCCTGGCCTTTATCAGGATTCGACGGCGGCAATGCTGATGGAAAAGGTGGACTACGACTTTTCTCCTTTGGAGCGGCAGGCAAACAGTCTGATGCAGACCTTCGGTGCGCTGGAGGTGGCCATGCGCCAGAATGACCTCACCTGGGAAGTGCGGGATTATCTGAATGCCCATCCCAGAGCCGCCGTCATCAATCTGGGCTGCGGTCTGGACAACACCGGGCAGGCCTGTGACAACGGCCGGTGCAGCATCTGGAATATCGACCTGCCGGATGTGATCGAACTGCGGGATCGCCTGTTTCCTGCCGGAGAGCGGGAGAAAAACCTGGCCTTTGATCTGAAAGACCCGCGCTGGATGGATGCCGTCCGCACTGATCCTGATGATGGAGCGGTGCTGTTTGCCGCCGGAGTCTTCTACTATTTCACGACAGAAGAGGTGAAAGCTCTGGTCACAGGCATCGCAAAACGCTTCCCCGGAGGGCGGCTGGTCTTTGACGCAGCCGGGCAAACGGCCGTCCGGCTGATGCTGAAAACCTGGGTAAAGCAGGCGGGCATCCGGGATGTGGGCGCCTATTTTTCTGTCAAGGACGCCAAGGGGGAACTGGAGCCATGGTCGCCGCTTTTTTCTGTTTCCAGCCGGGGCTATATGCTGGGCTATCAATCGCTTTATGATCCGGCGGTCCGGCCTGTCCACCGGCTGCTGGCGAAGCTGGCCGACGGACCGATGCACCTGCAGATCATCCGGATCGACTTTGCGGAATACATTCACGGTTAGATTGGAGAAGATTATGCCGATTGAACTATGGCAAGGGCTGCTGATCCCGTTTGCCGGGACGACGCTGGGGGCGGCCTGCGTCTTTTTTATGCGGAACAATTTGGGTGAGATGGTACAGCGTGCGCTCACCGGCTTTGCGGCGGGGGTCATGGTGGCGGCTTCCATCTGGAGCCTGCTGCTGCCCGCGATGGAGCAGGCAGCGGACATGGGGCGGTGGTCCTTTGTCCCCGCCGTTGTGGGTTTCTGGCTCGGCGTCTTTTTCTTGCTGGGACTGGATCGGCTGATCCCGCATCTGCACCGCGGCAGCGCGGAGGCTGAGGGCATCAAAAGCAGTCTTGGAAAGACGACCATGCTGACGCTGGCTGTGGCGCTGCACAATATTCCGGAGGGAATGGCGGTAGGGGCGGTCTATGCCGGGTGGCTCTACGGAGACAGCGGTATCACGCTGGCGGGGGCGCTGGCTCTTTCTCTGGGTATTGCCATTCAGAACTTCCCGGAGGGCGCGATCATTTCCATGCCCCTGAAAGCGGAGGGGTTTTCCAAATCCCTCTCCTTCCTGTATGGGACGCTGTCCGGCGCAGTGGAGCCAATAGGCGCCATCCTGACCATTCTGTTGGCGGGGATCTTGGTTCCGGTACTGCCCTACGCCCTGAGCTTTGCCGCTGGAGCGATGGTCTATGTGGTAGTAGAGGAATTGATCCCGGAGATGTCAGTGGGAAAGCACTCCAATATAGGGACTATTCTGTTTGCAGTCGGCTTTACCCTTATGATGACGCTGGATGTGGCGCTGGGTGCTTGAGTGAGTGAAGGTGAAAAAATGGGACAAGAAGAGCGGATTCAAAACGCCTACCGGGGATTGGGAGGCAAACAGACATTTTATGATGGCATGATCACCTGTTCCACCCTGTCAGGCCAGGCGGTATGCCGCCTGATATGGGGAATGGATCGGGCGGAAACCCAGGACTACCTTTCCGCCGCCCTTGCCGGGATACCGGAGGGGTTTTCCGGGAGGCTGCTGGAAGTCCCCGTGGGTACCGGTATCCTGACCATGCCCCTCTACCGGGAAATGCCGGAGGCGGAGATCACCTGCCTGGATTACTCGCCGGAGATGCTGGAACGGGCAAAATGCCGGAGCGAGGGACTTTCCCATGTGCGTTTTCAGCAGGGGGATGTTGGGGTGCTGCCCTTTGGGGACGGCAGCTTCGACATCGTACTCTCACTCAACGGCTTTCATGCGTTCCCGGACAAGGAGGCCGCCTGGCGGGAGATCTTTCGTGTACTGCGGCCCGGCGGGACCTTCTGCGGCTGCTTCTATGTGAGGGGACAAAACCGCCGCACGGACTGGCTGATCCGCAGGCTGTATGTGCCAAAGGGCTGGTTCACCCCGCCCTTTGAGACGGCGGACAGTCTGGGGCATCGTCTGGAGGAAACCTTCGGGCCCGCAAAGGTTCGAATGGTTCAGAGTATGGCGTCCTTTGTCTGCCGGAAGGCGAAGGAGAAACACCCGTAAACGAATTGTACACAAATATTGAACAACAGGAGGAAAATCAAATGCAGCAAAAGCGTAATCAACAAGCAGAAATTCGTCTCGGTAGCCATGGCGAAGACTACGGAAGCTGGATGTCCAATCCCGTGTTCTATATTATTGGCGGTATCACGGCTCTGGCCGTAGTTTTGGCCGTACTCTCCTTTTCGGTGTTCCACATCACGGTCCTCGGTGTTCTGTTCTCTGTTGTTGCGGCGGCGCTGGTGGCACTGCTGGTCTGGATCACATGGATCAGGCGCCAGTATGCCTTTGGCGGCGGCGGGATCATGGAACAGGTTCACCGGGTCGTTCTCTCTCGCCTGGACTATGACGGCCAGGGCAGTCTCTTGGAGGTCGGATGCGGTTCCGGGGCCCTGTCGATCCGTGCGGCCCTAACCTGGCCGGAGACAAAGGTCACTGGCATGGACTACTGGGGAGCTGTTTACAATTACAGCAAGGCCCTCTGTGAGAAAAACGCCGCAAGTGAAGGCGTGGCCTCCCGGTGTGTGTTCCGGCATGGCGACGCCAATCATCTGGATTTCCCCGATGAGAGTTTTGATGCGGTCATCAGCAACTATGTCTACCACAATGTCATGGGAGCCGATATGCACAAGCTGCTGCTGGAGAGCCTGCGGGTGCTGAAAAAAGGCGGCGTCTTCGCTCTGAATGATGACATGAAGCCCAAGCTGTACGGCGATATGGATGCCTTTGCCCAAAAACTGCGGGAGATGGGCTATCAGGATGTCCGGCTCATTGATACCGCGGAAGAGGCCTTCGGCTCCCGCCGCCGGGCTGCCATGATGATGCTTGGCTCTTCCCGACTGCTTGTGGGTAGAAAGTAATTCGTCCAAATAGGAGGGTTGACCATGTCCAGGTTGGGTGTTGTAGAGGACACGCTGTTTGTCCCCATGCTGGGCAGGATCTATGCCAGCGAGTACTGCCCGCAGATCCTGTACGATCCAAAGGCGTTGGAACTGAAAAAGAACCTGCCGTCCGGCCTGCCGGAGCAGGACGGACAGAGCGAGTATACTCTGCTGGCCTCCGCCGCCCGGTCCGCTAATATGGACCGGTACATCCGGACGTTTCTGGAGCGTAGGCCGAACGGTATGATCGTTCAGCTCGGCTGCGGTCTGGAGACGGCCTATTACCGCTGCGATAATGGAAGAACCCGCTGGTATGCCGTTGATCTGCCCCATGTGGTGGAGTACCGGCGGGCGCTGTTGCCGGAGCCGGAGCGGGAGACCTATCTCGCCGGGGACGCCTTTGCTGAGGACTGGATCAGGCAGATCCGCGCCGATGTGCCGGATGCTCCTATTCTGGTCACCGCCGGAGGCCTGTTCCACTATTTTGAGGAAAGCAAGGTTGTGGGCCTTCTGCGGATGCTCACGAAGTTTGGAGAGATCGAAATCGTCTTTGACACCGTGAGCAAAAGCGGCATGGCCATGATGCGGAAAAAGTACATGAAGCAGGTGGGTCATGGGGACGCGCAGATGTTCTTCTATGTGGATTCCGCGTCGGTGCTGGCTGGGAAAATCGGCAGTGGGGTCAGGGTGCTGGCTGAGGAGCCCTATTACCGCCATATCCCCCGAACCGGATTGAAACTGTCCACCAAGATCAGCATGGCGACTTCGGATCGGTTCTGCATGGTAAAACTGATAAGAATATCTTTATAATAGCAACAGCATGCAAATAAAAATCTAAATGGAGCAATCTGCAACCGTATGGGGTGGTATGCTCCAATCGGAATATGATAAAATACCTCCTGCGAAATTCCGTTTCGCTTTTTTTAGCACAATCGGTTAGCTAAATCTAACCCAAATGGAGGTATGTAGAGAATGGAAGTAAAAAGTAACAAGCTACAAGCAAAAGACCTTATCAATGTAGGTATTTTCACCGCCATCTATTTTGTCATTTTCTTTGCAGGCATGATGCTGGGATATATCCCTATCTTTATCCCGTTGCTTGGACTGGTGTGCCCCATCCTGTGCGGTATTCCCTTTATGCTGTACTTAACAAAGGTCAAGAAGTTTGGCATGGTATCACTGACCGGCATTATCCTTGGTTTGCTGAATTTAATCATGGGCAGTGGTGTGCTGGTTCTGATTTTTGGCATCATCTTTGGTGTCCTGGGTGATGTCATTTTGCGGGCCGGAAAATATCAAAGCTGGAAGTGTACGCTCCTTGGTAACGGAGTGTTTTCCCTTTGGATCATGGGCTATGTGAGTCGGATGTTTTTGACCCGTGATACATTCTTCGCTTCACTTGTAAGCAGCTATGGGCAGGAATATGTAGACACACTCATGTCCTATACCCCTGGCTGGATGTATCCGGTTCTGTTTATTGTCACTTTTATTGGCGGCATTTTGGGGGCGCTTCTTGGCAAGGCCGTGTTGAAGAAACATTTTGAAAAGGCAGGGATTGCCTGATGGATGCGGCGGTTACAACGCTAAAATTTGAAAGCAAAGCTGTTATTCCCACCGATCCGAGGACAAAACTGTTTTTGACTGTTACAGTCAGCACCATTATGATTACTGGCGGCACGGGCGGATTTATGAACCTGGTTCGCCCGTGCCTCATGGCGTGCCCGATTGTGTTCCTGCTCCTTTCAAGGAAATGGGTGGCCGCAGCCAGATTTGCAGTTACATACGCTATTTTGTTTGCGTTGGAATTAACGGTATTACCGCTGCTCACTGGTACATGGAATTTTATCCTGGGAGCTGCGGTCGGGATTTATACACACATGCTTCCCGGATTTATCATGGGATACTATCTGGTGAGCACTACAACTGTCAGTGAATTTGTCGCAGCTATGGAACGGATGCATGTTCCCGAGAAAATAGTAATCCCCGTGTCCGTGGTGTTTCGCTTCTTCCCGACGGTAAAAGAGGAATATGCGGCTATACGGGATGCCATGAAGATGCGCGGCATCACTACTCTCCGCAGTCCCATGAAAATGCTGGAATACCGGGTGGTTCCTCTGATGATGTCGATTGCCCAAATCGGAGAAGAACTGTCTGCGGCGGCTCTTACGCGTGGGCTTGAAGCTCCGCAGAAACGGACAAATATTTGCAAAATTGGCTTTGGGCCTTTAGACATTTTCTTCTTCCTGCTGGCGATACCCTGTTGGACCGGTTTCTTTATTTGTTAGGAGGAAGGAGTCTATGATTGAACTTCGCAATATCAATTTTCGATATGCCGGGGGAACGGATGCCGGTGGGCTTGTAAACATTGACTTAATCATCCCGGACGGGCAAGTTATCCTTTTGTGTGGGCAATCTGGCTGCGGAAAAACAACTCTGACCCGGTTGGTGAATGGGCTGATCCCGAATTATTATGAGGGCGAGTTAAGCGGCGAAGTCCTGCTGGATGGCAAGAACATCAGCAGACTTCCACTCTATGAAACAGCGAAATATGTGGGTAGCGTTTTTCAAAATCCCCGCACGCAGTTTTTTACGGTGGACTCTACCAGCGAACTGGCCTTTGGATGTGAAAATCAGGGCTTGCCTGAAGAAGAAATCATCCAGCGGGTGAAATCAACTGCGGAGCAGTTTGATATGGACAATCTGCTGGGGAAAAATATCTTTTCTCTTTCCGGCGGAGAAAAGCAGAAAGTTGCCTGTGCCTCTGTGTCGGCCAGTAATCCGCCCATCATCGTGCTGGACGAACCATCTTCTAATCTGGACATGTCAGCTACAAAAGATCTGCGCCGAATGATCCAGATTTGGAAACAGCAAGGGAAAACAGTTATTATTGCGGAACATCGGCTCTATTATCTGAAAGAGTTGATAGACCGTGTTGTGTATCTAAAAGATGGGAGAATTGAAAAAGATTACTTGGCTCTGGATGCACTTAAACTGTCCGTGACGCAACAGGCAGAAATGGGGCTGCGGCCTTTTGACCTGGGCGCGTTCCCTGTGACAGCACATCCTGTTGCAAGCAGTGGTTCTATCGAATGTGAGAATTTTCGTTTTGCTTATACAAAGCAGAGGGATGCGCTGGATATTGACAGTCTTTCGCTGCCACAGGCGGGCGTGATTGCAGTAATCGGCCATAACGGAGCGGGAAAATCCACTCTGGCCCGCTGCCTCTGTGGTCTGGAGAAACACTGCAAGGGCATTGTGAAAGTGGACGGGAAGCCGTATAATAGAAAACAAAGGCTATCTCTGTGCTATATGGTCATGCAGGATGTCAACCATCAGCTGTTTACGGAAAGCACAGAGGAAGAAATGCTCATCAGTATGGCGGAGCCAGCTCCCGACAAGGCGGACGCGGTTCTTGACAGATTGGATTTGTTGCAGTTTAAGGAGAGACACCCGATGGCGCTCTCCGGCGGGCAGAAGCAGCGGGTGGCGATTGCCACCGCTCTTGTTTCTGAACGTAAGATTTTGGTGCTGGATGAACCTACCAGCGGTCTGGATTTACAGCACATGAAAGAAGTGGCTGATGAACTTGTGACGATACAGAAAATGGGAAAGACATCTCTTGTCATCACCCATGATTATGAGCTGATCGTCAGTTGCTGTACTCATGTTCTGCATTTGGAGCATGGTATGGTACAGGAACAATATGCACTGGATGCCGCAGGGCTCCAGCGCCTCCAAAATTTTTTTATAGAATCGAGGTGATTTCAGTTTGAACAGAAGCGACCTGTTTTTCTCGCAGCAAAATATGAATTTGCTCTGCCGGGATGAATCCTGCTCGGTCTACCAAATGAAAAATGAAACAGGAGACGGAACTGCAACCTATTATGAAGTATATCCCGGAATAGGTGTCATGTATAATGATTTTCACATGGAGCACTGCCCGTCAAGGAAGTTTGAACAAAATACGCACACTTTTGCAATTCACCATTGCAGAGAAGGCCGTGTCGAGTGGGAAGTCAGCAATGGCGCTTATCTTTATCTTGCGTCCGGCGATATTATGCTGGACAGTTCTGCCACGGAAAACAACCATTGCAGCTTTCCCGTAAGCCATTACCACGGGATCACGGTTACAATTTCTGTCCCTGAAGCGGTAGAGGGTTTGAGTGATTTTCTGTCCATGTTTTCCATTGATCTGGAGCAAATCGAACAGCAATTCACCTTAAAGACTCGGCCTTTCATTATGCACGGAAATTCCGTTCCCGACCATGTAATTTCGGAACTGTACCAGGTGCCGGAAAATATCCGCCTGGAATATCTCAGAGTAAAGGTGTTAGAACTGTTGGTCACGCTCAGGACGGTAGATCCTACGGTCTTAGGTGTGGAACGTCCCTATTTTTATAAAACGCAGGTAGAGAAAGTCAAGGCAATCATGTCGTTTATGACAAATGAGCCGGAGCACCATTTCACCATGGAGGAGCTTTCTGAAAAGTTCGATATTTCCACTTCTGCTCTGAAGCAGTGCTTTAAGGGCGTGTATGGCACCGCCATTTATACCTATATGCGGAATTATCGTATGGACCTGGCAGCTTCTCTTTTGACACAGACGGATGAACCGATTACGGTGATCGCCGGAAAAGTTGGCTATACGAACACCAGCAAGTTCTCCGAAGCGTTCAAGAAAGTAAAGGGAAAAACACCGCTGGAATATCGAAAAATAAAAATCTAAATGGAGTAAAAACCGGCCGGGCAGAGTGGCAGACAAAATGAATACCTGCAATACTTAGAGAGTATCAAAGTGATTGATACTCTCTATTTTTTTGCCAAGGAGGAATGGAAATGAAGCAGAAAAGCTGGATTTCTATTGTGTTTTCCTTTGCTTCACAGTGCCGGGGCAAGATTGTCCTGTCCGTTTTATGTGCGATCATCAGTGTGATTGCCGGACTGATACCCTATTGGAGTGTTTACCAGATTATCACGCTCTTTATCGGCGGTTCACCTGTGATGGCAGAGGTTTGGAGATGGTGCTGGATTGGACTTGGCACTTATGCGATACGCTTCTTGTTCTATGGTATTTCAACGAGCCTGTCCCACATATCCGCCTACACCATTTTGGAGAATATTCGTTTGGCTCTTGCGCAGCGGCTGATGAAAGCGCCGCTGGGGACAGTCATCGGGGAGTCTGTTGGAAAGCTGAAAAGCGTACTGGTGGATCGGGTGGAAACGATTGAATTGCCGCTGGCCCACATGATCCCGGAGTGTATCTCCAACCTGCTGCTCCCCGTGGCAGTCTTTGTCTATCTGGTCTGCATCGACTGGCGAATGGCACTGGCGATGCTGGTCACGCTGCCTTTCGTCCTGATTGCTTTTGCTATGATGATGAAGAATTTTAACAAGCTTTATGCCGATTACATGGAGTCCAATAACTATGTAAACGGCGTGATTGTGGAGTATGTGGAGGGTATTGAAGTTATCAAGGCGTTTAATCAGTCCTCCAGTTCCTATGAAAAATTCACAAAGGCGGTTAAATCTTTCAAGGACTACACCCTCAAATGGTATCAAAGTTCCTGGAAGGTGATGAACTTTGTTTCTGCTGTGCTACCGTCCACTTTTTTGGGAACGCTTCCGATTGGTATGTATCTCTACTGGAACGGTAGCCTCACGCCGCAGGATCTTGCGATGTGCCTGATCCTCTCGCTGGGCATTGTAGGCCCGCTCATGAACTTCACCACTTATGTCAATGAGACGAAGGCAATTGAATACGCTGTCCACGATGTGGACGAGTTGCTCCATGTGAAGGAACTGCCCGATACTGGAAAGCCAGTGGACATGCACTCCAAAGACATTCAACTTCAGAATGTTTCGTTCTCTTATGATAAAGAGAGCGGTAAACAGGTGCTTTCCCATATCGATCTAAAAATCCCGGAGGGAAAGTTTACGGCGCTTGTCGGTCCATCCGGTGGAGGCAAGTCCACCATCGCCCGCCTGATTGCTCGTTTTTGGGATGTGAACGATGGGGAAATCACCATTGGCGGTGTAGACATTCGCAGTATGCCGCTGGCCCAACTTGCCGATATTGTCAGTTTTGTTACACAGGATAACTTTCTGTTCAACTGCTCCATCAAGGAAAACATCCGGCTTGGAAACCCTGATGCTACGGACGAAGAAGTATATGCGGCGGCAAAAGTCGCCTGCTGTGATGAGTTCATTCATAAGCTGGAGCAAGGTTACGACACGATGGCTGGTGATGCCGGAAGCCGACTGTCAGGCGGTGAAAAACAGCGTATTTCTATTGCCCGAATGATTTTGAAAAATGCCCCTATCGTGATTTTGGACGAGGCAACTGCGTTCACCGATCAGGAGAACGAAGAAAAAATCCAGCAGTCCATTGCTGCTTTGACAAAAGGAAAAACATTGCTCGTAATCGCACATCGTCTGTCCACCATCAAGAATGCCAATCAGATTATCGTCCTGCAAAACGGGCAGGTTGAGAATACGGGCACTCATCAGCAGCTTTTAGATGGCGACGCTCTCTATCGGGATATGTGGGAGGCGCATATCGGAGCGCAGAACTGGTCTGCCGGTTCCGGGAAAGGGGGTAACTGATATGTTTCGGATTGTAAATCGACTGATCCAGTGGACTGGTAAATATAAACGGCGCATTTACATCGGGTTTGTCTACGCTTTCATTCACAGCATTTTTACCGCGATCCCTATTATGCTGGCTGCGAATGGATTGAGTTCTGTTCTGGATGACTTCAATGGCGTCAAGGCATTGGAGAGCCGGGACATCTGGATCGTGCTGGGAGCCATGACTTTAGCTGTATTGGGCCGATACCTGTTCTCTTATTTCCGAGCCATCACACAGGAAAGTGTTGGTTATGAAGCAACCGCTGACGAGAGAATACGACTGGGAGATATTCTGAAGCGAGTGTCGCTTGGTTTTTTCAGCAAGAACAATATGGGCGAACTATCCGCAGCCGCAACGACCGACCTCTCGTTTATGGAGATGTACGCCATGAATATGGTCAACACCGTTGTGAATGGATACATCACCGTTATCGTCCTAATAATGTTCCTTGTATTTTACAGCCCTATGGCGGGAGGAATTGCTCTGGCTGGTGTCCTTCTGTCTGCCCTATTCCTCCATCTGCTGGAGGCACGCAGCCACCAAAACGCGCCTATCCATCAAAAGGCGCAGGATGATATGGTTGAAAGCTCCATTGAGTATCTGCGGGGGATGCAGGTGGTGAAAGCCTTTAAGCAGGAAGGCGTGTCTATTGCCGGTATCCGCAAAGCATACAACGACAGCAAGAAAATCAACATCAAAATTGAAGTGGAATATATGCCCTTTAACTGCCTGCACTTGTTTTCGCTGAAAGCTGCCTCCATTGCCATTGTCGCTGTGGCCGCTCTGCTGACCTATAACGGCAGTATGGGACTTCCTACCATGCTCATGCTGGATATGTTCTCCTTTATGATCTTTGGAAGTGTGGAAGCAATGAACAATGCAGCCCATGTATTGGAGGTCATTGATGCTACGCTGGATAAACTGGACGGCATTGAACACGCCGACGTTATAGACAAAGACGGGGAAGATATTTCTTTACAGAACACCGACATTGCTTTCCGTAATGTGACATTCTCCTACGATACAGTTCCTGTTTTGCGGAATATTAGCTTTTCCATCCCGCAGGGCAGCACTACGGCCATTGTAGGGCCATCTGGCAGCGGCAAGACCACGATTTGTAACCTGATTGCCCGTTTCTATGATGTGGACAGCGGTGAGGTCACAGTAGGCGGTGAGGATGTGCGGAATATGACTTGTGACAGCTTGCTCCGCAATATTTCGATGGTCTTTCAAAAGGTCTATCTGTTCCACGATACCATTGAAAACAACATCCGTTTCGGCAATCCAAGTGCAACCAAGGAAGAAATTATAGAGGCGGCGAAAAAGGCTCGGTGCCATGACTTCATTACGGCTCTTCCCGATGGATATGAAACGGTGATCGGCGAGGGCGGATCTACACTGTCCGGCGGCGAAAAGCAGCGTATTTCCATCGCCCGCGCAATCTTGAAGAATGCCAATATTGTCATTCTTGACGAGGCAACCGCAAGCATTGACCCCGAAAACGAGCATCTGATCCAGCAGGCCATCAGCGAGTTGACCATTGGGAAAACGGTCATTGTCATTGCTCACCGTCTGGCAACGATTGAACACGCTGACCAGATTTTGGTGGTGGATCAGGGGCAAGTCGTTCAGAAAGGAACGCATCAGCAACTTGTCCAGCAGAATGGGCTTTATCGCCGGTTCATTATGATCCGCGAGCAGGCAGAGGGCTGGAGCATTGCTTGATACTTTGAAGTGGCACCGTACCATGAAACTTCATGCGTCCGGGGAAGACTATCTGGAGGCCATCCTTGTCCTCAAAAAGAAAAAGGGTATGGTGAGGTCTGCGGATGTTGCCCGGCACTTGGAGGTGTCGAAGCCAAGTGTGTGCCATGCTGTGGCTACCCTGAAAAAGGGCGGCTTCCTGCTCATGGATGGAGCTCACTTCCTGCACCTGACGGATCTCGGCCGTGAGGTTGCCGAGGATACCTACGAAAAGCATCGCTTTTTTACAGAGATGCTTGTAACAGCTGGTGTCGATCCAGTCACTGCCGAGCGGGATGCCTGCCGGATTGAGCATGTAATCAGCAAGGAAACCTTTGAGCGACTGAAAGCAGCTCGTAAACTGAGTGAGAAAGCGGTGATATCATCGGACGAGTCATGATTCTGGAGCTGCACGAAAGAGATGCGAAAGTTTTGGAGCAGATCCTGTCTATCCTCAAAAACCACCCTGAAATAGAAAAATTCGAGATTGACGAGGAACCGATGGTGTCGCTCCCTGGTCTTGAGATATTTCCAAGCAGGCGGAAGGTGTTTCGGGATCGCCAGGAGATTCAGCTTACCGCAAAAGAATATCGGATTCTCCTGCTGCTGGCCGCCAATAAAGGCCGTGTGCTGACCTACGCACAGATTTACGAACAGGTCTGGGGCGATTTCACTACAGGAAACGAAAACAATACGATAGGTTTTCATATCTGCAACCTGCGCGAGA